>NZ_JAPNJY010000002.1:0-372552 GCF_026626625.1 Corallococcus sp. BB11-1 | reverse complement strand
GAGAAGAGCCCGCTGGAGCCGGGGGTGATCACGGTGGGCGCCATCCACGGTGGCACCAAGCACAACATCATCCCGGACGAGGTGCGCCTGCAGATCACGGTGCGCACGTACAAGCCGGAGGTCCGCAAGGCGCTGCTGGCCGGCATCGAGCGCATCGCCAAAGCGGAGGCGATGGCCTCGGGTGCGCCCCGCCCCCCCGACGTCAAGGTCACCGAGGGCACGCCCGCCACCTTCAATGATCCCGCGCTCACGACGCGGCTGGTGGGCGCGGTGGGCAAGGTGCTGGGTGAGAAGAACCTCAGCGAGGCACCGCCCAACATGGGCGGCGAGGACTTCTCCGAGTACGGCAGCGCGGGCGTGCCCTCGGTGATGATGTGGCTGGGCATCACCGAGCCCAAGCGCTTCGCGGAGGCAAAGGCCACGGGGGAGACGCTCCCCTCTCCGCACTCGCCCATCTACGCGCCGGACCGCGAGCGCACGCTGCGCACCGGCGTCACCGTGCTGACCACCTTCGCGTTGGAGCTGCTCGGGAAGCCCTGAGGGCCTTCAGCGCAGCGCCAGCGTCACAGCGAAGCGGGCGCCTCACCCTGTCCGCTGGCCCACTGGCGCGCTTCGCGCTCCAGCTTGTCGAGCGCCCCGTTCCAACCGTCGATGCAGGCATCCCTGTCCTGCTCCGACTGAAGGCCCTCGTGGACGAGCGTCAGCTGCGTACCGCCTGATTGCTCGTCGAGGGTGACGGTGACTTGCGAGGGGCCGCTCTTTTCGACATCCCAGGTGAAGGACACCTTCCGGCCGGGCTCGACCGCTCGGAATTCGCCGGTGAAGTCGTAGGTGTCGCCGTTCGGCGCGTGGGTGAGGACCCGGTACTTGCCGCCGACGCGGACCTCGAACGTCCGCACGTCGCTCGTGTCGCCGGCGTTGGGGCCCCACCAGACGGCGACCTTCGTGGGGTTCACCCAGAAATCGAAGGCCTCGGCGGCGGTGGTGGAGAGTTGCCGTTGGAGCGTGAGGCTGTGTGGACGAGGCATCGTGTCCCTCCGGTGGGCGGGTGAACAAGCTCAACGGTGCTCATGGCGCCTCGTCGCCACAATGCGAGAGGGGAGGCCGGTCGCTCGCCAGACCGCCCGTCGTCCGGCCCACGGCACGACAAGCCGTGCAACCACACCCTCAGGGTTCCTCCTCGGGCTTCTCCGCGCGGACCGTCACACCCGAGCCGTCCCGGGCATTCCAGCTCGCGACCACCCAGAGGTCGTCCGCGAACTTCATCCGGAGCTTCTGTCCCGGCTGCTCCCACGTGTAGCCAGGCCAGGACGCTTCGCTGCCTTCGGAGAAGGACGCCCCGTCCAGATCGACCAGCTCCTGGCCTTCGTGAGCGACGACGTTCGAGCAGGCGTCCCACGACAGCATTTCGGCGGAGGTGGGGCCGCTCTCTCCCAGCCTCACGAGCTCCAGGGTGTTTTCCTCGGCCGCGCCGCACGGGCCGCCCATGGGCATGCCCATCATCCAGCCGGTCTGCTTCACCACCGCTCCGGGTGTCCCATCCTCGAAGCGAAAGCCCAGCTCCATCGCTCCCGCGATCCAGGCCGCCCGGGGCTTCTGCTCCTCGCGGAACAGGAGCAGCTCCCCCGCCCTCGACGCTTCGCGCAGACCTCGCAGGCGCATGGCGTCCGCGCCCGTTGCTCGCACGGGGATGCGCACCGTGTCTGGCCCCGCGAACGGCGTGGCGGGGCCGAGCTCCCACTGGAGGAACACATGCTCCAGGACTTCGCTGGCGCTGCTCAGGCAGTACCGGTTCGAAGTGTCCGTTGGCTCCCGTGAATCCGCGGCGACGCCCCGCCACTCCTCGCCCACGCGCATGAAGTAGGGGGGAAGTCCCTCCAGGTCCTGTTGACCCAACTCCGGAACCCCGGCCAGGAGCAGCGGCTTCAGGGGTTGGGCCAGCTTCACGACATGAAAGGTGGAGGGCTCGCCCCACCGGGGAGCGGGGTGGCTGGAGCGCACGCGCTCAGGGGCTCCAGGAGGCCCCGCGTCGATGACGTCCACCCGGGCGCGCAGGGTCTCCACGCCGGTGCGTGGGACGAAGACGAGCCCTCCCGGTTGGAGCACCGCGCGGAGGTGGTAGCCGCGCTTCGTCTTCTGGACCTCGTAGCTCACATCCCCCGGCGCCAGGGAGGGAGCCAGTCCTGCCGCCGCATACAGCGGGCGATCATAGAGAACGGCCGGGCGCCCATCGCGAAACAGCCCCAGGTGCGCGAGGCCGAAGAAGGCGCGCACCCTGCGCGAGGGCGGCTTCCCAATTGATTCGCGCGCGCTCCTTTCGCTGGCGGCGCAGCGGTCCTCCGCATCGTCTTCCTCGGACAGCATGCGGATGCTGCGGTCGAGCTCCCTGGGCTTGTCCCCGCCGTTCACGGTGAACAGACCGCCCGCTTCGGTGGTGACGAAGCGCGTGGGGCCCACCGCCTTGAGATCCTCCAGCGCGAACCAGACCTCGACGTGATCGGAGTGCACGTCATCCGTCGAGGTGGAGGGCGTCGGGTCCACCACCTCCACCTCGAGCAGGAGCTGTTGGCCATCCGAGGTCAGCCGCGCCGAGGACGCGGCCTGCTTCTCTCCACGCGCCCGCAGGGGCGCGGAGAAGTCGGCGGGGGCCGCCATGAGCATCCATCCCGCCAGCAGGGCCCAGGTGCTCATGCGTGCCTCGGAAGGGAGGCAGGGGAAGGGGACGCGCTTCGGGTGTGGCAGGGCAGCCGCATGTCCCGAGCCTAAAGCAGTTTCCACGCCAGCATCAGGTCAGGGCGGACCACCGTGGCGTCACAGTGACTCAGGAGCGCGGGCACGGGGCTGCTCCTTGAGTCCCGCGCCTCTCTCCTTGGCAAGGCTGTCTGGAGTTGCCCCCGTCAAATCGAACAGCTCAGGGTTGAGAGTTAGAACACCTAACGAAAGTCAGGACTGGGCTGGTCAGCGGCAAGGGGCATCCTCAGCTTGTGGGACATGGTCCGTGAACTTGTCCCCGACGCTTTCTGGCAGCGCGTGGCGCCCCTGCTGCCTCCGCCTCGGCCCAAGAAGAAGCCCGGTCGCCCTCGGGCGGATGACCGGGCGGCGCTGGAGGCCATCGTCTTCGTGCTCCGGAGCGGCATCCCGTGGGAGATGCTGCCTCGCAAGCAGTTCGGCCTGTCGGGCATGACGGCCTGGCGCAGGTTGGAGGAATGGACCCGAGCCGGCGTGTGGGAGCAGCTTCAAGCGCGGCTCTTGGATGAACTGGGCCTTCGCGGCAAGGTGGACTTCTCCCGCGTCTCCATCGACTCCGCGTCCGTCCGGGCGTCAAAAAGGGGGCCCTCACGGGCCCAAGCCCGACGGATAGAGCGAAGGCGGGTAGCAAGCATCATCTTCTCGTAGAGGCTCACGGTCTGCCGCTCACCGAATCGGTGACAGCGGCCAACGTGCACGACACGCACGAACTCTTCCCCCTCATCGACTCCGTGCCCGCGGTGAGGATGCCTTCGGGGCAGCGGCGACAGCGGCCTGGGAAGCTTCACGGCGACAAGGCCTACGCCTCCAGGAAGAACCGGTGGGGACTTCGCCTGCGCGGCATCACTCCGCGCATCGCTCGTCCTGGCGTCGAGTCCAAGGAGCGGCTGGGACGCTACCGCTGGGTGGTGGAGCGTACGCTGGCCTGGAAGAACCAGCTGCGCAGGCTTCGGGTCCGCGACGAGCACAGGGACGATGTCCACTTCGGCTTCCTCGTCCTTGGCTGCTGCGTCATGCTCCTACGCAGGCTCTACCCTGACATTTGTTAGGTGCTCTGAAGTCTAACGCGTCCCTCGGGACGCAACCGCTTGCCTTCGGGACGCAGCACCGGGCCCCTGCCTCCGGGCGTGCGAGTCCGTCCCGACTGACCGTGCTGGTGACATCCCCTGGCATCGCGCTTGCGTAGGGACCCGGGCGGTCTCCGCGTTCCGGCGAACGCGCCCCGTCCGCCCCAGGAGCCTGTACATGCGTTCACTCGCCCTCAAAGGGTTTCAGGCCTTCACGCACAATCACAACCATCGGCGCACGCGCAGGTACGTGGGGCGTCGGCGCTTTCACGTCTCCGGGATGCGGTACATCGAGGCCCCCAAGGTCTCCAAGCTGCTCCCGCCCGAGCCCCAGCTGCCGCCCATCGGGTCACGCATCCTGGCGCTCACGATGCAAGTCATGGCAAACGTGCCGCGCGAGCACATCAAGCGGTTCAGTTCCAAGAAGCCTACGTTCGTCATTGGCAGACAGGCCCCCGGCACCGGGGAGATCGTCATGCACTTCGGGGATCTCTCCAAGGAGCAGGACCTCACGGTCTTTTGCATGCCTCCGGGGAACTACGACATCATCGAATCGCACCTGGATGGGCTCACCACCGAGCGGTTCACGACGACGCGCTCAAGCAGATCGAGCGGCTCCGTCCACAGGTCGTTGCGCGAGTCGGCCAGCATCCCGCTGGTGATGGAGGCCATGCTGCACATGGTGGACGGCATCTCCGCCATGGGCGATCTGTCCCATGATCAGGTGGACCGGACGCTGCGCGTGTCCAACATGCTGATGCGGGCCAGTGCCACCCTCCACGCGCTCCAGGAGCTGCAGGCCCGCTCCATCCTCCCGGACCTGGCCGTGGACCTCATCCTGGCCCTGGACTCGCCCATCCCCGCTGACGCCGTCCTCGACCTCATGCTGGTCCACATGCACCGGCTGTCCCTGTCGAAGACACCGGTCAGCCAGGACGTGGTGATGGCAGGCGCCAAGCTGCTGGCCGAGGTGGCCCTCCGGATGAACTACCTGGAGCCGATGCCGTACCTCACCGGCGTCCCGGACGGCCATGACCGGATGCAGTGGGCCTTCAAGGAGCTGAGCCTCGCCAGGCAAAGTTCGGACCCCGCGGTGAAGGCGCGCTTCGTGCGCGAACTCAACGAGAAGGTCATCCCGTACCTGCGCTCGGAGTTCTCCTTCTCCCAGGGGCTGGCGATGTTCCTGGCCTACCTGTCCCTGGAGCCCGGCATCCGCATCGAACGCAACGTGACGGTGTGGGAATCCGACCCCGCACTCGCGCACAAGAGCCATGCGAGGCACTTCGAACTCAAGTCCACCCTGGAGCAGGTCGTCGGCGAGCCCCTGCTCAACCGCTTCGAGTCCATGGCGCTGGAGTTCCACCCCGCCGCGAAGATCCAGTTCTGGCGCTCCATGGGCTCCAGTGCGCCGGAGTTCTATGTGGCCGCCACCGGCACCACGTCCTGGGGCAAGGACTTCGACGCGCTGTGGAAGGAGCGCAACGTCACCACGGGCGCGCTCGCCAACGTGGACCCCCTGGGCGTCGCCTACCAGGGCGTGAAGGCCATCCTCGACCCCGTCCTCCAGGAGCTGAAGAAGCTGGGTGCCACGAAGTCCAGCCGCATCACCGTGACCGGTCACAGCCTGGGCGGCGCGGTGGCCCTGCGTCTGGCCTACATGCTCAAGGCGCTGGGCTACGAAGACATCAACTGCACGGCCTTCAGCGCGCCCGCCCTGGATGAGGAGACCTTCGAGCAGATGAACTTCCGCATCGGCGCGGAGAAGGCCGCCAAGGGCATCTACCTGATCGACGACCCGAAGGACTACGCGCCCGGCGGTGGCTACCAGACGCCGCTGGGGCTGAGGATCCGCTCTGGCTTCAGCTCCTCGAAGGGAGGCCGCCTGGGCATCGTCGACTCCCAGGCGGATGACCTGCTGCTGGGGCACGGCACCCCGGGTCAGGTCTGGCGGATGATCTGCGGGGGCCCCATCCTCGGGAAGGACCCGCACGCCGAATTCAACCCCAACTCCTCCCTCTGGATCATCCGGTACTTCCGCTGCATCACGGGCCCCTTCATCTTCGCCCGCAGTCCGCTGGAGCAGGACATGGTGGCGCTGGCCCGGAAGCGGAAGGCCCAGGCGAGGCAGCAGGCGCTCCCCCCCCCGGAATCCGAGTGAAGCGGTCGGCGATGGAGCCTGGCCCTACCGCCGCTGGAACGGCTCCAGCTGGGCTGCCAGGGCCCGCTGGAAGGCGGGCCGCGCTTCACAGCGCTCCTGGTAGGCCTTCAAGGTGGGCACGCTGTCCACGAAACCCGGGCAAGCTCACCTGTGCAGCCCGTAGCCACGCCCTGACGGTGGGAGGGGCCCGTAAGCGCCTGCCGCCCGTGGGCGCGACTTGCGAGCACGGTGGGTAGCATCCAGCGCGCTGCGGGCATCCTCGTAGACGTCTGCGGTTTCCAGGACCTGCCGCGAGCGTGTCGCCAGCTTCGTTGAGCAGCCGGGTGAGGCTGTTGCCAGGTCCAGGATGCGTCGGTGTAACGGGCCGGGGTAATGGATAGCGGTCGGGTCCGCAGCACGGGGCTGGAAGTGGCCTGAGCGTTTCGCGCCTCCAGGTAGGCGTCCACCTCGCCCATCAAGGCCTCCATCTTCTTGCATCGATGGTTGCGGGTGACGTCGGCGTGGACGTCCCACCACACCCGCTCAATCCGGTTTCCCTCCGGGCCGTACGGCGGCAGGAAGTGCAGCACGATTCGCCCGTCCAGTGCCGCCAGTGCCTTCTGTTTCACCTTGCTGGAGTGGGTGGCGGCGTTGTCTAGAATGAAGTGCAGACGCTTCGCCTGGGGATAGGCTGCGGCCACCGCCCGCACCAGGTCAATGAAGAGCGCACTCGTCTTCCTCTGCCCCTTCACCCACGTCAGCCTGACGGTGCGCGCCTCCAGGGCCCCGGCCACGTACTGCTTGCGGTTGTTGCCCGGCGTCACCACCTCACGCCGCTGGCCGGGCAGCATCCAATCAGGCACGATTCTGGGATTGAGGTGCACGTCCATCTCATCCTCGTAGAGGCGTGGGAGGAGGAGCAGCGCGGAGAGGCCGCGCGCCGCCCCCGCAGGAGGTGGGGAGGCCGCTGCGTGCCTGACGGCCCGCGGGCCCAGTGCGCCTTAATCCCTCACCGGAAGTGCAGGAACTGAAGCGCCTCGGCTAAGCCCTCTCGCGCGACAACTACCTTGACGCTCACCGGTCTTGCCCATGCCCGGTCCCTCATCGGAGAGGGCCAGCGCTTCGCCACGAGGGCTCCAGAAGCGCTGCCACGGAATGGATTGGGTCGCCATGCCTCATGACCGCCTGACTGTCAGTCCGTATTTCCCTGCCTCCAGATATCGGCCCTGGTCCGCGGAAAAGTCACGTGAGCACCACCCCGGGTGAGGAGAAAAAGGGCCCGATACGTTGAAGGGCCACGCTCCGGAATCTCCGGGGCGGGCTTCTTTCGAGGTCCCCATGCCCCTGTCCTCCTCCGTCTCACCCCCTCTCATGAAAGGGACGCGAATGAGATGCCTCCTGTTCCTGCTTCCCTTGCTTGCAAGCTGTGCCTCGCCCTCCAGGGGCGCCACCGCACCGGAGACCGTGGCGGTCTCCGACGTCGACCGGCTGGTCCACGACCTTTGCGACAAGAGGATCGCGCTGCTTGGCGAGGATGGTCACCACGGAAGTGGCAGTGCCCACGCCTTCAAGGCGGAATTGACCCGCAGGCTCGTGGAGGAATGCCAATACGATGCCTTCTTCATTGAGACAGGCATCTATGACTTCCTCCATATCCAGTCAGGGGTGGAGGAGGGCCAACCCGTCAGCGACGCCGTCCTCGCGGCCGCGATTGGCGGCTTCTGGGCCAACAAGGAGGTGGCGCCCCTGATTCCGTTCCTGTCCGAGCGGATCAATGCGGGAACCCTCGTTGCTGGTGGGATTGATGATCAGCTCAACCGAGGCACCTACGCAACCCGCCAGATGACGCGGGATCTCATGTCCTTCCTGGAGGGCCCGAGGCAGGCCGAGTGCACGGAGAAGGCCGAGCGGCACGTGTTATGGAAATACGACGACGCCTCGCAGCTCACGGTGGAGAACGTGAAGTTCATCCTGGGCTGTTGGACGGAGCTGGAGTCGGTGCTCTCCAGGCCCGGAGCGGCTGCGACAGCGCGGGCCCGGCGCCAACTGCAGATGGTCCGCAACCTGGAGCGGAATTTCATCCGGCAGGTCTCCCAGATGTCCCGTACTCCGGAGCAGGGCAGGGAGGGGGACTTGATGGATTTCAACACGCGTGGCCATTCCATGTTCATGAATCTGGAGTGGCTCCTGGCCCAGTCCCCCAAGCCCAGGAAGGCGATTGTCTGGCTTGCCACCATTCACGCCGCCAAGGACCTCAAGGGCCTCGGGACGAACTATCGAAATATGGTGTCGGTTGGTTCCCATGTTCATGAGAAATTCGGTTCGCAGTCATTCGCGCTTGGTTTTTCCGCGCTCTCCGGGCGCTATGCCCTTGGCTTGTCGGATCGCACTCATACCCTCGCACCCGCACGGGCCGACTCCCTGGAGGCCTGGGCGTTTGCAAATCACACCGCGGACAACCGGTATCTGGATGGAAGCCAGCTTCGTGACCTCGGGGCCAGGGTGGCCCGCCCCCTGGATTACTCGTGGATGACGACCCCCTGGGCAACGGTCCTGGATGGACTGCTGATCTTCCGGGAAGAAACCCTCCCGCACCGGGTACCCTGGTGAGGTTCACCCAGGGCCTGCCGTGCATGCTCCAGCACGTCGTCGCGCACCGGGTCCGCGTCCCACTTCGCTCGCGGCAGCAGGTGCTGGAAGGCATGGAAACGGCAACAATTCGCGCCCACGCAATCGCAGCGGGCGGCCCACGCGGAGGTTCTTCTCGTTGACGAACCTGGCTGCCTGTGTTCGCGTGGCCTCCGCAGATTGGAGCCCCATCTCTCGCCACGAAAGAAGGTTGCGATGACGAAGCTTCTTGCTGTGACACTCTTCGCCATGGGATCGCTGATCGCGTGTGGTCCGGCCGAGGAGAGCCCGTCAGCCGAACCCGCCGCGAGCAGTTCCTCCGAAAGAATGGTGACGGGGCAGGCTCTCACGTGGCACCTCATCACTACCGAGAGCTGCCTGGACATGTGGACCCGGAGTTGTTCGGCGACCGTCCCCAGCGGCCAGTGCAACGTAACGGAAGGCTCGTCCTGCACCGGAACCCCCGCCGCTTGCTGGAAGGTCATCAACTCCCACACGGTCGAGCGGTACCGCTGCAACTGAGCCGCCGAGCCAGCCGAGAGTCGCCCCACGGAGGTTGACTCCGCCGCCTCCAACAGCAGCCCGGCACGCCCGCGAGGGTGCCGGGCTTTTTTCATGCCTCGGGCGGGCGCCGGGAGGGCCGTGTTCCACGCCGGTGCGCCCACCCCGTCTCCAGATTGTTGAGACCCCGCTGATTCCAACATGTCGCGACACGTCCGTTGTCATCCGGACGTCTCAATCAGACATGCTGGCGCGACTGCGTTTCGACACCCCCTGCGGTCGTGACGGCCTCACGCGCCCGCTTCGTCAAACAGCGAAGTCAGTGCGTCCTGTGAGCCCGGCGGCCCTCGTCCTCCACGACGGCCAGCGCCACCTTCTCCGCCGAGTCGCGCAGCTCCTCTGCGGGCGGTGAGTGCCAGGACCCGAAGGCAAACAGCTTCTTCATCAGCTTGCCGGCTTGATAGCCCGGACGCATGTCCAGGGCGTCGAACATCCATCCCAAGGCCCGGTCCGCGAAGACATACCAGGACTCTTCACAGCCCGTGGCATCCATGGTGGCCTGGAGCACCTCCACCAGGCCGTCCGCCAGGGCCAGCGCCCGGATGTCGTCGTCCCCGGGCTCCGAAGGCAGGCTCTCCCGGAGGGACTGATACAGCGCATCCAGCTTGAACAGCCATGCGCGCCGCTGCTCCAGGGCGTTGAGCATGAGCTGGATGTTGTCCTGGACCCGCATGTTCGGCGTGGGGCGCTGGTTGAAGAAGCTGTGACACCAGCAATAGCCCCCCATGCTCTCGTTGCCCAGGTACACCCCCGTGTCCGTGTACCAGGGGGGCAGGTTCTCATCGAGCAGGTGCTGGACGTGCTTCGCCATCTCCTTGCGCTGCTCGTCCGTCAGCTTGAGCGTCCCCGGCGGCACCCGGGGCTCCAGGTACGCGCGCAGCAACCTGGCCAGCTTCTCCGGCTCATAGCCCTCCAGGCTGTCGCGGATGAGCTGCCACGAGAAACGGGCTGTCTTGCTCATGGCGTCACGTCGTCGTTCAGCGCCGCCACCGCCACCCGCTGCGCCGAGGCTCGGAGCGCCTCCGGGGGCGGCGTCACCCAGGATTCGAACACGAACAGCGTGCCCATCAGCTCCTGCGTGGATTCGCCCACCAGCACGTCCAGCGAATCGAGGCACCAGTCCATCGCGGACTCCGCGACCTGATACCAGGCCTCTTCGCAGTACGTCTCCGCGGCCGTGAGGTCCACGGTCTGGACCAGCGCCTCCGCGAGCACCGTCGCCTGGAGGCTCTTGTCTCCCCGAGCCGCGAGGAACCGTTCGCGCGCGGCTTCAAAGAGGGCATCCAGCGCGTACAGATACTTCCGGATGCGCTCCAGCGCCTCCAACATGAGCCGGATGTTCGCATCCACGTCCAGGTTCGGCGTGGGGTTCTGATTGAAGAACGAATGGCACCAGCAGTAGCCACCCAGGTTCTCGTTGCCCAGCGGCAGGCCGCTCTCGGTGTACCAGGGGCCCAGGGTGGCGCTGAGCAGGTCCTGCACCTGGTTCTTCAGGAGCTTGAGCATCCCCCGGCGGAACGCGTCCCCCCCGGACCTCATCGGTTGGAGCGGCGCCAGGAGGTCGCGCAACCGGGTCGCCAGCGCCTCCGGCTCATAGGTGTCCAGGCTCTCGCGGATGCGCCTCCACGGGCGCTTGGAAGGATCGCTGCTCACGGCTGCACCTCGTTGCGACAGGGGGCATCCGGCCCCGCGATGCTTCGGGCCACCAGACGCGTGAGGCGCACGTACCCGACAGCGTCACCCGGTCGCTTGGGAAACAGCACGACGGGCACCAGCGGTGGGGTGGGCAGCCCGCCCCGCCGCAGCATGTATTCCAGCCACAGCCGCGCCGCCCTCGCGTTCCCGTCCGGGAACGGGTGGAAGAAACACAGGTCCAGGTACAACCGGGTGGCGTGCGCCACCGGATGGCGCTCCTCCCCTGCGTCGGCCTCGACCTTCTGGACGAAGGCCGCCTCCAACCCCGGCGCCTGCGCATAGCGGTGCGCACCCCCGTGCGCGAACGCGTCCCCGGTGCGAAAGGCCGTACGCACCCCCCGGAGCGTCTCCTGGACCTCCACCATCCGGGAGAACGTCAGCGCCTCCCCGGCATCCGCCAGCTGGCGCACCCGAGCCAGGGCGTGCTCGAAGCGCTCCGTCCGCTCCGGCCCCTGCGCCTCGTGAGCGGGCGCGTCATACCGGTGGAGGAAGTCCTCCTGGGCCCCCGTCTCCCGGAAGGGCTGCCGTCCCGCCGCGTCCAGGTCCGCCCGGAGCGCCGGCAGGGCCCAGTCCACGGCTTGCATGGCGTCGCGGTGGGGACCGAGCTGCTCGGTGGCGGCGGGGGCTTTCACTCGGGGTCCGGGCGGAAGGCGGGGAGGGGAGGGCCCAGCATGGCACGGCCGGGGTGACAAACACCCTGGCTGAAGGCCGTCATGGTGGGTCATGGAGTGGAGCCCCGGCGCACAACCGCGTAAACAAGCGCGTCTTGCAGGGAGAAGGCACTGAATGAAGACGTTCCTCGTGGTCAACCCGCGCAGCGCCAACGGGCAGACGGGGAAGCGATGGGTGGAGATCTCCGCGCAGGTGGGCCGGGTGCTCGGTGAGTTCGGGCACGGCTTCACCAGCGGCGGCATGGATGCGGCGCGGCTGGCGCGGCAGGCCATCGACGACGGCTACGAGTGCATCGTCGCCGTGGGGGGCGACGGCACCCTCAACGAGGTCACCAACGGCTTCTTCCGCGACGGTCAGGTCATCAACCCCCAGGCGGCGCTGGGCCTGTTGCCCCGGGGCACCGGCGGCGACTTCCGCCGCACGTTCGGGTGGGACCTGGAGCTGACGTCCGCGCTGGAGCGGCTGCGCACGGAGAAGACGGAGCCCTTCGACGTGGGCCGGCTGGACTTCATCGACAACGACGGCAAGCCCGCCACGCGCTTCTTCGCCAACATCGCCTCGTTCGGCGTGAGCGCGGTGGTGGCGCGCGAGGTGAACTCCGGCAGCAAGGCGCTGGGCGGCCACCTGAGCTTCATGTGGGGCACCGTGAAGGGCCTGGTGAAGTACACCGAGCAGCAGGTACGCCTGACGCTGGATGACAAGCCGGCGGAGACGGTGAGCGTCACCACCGTGGCCGTGGCCAATGGCCGCTACTTCGGCAGCGGCATGTTCGTCGCCCCGGACGCGCTCACGCACGACGGCCTCTTCGACATCACGCTCTGGTCCCACTACAAGCTGAGCGACTTCGTCCTCAAGTCGAAGGGCGTCTACAACGGCGACCACGTCACCTGGAAGGGCACGCGGCGCTTCCAGTGCCGCACGCTCCACGCGGAGTCGGAGACGGGCGACGTGTTCCTGGACGTGGACGGCGAGACGCCGGGCCGGCTGCCCTGCACGATGACGCTGCTGCCCGGGGCCATCCGCCTCAAGGTGTAGCGCCCGGACGCGGGTGCGCGCGCCCTGACGCCTCCTCCAGCGCGGCGGGGAGGGGCGCGGGGCGATACCAGCTCGTCTGTCCGATGAGGCTGCGGGAGAAGCCGTCCTCCGCCAGGGGGGCGGCCTCCGCGGCGCCCAGCACCAGGTAGCCGTCCGGGTGCAGCATCCGCCGCACGCGGGCGAGCACCGCGCGCCGGGTGGGCCCGTCCCAGTAGATCATCACGTTGCGAAGGAAGACGAGGTCCACGGGGGCCTCCGGTGGGAAGTCCTCCATCAGGTTGAGCGGCCGGAACTCCACCGGCTTGCGCACCCGTTCGTTCAGCCGCCACCCGTCGCGCTCCGCGTGGAAGTAGCGCTGGCGCAGGAGGGGTGTCAGGCCCCGGTGGATCTCCTGCGCGTCGTAGCGGGCCTCGCTGGCGCGCACCAGGGCGCGGGTGGAGAAGTCGGTGGCGAGGATGCGCACCGTCCAGCCGGTGATGAGCAGCCCCGTCTCCGCCAGCGTCATCGCGACGCTGTAGGGCTCCTGGCCGTAGGCGCACGCCGCGCACCAGATGCGCAGCGTGCGCGTCCTTCCGCGCCGCGCCAGCAGGGCCGGCAGCACGGTGGAGCGCAGGGCGTCGAACACCGCCGCGTCCCGGAAGAAGGCCGTCTCGTGGTTGGCCAGCGCCTCCGCCAGCCGCTGATGGAGGGGGCTGCCGTCGGGCTGGGCGCGCAGCCGGGCCACCAGGGCGGTGACGTCCGCGACCCGCTCCTCGCGCACGAGCGACGCGAGCCGCGTCTCCACCAGCGCGTGCGTGTCGTGCCCCAGCACGAGCCCGGACAGGCGCAGCACGCGCTGCCGCAGCCACGCGAAGTCGTCGTAGAGCAGGGGCATGCTCAGCTCCTCCGCCCGCGCGCTTCCACGCGCCGCACCAGCTCCGCGGCCATCCCGTCCAGGGACGTCACGCCATCCGCCAGCCCCGCCTGCTCCACCGCGCCCGGCATCCCGCCGATGACGCAGCTGGCCTGGTCCTGCACCACCACCTGACCGCCCGCCTCATCCACCCGCCGGCAGCCGCGCAGCCCGTCCTGCCCCATGCCGGTGAGCACCACCGCGAGCACGCCCGCGCCATACACGTCCACCGCCGAGCGGAAGAGCACGTCCACCGCCGGCCGGCAGGCGTTCTCCGGCGGCGCCTGATGGGTGAGCAGCCGCACGCCGGTGGCATCCCCGGTGAGCGACAGGTGGAAGTCCCCGGGCGCGACCCACACCGAGCCGGGCCGCACCTGCTCCCCCGACACGGCCTCGCGCACGCGCAGCTTGCTCGCGCCCTCCAGCCGCTCCGCGAGCAGCCGGGTGAAGAGGGGCGGCATGTGCTGCACGATGAGCACCGGCACGGACAGGTCCGCAGGCAGCGCGGACACCACGCGCACCAGCGCGCCCGGGCCTCCGGTGGACGCGCCCATGACGATGATCTCCACCCGCGCGGACCCCTGGGGCCTGGGCGGATGCACCCGGGGCGCCAGCGCCGGGCCCGCCACGGGGGACGCGCGCACGTTGAGGGCCTTGAGCTTGCGCACCAGCTCGTCGCGCACCGCCTCCACGGTGACGTTCAGCCCGCCGGAGGACGTGGGCTTCGTCACGTAGTCGCGCGCCCCCAGCGACAGCGCCTCCAGCGTCAGCACGCCCGCGCGTTCGGTGAGCGCGCTGAACATCACCACCGCCAGCTCCGGCGAGCGCTGCCGCAAGAGCTTCAGCGTCTCAAGGCCATCCAGCTCCGGCATCTCCAGGTCCAGCAGCACCACGTCCGGCTGGAACTGCTCCACCTTCGCCAGCGCGATGCGGCCATTGGCGGCGGTGGCGACGACCTCCAGGCCGGGGTCGCTGCCCAGCAGCAGGGACACCTGGCGCCGGACCACGGCCGCGTCGTCCACCACCAGGACCCGGATGGCGCTCATGAGGGGGCGCCTCACCGGGCCGCGTGCGCGACCGGGCAGCGGCCCGTCGGGACGCTGGGGGACGTGTCCGCGCCGTACACCTCGTGCCGGGGCCGGCCCGCCAGGATGGCGCTGGCGCCCCAGTCCGTCACCCGGTGGAAGGCCTCGGACGCGATGAAGGCGTCGAAGCCCTCGCGGCTGTGCCACTCGGAGACGATGAGGTAGCGCCCGGGCGCCCCCACGCTCCGGAACAGCTCCGTTCGCGCATGCGTGGGCAGGGTGCGCATCGCCTCCAGCACGAGCGCGAACTTCCGCTCGAAGGCGTCCGCCTTGCCCTCACGCACTTCGTAGTTCATGCCAATGGTGACCATCCGCCGCCTCCTTGGTTCCGGTTCATTCCAGCCACACCCGGACGTGGCGCTCGCCCTCGTCCAGGTGGAACAGCTCCGACGGCCGCAGGCCCGCCGCCACCGCTGACGCGGCGATGGCCGCTGGGTCCAGGCCACGCGCCGCCAGCCGGGGCCCCAGGCCCTCTGGCAACAGCTCCTCCAGGTGCGCCGTCACCTCCGCGCGGAAGGTCAGCGCCACCCGCGTGTGCGCCCCCTCCATCACCCGCACGCGCAGGTAGCGCGCGGTGCCTGCCGCGTGCGCCTCCGGTGGCAGGGGCGGCGGTGGCAGCGACGGGGCGCGCGCCTCGTCCAGCAGCGGTCCCCACGCGATGGGGGCCTCCAGCACGTCCAGGTGGCGCACCAGCCCGTGGAAGGCTCGCAGGACGAAGAGCAGCGACGCGGGGCCCGCGGCCCGGAAGTTCCAGCGGTGGGGGCCCAGCGCCTCGGTGAGCCGCTCCCCCAGGCGCCATCGCGCGACGTGGAACGGGCCCTCCTGGAGGAAGGGCTCCAGGAGCACGCGGCTGACGGCGGGCAGCACCTCCGCCATGGGCTCCAGCAGCTCCGGCGTGAAGCCCAGCGTGACCCACGCGGCCAGGAGCATGCGCGGCTCCGGTTCGGACCCGGGTGCCCGCAGCAGTGAGAGCAGCCGCCCCAGGCCCGTCGTCAGCTCGGCGGGCAGGGCCTTCACGCAGCCGAAGTCGAGCACCCCCAGCCGCGGCCCTCCCTCCGGCCCCCGGGACACGCGGTAGTTGCCGGGGTGTGGATCCGCGTGCAGCGCGCCCCAGGTGAAGAGGCCGTGGAGGAACAGCCGCACCAGCGTGGTGGACAGCGCGCGCCGGTCCGCTTCGCTCCAGCGCCGTGCCTCGGAGAGGGGCTCGCCGTCCACCCAGGACATCACCAGCAGGTCCTCGCGGATCAACGCGTCCACGGGCACGGGCACCACCACCCCCGGCACGTCCGCCATGCGCGCGCCGGCTTCGCGCAGCAGCCGGGCCTCGTGGTGGTAGTCCAGCTCCTGCTGGAGCATTTGCGCCAGCTCGTGCCGGTAGGCGGACAGGTCCAGCTTCCCGCGCCAGCCGCCCAGGGGCGCCGCCAGCCAGCCCAGGGCGCGCAGGTCGGAGCGCACGGCGTCCGCGATGCCCGGGTGCCGCAGCTTCACCGCCACCGCGCGCCCGTCCTGCAACACGCCCCGGTGCACCTGGCCCAGCGACGCGGCGATGCCCCCGCCATCCAGCGACGTGAACACCTGCCGCCACGGCTGTCCCAGCCGGCGGGAGAGCTCCGCCAGCGCGGCCTCCGGCGCGAGCGGGGAGGGGGCCTCCGCGAGCGAGCCGAACCCCGGCGTCTGGGAGCCCAGCTCCGCGATCGTGAGCACCTGCCCCACCTTCTGGGGCAGCCCGCGCAGCCCGAGGAGCCGCTCGGCCAGCTCCCGCCGCGCGTCCTCCGCCTCCTGGGGCCTGGCCCCACGGCGCAGCCGCGTGGAGGCCCGCGCGACCTGTCCCAACTCCCACCAACGTCTCAGTCCGGTCCTCACGCGCCTGGGTCTCCTCCGTCCGCGCGGTGCGCTACTTCGACCGCTGGGTCTTGTCGGTGGTGTCCACCTGCACGACCAGCCGTTGCAGCGACTGCGCCATGTGGGCCAGCTCCACGGCGGAGCGCTGTGTGCTGCCCGCGCCCTCGGTGGTGCTGCGCGCGGCCTCCGCGACGGCGGCCATGTTCTCGGAGATCTGCTGGCTGCCCTTGGCCGCCTCGCCCACGTTGCGGAGGATCTCCCCCGCCGTGGCCGTCTGCTCCTCCACCGACGATGCGATGGACGTCTGCAATTCATTGATGCGCCCGATGGTGGCGCCAATCTCCAGGATGGCGTTGACCACCTCCTCGGTGTCGTCCTGGATGGCGCCAATCTTCTGCCCGATGTCCTCCGTCGCGCGGGCCGTCTCGCGCGCCAGCTCCTTCACCTCGTTGGCCACCACCGCGAAGCCCCGGCCGGCCTCGCCCGCGCGGGCCGCCTCGATGGTCGCGTTGAGCGCCAGGAGGTTCGTCTGCTGCGCGATGGAGGTGATGACCTTGATGACCTTGCCAATCTCCAGGCTGCTGGTGCCCAGCTTGCCGACGATGACGGAGGTCTTGTCCGCCAGCTCCACGGCGGACGACGCCACCTTGGCGGCGCTGCTCGCGTTGCGCGCCACCTCGCGGATGTTCGCGTTGACCTCCTCCATGCCGGACGCGACGCTCTGCACGTTGCGGCTCACCTGTTCGGCGCCCGCGGACACCTGGGTGGCCTGCGCCGCGGTCTCCTGCGCGTTGCTCACCATCTGCTGGCTGACGCTGGACAGCTCCTGCGAGGACGCCGCGAGCGTCTTCGAGTGCTGCGTCACCTCCTGGAAGACGCCGCGCAGGGTGGTGTCCAGGTCCTGCTCGCGCTGCTGCACGGCCAGCTTCTCCGTGATGAGCTCCCACGTCACCATGGGCCCCAGGTAGCGGCCCTGGCCGTCGTACACCGCCGTCACCAGCAGGTCCGCGATCTCCGGCCCGATGGGGATGTTCGCGCGCACCGGGAGGTTCTTGTCGTTGGCCAAAATCTTCCGCTGGTACGCCACGTCCTTGTGGAAGATGTCGATGGTGGCGCCGAGCACCCGGTCCGCGGTGACGGGCAGGTGCTTCTCCACCCGCTGCAACAGGCGGCGCGAGGCCGGGTTCAGGTAGACGATCTTCAGGTCCTTGTCGGCCACCATCACGCAGGTGGGGGCGTTCTCCAGCATGGCCCTCAGGCGCGCCATCTCCGTGTCCGCGCGCAGCCGCTCCGTGATGTCCTCCCACGTCACCACGTAGCCGGTGAGGTCCCCGCCCTTTCCGGAGAGGCCGTCCACGCGCGCCTTGAGCATGGCGTCGCCCACGGGGAAGATGGCCTCGTGCGGCAGCGCCGAAGGCGTGCTCAGCCGCGACTCCTCGCGACGCAGCTGCTGCTCGAAGCGGGACAGGAAGTCGCCTCCCGCCTCCTCCACGCCGCTGGCATGGAGCGACGCCGTCTGCTCGATGCGCTCGATGGCTTCGGTGGAGGCGGCGTTCGCGAAGACGATCTCCAGGTCCGCGTCCAGCACGAGCACGTTGACCCGCGCCGCGTCGAGCAGGGCTTCGCTCCCCGCGCCGGACAGGGGCGACGCCGCGCGACGGCGGGAGGGCTTCGCCACGGCGGCGCGGCGGCCCTTCACCGGAGCGCGCTTCAGGGCGGGCCTGCGCGCGCGGTCCTCCTCCTGCGTCCCCACCGCGGCCAGCACCTCGCGGGCGACGGGGCCGGACACGTCCAGCTCATCCAGCACGGAGGCCAGGTGCTCGGCGACGCGCTCGAAGTGGTGCGGCCGCAGGTCCAGCTCCGCGTGCAGTTCGCGCATCGGCGGGCCGCGATAGACGCCAGGCCCACCCAGGTGCTGGGTGAGGAAGGCGATCATCTGGCGTTGCAGGGCGACCAGGTCCGCGCGGCGGAAGAGCGGCTTGAGCTGGGCGTCCGTCATCACCCGGGCGTAGAGCTTCTGGACGGTGGCCGTGAGGGCGGCCTTGCCCCCCAGGCGTTGGAAGAGCGTGGTCTTCACGGCGGGCGCGGCGGTGCGGGCCATCAGCGGGACTCCTGGGGAAGCGCAGGGTAGGAAGGGGAGGGGGAAGGGGTGGCGGGCGCGAGTCCGTCCACCACCGCGTCCGAGGACAACACCAGCAGCAGGCGATCCGGCAGCGCGTGGACGCCCAGCAGCATCGTGCGCAGCGCGCCGCGCAGGTTGTCCGGCAGCGGGGCGAGGGCCGCGTCCTCCAGGGGGAGGATGTCGCCAATGGCATCCACGCGCAGGCTCACCGCGCCGTCATCGCCGCGCAGGACGACGTGGGGCGCGTCCGAGGGGGCGGTGCCCTCTGGCAATTCCAGACGGCGGCGCAGGTCGATGGCGGGGACGATCTGCCCGCGCAGGTTGAGCAGCCCCGCGACCTCCGGCGGCGCCCCGGGGACGCGCGTGAGCGGGGGCGGCAGGAGGATCTCCTGCACCCGTTCGATGTCCAGGCCGAACAGGTGCTCGCCTACGGAGAAGGTGCACAGCTGGCGCAGGATGATCACGGCGCACCGCCCGCGAGCAGCTCCGGGTGGATGGCGCGCACGGCGCCCTCCACGTCCAGGAACTCGGTGGCCCGGTCCAGCACCACCATGGAGCCCAGCACGCCCGCGCGGCGCGTCTCGCGCTGGAGCGCCACCTCCACCTCCGCGACGTCCAGGATGGCGTCCACCACCAGCCCCACCCGCGTGTCCGCGTGCGTGGTGACGACGACGGACAGCGAGGACTCCGCCGCGTGGCGCAGCCCCTGGGAGAGCCGGGCGGTCGCGCTGGCGCCTCCCTCCAGCACGGAGGCCACGCGCACCAGGGGCAGCAGCTGGCCGTGGTAGCGCGCCAGCTCCATGCCTCCGCTCAGGTGCTCCACCTCCGTGAGGGGCAGCTCCTCCAGCCGGGCCACGCGCGACAGGGGGATGGCCACGCGGCCCTCCGCGCCGGTGCGGCACAGCAGCACCCGCTCGCGCGGGTCCTCCGGCGCCGGGGCCATTGGGGGCGCGGCCTCTGGGACGAGCTGGGTGGGGGCCTCGCTGACGGCGCCCACGCGGCGGCCCAGGCCCATCGCGTCCAGGATGAGGGCCACGCGCCCGTCGCCCAGCACCGTCGCGCCCGCGTAGCAGGACAGCCCCTTGAGGTGCTTCCACAGCGGCTTGACGACGATCTCCTCGGTGTCGTGGATGGCGTCCACCCACAGCCCGAAGGTGCGCTCCCCGGCCTGCAGCACGACGAGGGTGGCCCCCCCGTCCAGGTCCGGCGCGGCGGGCCCCACGCCCAGCTCCGAGGCGAGCACCACCAGCGGCAGCAGCTCCCCGCGGAGGCGCAGCACGGAGGCGTCCTGGAGGCGGGTGATGTCGCGCCGGGCCTGCGCGGGCTCCAGCCACACCACCTCGCGCAGGCTCGCCTGGGGCAGGGCGTAGCGGTCCCCCCGGCAGGTGACGAGGAGCGCGGGGATGATGGCCAGCGTGAGGGGAATCTTGAGCGTGAACGTCGTGCCCTGGCCCTGGCGGCTGTGCACCTCCACGGTGCCGCCAATGCGCTCCACCTGCGTGCGCACCACGTCCATGCCCACGCCCCGTCCGGACAGCGACGTGACGCGCTCGGCGGTGCTGAAGCCCGGCATGAAGATGAGCAGCAGCGCGTCCGCGTCCGACAGCCGCGCGGCCTGGTCGGACGTCAGCAGGCCCCGCTGCACGGCGACCTGCCGCACGCGCTGCACGTCGATGCCCGCGCCGTCGTCGGACATCCCCAGGTGCACGAGCCCGCCCTCGTGCGACGCGCTCAGCGTCACGCACCCCACGGGCGGCTTGCCGCGCTGGCGGCGCTGCTCGGGCGTCTCCACGCCGTGGTCCACGGCGTTGCGCAGCAGGTGGGTGAGCGGATCATGCAGCGCCTCCACCAGCGTCTTGTCCAGCTCCGTGTCCGCGCCCTGGAGTTGCAACCGCACCTGCTTGCCGCACCCGTGCGCAAGCTCCCGCACCAGCCGGGGGAAGCGGTTCCACACCTGGCCCACCGGCTGGAGCCGCGTCTTCATCACCACCTGCTGCACCTGCGTGGTGACGACGTCCAGGCGCTGTGACGCGGTGGCCAGGTCCGCGCCCGGCGTGGGGCCCGTCGCGCACTGGAGGATGCGGTTGCGCGCCAGCACCAGCTCGCCCATCAGGTTCATCAGCCGGTCCAGCAGCGCCACGTCCACGCGCAGCTTGGAGTCCACCCCGGTGGCGGAGCCGCGCCAGGGCAGGACGCCCGGGATGGGCGGCGCCTCCGGGGCCTCCAGCGGAACGGCCGCCGCCGCCGCGCCCGCCAGCCGGGCGAGCAGCGCGGAGTGGTCCACCGCGGGCTCCATGCCCGTCGCCTCGATGTGCTCCAGCGCCCCGCGCGCCGCGTCCGCCAGGGCCAGCAGGGTGGACACGCGCTCGCGGTCCAGCGCGAAGCGCTTGTCCCGCGCGAGCCCCAGCAGCTCCTCCGCGGAGTGCATCAGCCCCTCCAGGCGGGTGAAGCCCAGGAAGCCGCAGGTGCCCTTCACGGTGTGCAGGCTGCGGAACAACTGCGCCAGCAGGGCCTGCGAGCCCGGCTGCGCCTCCAGCTCCAACACCGTCGCCTCGATGGACTGCACGTGCTCGCGGGACTCGAGCAGGAACTCCCGCATCACGTCGTCCCAACCCGGAGTGTCACCCACGGACGGGGCCCCCTTCCGCGAAGGCGCGCACCCCTGGCGTTTCAATGGATGGGTTCTGCCTGGCGCTGCCCATGGGCAACGGCCCCCCCGACTCGCAGGACTCCGGAGTCGAACCACCAGCATGTCGCAATGTCAGGAAGCTGGAAGCTGTCCCACGGGGAAGGTGCCCTGGTCAGAAGAACAGGCGAAGCAGGTCAAACCGTGTTTCCGCGCCCAGCTTCCGCAAGAGATTGGCCTGATGGAATTTTACGGTGCGCTCGGTAATGCCAAGCACGGTCGAGATGTCGGTGGGTGAGCGGCCGAGCGCGAGGTAACGCAAGACATCGCCTTCGCGCTCCGACAGTCGCGCGGCGCGCGCCAGCCTGCGCACCTTCGCCTCGAAGAGGCCGGTGAGGGTGGTGTCCCCGATCGTGTGCACGCTGACGCGCGCGGTGCCGACACCCGTGGGGGTGGCGGTGACGACCTCGAAGCCCTCGCTGGCGGCGGAGGCCTGGCGGACGATGGTGTGGGGCCAGGACATGGGGGCCACCGCCGTCAACGGGCAGTCCTGGCAGGGGGCGTCGCGGTGGGCGAAGGCGCCGAAGCACGGGCGCCCCACCATGTCCTCGTGCTCCATCTGGCCGGCGCGCCAGACGGACTTGAGCGTCCCGAAGGTCTCCAGCTCGGTGGAGATTTCATAGCTCAGGTCCTGGCCCTGGCCGGGCTCCGCATGGGCCTGCGCCTGTCGAGGCATGGGGATGGGCAGAGGCATGGGAAGCAGGGGCCCGGAGCGGGTGATGATGGCCACCAGCCGCAGCGGTGGCCGTCCCACGGCCGCGACGTCCAGCTCCACCGCCAGGCGCTCTCCCACGCGCGTGAGCACCTCGGTCTCCAACCGGTGTTCGGCGCTGGTGAAGACCGCGCGCAGTGCCTGGCCCACCTCCCGGCCCTGCTCCCGGGGCGTGCACACCTCCGTCCATCGCCGGCCCAGCAGCTCCTCGCGGGGACGCCCCAGCAGCGATGTGAGCGCTCCATTGGCCAGCTCGATGCGCCCCCGCCTGTCCATCACGGCAATGGGACGCACATCGCGTTCCGCGAGCAGGGATGCCGTCAGAGACCAATCCATGGACACCCCCCGCCCGTTGCAGCCCTCATCCACTTTTCCAGTGGAATGAATGGATTCAACGGTTTCATGAGCTTACCGCGAAACGACAGGCTTCGCAGGAGGGGGGAGGTCGTGAGGAGGGCATCCGACCCCAGGGAGCGGGCAGGGCCGGGCGCCCGGCGCCTCTTCAATCCCAGACACCCGCGAGTCTGGAAGCCTCTCACGCTGGGACAGGGCTCCCGGGACGTCTGGCTTGAGCGGCGCCAGCGAGGGGGCGGCGAAGGGCGGAGCCGCGAGGGGAGACTTCCGCTGTCCGACGCTTCGTGGCCGGCTGGCTGGTGGGCGTGCCGGAAACCTGGAACGTCACCCGGATTCGAGGCAACCTCCTGCATTGTGTGGGCTTCGGGATTACTCCCTGGGCCTCACCCGGACCTCCGTAGGAAGGGAGCTGACTGCATGAGCGCCTCGCGACGACCCGCCCAGTTCGACCTCTTCACCGGCGCGCTGGAGGAAGCCCCCGTGTCGTCCCGGCGCCGCACCCAGCCCCTGGGCCCGGCCCCGGTGCCCGACGACCTGCGAGTGCTGGGCGAGCAGCTTCCCCAGGGCGTCTACCTGGGCACCTCGTCGTGGACGTTCCCGGGGTGGACGGGCCTCGTCTACGACCACGAGGCCAGCACCCCCCAGCTCGCGAAGGAGGGCCTGGGCGCCTACGCGCACCACCCGGTGCTGCGCACGGTGGGCATCGACCGGACGTTCTACGCGCCCGTGCCCGCCACCGCCTTCGCCGACTACGCCCAGCAGGTCCCGGACGGCTTCCGCTTCCTCGTGAAGGCCCACGAGGCCTGCACGCTGGCGCGCTTCCCGGTGCACGAGCGCTACGGCGCGCACCGGGGGCAGGTGAACGACCGCTTCCTCCAGGCCGCCTACGCGGTGGACCACGTGGTGGGGCCGTTCATGGAGGGCCTGGGGGACAAGGCGGGCCCGCTCGTCTTCCAGTTCCCACCGCAGGATCCGGCCTCGCTCGGAGGCCCCGCGCGCTTCGTGGAGCGGCTGCACGCGTTCTTCTCCGCGCTGCCCCGGGGGCCCCTGTACGCCGTGGAGGTCCGCAACGAGGAGCTGCTGACGGAGGGCTTCGCGCAGGCGCTCGCGGACACCGGCGTCAGCCCCGTGCTCGCGGTCTGGGCCCACATGCCGCCCGTCGCGCGGCAGGCGAAGCTCACCCGGGCCTTCGAGTCCCGCGCCGTCGTCGTGCGGTGGATGCTGCCGCCCAACCTGGGCTACGAGGAGGCGCGCGCCCGCTACGCCCCGTTCAACAGGCTGGTGGACGAAGACGTGGGCACCCGCGACGTGCTGGCGCGCGTGTGCATGGCGGCGGTGCGGCGCGAGCGGCCCGTCTTCGTGACCATCAACAACAAGGCGGAAGGGAGCGCTCCCCTGTCCGCCATCCGGCTCGCGCAACGCGTCGTGTCACACAAGGAGGAGGGCGGCCAGCGCAGCGTGGCCCACGCGACATGACTTGCGCGCGAGCACGCCGCTTGCTTACGTGAAAGCCCATGAAGGCGATGACCCTGGCTGCCCTGCTGATGCAGATGACCACCGCTGGCGGTGCCGGCGCGGAAGGCAAGCGGGCAGGCAAGCATCCGGAAGACGCGGGCACCGAGCAGCAGGGCGCCGTGTCGACGGAGATCTCCTCGCTGAAGGGGGAGCTCACCAGCCTCAAGGAAGAGTTCCGGCTCGCGCGCGAGCGTCAGCGGCTGGCGGCGGAAGAGAAGAAGCGTCAGGAGGAGGCCCGCTACGGTGACCCGGCGAAAACCACCCCTGCACCTGCCACCGGAGGGGCCGGAGCCCCCGCCCGATGAGGACGAGGCCGTAGAAATTCCGGTCGACGGCAACCTCGACCTGCATCTCTTCCAGCCTCGCGACGTGAAGGACCTCGTCACCGAGTACCTCTGGGCCTGCCAGCAGAGGGGCGTGCTCGACGTGCGCATCATCCACGGCAAGGGCACGGGCGCGCTGCGGCGCACGGTGCAGGCGTTGCTGCCCACGCTGCCGGAGGTGGAGGGCTTCCGGAGCGCCTCGGAGGCGGACGGCGGGTGGGGCGCGACGTGGGTGCGGCTCAAGCCCCTGGGAGGCCAGGGGCCCTGACATCAGGTGACGTCAGGCGACGCCAGACACGGCGTGGCTACGACAGCCAGAAGTACGCGGACGCGATGAGGGTGCGCTTCTCCGTCACGCGCCCCTTCTGTGCCAGCTCCGCCATCTGCCGGTCCTTGGCGGCGTAGCGCTTCTCCTCTTCGTTGCGCAGCGACGCCAGCTTGCGCCGGTACTCGCGCTCCATCCGGTCCGAGTGCGCCCGCGCCTTCGCGCGCTCCGCGGTGTCGTCCACGCCGGCGACTTCCTTGCGCGCTTCAATCCACGTCTGCCGCGCGGCCTCCACCACCTCGCGCGACTCCATCAGGCAGTCCTCGACGTAGCGGTCCGCGCGCTCACGGGCCTTGTCCAGCTCCAGGGCATTGCGGCGCTCGGCGGCCCGGATCAGCTCATCCTTGGCGGTCATGAGCGACTGCTCTTGCATGAGCTGGACCGACACCGGCGCGGGCTGGCGGCGCTTCTCTTCCTTGGCGTCGAGCTTCGTGAAGTGGACACCGTCCGTCAGCGGCAGGGCCCGGAAGCCGCCGTCGCGGTCCTTCACCAGCACCAGGTGCACCAGCTTCTCTTCGGGCTTGAGGCCGGTGATCTCGAACTTGTAGGCGAACCACCAGCCCTCGCAGCCGGCCAGCCGCGCCAGCCGGGAGGGCAGCCCCGCCGCGTCCAGCTGCAGGTAGCTGACGGCGTCCTGGGTGCGGTCGCGCACGGCGTATGCGGCCTTGGCCACCTGGAGCCGGCCGGAGGTGCGGCTGCCCAGCACGGAGCCGGTGAGGGCGCGCGCCTCCTGCTGGCGGCGGGCCACCACCTCCTTGGCCTGGTCACCGGCCACGCGCAGCCGGCGGCGCACGTCGCCGTCGAAGCGCTCCAGCACCACGGACTTCATCTCCGTCATGCGCTGGGTGATGGCGCCTTCCAGCTCCTCGCGCAGCTTGTCGAAGGCGATGTTGATGTCGGCCGGGTTGCGGCAGGACTGGTAGATGTCCAGCACGCGCCGCTCGAAGTCGACGCCGCTCTCCAGCGCGCCCAGGATTTCATCCGACGCGCCGAAGACGCCGTCGAAGAGGTTGAGCTTCTTCTCCAGCAATTCGAACAGGCGCGCGTCCGCCGCGTTCTGCCGGTTGAGGAAGTTCACCACCAGCACGTCGCGCTGCTGGCCGTAGCGGTGGCAGCGGCCAATGCGCTGCTCCACCCGCTGCGGGTTCCACGGCAGGTCGTAGTTCACGACCAGGTTGCAGAACTGGAGGTTCAAGCCCTCCGCGCCCGCCTCGGTGCAGATGAGGATCTGCGTGCGGTTGCGGAAGTCGTCCACCAGGGCCTTGCGCTCCTCGGGCGTGCTGCCCGAGTCCCCGGACAGCAGCGAGATCTTGTCCTGGTAGCCATGCTCCGACAGCAGGTTGAACAGGTACTGCTGCGTGCGCTTGGACTCCGTGAAGATGAGCGCCTTCTCCGGCCAGCTGTGCGTGCGCATCACCGCGAAGGTGCGATCCAGCGCGCGCTTGAGCGCCTCGCCCTTGGCGTTGATGCGGATGGAGTCCGCCAGGTCCGCGTACTGCCGCAGCTCCCAGACCTCCTGCTCCAGCGTGCGCACCGCGGGGGCCTTGGCGGGGTCGTCGGACCACTCCTCGCCTTCCTCCACGAACTGCCTGGCCTCCTCCGGTTCGAAGAGGGCCAGGGCCTGCTGGCCCAGGCGCGCGGCCTCCAGGCGCTTCTGGAGGTTCTCCGACAGCTTGCGCAGCGTGGGCGCGATGGCGAAGGTGGAGGAGGCCAGCAGCTTGCGGTAGCACAGCGTCAGCAGCGTCTTCTTGCCCGGCTCGATGGCCGCCACTTCGGAGCGCTGCAGGTACTCGCTGACCTTCTCGTAGAGGTCGTGCTCCTCGGGGGACGGGTTGAAGTCCTCCACGATGCTGCGGCGGTTGGTGTAGCGCACGTACTCGCGCACCTGGCGGCGCAGCGTGCGTTGCACCACCGGGGCCAGCCGCTCCTTGAGCTCGCAGGCGGCGGCCTCCGTCATGCCGCCGCCCTCGTCCGCGCGGTAGCGGCTGCGGAAGGCGTGCTCGGGCCCCAAGATCTGCTCGTCCAGCAGCGACATCAGGCCGAACAGCTCCATCAGGTTGTTCTGGAGCGGCGTCGCGGTGAGCAGCAGCTTGGGCCGGCCCGCGAGCCCCGCGCGCAGCGCCTGCCCCATCTTGTTGTTGGGCCGGTGCGCGTTCCGGAGCCGGTGGGCCTCGTCGATGATGACCAGGTCCCACGGAATCTCCGCCAGCAGGTTCACGCGGTTGGCGGCGAACGGGTGCGAGCAGATGACGGGGAAGGGCTGGTCGAAGCAGTTGTTGTGGGCCCGGACGTTGCGGCCGTCCACCAGCACGCTGTCCAGGTCGAACTTCTCACGCAATTCCGCGTTCCACTGCGCGCGCAGCACCGCGGGCGCCAGGATGAGGATGCGGTTCTTGCCCTCGGCCATGAGCTGGGCGACGACGAGGCCCGCCTCGATGGTCTTCCCCAGGCCCACCTCGTCCGCCAGCATGCAGCCGCCGCGCGACAGCGCGTCCATCGCGAACATCGCCGCTTCGACCTGGTGGGGGTTCAGGTCCACCTTCGCTTCGGACAGGGCGTTGGCCAGCCGCTGCTGCGTGTCACCGCTGCGCGCGAGCAGCTCTTCGGCCAGCAGCCGCTCGTGGAAGGGCGTCAGGGCCGCCGCCACCAGTTCCTCCGCTGCCCGGGCCGCGACGGCCGCGGCGTCCGCCTCCACCTGCACCCTCAAACCCCTCGCGACCTCCGCCAAGTCCCGCCTCCCATCCGTGGTTTGAAGCGCTCGCGCACGTGCGCGGACGATTGAGGCGCGCCATTCTGGTGAGCGATCCGCATCTGTAAAGGGGGTCCTCCGCGAGGCCGAAAACTCGGCCTCCGCGCGATTGGCAAGCACGCTGTTCGGCGGAGCGTTTCGCGCGCGCTCACGCGTCCGGTGAAATGTTCCAATGCGTGTCCAAAGGTCTTGACGAATGCCCCTGGCGCACTCCACGGAGCCGCGCGTGTTTCAGAGCCGCCCGCGCGCCTTCACGTCCAGGTACGCGTTGAGCGCGGCGGCGCCGAACGCGCGGGCCGGCGCGCGCACCACCAGGGCCCCGGCGTCCCGCAGCGTGGTGGCGGTGCGGCGGTATTCGGCCTCCATGCGCACGGCGACCTGGCGCGCGTAGGCGGCCGTCGCGTCGCCGGGCACGTCGGTGGCGGCGGCCTCCAGGTCCTCATCCAGCAGCGACGCGACGACGGGCAGGTGCCGGGGCCGCAGGGCCAGCGTGCGCGTGAGGAGCGTGGCGGACGCGTCCGGATCCACCAGGTCGGTGAAGAGCACCACCAGCGCGCGGCGCGTCTGGCGGGCGAAGGCGAAGTCGAACGCGCGGCCGTAGTCGCTCTCCTCCAGGCCGGCCTCGGCGCGGTAGAGGGACTCGGTGATGAGGCGCAGGTGTTCGGCGCCCTTGCGCGGGGGGAGGAAGGCGCGCACGTCGCTGGCGAAGGCCACGACGCCCACCACGTCGCCCGCGTCCAGGCTCACGCGCGCGAGCCTCAGCGCCGCGTCCACCGCGTGGTCCAGCTTGCGCCGTCCCTGCACGCGGCCCGCCATGTGACGGCCGCAGTCCAGCAGCAGCAGCACCGGCTGGTGACGCTCCGGTTGCCACGTGCGCACCAGCGTGTGGCCGTGGCGCGCGGAGGACTTCCAGTCGATGTGGCGGAAGTCGTCGCCCGGGCGGTACTCGCGCAGGGACTCGAACTCGCGTCCCTCCATGGCCTTGCGGCGCTGCGTGCGCGCGGACACGGCCTCCGACGCGCGCGCCAGCGTCAGCGCTTCGCGTGAGAGGGCGCTCAGGTCCGGATACACCTTCACGTCCCGGGACGCGGGCAGGCGCACCTGCCGCGAGCACAGGCCCAGCGGCCCCAGCAGGCGCAGGTGCACGTCCCCGAAGCGCGCATCGCCCCGAGACGGCGGACGCACGCGGTACGTCAGCAGGGTGGGGGACGCGCCGGCCTCCAGCGTGAAGGGCTGGCGGTGGCCGTGGCTCTCCACGTCCAGGGGCGGCTCGTCGCGCAGCTCTCCGCGCACGGTGCCGTCGGTGCGCGCGTGCAGCACCCAGCGCACGGCGTTGTCCACGCCGGAGGAGAGGATGGGCTCCACCTCGCGGCGCGCTTCGACGTGCTCCGCCCGGGGGGCGCGCGCGAAGTCCACCGCGCACAGCAGCAGGACGGCGACGTCCACCGCGAGCGCCAGCCACCCGAACGCGGGGCTCGCCACCGTGAGCGCCGCGGGCACGAGCGCCCCGGCGAACAGCGCCACGGCGAGGCCGGTGGGGACGGGACGCCCGACGCTCACCGGGGCACTCGCACCCGTTCGAGCATCTGCCGGAGGACGTCGTCCGCGGTGACGCCCTCCACCTCCGCCTCGGCCTTGAGCAGGAGGCGGTGGTTGAGGACGCTGGAGGCCACGGCCTTCACGTCGTCCGGGGTGACGAAGTCGGTGCCCTTGAGCGCCGCGTGCGCCTTGGAGGCCGCGAGCAGGGCCTGCGCCGCGCGGGGGCTCGCGCCCAGGCGCACGCGCGGGTGGGCCCGGGTGTCGCGCACCAGCTGCACGACGTACTGGAGGATGGAGTCGTCGCACGCGACGCGGGCCGCGCGGTCCTGGAGCTCCGTCAGCGTGGCGGCATCCAGCACGCGCGACACGCCGGGCGGCTTGCCCTCGCGCTGGTGGTAGGCGCGCAGCAGCGACGTCTCCGAGTCCGCGTCCGGGTAGCCCACGCGCACGCGCATGAGGAAGCGATCCAGCTGCGCCTCGGGGAGGGGATAGGTGCCCTCCAGCTCCAGCGGGTTCTGCGTGGCGACGACGAAGAAGTGCGGCGGCAGCGGGTGGGTGACGCCGTCGATGGTGACCTGCCGCTCCTCCATGGCCTCCAGCAGCGCCGCCTGCGTCTTGGGCGGGGTGCGGTTGATCTCATCCGCGACCAGGACCTCCGTGAAGACGGGGCCCTTCATGAGGCGGAAGGACTGGGACTGGGGCTGGAAGATGTTGGTGCCCAGGATGTCCGCGGGCATCAGGTCCGGCGTGAACTGCACGCGGGAGAAGGACAGCCCCAGGGCGCCGGCCATGCTGCGCGCGGTGAGCGTCTTGGCGACGCCGGGCACGCCCTCCAGCAGCACGTGGCCCCGCGCGAGGAAGGCCGTCACCAGGTCGGCGAGGACGCGGGGCTGGCCCACGACGGCCGAGCCCAGCGCATCGAGGAGGCGGGAGAGGGGCGTGGCGTCGGACATGGTGGCCGGCGACGGTAGCCCGCCTCCCGGCCGGCACGGCAGCGAAATCCTCGCCGCCGGGGCCCGTGGCCAATCGCTAATCCGCCGGGCGGCGCAGGCCCATCAGGCTCCCGAGCAGCGCGACCACCGCGCCCAGCACGCCCAGGAAACAGCCGATGCTCGGCGATGAGTTCATCATCTCCGAGTTGCCGAGCGGCGACGGCACCATGTGCGTGTCCGACGACAGCTTCAGGAAGACGAGCGACCAGACGAGACAGATGACGCTGCTCGCCGTCTGCGCGCCCCACGGCAACATGGGGTTCACCCAGGCCATGGTGTTGCGCACCCGGATGCCGACGAACACCATCGTGGAGACGGCGAAGAGGAACGAGATGAAGCCCAGACTGATGAGGCCCAGGAAGTCCCCGTCCTCGGCCGTCTCCTTCCAGGGCATGAAGCAGGAGAGCACCACCAGCGCCGCGCCCCAGAAGGCGATGCGGTCCGCGCCCTCCAGCTCGCCCAGGAACGAGCGCGCGTCGGCCAGCAGGACCTCCGGATCCTCGATGGGGGCCCGGCTGGCGCCCGGGTCGCGCCCTTCGCGAGCCCAGGGGTCGGACGCGCCGCCGTCGGAGTCCAGGTCGTCCTCGTCGCGGGACACGGGGGCCGGGGCGGGAGCGCGGCGGGCGGCGGTGCTTCGCGCCGGAGCGGCCTTCGCGGCGGGCCCGCTGCGCGTCGGGGGACGCGCAGCGCGCTCCTTGGCGATGTCGTCCATGCTCCGCACGTTGGTGGAGTCATCGCTGGACGGCGGGGCCGCACGGGCGCCCGGTTTGGGACGGGCCGGGGCCGGGCGCGCGCGCGGGACGGGGGCGGAGGGGCGCGACTTCGGCTGCGGTCCGACCCCGGTGCTCACGTCATCGGCAGCCTCTTCCTCGGCGCCCGCGAGGAAGGACTGGTCGATGATGTAGTCACATTCGGGGCAGATGGCGGTGTCGTCCGCGACCTTGCTGTTGCAGCCTGGGCAGTTCAGGGCCGGTGCTCCGGGAGGGGGGAACGGCCCGGCATCTTCCCGGCCCTCGCGCGCGCGTGTCAAACCCGTTCAGCGCCATAACCCCTGGATTTTCGCGGGGAATTGACCTACCCCCTCCCGACATGGCCCGTCTGCCCGCCGCCGTGTCCACTGGCCTCCTCCTGTTGACCGCGTGTGTGCGCGCGGTGCCGCCGACCGACGTGGGAGGGCCTCCAGATGCCACCCTGGAGCGGATCGCGGACTGGGAGGACCGCCGCTCGCTGGGTGGGGGAGAGCTCGTACGACTCGCCACGGTGGCCCCGGACCCGGCGGTCCGGCGCCGTGCCCTGCGGGCGCTCGCGCGCATCCAGGACGTGACGACGCTGGACGCGGTGCGCTCCGGCCTGACGGCCCCGGACGCGACCGTGCGCGACGAAGCGGCGTTCGCGGCGGGGGAGCTGGGGCTGTCGTGGGAGCCCCTGCTGGACGAGGCCCGGGCGGCGCTGACCGACGCCCTGGTCCAGGCCGAGTCCACGGAGGCCGACGCCACGGTGCGCGCCACGCTGCTGGAGTCGCTGGGCAAGCTGGCCACGCCCGGCGCGGTGGAGGCGCTGACGGCGCGCCTGTCCCCGCCGGACGGTGTCTGGGCGGCGCCCGCGGCGAAGGCCCTGGGCGTGGCGGCGCGCAAGGCCGGGGCTCCCTCGGTGGCGGGGGTGCCCCTGCCGACGATGGTGGCGCTGACGCAGCCCGAGCGTCCCCAGGTGGTGCGCTACGGCGGTGCCTACCTCCTGGCGACGGCGAAGCGCCCGGACGCGGTGCCCGCGTTGCGAGCCTGCGCGGGTGACGCGGATCCGGACGTACGGGCGCTCTGCGCGAAGGGGCTAGGGGACGTGGGCGGAGTCGCTGACACGCAGGTGTTGGCGCCGTTGCTCGAAGACGCGACGCCGCGCGTGGCGGCGGAGGCGGCGCGGACGCTGGCGAAGTGGGGGGCGAAGTGCCCGCCCGACGAAGGGACCCGGTGCCTTCCCCTGAGCGCCCTGACCACGCTCGAAGGCAAGGTGTCGCGGGTGGCCTCGGGGAACGCGGCGCAGGCCCATGCCCTGCTGGCGGTCGCGCAGCAGGGGCTGCCGCTCAGCGGTCAGCCCCTGTTGAGCCGCTTCCGCCGTGCGCTGGCGGACGCCGACCGGAGCGCGGTGTCCGACGAAGCGCGCGAGGATCTCGCGTGGCTGGACTGCCGGTTCGCCGCGGCGATGGACCGACAGACGGGCGAGCTGGCGCAGGTCCGTGGGTGCGGCTTCGGCCGGGTCTCCGAACCCCGGCGCCTGTCGCTGGGCCTGCACGAGGTGGCGCGCTTCACGCCAGCGGCTTCCGCGGCGTCGGGCCACGGCGCCCCAACGTCCGGTGCCGCGTCCTCCGTCGCATCACCGCCGGGCAAGAGCGGCTCCTCCGCCGGTGCCGCCTTCGCGGTGCCGCTGCTGAACCACGAAAGTCCCCTGGTGCGCGGCGCGGCGCTGGACGCGCTGTCCGAGCGACCGGTGCCGGAAGCCTCGGCCCCGGTGCGGGCCCTCATCGCGGGAGACGACGCGGTGGTGGCGGGGCTCGCCGCAGCCACGGCGGGCAAGCTGAAGGACACCGGGGCGTTGCCCGCGGTGGAGGCCCTGGCGGCGCGCGTGCCCGGTGAGCCGGACCTCGCGGAGTCGGTTGCGGGCGCGCTCGTCGCGCTGCAGGGAGGGGCCGCCGAACCCCGGCTGCGGGAGTGGCTCGCCCATCCGCACGCGAACGTCCGGCGGGTGGCGGCCGAATCGCTCACGACGCTGACGGGCGCCCCGGTGCGCTCATCCCGCGTGGAGCTGCCCGCGGACACCTACCGTCCCCCGGCCGCGCCCCCGGGCACGACGCTCACGCTGCGCACGCGCAAGGGGGACATCACCGTCCTGCTGGACCCCGACGCGCCGCTCACGGGGGGCAACCTGGTGGCGCTCGCGAAGCGGGGCTACTTCCGGGGCATCACCTTCCACCGCGTGGTGCCGGACTTCGTCGCGCAGGGGGGAGATCCGCGCGGAGACGGGGAGGGCGGCCCGGGGCACTCCATCCGCTGCGAGATGACGCGCCGTCCGTACACGCGCGGCGTCGTGGGCATGGCGCTGTCGGGCAAGGACACCGGCGGCAGCCAGTTCTTCTTCACGCACGCGCCGCAGCCCCACCTGGACGGTCGCTACACGGTGTTCGGCCAGGTCGTCGCCGGCATGGACACCGTGGACGCGCTGCTGGAGGGCACGGTCATCGACGACGTCATCGTCGGCACCCGCGCTCCGTAGGATGCGGGCCTCAGGCCCCGCTGGCGCGCGCGGGCTCCGTCTCGCCCTTCGCGTTGAGCTGTCCGCCGTTCCAGCGGCGGTCCTCCGCCTCCTCCATCACCTCCACCTCGCGGCGGATGCGGGCCCACTCGGTCTCCGGCAGGTTCAGGAAGGCCTCCGCGAGCGCCGGATCGAACTGCGTGCCCGCGCAGCGGCGGACCTCGTCGCGCGCCACGCTCATGGGGCGGCCCTTGCGGTAGGGGCGGTCGGACGTGATGGCATCCAGCGTGTCCACGAGACAGAAGATGCGCGCGCCCACGACGATGTCCTCGCCCTTGAGCCCCAGCGGGTAGCCCTTGCCGTCCCAGCGCTCCTGGTGCTGCAGGACGATGAGCGCCGCCTCGTGCAGGTAGGGCATCTTCGCCAGCATCCGGTAGCCGAACTCCGGGTGCTGCTTCATCTCCACCCACTCGTCCGGCGTCAGCGGGCCGGGCTTGAGCAGGATGGAGTCCCGCACGCCAATCTTTCCAATGTCGTGCAGCAGCGCGCCCTGCTCCACCACGTCCAACGCGGGGCCCGTGAGGCCAATCTCCTGCGCCAGCCGCCGCGCGTACAGCGACACGCGCCGCGAATGCCACTGCGTCTCCGTGTCCCGGTAGTCCAGCGCGCTGATGAGTCCGTCCAGGAGCCCCGCGGTGCGCTCGATGACCCGGCGCTCCAGGTCCTGGTTGATCTCCAGCAGCTCCTCGTTCTTGTCCGCCACCTCGCGCGTCAGCCGCGCGTTGGCCTCCACCAGCCGGCGGTGCTCCACCGCCTGCCGCACGCTGCTCGTCAGCTCGCTCAGCGCCCACGGCTTGCCCAGCAGGCGGAACACCTCGCCCCGGTTCACCGCCTCCGACGCCGTCTTGAAGTCCGCCGCCGCCGTCAGCATCAGCCGCACCGCCCGGGGGTTCTTCTCCCGGAGCGCCGCCAGCAGCTCGACGCCGTTGAGGTACGGCATCATGAAGTCCGTCAGCACCACGTCGAAGCCCTGCTCCCGCGCCGCCTGCATGGGGTCGCTGTGGGTCACGACCTCGTAACCTTCCGCCTGCAGGATGCGAGACAGCGCCGAGAGGATCAGCACGTCGTCGTCCACCACGAGGATTCGGGCCATGGGTGCGTACACTCCGAGTGAGTGGGGCTGCGCGATTCTCAAAGTCTTATACCGGGTTCGGGAGCGGCCAGACAGGCCCCCCCAAGCTTTCCAGTACCGCTAAACTGCCGGAATCCTTGAAGATTCACCGTAACCCGTGCTCGCCGGACTCCACGTCACGCTTGCCTGCCTGCGGAGGCGTGTTCTATGGTGCGTCCCTACCCGCCGTAAATGCTTGTAACCCCTTGGAATTCGGGAGCAATTTCCGATGGCTAAAGCCCCTGATGGGCCAGTGCCGGTCGTGGTGATGGGGCTGGGGTTCATCGGGCAGGAGATTGCCAAGGCGGCCCTGTCGTCCCAGGAAGTGGAGCTCATCGGCGCGGTGGACTCGCAGCCCACGCTGGTGGGTCGCCCCCTGGGCGACGTGCTGGGGCAGGCGGGGCCGCGCTTCAAGATCTCCGAATCCCTGGAGCGCGCGGTGGGGCGCCGCAAGGGCGTGGTGGTGCTGCACGCCACCAGCTCGCGGCTCGCGCAGGTGATGGACCAGCTGATGGAGGCCCTGAAGCTGGGCCTCCCGGTGGCGAGCACCTGCGAGGAGCTGGCGTTCCCGTACCTCAAGTACCCGGAGCTGGCGGAGAAGCTGGAGCGCGCGGCGCAGAAGGCCGGCGTCGCCATCGTGGGCACCGGCGTGAACCCGGGCTTCGTGCTGGATCGGCTGGTGGCCACGGCAGGCCAGGTGTGTGGTCCGGTGCGCAAGGCGACGGTGAGCCGGGTGGTGGATGCCCGCACGCGGCGTGAAGCCCTCCAGCGCAAGGTGGGCGCGGGCCTGACGGAGGAGGAGTTCTTCGACCTGGTGGACCGCGAGGAGCTGGGCCACGTGGGCCTGATTGAGTCCGCGGCGCTGGCCGCGCTGGGCCTGGGCCTGGACTGCGACGACTTCGAGGAGGAGGTCGCGCCCGTGTTCGCCGAGGAGGACATCACCGGCGGCGCATTTGTGGTGAAGAAAGGCCGCGTCGCGGGCATGTTCCAGTCCGTGGTGGGATTGGAGGAGGGTCAGGAGCGGGTGCGCCTGGAGCTGACCATCGCGGTGGGGGCGGAAGATCCAAGGGACCGCATCGAAATCGACGCGGACCCCAGACTGGTGCTGGAAATCCCGGGGGGAGTGGCGGGCGACCGGGCCACCGCGAACGCGCTGGTGAATGCCGCGCCACGATTGACGGCCGCGGAGGCAGGGCTCCTGACGGTGCTCGAGCTTCCGGCAGGACGCTGAAGACTCATCAGGAGAGGGAAATGCTGGACAAGAATGCGATTGGCCGCGCCTCGCCGCCGACGCTCAACGAGGTGGAGAAGGGCGCCATCCGGCGCTTCGCCGAGGCGATTGGCGATTACAATCCCATCTACTACGACGAGGAGTACGCCCGGGCCTCGGGCTACCCCACCATCGTCGCGCCGCCCACGTTCCCCGCGTCGTTCCATTCCGCCGCGGACCTGCGGGAGCTGCTGGGGGTAGGCATCAAGAGCCTGCTGCACGCCGAACAGGGGTTCGACTACGAGCGGCCCATCTTCGCGGGGGACCGCATCTACGTGTCCACCCGCGTCTCGGACGTCTTCGAGCGACCCAACATGTCCGGCAAGATGGACATCGCGGTCATCGAGGACGAAGGCCGTGACGAGGAGGGCAACCTCGTCTTCCGCGCACGCCGCACGCTCGTCGTGCGGGCCGCCAAGGAGAACGTTTGATGCCCGCGCGCAAGCTCTACTTCGAATCCATCCGCGTCGGTGACGAGCTTCCGGCGCTGGCCAAGGCCCCGGTGGATCGCGTGCAGCTGTCCCGGTACGCAGGCGCCTCCGGCGACTACAACCCGGTGCACGTGGACGAGCTCTACGCCAAGAGCGTGGGCATGCCGTCCGTCTACGCCCCGGGCATGCTCGTCATGGGCATGCTCGGCCAGCTCATCAGCGACTGGGCGCGCGGCGGCCAGCTGCGGCGCTACAACGTCCGCTTCATCAAGATGGTGTGGCCGGGCGACACCGTGGTCTGCAAGGGCCGGGTGAGCGACCGCCACGGCTCCGGCGGCCGGTACTTCGTCGAAATCGACCTCTGGGCGGAGAACCAGAAGGGCGAGCTCGTCATGAAGGGCGGCTCGCAGATCCAGCTCTTCTACTCCCTGGAGGACGAGAACCGGCAGCGCTCCGGCCAGTCCCCCATCGTGGTGGAGGTGCCCCGGGAGAGCCTGGTCGTCCCGGCCCCCCAGAGCGCCACCCCGGAGGCCGCCTCCAGCGCGCCCACCGCCCCCGAGGAGGAGGACGACGAGGACGAGGAGTCGGACGAGCCCCGGACCGGCGCCTCGTCCAAGAAGACCGCGCCCCGGGAGAAGCCCGCCGCCAAGACGGCGTCCCTCCCCGTGGCCAAGAAGGCGAAGAAGTAGGCGCTCGCAGTCCAGGTCCCGCGTTCGAGAAGGGCGACTTCGCTCGCTGCTCAACGCGGGGTGTCATTCAGGGTTGACTCAAAAATCAGCCGACGCCACACTTCCTACGTCAGCTGGGCCGCTGACCTCCTCCCGCCAGACGGGTAGGGGGCAGCGAGCCCCCACGCAGGAGTGGCCATGTCCGCCGGCATCAACACCTACAAGACCGACCTTCGAGAGATCTTCTTCACGCTGTTCGAGCAGTTCGGCTTCGGCCAGGTGGCGGGACAGGCTCCCTACGACGCCTGGGGTCCGGACGAGGCGAAGGCGGTGCTGACGGAGACGTACCGCTTCGCGCGCGAGGTGCTGGGGCCCCTCAACGCGTCGGGCGACCGCGAGGGCTGCCGGGTGGAGAACGGCGCCGTCTTCGTGCCCAAGGGCTTCAAGGACGCGTGGCAGAAGCTCTACGAGCAGGGCTTCAAGACGGTGGCGGTGAGCCCCGACCACGGCGGCCAGGGCGCGCCGATGATGCTCCAGGTGACGGTGGAGGAGATCCTCTCCGGCGCCAACACCGCCTTCAACATGTACCCGGGCCTGGCCTTCGGCGCGGCGGAAGTCATCGCGGAGTGTGGGACGCCCGCGCAGCAGAAGCAGTTCGTGGAGCGCATGCTCAACGGCACCTGGGGCGGCACCATGTGCCTCACGGAGCCGCACGCCGGCTCCGACGTGGGCGCGGCCAAGTCCACCGCGCGCCGCAACGCGGACGGCACGTACAGCATCCGGGGCACGAAGATCTTCATCTCCGGCGGCGACCACGACATGGCCGGCAACATCATCCACCTGGTGCTCGCGCGCGTGGATGGCGCTCCGGCCGGCACCAAGGGCCTGTCGCTGTTCATCGTCCCCAAGCTGCGCATCAACGAGGACGGCTCCGCGGGTCAGGCCAACGACGTCACCGTGGCGTCCATCGAGCACAAGATGGGCATCAACGGCTCGGCCACCTGTGTCCTCAACTTCGGTGAGAACGACGCGTGTCTGGGCGAGCTCGTCGGCACCGTCGAGCACGTCGGCATGAGCCAGATGTTCAAGATGATGAACGGCGCGCGCATCGCCGTGGGCATCCAGGGCGTGAGCCTCGCGGCGGCCGCGTACTACAACGCGGTGGACTACGCGAAGGACCGCAAGCAGGGCTCCCACTTCACCAAGTGGAAGGACCCGTCCGCGCCCCGCGCGCCCATCATCGAGCACCCGGACGTCCGCCGCATGCTGCTGGACATCAAGGCGCACGTGGAGGGCATCCGCTCGCTCATCATCAAGCTGGCCATGCACCTGGACAAGGCGAAGCAGCTGGCGGGCAAGGACGACGACGCGGCCAGCTACCACCGGGGCCAGGTGGAGGTGCTGACGCCGCTGGTGAAGTCCTACGGCTCCGACCAGGCCTTCCGCCTGTGCGCGCAGGCCATCCAGGTCTACGGCGGCGCCGGCTACATCCAGGACTACCCGGTGGAGCAGTACACGCGCGACTCGAAGATCTTCTCCATCTACGAGGGCACCAACCACATCCAGGCCATGGACCTGGTCGGCCGCAAGATGGGGCAGGCGGGCGGCGCGCACTTCCAGCAGTTCATGGGCGACGTGGGCAGCTTCGTGGAAGCGCACCGCGAGCACCCGGTGCTGGGCGAGGCCGTGAAGACGCTGGCCGGCGCGCAGGAAGGCCTGATGTCCAGCGCGATGGCGCTGTTCGGCTGGTCGCAGGACCAGGGCCGCTTCCCGCTCATCCCGCTGTCCGCCAACCGCTTCCTCAACATGATGTCGGAAGTGGCCGTGGGCTGGCTGCTGCTGGACGCGGCCGTCATCGCGGAGAAGGCGTCCGCCTCCGTGAGCGCGGAGCACCCGGACAAGGCCTTCTACGAAGGCAAGAAGTTCAGCGCCCTGTGGTACGCGCGCAACGTGCTGCCCAACGTGGAGTACGCCGCGCGGCTCATCGCGGCCGAGGACACGTCGCCCATGGACATCACCGACGCGGCGTTCGCGTCCGTCTAGGGGACAGCGCTCCAGGCTGAGAAGCAGAAAGGCCCTCCGGCAGTCGTGCCGGGGGGCCTTTGTCTTGGGGGGCGCTGACGGCTTCAGTTGCCTTCGCGCACGCCGATGGCGAGCTGTCCCAGGCCGGCCTGCTTCGCCAGCTCCATCACCTGCACCACGGTGCCGTGGGAGACGCCTTCGTCCGCCTGCACGATGACCACGGTGTCCGGGTTCAGCTCCTTCGCCTTGTCGAAGGCCTGCTTCAGCTCCGCCTCCGCGACGACGTTGCCGGCGAGCACGTAGCGGCCGTCCGACAGCACCGCCACGGAGATGTCGTTGGTGCGCGCGGTGACGTCCGCGGCGCCGCCCTTGGGCAGGTTCACCTTCAGGCCCGTCTTGGTGCCGCCGCCCGGGCCCTGCTGGGTGATGACGGAGCTGGTCACCATGAAGATGATGAGCAGCACCAGCATCACGTCCACCAGGGGCGTGATGTTGATCTCCGCGAAGCCCGCGCCGTCGCCCTCATCGTCGGAGGAGCCCGGCGTCTTTCCCATGGCCATGGTGGACGTTCCCTCCGGTTACGACGAGGCGGGCTGCGGATCCGCGCGCGGGGCGGGCGGGGGGGCGGTTTCGCGCGACGGGGGCGGCTCCGGCAGGACGGCGCCGGTGGCGCGCTCCTTGAGCAGCTCGGAGAACTCGTCACCCAGCAGGCGCAGCTCCACCAGCACCCGCGCGAGCCGGGCCTGGAAGTAGTTGTAGAAGACCATCGCCTGCACGGCGACGAGGATGCCCACGGCGGTGGCCACGAGCGCTTCGGAGATGCCCGCCATCACGGCCGCGGAGCCGCCGGTGCCGCCGGCCTCCACGTCCACGCCCAGGTCCTTGAAGGAGCGCATGATGCCGGCCACGGTGCCGAAGAGGCCCACGAAGGGCGTCGTCGAACCGATGGTCGCGAGCAGCCACAGGTTGCGCCGCAGCTTGAGGCCCACCTGGGCGCGCTCGCGCTCCACGGCGGACTCGATGCCATTGCCCCCGCTGGCGCGGCTGCGCTCCCAGCGATCGAAGCCCGCGAGGAAGATGTCGGCGGCCACCGCGTCGGAGCGCTCGGCGGCGGTGCGGGCCGCGGCCACGTCCCCGCGCAGCAGGTGCTTGTTGACGATTTCGCCCAGGTTGCGGGAGCGCTCGCTCACGCCCCAGAGGGCGATGAGCCTTTCGATGGCCACGCCCAGGGCCACCACGGAGGCGCCCAGGAGGAGGGCGAGGGTGACGCCGCCCAGGCGAAGGTAATGAAGTAGATCGTTCAGGCTCATGGTTGATGACCGGGCAGGGAGCCCTGGCTCACACTAGGACATATGAACCGCGCAGCCGCCGCAATCTTCCTGGCCCTCCTCTGTTCGGCCTGCCCCAAACGCCTCGAATTCGGCCCGGAGGGCCGCATCGAGGACGCCCAGACGCTCTACCAGCACGTGCAGCAGCGCCAGGGGCAGGTCGTCACCCTGGAGGGCGACTCCAAGCTCCGGGTGGACTCCCCCCAGGGCAGCGGGACCCTCTCCACCTTCCTCTCCGTCACCCGCCCGGGCCTCATCCACCTGGAGACGTACGACTTCTTCAACCGCCCGGTCGCCTCGCTCGTCTCCAACGGGGCGCGCTTCGGCGTCTACCAGGCCCAGGGCAACACGTACTACCAGGGGCCCGCCAGCCCGGAGAACGTGTCCCGCTTCCTGCCCATCGTGCTGCCGAGCGAGGAGCTGGTGGCCGTCATGCTGGGCCAGGTGCCCCTGCTGCCCCCGGAGTCCATGACCCTGGCGCTGGACGAGAAGGAGCGCGTGTACGTGCTGACGCTGGTGCGGGGGGCGGCCACACAGACACTCCGCGTGGATCCCCGACACCTGCGGGTGGTGAAGAGCGAGGTCCGGGGCGTGCCGGGCTACGACCTGGCGTTCGAGGACTTCAAGCAGCGCGGCGAGCTGCTCTTCCCCGGCAAGGTCATCCTCACGGCGGACCAGGCGGACACGCAGCTGGAGCTGCGGTACACGGAGATCACCCTCAACGGCCGGCCGGACCTGACGCTCTACGAGCTGACGCCCCCGGAGGGGGCCCGGGTGGTGGACGTGGACGAGCGGGGGCGGGAGCTGGGCGGGGGCGCGGTGTCGCCGCCGCCCCCAGCGCCGGGTTCCTGAGCTTCCAGGCGTCGAAAGGCAGCGCCCCGGCCCAAGTCGGGTACACTGACGCGCACGACATGGCACAGATCAAGCTCGGAGAACTGCTGATCAAGGCGAACGTCCTGCAGGAGAGCCAGCTCAAGGCGGCGCTCGCCGAGCAGGCCAAGTGGGGCGGGAAGCTGGGAGAGATCCTCGTCCGGATGAACCTCGTGTCCGAGGACATCCTCGTGCGCGCCCTGTCGAAACAGCTGGGCATGCCGGCGGTCAACCTGGACGCCGTGCAGATGGTGCCGCCGCACGTGAAGGCCAAGATTCCCTCGCAGACGGCGCGCGACTTCTCCGTCGTGCCGCTCCAACTGCGCGACGACGGCAAGACGCTGGTCGTGGCCATGTCGGATCCGCTCAACGTGCGGGTGCTCGACGAGCTGCGGGCCCTGTCCAAGTGCCGCATCGTGGCGAACGTGGCGGGGCGCACGTCCGTGGCGCGGGCGTTCGCGCGCCTCTACGAGGAGTCCGCGGAGCTGGAGGACGCGGACACGAACTTCAAGGTGGTGGACGCCCAGGGGCGCACCGTCGTGAAGAACCTCAAGGACCTGGATCCGGCCGCCGCCGTCGCCACGTCCGCCCCGGCCCGGCCGGCCGCCCCCGCCGCCCGGCCCGCGCCGCCCGCGGAGGCCCCCCGCGCGGCGGCCTCCGGCAGCCCCGCGGAGCTGCTCAAGAGCGTGGAAGAGGTCCAGCGCAAGGAGGTCGCCGCGCTCAAGGCCATGGTGGAGCTGCTCATCGAGAAGGGCGTTTTCTCCCGCGAGGAATACCTCGCCAAGGTCAAGCGGTAGCCAGCGGCCATGCGCAAGAAGATTGGTGAACTCCTCGTCCAGGCCGGAGTGGTCACGGACGAGCAGGTGAAGCAGGCGCTGGCCTCCGGGCGGCGGGGTCAGGGCCGCAAGCTGGGCGAGGTGCTGATGTCCATGGGCCTGTGCACGGGCCGGGACATCGCGCGCGCGCTGGCGGCGCAGCACGAGCTGCCCTTCGTGGAGATCCCCGAGTACATCCCGCACGGGGTGGCCTCGCTGGTGTCCATGGACTTCCAGACCGAGCACCGCGTGCTGCTCTTCGCGCTGGAGCAGGACGGCCGCAGCGAGAAGCTCCACGTCGCCGTGGAGGACCCCGGCAACCTGATGCTGGTGGATGAACTGCGCTTCCAGCTGCGCAAGCCCCTGAAGGTGTTCGTCGCCTCGTCGGACGACATGGATCAGGCGCTCGCGCGCGGCCGGGGCGAACCGCTGGACATCGTGGAGGCTGAACCCATGGATGAGATGGACGACGCGGACGACTCGCCGGACATCCTGCCGTCACCCCCGGCCGCGCCCGCGCGGCCTTCGTCGCGTCCGCCCGCGCCGCCTCCGACGCTGGACTGGGACCTGCCCCCGCCGCCGCCCTCCGACTCGCGCTCCGACGGCGCGGACGTGCTGGAGGACCTGCTGGGCGCGAAGCCCCGCGCCGCGCCGCCTCCGCCGCCCAGGCCCGCCGCGCCCAGGGCGCCGCCGCCCCCTCCGCTGGAGGACGCGGACCCCAGCAAGCCGCGCGTGCCGGTGGTGGTCTTCGGCGGCGCCGCCCAGGGCGCGCGTCCGTCGGTGGCGCTGACGCCCACGCCGGACTTCTCCGAGGAGGACCTGGCGGTGCTGGACGACATCGAGCGCATCTCGCGCGGCGAGGAGGCCAGCCTGGACACGGAGAAGGTGAAGCCCGCGCGCATGGTCGCGAGCCTCATCCGCCTGCTCATCCGCAAGGGCCTCATCCAGGAGTCGGAGTTCCTGGAGGAGCTGGCCCAGAAGTGACCGGGGCCGCGCCGCCGTCCGACGCCCCGGCCCCGCTGCTGGACGTGCGCGGGCTCACCACCCAGCTGTCGCTGGAGCGAGGGCCGGTGCGCGCGGTGGACGGCGTGTCCTTCACCGTCCCCCCGGGAGGCACGCTGGGGGTGGTGGGGGAGAGCGGCTGCGGCAAGAGCCTCACGGCGCTGTCGGTGATGCGGCTCGTCCCGGAGCCGCCCGGCCGGGTGGTGGCAGGCGAAGTGCTCTTCCGGGGACAGGACCTGCTGCGCCTGCCGGAGCCGGAGATGCGGCGCGTGCGCGGGCGGCACGTGGCCATGGTCTTCCAGGAGCCCATGACGTCGCTCAACCCGGTGTTCACCGTGGGCGAACAGATTGGCGAGGGCGTCCGGCTGCACCTGAAGGCGTCCCGGGCCCAGGCGCGCGAGCGCGCGGTGGAGATGCTGCGGCAGGTGGGCATCCCGGCCCCCGGCGAGCGCGTGGACGCGTACCCGCACCAGCTCTCCGGCGGCATGCGCCAGCGGGTGATGATCGCCATGGCGCTCGCGTGCGACCCGGCGCTGCTCATCGCGGACGAGCCCACCACGGCGCTGGACGTCACCATCCAGGCCCAGATCCTCGACCTGCTCAAGCGCCTGCAGACCGAGCGCCACATGGCGGTGATGCTCATCACCCACGACCTGGGCGTGGTGGCGGGCAGCTGCGACGCGGTGGCGGTGATGTACGCGGGCCGCATCGTGGAGCAGGCCCCGGTGAAGGAGCTGTTCGCCCGGCCCGCGCACCCGTACACGGCGGGCCTGCTGCGCTCCATCCCGTCCCTGCACGACGCGGGCGCGGCGGTGGAGGGGGAGAAGCGCCGGCTGAAGGCGATCCCCGGCATGGTGCCCTCGCTGGGCGCGCTGCCGTCCGGCTGCGCGTTCCGCGACCGGTGCGACCGCGCCTCCGAGCTGTGCGCCCGCGTCACGCCCGCGCTGGAGCCCAAGCGCGGAGGCCAGTGGGCTGCCTGCCACCACCCGGTGCCCGCGCCATGAGCGAACCGCTGCTCCAGGTGCGCGACCTCAAGGTGCACTTCCCGGTGCGCGGCGGCTTCTTCGGGCGCTCGAAGGGCGCGGTGCGCGCGGTGGACGGGGTGTCCTTCGACGTCGCGCGCGGCGAGACGCTGGGCCTGGTGGGGGAGAGTGGCTGCGGCAAGAGCACGCTGGGGCGCGCCGTGCTGCGCCTGCTGGAGCCCACGGCCGGCTCCATCCGCGTGGACGGACGGGAGCTCACCGGCCTGTCCCAGCGCCAGCTGCGCCCCCTGCGCCGGCGCATGCAGCTCGTCTTCCAGGACCCCTACGCGTCGCTCAACCCGCGCATGACGGTGGGGGACATCCTCGCGGAGCCCTTCGCCATCCACGGCCTCGCGAAGGGCCGGGCGCGCGAGGAGGAGGTGCTGGCGCTGCTGGACGCCATGGGCCTGCCCCGCGAGGCCCGGCACCGCTACCCGCACGAGTTCTCCGGAGGGCAGCGTCAGCGCATCGGGATTGCTCGTGCCATCGCGTTGCGACCGGACCTGGTGGTGGCGGACGAGCCCATCAGCGCGCTGGACGTGTCCATCCAGGCGCAGATCGTCAACCTGCTGGTGGACCTGCAGCGCGAGCGCGGGCTCACCTACGTCTTCATCGCGCACGACCTGAAGATCGTGGAGTACGTGTCCACGCGGGTGGCGGTGATGTACCTGGGCCGCATCGTGGAGGTGGCGCCGTCGCGCGCGCTGTACGCGGCGCCCCGGCACCCGTACACGCAGGCGCTGCTGTCCGCGGTGCCCGTGCCGGATCCGGAGCGTCCCCGCGCGCGCCTGCTGCTGCCGGGGGAGCCGCCCTCGCCCCTGTCGCCTCCGTCCGGGTGCGCGTTCCACCCGCGCTGCCCCTTCGTGATGGAGCGCTGCCGGCGTGAGTCGCCGCCGCTGTATCCCCTGGGCGGAGGCCATGCCGCCGCGTGCTTCCTGGCGGAGGGGGATGCCCGGCGTTCGGGGCCCGTTCCCACCGATGCCGCGTCCGACGGAGGTCCCGGTGTTCTGGCTCAGCCATCATCACGCGGATGAGTACAACCGCACGTACGTGCTGGGGGGCGTGCGCGTCTGCGCGCGCTGTCTGGGCACATATCCGGTGCTCGCCGCCGCCTTCGTGGGGCTGTTCGTGCTGCGGGCGCCGCTCGCATGGACGTGGGACGTGCCGGTGGGCGTGGCGCTCACGCTGCCCGCGCTGGTGGACTGGGCGGTGGGGCGCTTCCGTCCGGCCTCGGGGAACAACGCGGTGCGCACGCTGACCGGGGTGCTGCTGGGATTGGGACTTGCCCGCTCGCTCTACATCCACGTGCAACGGCCCCTCCCGGCGGTGCTGCTGGCGCAGGCACTTCTGGTGACAGGGGTGGCGGTCCCTGTCATTCTCGCCACTTACCGGCGTCCACGGCCGGAATAGACCTTTCCCGCGTGCCTGTCCGTTACAGGCAACGGGCGGGAAGGGGATGGCACCCGTGGCTTCATGGGCACAGGGGGAGAGTTGGCACCCGAAACCTCAGACGAGCGGCTGATGCTCGCCTTCCAGGCGGGAGACGCGCGCGCGTTCGAAGCGCTGATGCGAAAGCACCGCGCGCCGGTGTTCAACTTCATCCTGCGCTTCGTCGGGCAGCGGGCGCGCGCGGAGGACGTGCTGCAGGAGACGTGGCTCAAGGTGGTTCGCAGCGCCCGGGAATACACGCCGAAGGCCCGGTTCACGACCTGGCTGTACACCATCGCGAGGAACCTCTGCGTGGACAGCACGCGCAAAGAGAGCTACCGCCAGACGACGTCCCTGGAAGCCCCCGTGGGTGGCACGGACGGGGACGAGGGACGTCCGTTGGGCGAGGGGCTGCCGGACTCCGGTGTCAGCCCGGAGCGCGGGGCGCACAACGCGCGCCTGCGGCCCCTGCTGGAGCGGGCCCTCGCGGGTCTGCCGGAAGAGCAGCGTGAGGTGTTCGTGCTGCGCGAGTACAGCGGCATCCCGTTCAAGGAGATCGCCGAGGTGACGGGCGTGTCCGAGAACACGGTGAAGAGTCGGATGCGCTACGCGTTGGAGGGACTGCGCCGTCGTCTGGGAGAGCTGGGCGTGGATGGCGACCTGTCGGAGGATGGAAGGACGGTGGCGGGATGAGTGCCCAGAATGCCCATGCGCACGAGGACCGGCTCCTCGACTTCGCCTACGGCGAGCTTCCGGCGTCGGAGGCCGAGTCGCTGGAGCAGCACGTCCAGGGCTGCGCGCGCTGTGCGAAGGCCCTGGCGGACATCCGTGGCGTGCGCTCCACGATGGCGCGCCTGTCGGTGGAACCCGCGCCGGACGCCGGCCTGGAGTCGCTCCTGGCGTACGCGCAGCAGTCCGCGCGCCGCGCCGCCGCTGGGCCCGAACCGAAGCCCTCGCGCTGGCGCCGCTGGCTGCTGCCCATGGTGGGCCTGGCCTCGGTGAGCACCTTCGGCCTGCTGACGCTGGAGGTCAGCAAGGGCGTCAACCTGGAGCCGGCGCTGTCACAGCGGGCCGCGCCCGCCGCGAAGAATGACCTGGCCGCCGTGGCCCCGCCCCCGCCCTCGCCCAAGGCCGCCATGAAGGCCGAAGCGTCCCCCCCGCGGGACGTGGCGGAGGGCGCGCTCCTGGACCGTGCGCTGGAGCAGCAGGCCTCCTCCGCCGTTGGAGGCAAGGGCGGACTTGATGGACGGCCCTCGGACTGGATGAACGCGGGCAGCGGTGGCGCGATGCTGGAGCGGCGCCGCGCGGCGGGTCTGGAGTCGAAGAAGCGGATGTCCGACTCCAAGAAGGCGGAGGCGGAGGAGTACGCGGCGCCAGCGGCCCGGAAGGAAGCCAAGGCGAAGGGCTCGGTGCTCGCGGAGGCCCCCGCCGCCTGGGCCCCTGCCGCCAGCATGGACTCCGCGTCCGGTGCGGACGACAAGCTCCAGAAGCAAGAGGGAGAATCGCTGCGGCTGGGCGGTGCGTCCTATGGACGGGGCCTCTCCAAGGATGATGCCGACGCCGAGGAACAGCTCGCAGCGCCCCCACCGCCCTCGCCCGTGGTCGCCGCCGCGCCCGTGGCGCCTTCCATGCCGGCGCCCACCGGCTCCGTCCAGCGTGAGCAGGGGGCCCCCGGCAAGTCGATGCCCGCCCAGGAGCAAGCGCCCGCGGCCGTCGCGAAGCCCGAGCCCAGGCCCGCGGAGAAGTCGGCCCGCGCGGATGCGATGACCGCCCGCGATCTGTCGCGTCAGGCCCAGGACGCCGCGAGTCGGGGTGACCGCGCCCGGGAGTCCCAACTGCTGCGCGCCGCGCTCGCGGCCGGTGCGAGCGGAAGCGAACGCCTGTCGCTGCTCTCGCGCCTGTGCGAATCGGAGTACGCCCAGGGCCGCAGGTCCGAGGGCGCGGAGGTCTGCGCGCGGATCATCGCCGAGGCGCCCGACTCCGCCGAGGCCCAGCGGGCCGGGCGTTGGCTGGGCCAGGGCGTGGGGGCGACGGTGCCCGTGCCCGCGAAGCGCGCGGCCCCGGCCTCACCCCCCGTGAAGGGTGGCCCGTAGCGTGGGCGGAAGGCCGCGGCCCGCGGCGTCGGAAGTCCAGATGACCGATGCATGGGGCCGCCAGAGCCTGGATACTGGGAGCATGAGGCCGGACGTGGATCATCCCCCCGTGAATCCCCCCCGGAAGGCAGCGCCCTCCGCATGGCGCCGGGCCCGCCGCGGCCAGGCCCTGGTCGAGTACTCCGTGCTCAACTGGGTGCTGCTCGTGGCGCTCGTCGTCGGCGCGACGGTGAAGATCCGCTGGAGCGAGGACCGTCAGGCGAACGTCATCGACCTGTTCCTCGAGGCCTACGAGATCTATTACGACTCGTTCTACTTCGTGCTGAACCTGCCGTTCCCCTGACACACGGGGACGACGCGGATCACCGGGTAGGGCGGGCCATCCAACCCGGCAGGCGGGGAGGCTCGGGGACCCCTGGGTCTCCCGGGATTCCGTTCTATCATGAGAGGTGGTTTTGACACCTGCTCTGGGGCATGGCTAACATCCCACCCGTTCGCGCCCTGGCATCGCCCCTCGTCAAAGCTGTCTTGCCGCCACGACGGCGCCCCACCGTTCTGGAGGACCTTGAACCATGTTGAAGGGTAAGACCCCGCTCGTCGTCGCGCTGGTGCTCGGTTTGCTCGCGGGCATCGTGGCCTATTCGGCCATCAAGAAGAAGGAATCGGATGTGCGTCGCGGGTGGAACCTGGTGCCCGTGGTGGTGGCGGGCCAGGACATGCCCGAAGGGACGGTCATCACGTACGAGATGATCTCCCAGCGCTCCGTGCCGGAGCAGTTCGTCACCTCGTCGGTGGTGAAGCCGGACTCGGCCAACTACATCGTGAACCAGAAGGTGCTGGTGGCGCTGCAGGCCGGCGATCCCATCCTCTGGAGCCAGTTCGAGACGACGAAGGCCGCCGAGCGCCTGTCGACCAAGGTGCAGAAGAAGGCGCGCGCCATCACCATCGAAGCGAAGCAGACCACGGCGGTGGGCGGTTGGATCCGGCCCAACGACCACGTGGACATCATCGGCACGTTCCGCGATCCGCAGACGGACGAGAGCGTCGCGGTGACGCTGCTGCAGAACATCATCGTGGTGGCGACGGGCAAGATCACCGGCACCACCAACATCAACCTCATCCCGGAGAACCAGCGCGAGTACAGCAACGTGTCGCTGATGGTGCTGCCGGAAGAGGCGGAGATCCTGGTGCTGGCGGCGGAGTTGGGCAACCTGACCCTGTCGCTGCGCAACGAGGACGACGTGGACCTCATCGAGGAGCGCGGCCGCGCCACCATCAGCACGCTGCTGTCCGGCGAGCGCACCCGGGTGCTGGAGCAGAAGCGCCGGGAGATCATCCAGATCATCAAGGGCGGTGGCAGCGAGAAGGCCTCGGCCGGCTCTCCGTAGTGGCCCGCGGGGGCTGCTTCGTCTGAAGCGGCCCCGCCGGCTTCTCCCTCCACCCCCGGGGATTCGCGCCCATGCTCGCAGGTATCGTCCTCCTCCTCGTCACCGGCTCGGTGTTCTTCTTCAGCCTGGTGATCTTCAGCGTCCTGTCGAAGGCGTATGAGCAGTACCAGGAGCGCTACGTCGCCAAGTCGATGAACGACTTGAGCGACATGTTCCTCTTCATCGACGCGCGGCAGATGTTGATCCTCAACATCGCCTGCATGTGCCTTCTGGGCATCCTCAGCTACATCATCTTCAACCCCATCCTGGCGGTGCTCGCGACCATCTTCGGCTTCTTCCTGCCGATGCTGATGGTGAAGCACTACCGCAAGCGCCGGATCAAGAAGTTCAACGTGCAGCTGGTGGACGCGCTCCAGGCCATGGCCAACGCGTTCAAGGCGGGCCTGACGTTCCCCCAGGCCATCGAGCACGTGGCGCGCGAGGCGATGCCGCCCCTGTCGCAGGAGTTCGGCCTCTTCGTGAAGGAAGTGAAGCTGGGCGTCCCCCTGGAGGAGGCCCTGGTGAACATGGGCCGCCGCGTGGGCAGCGACGACCTGGAGCTGGTGGTGGTGTCCACCAACATCGCGCGCCAGCTGGGCGGCAACATGGCGGAGATGTTCGAGACCATCTCCACGGTGATCCGCGAGCGCTTCCGCCTGGAGGGCAAGATCGACGCCCTCACGTCACAGGGCAAGCTGCAGGGGTGGATCGTCGCGGCCATGCCGGCGGTGCTCGGCATGGTGCTCAACTACATGCGTCCGGACCTGATGGAGCCGATGTTGGATCACTTCTTCGGCTACGTCCTGGTGACCATCATCGCCATCATGGAGATCATGGGCATCCTCATCATCCGGCGCATCGTCAACATCGACATCTGAAACGAGGCGTACCGTGCAGGAGATCCTGACAGCGTTCCTGATCGGCGGCTCGGCGCTGCTCACCGCGGGTGCGGTGGCGTTCCTGGGCGTGGGCCTCTACCACAACGTCTTCGAGCACTTCCTCACGGAGGTCCGCGACGAGTCCGCGGGCGGCGTGAAGGGCGTGGGCTCCGTCGCCATCCGCAAGCTGGGCGCGATGAACCGCCGCTTCATGTGGCCGGGCTACGAGTCCAAGACGCGCCGCAAGCTCATCAAGGCGGGTGAGCCGTCGCAGTACAAGCCCGAGGACATCATGGCGCTGCAGGAAGTCAGCGCCTTCCTGGCCCTGCTCGCGGGCCTCTTCGTCGTCAACGGCATCGGGATGAACCTGGCCTGGTCGCTGCTGGTGATGCTGCTGGGCCTGTTCTATCCGCTCATCTGGTTGAACGATCAGGTGAAGCGCCGTCACCTGGCCATCAGCCGCGCGCTTCCGTACAACCTGGACCTGCTGACGCTGTCGGTGGAAGCGGGCATGGACTTCACGGGCGCGCTGGCGAAGGTGGTGGAGAAGGGCCGTCAGGGGCCGCTGCGCGAGGAGCTCCAGCTCGTGCTCAAGCAGCTCAAGATGGGCAAGACGCGTGAAGAGGGCTTGAAGAGCATGATCGCGCGCGTGGACCTGCCGCCCCTGACGACGTTCGTCACGGCGCTGATCCAGGCGGACAAGATGGGCACCAGCCTTGGAAAGGTGCTGCGCATCCAGTCCACGCAGATGCGCATTGACCGGACGCAGCGCGCGGAGAAGCTGGCGGGTGAAGCGCCGGTGAAGATGCTCTTCCCGCTCATCGCCTGCATCTTCCCGACGGTGTTCATGGTGCTCTTCGGGCCCATCGTGTTCCAGTTCATGTACGGCAACGTCGGGGGCTAGTCCTCTGCCCATCCTGCTCACCATCACCCAGGGGCTCCAGGTTGGGAGGGAGCTCGCCTTCGAGCAGGCCGAAGTGAAGATCGGCCGTACCTCGGAGAACGATCTGGTGCTGCATGACCACGGGGTCTCCCGGCGTCATGCACGCATCACGACGAGGGACGGGCGCTACTTCGCCGAGGACGTGGGCAGTGCCAACGGCACGCAGCTCAACGGCCAGCCGCTCGGGGGCCAGAAGCAGCTGTGCGACGGGGATCGCATCACCGTCGGGCCGGTGGAGTTCACCTTCGTCTGGGTGCCACAGGACGAAGAGGCGGACGTCACCCGGCCCATCCGCAGGGTGCTCGCGCCGCCGCACGCGCAGGTGTCGCCCCAGGGCCTGGAGCAGGCCTCGCTCGCGGCGATAGAGGCCGCGCCCACGAGCTTCCAGCAGTCGATACCCGCGATGACGCCGCCGTCGTTCCTGCCGACCCCGCGCTCTGACGCCGGGGCTCGAAGCATGGCGACGACCGCGGTGCCGCTGGTGCCCATGCCCGCGAGGAAGCCGGAGGCCCTGGCGCCTTCGCCGAAGCAGTCCTCCGCGCCGGATGTTCCGGCGGTCGGAGCGCCCGCGCCGGGCCGCTCCTCCGCGCCGGGTCTTCCATCGGTTGGGGTATCCACGCCGAACAAGGTCGCGCCTGCCGCAGGGGCGACTCCCGCGCAGGGCAGGGCTTCGGGTCCGGGCCTTCCGTCGGTCGGGGCGTCCGCTCCGGACAAGGCGGGCCCTCCTGGGCCTCCCGTGCTTGATGCCGCCGCGCCGAAGAAGGCTGAGCCGCGCCTGCCTGCTGGTGCGCCCGCGCTGAACCGCCCCGCACTCGGTCGCGGCGCCGCGGCGGCGAAGTCACCGGCGCTCCAGCCGAGTCCTGACGCTCCATCGATTCCTGCGGGAGCGCCTGCCCCGCGAAAGGACGCGCCGCCCCTCGCTCCCGCTGCCAGTGGCAAGGCGCCCGCGCCAAGGAGCGCGGTGGCGTCGGTGCCACTGCTGCCGTCCGTCCCTGCGCTGACGGCTCCCGTGGCGTCCACATCAGCGCGTGGCGCGCCGGCGTCGGTGCCACTGCTGCCGTCCGTCCCGCCGCTGACGGCTCCCGTGGCTCACCCGTCAGCGCGTGGCGCAGTGGCTTCGGTGCCGCTGCTGCCATCCGTGCCGGCGTTGACGACTCCCTCGGCCGAGCGTGGCGCTCCGGCGCCCGTGGCTCCGGGCCTTCCCGTGCTGTCGCCCCCGGGGTTGATGCCCCCGCCGCCTCCAGTGGCCACTGCCGCCGCTTCGTGGGCCGCGCCTCCGCCGGGCCTGCCCCTGGTGGACCTGGACGAGCCCGAGGAGCGCACGCTGATGGCGATCTCCACGGTGGCGTCGCCGGAGCCAATTGCTTCGCCGCCCCCGGTGGCCTCCTTCGACCTGGCCTTCCCGGATCCGGACGAGCCCGAGGAGCGCACGCTGATGGCGATCTCCACGGTGGCGTCGCCGGAGCCATTCGCTCCGCCGCCCCCGGTGGCCTCCGCCGACCTGGCCTTCCTGGATCCAGACGAGCCCGAGGAGCGCACGCTGATGGCGATCTCCACGGTGGCGTCGCCGGAGCCATTCGCTCCGCCGCCCCCGGTGGCCTCCGCCGAGCTGGCCTTCCCGGATCCGGACGAGCCCGAAGAGCGCACGTTGATGGCGATCCCCGCCGTCCAGGCCCCGCCCGAACCCCCACCCGGGAACGCCCCACCGCCGGAAGTCGTCGCGGCGGCGGCGCCCCCTCCGTTGGTGCAGGAAGAGGAGGTCGAGGAGCGGACCGTCCTCGACCTGCGGCCCATCACGCAGGTCAACCCGCTCGTTCCACGCCCCGTGCTTCATGTCGCGCCCGCGGCGAAGCCCGCCGTCCCCGTTACCCCCGCCGTCAGCGAGGAGCCGGCGACCTACGTGGGCAAGGACCAGGCCCTCCCTCCCTCCCCGCCGGACGAGCCCTCCGAGACGAAGACCTTCATCGGACAGGATGGCCCCGTTCCGCCGCCGCCTCCGATGCCCGATCCGGTGACGTTCGTGGGCAAGGAGCGACGGGACGTCGCGGCGCCCCCGGCGATGCTGGCCGGCGCCTCGCCGTCAGGAGGCGCAGACCTGCTGGCCCTGCTGAGCCCGGAGGAGAACGACTCCACCCAGTCCCTCCCGCCGTCGGACTCGGAAGCGTCCTCCGTGCAGCCGGCGCGTTCCGTGACGGTGGTCGCGAAGGTCGAACCCTCGACCGCCGCCGACAGGGCCCGGAGGCGCCGTCAGCTCGCCCGGACGCTGGGGGGCCAGGTCATCCTCGCCTGGAACCGCCAGTCCCGGCTCCGCCGCGTCGGCTTCGTCTCCCTGGCGTGCGTCGTCGTGCTGGCGACGCTGTTCGGCGTCGTCTCCCTCGTGTCCCGCAGTTCGCTCGGGCTGCCGGGCCGGGAGCCCTTCAAGCTGGGCCTGGAGACGGTGCCGGACTCGTTCGGCCTGGGGCAGGGCGTCCGCTGGATCCACGCGGACGACAAGGTCTTCGACTTCCGCTTCGTGTCGCCCACGCGCGCGGTGGCCGTGCTGCACTACCAGGCCAGCAACATCTCCAAGGACGAGGTCAACCTGTCGCTCAACGGCGTGTCCCTGGGCTGGGTCCCCCCCGACACGGCCCAGACGCAGGAGCGCGAGCTGGAGCAGGTCATGCCCCCGGGCCTGCTGCGTCGCAACGAGAACAACCAGGTGCTCTTCGACAACGCCCTCAACCCTCCAGGTCAGGAGAGCTGGCGCATCTGGAACCTCCGGCTGGAGATCATCCCGGTGCCGGAGCTGCCGCCGGACCAGCTGCTGGCTTCCGCTCGGGAGGCCGTCACGGCGGGTGCCCGGTTCTACGAGCTCAAGGACGTGGGCGGGGAGAACCTCTTCAGGGCCTGGCAGCAGTACCGCTCCGCGTGGATCACCCTGGAGGCGCTCGACGAAAAGCCGGACCTCTACGGCGAGGTCCGGGAGCGGATCGCCCAGATCTCAACGGAGCTGGACCACCGCTGCGGGAAGCTGATGCTGGAATTCCAGCAGGCCGTCCAGTTCCGCAGCCGACGCCAGGCGGTCGCGGCCCTGGCGGAAGTGCGGAGACGCTTCCCTAGCACCGAGCATCGCTGCCACAATCTGGCCGTGGAAAAAGCCTATGAGCATGAACTCTAGCCTCACGGTTCGTGCCCCCCTCATCAGGACGCGGTGAACACCATGTCGAACGGTCCTCCCCCAGCCCGCCGAAGGCCTGCTTCGGGCACGCCCTCTTCCGGGACCGGACAACGCGCGCCGGTCCGTCGGTCGACCGCGGGTGCCGCCGCGGTCAAGCCCGCGAAGCTCGTGGTCATCGCCGGTCCCAGCGAGGGCGAGGAGTTCCCGCTCGCAGACACCGAGTACACGGTGGGCCGTGCGTCCGACAACCCCATCTGCCTCCAGGACACGTCCGTCTCGCGCAAGCACATCACGCTGCGCAAGGAGTCCGCGGGCTGGTTCGTCAGCGACATGAAGTCGGGCAACGGCACGCTCGTCAACGGCGAGCCCGTCACCGACGAGACGCTGCTGGCCAACGGCGACGTCATCACGATGGGCGACTCGGAGGTGCGCTACGAGGACACGGCCAACAGCACCGCCAAGGTGCAGGCCCCGTCGAGCCCCCGTCCCCGTCCGGCGGGCTCCGGGAGCCGCTCCTCCGCGTCGGTCCCCGTGCGTCCCAGCCCCCGGGGTGAGGGTCGGGCGCGCCCGCAGACGTCGCGGGCCTCCGCCGCCGCGGAGCTGACGCCGGAGGTGCAGCGCAAGCGGATGCGGATGAAGCTGGGCGCCGCGGGCGTGGTGGTGGTGCTCCTCGCCGGCCTGGGCATCGCTCGGGCGCGCATGAAGGCGCAGGAGGAGGTGCAGATCCGCATCGAGCAGGAGCAGATCGAGTACCGCGCGCAGCTGGGGGGCCTCTTCCAGGAGGCCAAGAACCTGGTGCGTGAAGGCCAGTGGCAGCAGGCCAAGGTGAAGCTGCAGGAGCTCCAGGAGCGGGCGCCCGAGTACCCAGGCGTGGCCGACTACCTGAGCGCCGCGGAGAAGGAGATCCCCAACCAGGGGCACCTGGCCGCGGCGCAGGCGGCCATCACCAAGGGGGAGCTCGCCACGGCGCAGGCGGCGCTCGCCAAGGTGAGCAACGACACGCAGCTCTACGAGCAGGTGAAGACGGTGCGCCGGGCGCTCGCCGACGCGGCGGACGCGCGCACGAAGGAGGCCAACACGAAGATGGCCACCCGCCAGCTCGAGGACGTGCAGAAGGCCAAGGCCATCACGGACGACGTGCTCGCGACCTTCCCGGAGCACCGCGACGGCAAGCTCATCAACGAGGAGGCCCAGCGCATCATCGCGGACCTGACCCGTCCGGGGCCCGTCAAGGTGGTCGTGGCGCCCAAGCCGTGGGAGCCCGCGGTGGACCGCTTCCGCGACGGTGACATCTCCGGCGCGGTGGCCATCCTCAACACCTGCATGGGCAAGACGCCCCAGTGCAAGCAGATCATGGGGCAGATGACGGAGTTCGGGAATCTCTACAAGAAGCTGGAGGACCTGGACGCCAAGGGCCTGACGCGACTGCTGGCGCTCGACAAGGACATCACCGACGGCCGGGGCAGCAAGATGGCGCGCAACGCGGGCACCCGCGCGGCGACGACCTTCTACAAGAGCGCCGCCGCCGCGAAGGCCTCCGCGCAGTACACGCGCGCGATGGAGTTCGCCCGCCGCGCGCTCCAGGCGGACCCCAACCACGCGGGCGCCGCCAACATCGTCAGCGACCTGCGGGGCAAGGCGAAGGACCTGTACATGCAGGCCTACTCCATCAAGGACTCCAGCCCGGACGAAGCGCTGCCCCAGTTCAAGGACGTCGTCTCCATGACGCCGCCCGACGACGAGCTGCACGGCAAGGCCCGGGGCTGGGTGGAGAAGCTGTCGCGATGAAGAAGCGCAAGGGCGCGGAGCCGCCGCCCCCCGAGGATCCGGGGCAGGGCGATCTCTTCGGCACGTCGCTCCTGCCGCCCCTGCGTCCTTCCACCACGGTGGCGAAGCTCGCGGCGGAGAAGCCCTCCGCCGCGCTCCCGCCGAAGGCCGAACCCGCCGCGCCGCCCCCGGCCCCCATCCCGGTGCCGCGCCCGGAGCGCACCGTGCTGACGGTGGGGGAGCTGACCCGCCAGATAAAGCAGACGGTGGAGTCGCGCTTCCCGCGCGTCCTGGTGCGCGGCGAGGTGTCCAGCTTCCGGGGCGCCAACGCGCGCGGCCACTGGTACTTCACGCTCAAGGACGCGGACGCGTCCATCGACGCCAAGGTGTGGGCCTCGATGGCGTCGCGGATCCGCTTCGCGCTGCGCGACGGCATGGAGGTCCTGGCCGAGGGCAGCGTGGACCTGTACGAGCCGCAGGGGCGCTACAGCCTCATCGTCAGCCGGCTGGAGCCGGTGGGCGAGGGCGCGATGGCGCTCGCGTTCGAGCAGCTCAAGCAGCGGCTGGCGGCCGAGGGCCTCATCGGCGACCGGCGCGTGCGGCCACCCCGGGCCGTGCCCTTCCTGCCCCGGCGGATCGGCGTCGTCACCAGCCGCACCGGCGCGGCGCTCCAGGACTTCCTGCGCGTGCTGCACTCGCGCAACCCCCGGCTGGGCGTGCTGCTGGCGGACGCGCGCGTGCAGGGCGAGGGCGCCGCGGAGGACGTGGCGCGGGCCATCGAGCGGCTGGGCCGCACCGACGTGGACGTCATCGTCGTGACGCGCGGCGGAGGGTCCGTGGAGGACCTCTGGACGTTCAACGAGGAGCGGGTGGCGCGCGCCATCCACGCCTCGCCGGTGCCGGTGGTGTCCGCCATCGGACACGAAATCGACTTCACCATCGCGGACTTCGTCGCGGACCTGCGCTCGCCCACGCCCAGCGCGGCGGCGGAGCGGCTGTCGCCGGTGCTGGCGGACCTGGAGCTGACGCTGGCCACGCAGTCCGGGCGGCTGCGCCGGGCGTTCGAGCGCCGCGTGCTGGAGCTGCGCGAGCGCCAAGGCCAGCTCGCCGCGCGGCTCACGGATCCACGCCGCGCGGTCAACCAGCAGCGCCTGCACCTGTCCGAACAGGTGGAGGCGATGATGCGCGTGCTGCGTCCCCAGGCGCGCGAACACCGCGAGCGGCTGCGCGCCCTGCAGGAGCGGCTGCAGCGGGCGCGGCCCCAGACGCGGCTGGGGGAGCAGCGGGCGCACCTGCTCAAGCTCGCCATGCGCCTGTCGGAAGCGGCGCGCGCGGGGGTGTCCCGGCGGCGGGGCGGGCTCGCGGACGCACGGCTGGGCCTGGAGCGCGCCACGCCCACGGCGCGGGTGGCGGAGGAGCGGGCGCGGGTGGCCCGGGCGCGCTCGCGGCTGCTCGAGCTCCAGCGCGGGGCGCTGTCCTCCGCCCAGACGCATTTCGGACGCCTGGGCGGGCAACTGGACGCCCTGAGTCCGCTGAAGGTCATGTCGCGCGGCTACGCGGTGACGTTCCGGCAGCGGGACGGCGTCGTGGTGCGTTCCATGGGGGACGTGGTGGTGGGGGACGTGCTGGGCATCAAGCTGGCCGCCCATGGCGCCCAGACGCTGGGTGGGTGTGAAGAAATCGAAGCCACCGTCACCGGCCTGAAAGGGCCGGTGGACTGCTAGCGGGCCACCCTCTACATTCCGCGCCCCGCTCGGGGAGGTGGATGGCCGTGGCGAAGTCGGAAAAGAACCCGAAGGTGGAGGCCGCCCCCGAGCAGTACGGGGACGTGGTGTCGCGTCTGGAGCAGACGGTGTCGCGGCTGGAGAGCGGCGAGCTGTCGCTGGAGGACTCGCTCAAGGCGTTCGAGGAGGGCATCCGCCTCGTCCGCCGGGGAGAGAAGCTCCTCACGGAGGCCGAACAGCGCATCGAACAGTTGCTCGTCGACGAGGACGGCCAGGAGGTCGTCGCGCCGTTGGCGGTCGCGTCGCGCCCCGCTCCCCAGGCTGCTCCCCGGGCGAGCGGCGCGGCCCGCCCGCCACCGGAGGACGACGTGCCGTTCTAGGAAACAGGGGAAGGGCGGAGGCCGGGAATGTCGAAGCCGAAAATCACCATTGTCGATGACGACCGTGACACGCGCGAGCTGCTCTCCGAGGCCCTGGGCTCGGAAGGCTTCGAGGTGACTTCAGCGGCCAACGGCCTGCGGTTGGTCGCGTCGCTGGAGCTGCACCGGCCGCACGCCATCCTCCTGGACGTGAACATGTCCTGGATCAACGGCTTCGAGCTGTGTCAGGCCGTGAAGCAGAACAAGCAGTTCCGGGACATCCCCATCATCTTCATCAGCGGGCGGGGAGACCCGGAGGACAAGCGGCGGGGCATGGAGGTCGGCGCCGCTGACTACTTCGTGAAGCCGCTGGAACTGGACACGCTCGTCCAACGCATCCGCGAACTCATCCCCACCGACACGGTGCAGGAGCCCTGAAGCCGATGGCCGCCTTCGAACTGGAACCCTTCATGCGCTCGCACCAGTCGCGGGTGGAGGAGCTGCTGCGCGAGCGCGCCGACCGGCTGGTCCCCGCCGGCACGCCGCCCCGGCTGGCGGAGGCCATGCGCTACTCGCTGCTCGCGGGCGGCAAGCGGCTGCGCCCCGTGCTGTGCATCGCGTTCGCGGACGCGGTGGCGAAGGCCAGCTCCCTGAACCCGGTGGCCGTGGATGCCGCGTGCGCGGTGGAGTACGTGCACACGTATTCGCTGGTGCACGACGACCTGCCCTGCCTGGACAACGACGACCTGCGCCGGGGCAAGCCGACGAACCACAAGGTCTTCGGCGAGCCGCTGGCGCTGCTGGCCGGGGACGGCCTGCTCACGGAGGCCTTCACGGTGCTGGCCACCGGGCCGGAGCCGGTGCGCGGCCTGCTGTGCGCGGAGCTGGCGCGCGCGGCGGGCGCGGCGGGCATGGTGGGCGGCCAGGTGCTGGACATCGCGAAGGACCGCGAGGCGACGCTCGCGTACCTGCTGCGGCTGCACCGGATGAAGACGGGCGCGCTCATCCGCGCGGCGTGCCGCCTGGGCGTGCTGGCCGGTGGGGGCGACGCGGCGGCGCTCGCGAGCGCGGAGACCTACGGCGACGCGGTGGGGCTGGCGTTCCAGATCGCCGACGACGTGCTGGACGTGACGTCGAGCGCGGAGCAGCTGGGCAAGCCCGCGGGCGCGGACGCGGAGGCCGGGCGCTTCACCTTCCCGGCGGTGCTGGGGCTGGAGGAGTCGCGGCGCATGGCCCGGGAGCTGGTGTCGAAGGCGCAGGAGGCCGTGCGCCCGCTGGAGGGCAGCGACGGTCCGCTGGCCGCCCTGGCGCGCTACTCGGTGGAGCGGACGTCCTGATGGCGGACGTGCTGTCCGGCGTGTCCTCTCCCGCGGAGGTGCGCGCGCTCCCCGAGGATGCGCTGCCCGGCCTGTGCGAGGCGCTGCGCGAGGCCATCATCACGCTGTGCGGCCGCGTGGGTGGACACCTGGGCGCGTCGCTGGGCGCGGTGGAGCTGGTGGTGGCCCTGCACCGCGTCTTCCACACGCCGCAGGACGCGCTCCTCTTCGACGTGGGGCACCAGGCGTACGCGCACAAGCTGCTCACCGGCCGGCGCGACCGCATCCACACGCTGCGGCAGGCGGGCGGCATCGCGCCCTTCCTGGATCCGCGCGAGAGCCCCCACGACGCCCTGGCGGCGGGCCATGCGTGCACGGCCATCTCCGCGGCGCTGGGCGTGCTCGCGGGCCGGCGGCAGCTGGGCCACCGGGGCCACGTCGTGGCGGTGGTGGGGGACGGGGCGCTCACGGGCGGCCTGAGCTTCGAGGGCCTCAACAACGCCGGGGGCAGCCACCTGCCGCTGGTGGTGGTGGTCAACGACAACCAGATGTCCATCAGCGCGAACGTGGGCGCCATCCCCGCGCTGCTGCGCACGCGCAACGCCCGCGCCTTCTTCGAATCGCTGGGCTTCACCTACCTGGGCCCGGTGGACGGGCACGACCTGGGCGCGCTCACGCACGCGCTGCGCGAGGCGAAGGCCTCCGGGCGCCCGGTGGTGGTGCACGCGCTGACGAAGAAGGGGCGCGGCTTCCCGCCCGCGGAGGCCGACGAGCAGACGCGCGGCCACGCGATGGGGCCGTACGAATGGCGCGCCGGCAAGCTCGTGCGCTCGCGCGGCGGACTGCCCACCTTCAGCGAGGCGTTCGCGACGGTGCTGGGCGAGGCCCTGGAGAAGGATCCGCGCGTGGTGGCCGTCACGCCCGCGATGCTGGAGGGCTCCGCGCTCACCGGCCTGAAGGCGCGCTTCCCGGACCGCGTGCACGACGTGGGCATCGCGGAGCAGCACGCCGTCACCTTCTGCGCCGGGCTGGCGGCGGCGGGGGCCCGGCCGGTGTGCGTCGTCTACTCCACCTTCCTCCAGCGCGCGTATGATCAGGTGGTCCACGACGTGTGCCTGCCGGGGCTGCCCGTCGTCTTCGCGGTGGACCGCGCGGGGCTCGTGGGCGCGGACGGCGCCACGCACCAGGGCGCCTACGACGTGTCCTTCCTGCGGCCCCTGCCGGGCCTGACGCAGTGGGCGCCGGTGGTGGGGGAGGACCTGGCGCCCATGCTCACCACCGCGCTCCAGGCGTCCGGGCCGTCCGTGCTGCGCTTCCCGCGCGGCACGCTGCCGGCGGTGCCCCCGGAGCTGCTCGTGGGGGACGCCCCCGTGTCGGGAGCCCGCTGGCTGAAGCGCGCGCAGGCGCCCCGGCTGACGCTGGTGACGCTGGGCCCGCTGGGGCTCGCGGCCCTGGAGGCCGTGCGGGACGAACCGGACTGGAGCGTGCTGGACGCGCGCCGGGCCTGGCCGCTGGACGAAGCGGCGCTGCTGGAGGCCGCGGCGTGCGGGCAGGTGGTGGTGGCCGAGGAGGGCACCACCCGTGGCGGACTGGGCAGCGCGGTGCTGGAGCTGTACGCGGCAGTCGGTGTGCACCCCCGGGTGAAGCTGCTGGGCATGCCGGACGTGTTCCTGCCGCACGGGGACGCGCGGGTGCAGCGCGCGGAGCTGGGGCTGGACGCGGTGGGCCTGCGGCGCGCGGGCCGGGGGCTGCTGGGAGAGGGGGCCCCGTGAAGTTGAAGAAGGAGCGGCTGGACGTGCTGGTGGTGGAGCGGGGCCTGGCGGAGTCGCGCACCAAGGCCCAGGCGCTCATCCTCGCGGGCCAGGTGGTGGTGGGGGACCAGCGCGTGGACAAGCCCGGCGCGCAGGTGCTGGTGGAGTCCGACCTGCGCCTCAAGGGGGAGGTGCTGCCGTACGTGTCGCGCGGCGGCCTCAAGCTCAAGGGGGCCATGGACCGCTTCGGCCTGGACGTGACGGGCCGCGTGGGCGCGGACATCGGCGCCAGCACGGGGGGCTTCACCGACTGCCTGCTCCAGCACGGCGCGGTGCGGGTGCACGCCATCGACGTGGGCTACGGGCAGCTCCATGAGAAGCTGCGCAAGGACCCGCGCGTGCGCTCGCGCGAGCGGGTGAACGCGCGCTACCTCACGGAGGAGGACCTGCCGGAGAAGGTGGGCGTGGTCGTCATCGACGTGAGCTTCATCTCGCTCACCCAGGTGTTGCCGTCGGTGCTGACGTACCTGTCACCCGGGGGGCTGCTGGTGGCGCTGGTGAAGCCCCAGTTCGAGGTGGGCCCGGACCGGGTGGGCAAGGGCGGCGTGGTGAGGGACCCCCTCGCCCGGCAGGACGCCATCGACACCGTGACGGCGTTCGTGCGCGCGCAGGGCCTCACCGTGCGCGGGCTGATGGACTCGCCCGTGCCCGGGCCGGCGGGCAACGTGGAAGCGCTCCTCGTCGCCGACCGGCCCTGAGCCGTCCGCTACGGCCGGACCGCGCGGTACTCGGACAGGGGCAGCGCCTGCACCAGCCGGTTGCCCACGCGCATCCACAGCCGCTCGGCATCGTCGATGGTGCACGACAGGGTGCTGGCGACCTCGTAGCGGAACAGCTCGCCGCGCTCGGCGGAGTCGATGGCGACGATCTCCTTGGGCAGGGTGGGCAGGCCGGTGTTGTCCGGAGGCGCGCCGTTGAGCAGGATGACCGAAGGGCTGGTGTTGCGGCCCAACTGCACCTGGAGCACCTGCAGGCTGCCGGACGTATCCAGCGACTTGCCGTCCTTGTTGACGACGGCGCCCAGGTTGTTCGTGTCGAGGAACCACACGCGCTGCAGACCGATGGCCGCCAGCCGTGAGCCGCCCGCGTAGGGCAGGAGGAACTGGAGGGGCGCGGGCAGGTCGATGCTCTGCCACTTGAACGCGTTGCCCTCGCAGCCATCCGCGTTCGCGGCGCACGCGATGACGCGCGAGTGTTTGTTGGCCAGGCCGAACGCCATGTAGACGGTGTCACCGTCCGGGCTGAGCGACGTCACGGGGAGGACCTCGATGGCGCCGGCGTAGTCGTAGATCTTCCGCTCCTGCACCAGCACGCCCGTCGCCGCGTCCAGCGTGGCCACGACGACCTGGAGCACGTCCGACGTGCCGACCTCCTTGTAGTTGGCGTACGGAACCAGCACCACCTCGGCCTTCTGCTGGGGCGTGGCGATGGGCTGCAGCGGCGGCTTGTACGTCCAGTCGAAGCTGCCGCCCATCGAGGTGTGCTTCATGCGCGAGACGCTCACCACGTCCCGCACGATGGCGTCCCCGTTGGTCATCACCGACAGGTCCTTCAGCTTGTACGTCGTCGCCGTGCGGCCGCTGATGACGAAGTTCGAGCTCACCGCCACCGCGCCCACGCCGGGCGTCCAGACCCAGCGCTTGTTGCTGACGCTGTTCAGGGGGGTGATGACCGTGTAGGGCGAGCACGGGATGCCCATCTCCACCTGGGCGAGCACCTCGCCCGTGGCGCCCACCCGGTAGAGCGTGCCCACGCCCGTCGTGGGGTTGCCGCACCCGATGAAGCTGATGTTGGAGCCCGAACCGTCGGCGACGAAGAAGTCCGTCACCACCTGGGCGTTGGGATCCGGGTCCTTGATCACCTTCGTCACCGGCAGGAACGTGGTGGCCTGGGGCTGGGACACGTTGCTGCGGCCGTCCGAACAGGTGGCCCGGGCATTGAGCGCCAGCCTCACGGCGATGCCCTTGGTGTACTTGATGTCCTTCGCCAGCAGCTCGAACTCCATGGCGCCGCTGGTGTAGGGGAACGTCTGGAGGAACGTGTCCTGGTCATAGATGGACAGCTGCGACACGGTGTCGCAGCCGGACACGCTCACGCGGAGCATCAGCGAGGGGGCCGCCGAGTTGGGCTCGATGACCGAGAGCTCCACCACCGGCGGATCCGGCACGGGCGGCGGCTTCGGATCGCCACAGGCCGCGAACGCGGCGAGGGCAGAGAGGGCGAGCGAGGCCTGGAGGGCCCGCGACGCGAACAGGCGCGGTAGTGCGAGGTTCATGGGGCGCCACTCTACCGTGCCTCCCGGACAACCGGGCGGCACCCGGGGCACCGCACCCCAGGCTCCAGGAGCTTCTCCAGGAGACGCTTGGGCGGGATTCCTGATCGCGAACCACCCCTCGCACGCCCCGCCCGGTCGTCCGCGATCCACCCACCCGCCGGGTTTCCCCTGCCTGCTGGCCCTGCGTTCGACCGGGCATCCCGTGGCGGTAGGGGAAGAAAGTCACAGCCGTGGCGTTCCGGTGGGGGCCAGGTTGCTGCCCCCAGGAAGCCCATGGCCCGGGTCGTTCCCGGTCATCCCAGCGTCACGCATGCGCGGAATCCCGGGCGTTCACCTCTGGCCGGGGTATACGTCGCGCGCCTTCACTCACCCCTCTGCCTCGGAAGAGGCCCGTCCATCCGCTGGCTCACGGACGGGTTAGACGGCATGATCCAGAATCGACCATGACCCCTTACGCACCCAACGGGCTTTCGCAGTGTCGTTCCCTGTCTGGGCGGGGCGGAGGCGTGCCGTGAGGATCGAGATGTTGTCGGAGCAGCGGGGACGGGTGCTGGTGCTGGCGGCGAAGGCCGCGGGCGACGCGCTGGTGGAGCGGCTGACGGCGAGCGGCTACCAGTGCGGCACCACGGAGCGGGAGAGCGGGCTGGCGGAGATGGTGGATCAGCTCCAGCCGGAGGTGGTGCTGCTGTCGGTGACGGCCAAGCGGGCGGCCGAGCTGCTGGAGACGGTGCGCAAGGTCGACAGGCTGAACCGGCTGCCGGTGCTGGTGGATCAGGGCCGGGCGCGCTCCGCGGAGGCCTTCAAGCGGCTGGCGGTGGACGACTTCGTGCGCGGCGCGGATGAGCTGGTGCCCCGGCTGGAGTCCGCCCTGCGCGCCTGGAGGCTGAAGGAGCGCGAGGAGCGCATCCGCCTGCGCATGGGGATGCTGCTGGAGATCACCCAGGCGGCGACCAGCTCGCTGGAGCTGGAGGAGATCCTCCGCATCGCGGTGGACAAGGTGGGCCAGGTCACCGGCACGGACCGCTGCTCGGTGGTGCTGGTGGAGGGCAGCCACGCGCGCACGGCCACGGTCGTCGCGACGCAGGAGGACCCGAGCCTCGTCCAACTGGACATCGAGGTGGCGCGCTACCCGGAGCTGCGCCGCGCGCTGGAGACGCGCCAGCCGGTGTTGATCGAGGAGGCGCAGCGCGATCCGCTCATGGCGGAGGTGCGCACGTCGCTCCTGCCGCAGGGCGTGAAGTCCATCCTGGTGCAGCCGCTCATCTGTCAGGACGACCTGCTGGGCGCGCTGTTCCTGCGCGTGTCGCGCGGGGATGCGTCCATCGGCCGCGACGAGCAGGAGTTCGCGCAGGCGGTGGCGGGCGTGCTCGCCAACTCCATCCGCAACGCGCGCCTGCACACGGCGGTGAAGAAGAAGCGCGAGGACCTGGAGCTGGCGTACGTGGAGCGCTACCGCGAGCTCAACGACGCGAACCGCCGCCTGAAGGAGCTCAACCGCCTCAAGGATGAGATCATCGCGGTGTGCAGCCACGACCTGCGCGCCCCCCTCCAGGTGCTGCTGGGCCACGGCCGGCTGCTGCTGGAAGGCCCGCTGGAGACGCAGCAGAAGCAGTCCGCGGAGGCGATGATCCGCCAGGGCCGGAAGATCCTCACCCTGGTCGAGTCCCTGCTGGAGAAGGGCAAGGGCGAGGCGGCGCGGTTGTCCATCGAGCCGCGCGTCCTGGACGTGGCGCAGCTGTGCCGCGACGCGGTGGGGGAGCTGGAGATCCTCGCCGCGGAGAAGGCCGTGGCGCTGCGCTCCGAGTGCCCCGACAGCCTGATGCTGATTGGCGACGAGGTGAAGCTGCACGAGGTGCTGCAGAACCTCATCAGCAACGCCATCCAGCACGCCAGCGACACCCGGGGCGAGGTGGTGGTGCGCACGCAGCGGCTGTCGCGTCCGGACGGCGACGCGGTGCGGGTGATGGTGAGCGACAACGGGGTGGGCATCCCCCCGGACGAGCTGCACCTCGTGTTCGATCGCTACCGGCACGGGCCCAAGGGCACGGGGCTGGGGCTGGCCATCTGCAAGGAGTTCGTGGAGCTGCACGGCGGGGAGATCTGGGCGGAGAGCCCGTCCGACGGCGGCTGCACCTTCGTCTTCACGCTGCCGCTGGCGCAGGAGGCCGCGCGCAACCCCCGGCCGCAGCCCGCGCCCGGCTCCGCGCCCGAGCAGCCGCGCGTGCTGGTGGTGGAGGACGAGCCGGAGATCGCCGCGGTGCTGTCGGAGGTGCTGCGCTCGAAGTACCGCGTGGAGGTGGCGCGCGACGGCGCGGAAGGCCTGGCCAAGGCGCGCGCGTCCCGGCCGGACCTGGTGGTGATGGACGTCTTCCTGCCCAAGCTGGACGGGTTGGACGCGGCCATGGCGCTCAAGTCGTCCTCGGACACGGCGCACATCCCCGTCATCCTGCTGTCCGCCCACCAGGGCGTGGCCGACAAGGTCCGCGCGCTCAACCTGGGCGCGGTGGACTACATGGCCAAGCCCTTCAACGCGGTGGAGCTGCTCAACCGCACCGAGCGGGCCCTCAAGCTGCGCCAGGGTGAGAAGGATCAGCAGGACAAGGCGACCCCGCTCCAGAAGCGCACCGGCAGCGACCCGGCGACGGGGCTGCATGATCGGCGCGGGCTGTTGCTGCGGCTGGAGCAGGAGGTGGCCCGCAGCCGGCGCTACCACCGCGCGCTCACGCTGGCGGTGCTCCGGCCGGATCGCACGCTGGAAGCGCTGCCCTCCAACATGGCGGACGTGATGCGCAAGCGGGTGCGACACCCGGACGCCATCGCCCACCTGGGGCAGGGCGTCTTCGCGGTGGTGCTGCCCGAGTGCAACGCGGACGCCGCGCGCACGGTCATCAACCGGTTGATGCCGGACGTGGAGAAGGTGACCTCCATCGAGTACCGCGCCGCCCTGGCGGACGTGAGCCAGGACAGCGACCCGGTGGAGAAGCTGTTGGAGAAGCTGGGCGCACCGCCGCCCGAGGCCCTCTAGTCCTCTGGTCGCGCCCCCTGCCGCGGGAAAAAGGGGGCGCGCCGCGCTACACTTGGCTTTCGCGTGCGCAAGCTCCCGTTCCTCAGCCGTGCCGCCGTGCTGTGCCTCGCCCTGGCCACCGGGAGCGCGGGCGCCGCGCCAGCGCCCCAACGGGCCGCCGCGAAGGCCCCGGCGAAGAGGGCTCCGGCGAAGAAGGCCTCCCACGTGGACCGCGAGGCGATGCTCGAGGCCATGGACGCGGCCGCGCACGACGACCCGGCCGCGTCGTCCGCCAGCTACGCGCACTACCTCCAGTCCCGCCTGCTGCACCTGGCGGGCAACCACCGGGGCGCGGTGGACGAGCTGCGCCTGGCGCTCGCCACCGACGACGGCAACCCGCGGCTGCTCACCCAACTGGGCGAGGAGTACGCGCGCCTGGGCGACCTGGAGCGCGCCGAGCGCGAGCTGCGCCGGGCGGTGGAGAAGTCCCCCAGGTACTACCCCGCCCACGTGCTCCTGGGGCGGGTGCTGATGGAGTCCGGCCGGCTCGCGCGGGCCCGCCAGCACCTGCGCCGCGCGGTGGGCCTGCGCCCGCGCGACCCGGAGGCGTACCTGGTGCTGTCACAGCTCCACCTGGACGCGAAGGCGCCGGACGAAGCGGTGAAGGTGGTGGAGGCGCTCGCGCACGCGCTGCCCGGTGAGGCCTCCGGCTACCGGCGCCTGGGGCTGGCGCTGGCCGAGCGCGGCGACACGGCCCGGGCCGAGAAGCTGCTCGCGAAGGCCGCCGAGCGCGATCCGGGGGACGTGGAGGTGTGGTCCACGCTGGCCCGCCTGTACGAGGAGGCGGGGCGGGCGAAGGAGGCGGAGGACGCGCTGGCGCGCGCGCTGGAGGCGGATCCCGACAGCCGTGAGGTGTTGCTGTCGGCGGGGCGGGCCGCGCTCAAGGGCGGTTCGCTGACGCGGGCCCGGGCGTACTTCGACCGGCTGCTGTCGCTGTCGTCCTCGCCGGAGCTGGCGGTGCGGGTGGCCTTCAGCTACCTGTCCGCGCACCAGTCCGCCGCCGCGGAGGCCGTGCTGGTCGCCGCCCGGAAGGACGCGCCGGACGAACCCCGGCTGGCGTACTACGCGGGCCTCGTCGCCGAACGGATGCGCCGCTTCTCCGCCGCCGCCACGGCCTTCGCCGACGTGCCCCCCAACGCGGAGGTGTTCCCCGACGCGCGCGTGCGCCGGGCCCGCTGCCTGTCCCTGGCGGGCGACCATGCCCGGGCGCTGGTGCTCTACCGCGCCGCCGTGAAGGAGGCGCCCGAGGACCTGGAGCTGCGCGTCGCCTACGCCCGGGCGCTGGAGCGCGGCGGCGCGCCGGCGAAGGCGGAAGGCGTGCTGCGCGAGGCCCTGGGAGGGGAGGGCGCCGCGATGGCCTACGAGGCCCTGGCCTCCCTGCTGGAGCGGCAGGGGCGCCCCGGCGAGGCGCTCACGCTGCTGCGCGACGCCGTCGCCCGTTCGCCCAGGAACCAGGACCTGCTCTTCTCCCTGGGCGCCGCGCTGGAGCGCCAGGGGGATGTGGCCGGGGCGCTGTCGCGCATGCGCGCGGTGCTCGCGGTGGCGCCGGAGCACTCCGCGGCGATGAACTTCATCGGCTACCTGCTGGCGCAGCAAGGCCGGGACCTGGACGAAGCGGAGCGGCTGGTGCGGCGCGCGCTGGCGCTGCGGCCGGACAGCGCGGCCTACGTGGACTCGCTGGGGTGGGTCTATTTCCAGCGCGGCGAGGCGCGCAAGGCGGTGGAGCTGCTGGAGCGCGCGGTGGAGCTGGCCCCTGACGAGCCCGCCATCCTGGAGCACCTGGGGGATGCCTACCTCAAGGCCGCCCGCGCCTCGGACGCCGCCGCGTCCTGGAAGCGCGCGCTGGACGTGCTGACCCTGGAGCCGGAGGCCGCGGAGCCCGCCGGCCAGCGCACGGCGTTGGAGCGCAAGCTGAAGGCGCTACCCTCGACAGCGCCGGGCCGCTAAGGTCCCGGCACCCATGGCCCGCCACGACGAAGGCTTCTTCACCGGCAAGGACAACACCCGGCTGTTCTGGACGCTGGACCAGCCGGACGCGGGTGCTCCGCGCGCGCACGTCGCCATCGTCCATGGCTACGGCGACCACATCGGCCGCTACCGGCCCGTCATCGACGCGCTGGTGGCGGAAGGCTTCGCGGTGCACGGCTTCGACTACCGGGGCCACGGCCGCGCCGACGGACGCCGCGCCTACGCGAACAAGTGGCCCGACTTCCTGGAGGACCTGGACGGCTTCTGGCAGCGCGTGCGCGCCGCCGCCGGCACCCAGAAGATCTTCCTCCTGGCGCACAGCCACGGCGGCCTGATGGCCGTGCACGCGCTGGCCAAGGGGATGGAGGGCCTCAGCGGGGCCATCCTCTCCGCGCCCTACCTCAAGCTGGCCATCACCCCGCCCGCGGCGAAGGTCCTCGCCGCCCGCATGGTGGGCTCCCTGGTGCCGTGGCTGCGCGTCAGCTCCGGGCTCACCCCGGACATGCTCAGCACCGACCTGGACATGCAGAAGGCGGTCGGCGCGGACCCGCTGTACGTCCCCTTCGCCACGCCGCGCTGGTTCGTGGAGTCCACGCTGGCCCAGGCGCAGACACAGCTTTTGGCGCCGAAGATTCAAGTGCCGCTGTTCATCCTGTGCGGCCAGGAGGACGGGGTGGCGCTTCCCGCGGCGGCGCGGGCCTTCTTCGAAGTGGCGGGGACGGCCGACAAGAAGTTCAAGGAGTACCCGGGCATGCGGCACGAACCGCTCAACGAACGGGATCGCTCGGCGGTGTTCCAGGACATCTCCGGCTGGATCTCCGCGCATCTCTGACATAATCAGGTCGCCCCGCTCCGGAATGGAGCAGGCGCTGGCGAGGATCACCTCATGGCACAGGGTGAAACGGGCATCATTGGCAAGGGCATCGTCATCAGGGGCAACCTCACGGGCGGAGGAGACCTGGTCATCGAAGGGCGTGTGGAGGGGCAGATCGCCCTGAAGAACCACCTCACCATCGAAGGCACCGGCAAGGTGCAGGCGGACATCCGCGCCGAGGAGCTGACCATCAACGGCGAGGCGAGCGGCAACATCGACGCGTCGACCCGTGTGGCCATCAACGCCTCGGCGAAGGTCGCGGGCGACATCAAGGCTCCGCGCGTCGTCATCGAGGATGGCGCCGTGTTCAACGGCTCCATCGAGATGGACGTGAAGTTGCCGGACGACATCTAGCATCCACCGGGGTTCGTCCCACGGACCCCCCAGGCGCAAGCTTCGAGAAGGCGGACAACACTCATGGCGAATACGGTCATTGGTTCGAGCATCGTCATCGACGGGGAGATTTCCGGTGACGAGGTCCTGGTCATCCAGGGCACCGTGAAGGGGAAGATCTCCCTCAAGGAGAGCCTCTACGTGGAGGGCTCCGGCGTCGTCGAGGCGGACATCGACACGCAGAACGTGGAGATCGCCGGCCGGGTGACGGGCAACATCGTCGCCAGCGACAAGGTGGAGCTCAAGACGGACTGCCGCGTGGTGGGCGACATCAAGGCCCCGCGCATCCTCATCGCCGATGGCGCCTCCTTCAAGGGCAACGTCGACATGGACATGAAGGAGCGCTGATCCGTGGCCACCGCCAAGGAGCTCGCAGACAATGCCGTGGACAACACCGTGGTGGGGCCGTCCATCCTCATCAGCGGTCGTCTCACGGGTGACGAGGACCTCACGGTCCGCGGGCGCGTCGAGGGTGAACTGACCCTCAGCCGCACCCTCATCGTGGAGCCCTCGGGCGTGGTGAAGGCCAACGTGGCGGTGAAGAACGCCATCGTCAGCGGCGTGGTGGTGGGCAACATCAACGCCACCGAGAGCGTGGAGCTCACCCGCGAAGGCCGCATGGTGGGCGACATCCGCGCCCCCCGCGTCATCATCGTGGACGGCGCCAGCTTCCGCGGCCGCGTGGACATGGGCGACGTGGAGCCGGGCCGTCTGCCGGCCGAGCGCCCCGCGGTGGCGCGTCCCCAGGCCGTCACGCGTCCCACGGTGCGCCCCGGCGCCACGCCGCCGCGCCCCCCGACGCCTCCGGCGGCGCCCTCGCGCGCCCCGACCCCGCCGCCTCCTCCGGCGCGCCCCGCGCCCACGAGCTCGGCGCCCGCGACCGTGGTGTCCCGGCCCTCGGCTCCGGCCAGCAAGCCGCTGCCGCCGCCGCCGCCCGCGACGCCCACGTTCACCCCGCGCGCGCCGGAACCGCCGCGTCCGCCACCCACTGAGCAGGCGAGCAGTGCCTCGGGACCCATGTCCCGCGTCGTGGCCGCTGGCGCGAAGAAGAAGGTCGTGGTGAAGAAGTCCCGCTAGAGCCCGCCCACCGCGCCGCCGTTTCCGGCGGCGCGGGGGTGGAACAACCGGGGGTGCCACCATGGACGCCGAGCACAGGGCCGAGGGACAGGAAGGAATGCCGGGCACACCTGGGGAGAACGCGACGTCGTCCCCGCAGGAGGGCGCGTCCGAAGCGTCCCCGCCGGGGCCTGGCGAAGGCGTGGCAGGGACCTCGCACGCGCAGGGCGAGGGTGGGGAAGTCATTTCGGAAGGCGCCTCTCAGGCGGGAGCGGGTGGCGAGGCCGTGAGTGGAGCGCGCGCGGAAGCAGGCGGGACGGACGTGTCCGGAGCAGGTGACGCATTCGGAGCCCCGGTGGAAGCTGGCGATGGGACCCGGGATGCGGGCACCGCGTCCGCGAAGCCCTCCGATGCCGACACGGCGTCCGGAAGTGGTGTCGACGCGGGTGACTCGTCCGGGATGGGCTCCGAGGCTGGCGCGGCGTCCGGGAGCGACTCCCTGGCAGGCGCCGATGCGGGGGCCTCCCCGATGACGGGCTCCGACTCAGGCAACGTGTCCGACGCGGGTGCTTCTTCAATGACGGGTCCTGAGGCAGGTGGCGAGTCTGGCGCCGGCCACGATGCGGGGGCGTCGTCCGCGATGGACCCCGGGGCGGATGCCTCGTCCGGAGCGGGCTCCGATACCGGGGCCTCGTCCGGAGCGGGCTCCGACACGGGCGCGTCGAACGAGGCAGGCGCGGCCTCCGCGCAGGACGCCTCCCAGGAGCCCTCGGGTCCGGGCCGCTACGTCGAGCTGTCGTCAGGCGGAGACGGGCCAGAGGCTTCCGGTGGGGACCCGGCCAGTGAACCGAAGGACGCGACGCGCTCCGGCCCGGTGTCAGGGGTGGACGCGGCGCTGCTGAGCGCGGGCATCTGGGACGTGGCGAGCCGCGCGAGCCAGGAAGAGGCCCCCGGCCCGGATGGCGGCTCCGAAGAAGACGTGGCGACCCCGGGTGAGGCACCCCTCGCGGAGGCCATGGAGCCCCGCGTGATGGGACAGGTGACGGCGATGGTGTTGCCGCTGGAGCGACTGGAGGAGGACACCACCTTCCGTCTGCGGGACGAAGGCGACGTGTCCGAGCTGGCCACGGACCTGGCGCGCCTGGGACAGCTGTTCCCGGTGGACGTGCGCCCGCGCGGGGACGAGCGCTACCAGCTCATCTGCGGCTTCCGGCGCGTGGCGGCGCTGCGCTTCCTCAAGCGCGACCAGGTGCAGGTCCGCGTGCACGAGGAGCTGTCCGACGAGGACGCGCTGCTCTTGTCCCTGGCGGAGGCCATCCACGCCACGCCGGTGGAGCACGACACGCTGGAGGCCAAGCGGGACGCGCTGGAGGCCGAAGGCCGGCTGACCGCGCCGGTGCGCGACATGCTGGAGAAGGCGCTCGCCACCGACGAGACGCTGGCCCCGGAGGGCGTGGAAGAGGAGATCGACGCGGATGAGCTGGCGGCGGACGTCGCGCAGCGCATGGGCGCCCTCAACCAGGACCTGTCGCTGCTGGCGGACGTGTTCTCGTCGCTGGACGAATCCCGGCGCGCGGAGCTGTTGATGCAGGTGCGCTACTCGGCGGAGCTGGTGAAGTACCTGGAGGGTTTGTAGGCCATGGCGGAACCGTTCACTCGCGACCGCGCCCGGCTCCTGGAGGTGCTCACCCAGCGCTCCTTCGAGCGGCGGCGCGTGGTGCTCTCCTCCGGCAAGGAGTCGGACTTCTACATCGACTGCAAGCGCACGGCGCTGCTCGCCGAGGGCCACTACCTCATCGGCCGGCTGCTGCTGGAGGCCATCCGGCGCGACGCCCCGTCGGCGGTGGCCGCCGGCGGCCTGACGCTCGGCGCGGATCCGCTCGCGTCGGCGGTGAGCCTCACCAGCTTCCTGGAGGGCTCCCCGCTGCACGCGTTCATCGTGCGCAAGGAGCCCAAGGGCCACGGCACCGGCCAGTGGATTGAAGGCCTGTCCGCGCTGGGCCCCGGCGCTCCGGTGGCCATCGTGGAGGACGTGGTGACGACGGGCGCGTCCACGCTCAAGGCCATCGAGCGCGCGAAGCTGGAGGGCCTGACGGTGCTGGGCGCCTTCGCGCTGGTGGACCGGTTGGAGGGGGGACGGGAGGCCGTGGAGGCCTCGGGCCACCGTCTCACCACGTTGTTCACGCGCAAGGACTTCATCCCGTGAGAAGGCTGCTGAGGGCCGTGGTGCTGCTGGGCGTGCTGGGCGGCTGCGCCAACACGCCCCCCGTCGTCGGGGAGCCCGCGCCCACGCTGGATGATCCGAAGGCGGAGGCCGCGTACATGGCGGTGTTGGATCGCTACTCGGACCGCAAGGAGATCTACGACGGCTTCGACACGCGCATCTTCGCGGGGGCCACGCTCCAGACGCCCGCCTTCCGCGATGCCCGCGTCCGTCGCCGCGCGCTCTTCCAGTCGCTGCCGCCCGCCAAGGTGGAGGCGCTGCTCGCGGAGGAGCAGGCCGAGGCGGCGAAGTTCCACGAGTTCTTCATGGGCGTGCACGTCAACGACTCGCGCTACGAAGACTTCGCCAACCGCAACAGCATCTGGCGGCTGGCGCTGGTGACGCCCGCGGGAGAGGTGACGCCGGTGGAGATCCGCCGCATCGGCCGGTCGGACCTCAACGTGCGCGCGTACTACCCGTACACCAGCCTCTTCTGGGTGGGCTACCGCGTGCGCTTCCCGCGCACCTTCGCGGAGGGCCAGCCCGTCATCCCCGAAGGCACCGACCAGGTGATGCTGCGCGTGGCCTCGTCGCTGGGCAACGCGGAGCTCAAGGTGAAGGCGCACTGAAGCGCTGGGGCCGCCGGCCTACGTCTGCTGGCCGTCCTTGAGCCACTTCGCCGTCACCGGCATCGTGGGCCCCGCGAGCAGGCGGTCCAGGAGCGCGTCCGGCGAAGGCTCCACCGCGAAGGGCATCGCCTGCGTCTCCGGCACGAAGCCGGCCTCCACCATGCGCCGCACCAGCGCCAGCAGCGGCTGGAAGAAGCCATCCACGTCCAGGAGGCCCATGGGCTTGCGGTGCAGCCCCAACTGGGCCCAGGTGACGATCTCGAACAGCTCGTCCAGGGTGCCGAAGCCGCCGGGCAGGGCGAGGAAGGCGTCCGCGCGCTCGGCCATCAGCGCCTTGCGCGAGTGCATGGAGTCCACCCGGTGCAGCTCCGTCAGGCGCGGGTGGCCCAGCTCCTTCGCGTCCATGAAGTGGGGCAGCACGCCCACGGCCCTGCCGCCGCCCGCCAGCACCGCGTCCGCCACCGCGCCCATCAACCCCACGCTGGCGCCGCCGTAGACGAGCGTCAGCCCCCGCCGGGCCAGCGCGGCGCCCAGCTTCGTGGCCGCCTCGCGGTACTCGGGGCGCACGCCCGAGCGCGAGCCACAGAAGACGCAGACGCTGCGCACGTTCGTGTCCGCCATGTCAGAAGCCTCCGTGCCGCTCGGGGTGGGAGGCGACCAGGGCCAGGGCCGCGGCGATGAACAGCAGCACCGGGATGGCGCGCGCGTAGAACTTCCGGCCCTGGCGCAGCGCCATGCCGCACGGGAGGCCGAAGAGGAACCCGCCCAGGTGTCCCGCCCAGCTCACGCCGGGCAGCAGGCTGATGACCGCCACCTGCACCAGCCAGAAGTACAGGTCCTTGCGGCCCTGCTGCGTGGCGATGGGCAGCATCGCGCCGCCCCAGCCCAGGATCATCCCGGAGGCGCCCACCGTCTGGACGTTGAAGTTGAAGAAGAGCGCGAACGCGGAGCCGCCCAGCGCGGTGACGAGCGACAGCGCCAGGAAGCGCAGGCTGCCGATGCCGCGCTCCAGCGTCTGGCCCATCGTGAAGACGACGGACATGTTGAAGAACAGGTGCAGCGCGTTGCCGTGCTCGAACACCATGCCCAGCAGGCGCCAGTACTCGCCCGCCCGCACCGACGGCCCGAAGAGGGACAGCGGTTTCAGGACCCCCACCACCGTCCCGTCCGGGGCCACCATCGTCTGCCCCAGCGAACCGCCCAGGAAGAACATCCCCACGGCGCCGGCCATCAGCGCGTAGCAGACGTACGGGCGGGGCAGGGCGCCCTGGGGATGCGGCGGGCCGGGCGGCGGACCGTCGCCGTCGTGGCCGCGCGGGGTGGGGGCTTGCTCGTCTCCCAGGCCGGAGGGGCCCGGCAGATCATGCTGCGTACGGCGCGGCGTCGACATGGCGGCTCACAGCTCCCGGGACAGCACGGTGTCTCGCGTGCCCTGGTGCTCATCGGTGTGGGGGTAGTCCAGGGTGTAGTGCAGCCCCCGGCTCTCCTTGCGACGGCTGGCGCAGTCCACGATGAGGTGCGCCACCTCCGCGATGTTGCGCAGCTCGATGACGTCGCGGGTCACCTTGAAGCGCCAGTAGTAGTCGCGGATCTCCTCGCGCAGCAGCTCCAGCCGGCGGCGCGCGCGCATCAGCCGCTTGTCCGTGCGCACGATGCCGACGTAGTTCCACATCAGGCGGCGGATCTCATCCCAGTTGTGGGTGACGACCACGCTCTCATCGGAGTCCACCGCGCTGCCGGAGTCCCACGCGGGCGGCTCCTCCTTGAGGTGCGACAGCGCGGCGATCTCCTCCGCCGCCACCTGCACCGCGCGGTGGCCGAACACCAGGCCCTCCAGCAGCGAATTGGACGCGAGCCGGTTGGCGCCGTGCAGGCCCGTGGAGGACACCTCGCCAATGGCGTAGAGGCCCGGCACGTTGGTGCGCCCGTTCAGGTCCGTCACCACGCCGCCGCACTGGTAGTGGGCCGCGGGCACGACGGGGATGGGCTGCACGGCCATGTCGATGTTGAAGGCCTTGCAGGCGGCGTAGATGTTGGGGAAGCGCTCGGTGAGGTACGCGCGGCCCAGGTGCGTCATGTCCAGGTAGACGCTGTCGTTGCCCGTGCGCTTCAGCTCCGCGTCGATGGCGCGCGCCACCACGTCGCGCGGGGCCAGCGCCCCCATGGGGTGGTAGCGCTCCATGAACGTCTGCCCGCCCTTGAGCCGCAGCTTGCCGCCCTCGCCGCGCAGCGCCTCGCTGATGAGGAAGCTCTTGGCCTCCGGGTGGAACAGGCAGGTGGGGTGGAACTGGTAGAACTCCATGTTCGCGATGCGCGCGCCCGCGCGGTACGCCATGGCCACCCCGTCCCCCGTCGCGACGTCCGGGTTGGACGTGTACAGGTACACCTTGCCCGCGCCGCCGGTGGCCAGCACCGTCACCTTGGCCAGGAAGCGCTCGATGGCGCCCGTCTCCAGGAGCGCGTACACGCCCACGCACCGGCTGGCGGAGGGCGCGTGCGGACGCCGGTCGAGCATCAGGTCGATGGCGGCGGTGTTCTGGAAGAAGGTGATGTTGGGCTGCTCGTCGCACGCGGCCAGGAGCGCGCGCTGCACCTCGCGGCCGGTGATGTCGCCCGCGTGGACGACCCGGCGGGCGGAGTGGCCGCCCTCGCGCGTGAGGTCGAACTCGCTGCCGCGCATGTCGAACTCCGCGCCCAGCGCCACCAGCTCCTTCAGGCGGGTGGGGCCCTCGCGCACCGTCACCTCCACCGCGTCCCGGTGGCACAGGCCCGCGCCCGCCACGAGCGTGTCCTCGATGTGGGCATCGAACGTGTCGGTGGGCGCCAGCACCCCGGCGATTCCGCCCTGCGCGTAGGCGGTGTTTCCCTCGCCCCGCTCACGCTTGGTGAGCACCGCGACGGTGCCATGCCGGGCCGCCTGCAGGGCGAACGACAGGCCTGCCACGCCTCCGCCCAGGACCAGGAAATCAAACCGATGGGGCATGGCGAACAGCCATAATGGCGGTAAGTGCCGGAAACAAGGCGTTTTCTTGAGGACTTTCCGGCCGTTGTCTAAGGTTTCGGCCGCCGCCATGCGTGTCCTGACCGCCCTCCTTGCCCTGCTGTCCCTCGCCCCCACGGCTGCGTTCGCCGACGGCATCTACAGCTACGTGGAGAAGGACGGCACCATCGTCTACACGAACGTGCCGCCGGGGGGCTCGCGCAAGGCGCGCAAGCTGGCCGGGACCTTCACGCCCGCGCCCGCCACCAACGCGCCGGTGCGGGGCCGCTCGCGCACGCCCCAGGAACTGGATCCGCACATCGCCAAGGCGGCCCTGCGCTACCGCATCCCGTCCGCGCTGGTGCGCGCCATCATGCACACGGAGAGCAACTTCAACCCGAACGCGCTCAGCCACAAGGGCGCCAGCGGGCTGATGCAGCTCATGCCGGCCACCGCGTCGGACATGTACGTGAAGGACATCTTCGACTCGAAGGAGAACATCGAGGGCGGCGTGCGCTACCTGCGCGTGCTGGCCAACATGTTCGACGGCGACATGGTGAAGATGGTCGCCGCGTACAACGCCGGGCCGGACGCCGTGAAGAAGTACAAGGGCCAGGTGCCGCCCTACGCGGAGACGCAGGCGTACGTGCGCAAGGTCGTCCAGCTCTACTACCACTACAAGGAGCGCGAGCGGCTTGCGCAGGCCGAGGCCAGCAGCCGTGAGCCCACACCCGAGAATGACGACGCGCACGAAGGGGACGAAGGAGCAGGGCCCCGCTGACGAGGAGTTCCTCCAGCAGTTGTACCGTGGCGGGGAGCTGCTGGGCGCCGGCAAGGTCATTGAAGCGAAGGACTTCCTGGAGCGTGCGCACCAGCTCCAGCCGCGGCACGAGAAGGCCCAGAACCTGCTGGGCCTGGCGTATTTCAAGCTGGGCCTCTTCGACCGCGCCGCCGACCTGTACGAGATGCTCGTGCGGGACAACCCGGTGGACCCCACGCTGCGCGTCAACCTGGGGCTCGTCTACCTGAAGACGAACGCGCTCCAGCGCGCGGCGCGTGAATTCGAGACGGCCACCGACCTGGCCCCGGACCACAAGAAGGCCCACAACTACCTGGGCCTGACCTTCGCCCAGATGGGCGAGTACGGCCGCGCGCGCGAACACTTCCTCCTGTCCGGCAGCGACGCCATGGCGGAGAAGATGTCGCGCGCCATCGCCGGCGAGGGCTTCAGCCGTCCCGCCGCGCAGCCCCGCGCGCGCGACGCGGAGGGCGGGGAAGGGGAGGCGCCCGGCACCGGCGAGAGCGACTGGGGCGCCCAGTTCGGCCTGGACGAAGCGCCTCGCGCTGGCGGTCGCACGGCCCGCGCGCCCACCAAGGCGACCCCGCCGCCCCGCCCAGCGGACGACGAGCTGAGCTTCGCCGACGACGAGGGGCCGAGGGCCTCGGGCTCCGAAGCGGTCCTGGCCGCGGAGGAGACGGCCTCCGACGACGAGGAGGCCCGGGCGCTGGCCGCGACGACGGACGCGGACACCTCCGGTGACGACGTGGAGGTGTCGGACGAGCTGCCCCCCACGCCGGTGTCGGAGGAGATCGAAGTCTCCGAGGAGCCGCCCGTCCTCGCCTCCGACCTGGAGTCGGAGCCCGGCGCCGCCTTCGAGGAGACCTCCGCCGCGCTGGCCGCGAGCGGATCCCCCGCGCCTCGCACCGCCGTCATGCCCGCGACGCCTTCCCCCGCCGCGAGCGGATCCGGACCTGGCGTGAACCCGCCCCTGCTCACGGAGTGGGTGCCCACGGTGGCGCTGCCGGGCGTGTCGCCGGGGCAGCCCTTCGTGCAGGGGCCGGCGGGCTGCGCCCTGACGGTGAACGGGGAGCTGCTCACGCGGCTGGAGGGGCTCGTCGCGGTGCAGGGACAGGTCACCTTCCAGCCGGAGATGAAGCGCTTCCGGGGCCGGGCCACGGACAAGCCCTTCGGCGAGGGCGAGCAGGCGATGGTGCGCGCCCGGGGCCAGGGCACGCTGCACCTGGAGCCGGCCGGCGGGCGGCAGCTGGTGGCGGTGGTGCTGGACGACGAGTCCGTCTACCTGCGCGACCCGTGCGTCTTCGCCTTCGAGGAGCCGGTGGTGTTCGAGAACGGCCGCGTGCCGTCGGACCTGGCGCCGGACCTGGACCTGGTGCACCTGCGCGGGCAGGGGCGGGTGCTGCTGAGCCTGTCCGGGCCGCTGCGCTCGGTGGCGGTGACCATGGACGCGCCGGTGTCGGTGCCGCTGTCGCATCTGGTGGGCTGGCTGGGCAACCTCACGCCCCGCGTGGTGCCGCTGCTCCAGTCCGCGGGCGGGGAGACGGTGCGCTCGGCGGTGGAGCTGGGCGGTGAAGGTTTTGCCCTCATCGCACTCGGGGTCCGGTAGAAAGCGCGCCCATGGCCACGGACCGAGCTCTCAGGAAGCAGAAGAAGCGCGAGGAGCGGGCCCGCAAGCGCGCCTCCCGCCGTCCCAGCATCCTGGTGCAGGAGTTCTGGAACCTGCCCAACATGCTCACGCTGGGGCGCATCCTCATCATCCCCCTGTTCGTCTGGCTCACCTACGACGCGGATCCGCTCCACTCGCTGCTCGCGGGGCTCGTGTTCGCGGTGGCCTCCATCACCGACGTGGTGGACGGCTACCTGGCCCGCAAGTGGAACCTCATCACCGTGGTGGGCAAGTTCATGGACCCGCTGGCGGACAAGCTCATCGCCATGGCCGCCCTGGTGATGATGGTCCGCCTGGGCCGCATCGCCGCCTGGGTCGTCATCGTGCTGCTGGCGCGCGAGTTCATCGTCAGCGGCCTGCGCACCATCGCCGCCAGCGAGGGCATGGTCATCGCCGCCGGCCAGGAGGGGAAGTGGAAGACGTCCCTCCAGTTGGTGGGGATCATCTCCCTGTGCGTCCACTACGTGCACCCCCTGGACCTGGGCTTCCAGACCGTCACCGTGGACTACAACCAGGTGGGCAAGGTGCTCGTCTACCTGTCGGGCGCCTTCTCGGTCTGGAGCGCGGTCGTCTACTTCCGCGCCTTCCTGTCCATGCTGGCCCGGAGGGGGGCCGCGGATCCGGATGCGAAAAGTGTTTGACGGGTGCGAAGGCCCTCTGTATACCCCATCTCACTTCCGGCGCGGCACCGCCCGACGGAAAGCAGCAAGCGGTTGGCAGTACGGCAGTCCTGATGCGGGAATAGCTCAGCGGTAGAGCATCGCCTTGCCAAGGCGAGGGTCGAGGGTTCAAATCCCTTTTCCCGCTCCAAAAATAAAGGCCCTCTGGGAAACCAGGGGGCCTTTTTCTTTTCCGGGAGGGGCGTCGCGGCGGCGTCCAGCGGCAGCGCGGCGCACCGGGGCGAGCGGCCGGATGGGCGGGCCCGCGAGCGCATGGAAGTCCCGTTGCTCACCTCTTCCGCTTCGCATGATGTATGGATGGCCCTGCATGCTTCGCAACCTGCGTGAGCTCTACCAATACCGGGGCCTCCTGCTCAGCCTGACCCAACGGGAGCTCAAGGCGCGGTACCGGAATTCGGTGCTCGGCTTCCTGTGGACGTTCCTCAACCCCATGCTGCAGATGGGCGTCTACTCCCTGCTCTTCACCGTCTACATGCGGCAGAACATCCCGGGGTACACGTACTTCGTGTTCGTGGGGCTGCTGCCGTGGATCTGGTTCGCCACGTCGCTGGGGGGCGGTGCCAGCTCCATCAGTGATCGGCGCGACCTGCTCACCAAGGTGCGCTTCCCGGCGCAGGTGCTGCCGGCCACGGTGGTGGTGACCAACCTGTGCAACTACGTGCTGTCGCTGCCCCTGATGCTGGGGCTGGGGCTGCTCCTGGGCTACGTGCCCACGTGGCACGTGGTGGCCTTCCCGGTGGTGCTGCTCACCCAGCTGAGCATCACGGTGGCGCTGGTCTACATCGTGTCCGCGCTGAACGTGACGTTCCGGGACCTGCAGCAGATCATCGGCAACCTGCTGACCATGTGGTTCTTCGTCACGCCCGTCTTCTACCAGGTGCACACGCTGCCCGAGGCCGCTCAGGGTCCGCTCGTGCTGCTCAACCCGATGGCGGTGATGGTGACGTCCTACCAGGCCATCTTCTACGAGCACCAGCTCCCCCAGCCCGGCCCGCTCCTGCTGTGGATGGGCATCTCCATGGGGCTGCTCTGGGTGGCCGCCGGCATCTTCGAGCGTCGGCGCGAGGACTTCGCGGAGTTCATATGAGCAGCGACATCGCGTCGCCAGACGCCATCGTCCTGCGGAACGTGGTGAAGCGCTTCCGCAAGAGCACCATCCGCCGCGAGTACACCACCATCAAGTCGGAGCTCATCCGCATGCTCCGGGGCAAGCGCGACGTGGACGGCAAGTCCATGATCGAAGCGCTCCGGGGCGTGGACCTCGTGGTGCCCCGTGGCAAGACGGTGGGCATCATCGGGCGCAACGGCTCCGGCAAGAGCACGCTGCTCAAGCTCATCTCCGGCATCTACACGCCCACGACGGGCACCATCGACATCCACGGGCGCATCAGCGCGCTCCTGGACCTGGGCGCGGGCTTCCACCCGGACTTCTCCGGCCGGGAGAACATCCTCATCAACGGCATCATCCTGGGCATGACGCGCGCCGAGGTGAAGTCCCGGATGCAGGACATCATCACCTTCAGCGAGCTGGGCGACTTCATCGACGAGCCGGTGCGCACCTACTCCAGCGGCATGTACATGCGGCTGGCGTTCTCGGTGGCCACGCACGTGGATCCGGACATCCTCATCATCGATGAGATCCTGGCCGTGGGCGACGAGCACTTCGGCAAGAAGAGCCTCGCGAAGATGACGGAGTTCAAGCGGGCCGGGAAGACCATCGTCATCGTCACCCACGACCTGGGGACGCTGGAGCGCTGGTGCGACCTGGGGGCGTGGATCGACGCCGGCCGCATCCGCGAGTTCGGTCCTCCCGCGGACGTCATCAAGAGCTACAAGCGCGCGGTGGAGCTGGCCGAAGAGCGGGGCATGTCCATGGAGTCGCCCGCGCTGGCGTCGGATGGCGGGGCCCTGCCTTCGCTCGCGGCGCCCATCGCCGCGCCGTCGCCGCTGGAGCTGGACGCGGTGCGGCTGCTGCGCCGGGACGGCACCCCGGCCGAGTGGGTGGACACCGAGGACGGGGTGGAGCTGTGCGTGGGGTTCACCACCCGGACGTCCTCGCCGGCGCTGGGCTTCGGCCTGGAGCTGACGCGCGCGGACGGGGTGGTCGTCTACGGCACGAACACCTTCGTGGAGCGCGTGCCCTTCCACGCGGAGACACCCGGAAGCGGGACGGTGCGCTTCGTCGTCGACCGGCTGGGGCTCACCGCGGGGCGCTACGCCTTCACGGTGACGGTCCAGGACGCGGCCGGGCAGGTGCTGCAGAAGCGCGAAGCCGCGTGCTCCTTCGAGGTGCGCTCCGGTGTCCAGGACGTGGGCGTGACGCGGCCCGCGCATCGCTGGGTCGTGGAGGGTGTCGGGGCGCGCGTGGCGCAGGTGCGAGACGTAGGCTCGTGAGCGGGCGGGATGCGGCAGGCCGGGGGGAGCCGGGCATCTGGCTGGGCATCGTGCTGTACCGGAACCCGGCGCGGGAGCTGGAGCGACTCAGCGCTTCGCTCCAGTGGAACCGCGACGCCGCGGGCGCTCCCGCCTTCCGCGTGGTGTGGCTGGACAACTCGCCGGACGACTCGCTGCGGGCGGTGGTGGGCGGCCTGGATGCGCGGGCGGACTACCGGTACTCCGGACAGAACCTGGGCTTCGGCGGTGCGCACAACCGGCTGATGGCGGAGGCCTTCGGGAAGGCCGGGGCGCGCCACTACATCTGCGTGAACCCGGATGGGGTGCTGCACCCGGACTGCGTGCGGGAGCTGGTCCACGAAGCGGACCGGCAGTCGGACACCGGCCTGGTGGAGGCGCGCCTGTTCCCGGATGAACACCCCAAGCCGTATGATCCGGCGACGGGGGAGACGCCCTGGTGCAGTGGGTGCGTGCTGCTCGTCACGCGGAAGCTGCATGCGCGGGCGGGCGGCTTCGACGAGCGCTTCTTCATGTACTGCGAGGACGTGGACCTGTCGTGGCGCGCCCGGGGCCTGGGGCTGTCCATCCGGGTGGCTCCGGCGGCACGCGTGCACCACTACACCGTCACCCGCGAGGAGAGCCCGCTGCGGGAGCGGATGGTGCGCCGCAGCGCGGCCCTCCTGGGGGCGAAGTATGGGAATGCCGCCTTCATGCACGACCGCCTCCGGGAGTACGCCGCGCTGGGAGGCGAGCCGTTCGCCGTGCCGGAGCTGGTGAAGCCGGGATGGCGCCTCTCGCGGATCGCCGAATTCGGCCACCACCTGGAGTTCGCGCGGAGGCGCTGGTGAGCGCCCGACCGGAGACGGTCGCGCCCTTCGATGCCGGGGCTCGGTGGACCGCGCTCGTGCTGTCGCGCGTGCGCGCCGGGGCGGTGGTGTGCCTCGTGGGCGAAGCGAAGCCCCTGGCGGTGGCGCTGCGCGCCCACGGGTGTGACGTGCGGGAGCAGCCCGGACCGGGGTGGACGCGTCCCGAAGGGGCCGAGCCGTCCCTGGTGGTGCTCACCGGTGACGCCGTGGCGCACGTGCTGACGGGCGGGCTGGAGGTGCTGCGACAGGACGCGCCCCGGGCGGAGCTGCTGTTCCGCCTGCGCAACGCTGGCTCGGCCAGCGCGCTCCTGGAGACGTGGCTGGGCACCGCGCCCGTCCGTGCCGGCATCTCGGAGCAGGGGATGCTGCGGCGGCTGTCCGACGTGGGCTATCGCGTCGCCCACCGGGAGGTTCAGCCTGGGGCGCCAGGCAACACCGGGCTGGCGACGGACACCGAACAGGCCCTGCGGGCGTTGCTGGCCCAGCTCTCCCCGTCCACGCAGGTGGAGGAGGGGCTGTACGTCGTCGTCCCGGATGCGCCCGCGCGGGCGCTCGAACCGGGGCTGCTCAGCGTCGTGCTCACGCATGATCCGCGCGCCTCCGCCGCGACCCTGGACGAAGCCCTCTTCGCGCTGGCGTGTCAGGAGCAGCAGCCGCTGGAGCTGCTCCTCGCGGCGCCGGAGGGCAGCGCCCTGTCCGCCGCCCAGGCCTCGCTGGAGCGCTACGCGACGCTGGGCACCTTCCAGCCTCGCACGGTGCGCGCGCCCGCGGGTGAGCTGCACGCGGAGGCGCTCCGTCAGGCCCGGGGCCAGTACGTGTCCCTCCTGGATTCGCGGTGCCTGGTGTATCCGCGCCACTACGCGCGGCTCGTCCAGGCGCTCCAGCAAGGCGGCGCGGCGTGGGCCGTCTCCCGGTCCTTCCGCACCGAGTGGGCGTCCACGTCCGGGGCCATGCCCTACGTGGGCTCGAAGGAGCCGTTCCCGCTGGGGGAGCGGTTGGAGGTGGATCAACTCACCCTGCACCCGGAGCTCGTCCACGCGCTGGTCATCGACCGGACGCGGATCGGTCCCTTCCCGTTGACCGGGGCGGGGCAGGGGGCGGGGATCGCGGACCTGACGGTGCGGCTGGCGGCGCTCTTCGTGCCCGAGTTCCTCGGCGGCATCGCCTCGTGCGAGGTGCGCGGGCCCCGAAGGGCTCCGGTGGACGGTGAGGCTCCGGTGTCGCCGGAACACTGGCTGCTGCGCTCCGTGAGTGCCTGGACCGGCGCCGTCGGACAGGCCCGTGAGGAAGCCCTGCTGGCGCGCGAGTTCCGTCACCGCCTCGTGGACGGGGTGAACGCGCGGCTTCACTCCATCCCCTGGATCCACGACACGCTGCGAGCGCTGGCGGATCGGCTCAAGCCCGACCGCACCCCCTGAGGCGGCCATGAACCACTCCACCCGCAGTGGGGGGCTCCCGCCGCCGCTCGACGCCTTCACGCAGGTGCTCGGCTTCGATGTGCCCCCATCCCACCGGGAGCGCTGGAGCACGGCCATCACCACCGCGAAGCGCCTGGGCACGGCGGGGCTCGGCCCCGTGCAGCGGTTGCTGCTGGCGCGCCAGGTCTGCTTCAACGCCGTGCTGACGGAGCTGCTGCGGCACCCGGAGCGGACGCTGCCGGAGCGCGCGCGTGGGGAGCTCGCGGGACTCGTGAATCCGCTGCCCGTGGCCCTGCCGGGGCCGGTGGCGAAGCGTGCCGGGTGGCTCCTGGCGGCGCCGGGACTGCGTGAGCAGCGGGCCTGGAACGCGGCCGTCGTGGCGTTGCTCTCCGGGCCGGGCTGGCCGCGGCGCACCGATGGCGTGCGCGAACCCCTGGACGCACTGGAGGCCCGCTGTGACGTGCTGGCGCGGGAGCCGCGGACGTCCGTGGGGATGCCACTGTGGCGCGAGGTATGGCGACGGCAAATAGGCTTCAACCATGCCTGCGTCCGGACCTTGCGGCACATGCTGGGCGCGGCCCGGCCCGTCGTGGTGATGCCCGAGCCGGAGGCCTATGCGCGCGCCGCCCGCGAGCAGGAGGCCCACGACGTCGCGGTGGCCACCGCCGCCTTGGAGCGCCTGACGCATCGGCCCCTCATCAGCATCATCACGCCCGCGTGGGAGACGCCGCTGGACGTGCTCCAGGCCTGCGTCGCTTCCGTGACGGCGCAGGTGTATCCGCGCTGGGAGCTGTGCATCGTGGACGATGGTTCGCGGGGTGGGGAGGTCGCCGCCACGCTGCGACGGCTCGCCGCCGGGGATGCGCGCATCCGCTTCGAGCGGCTGTCGGAGAACCAGGGCATCGCTCGCGCGACGAATGCAGCGCTGGCGATGGCCACGGGGGAGTACGTCGGGTTCCTGGACCATGACGACCTGCTGGCCCCGCACGCGCTCGCGGAGATGGTGCTGCGTCTGGCGTCCGCTCCCGACACGGACGTCCTCTACTCGGACGAGGACAAGGTGGACGCGCGGGGGCAGCGCTTCGCGCCCTACCTGAAGCCGGAGCTGTCTCCGGAGATGCTGCGCGCGGTGAACTACGTGTGTCACTTCCTGGTGGTTCGCACGTCGCTGCTCCGGGAGGTCGGTGGCATCCGGCCCGGCTTCGAGGGGGCGCAGGACCATGAGCTGCTCCTGCGTCTGATGGAGCGCACGCGGCGCTTCGCCCACATCCCGAAGGTGCTCTACCACTGGCGCACGTTGCCCGGCTCCACGGCCACGGACGCCAGCGCCAAGCCCGCGGCATCCGAGGCAGGTCGTCGCGCCGTGGCCGCGCACCTGGAGCGCTCGGGAGAGGCGGCGACGGTCGAGACCTCCGCACCAGGGCTGTATCGGATCCGCCGTCCGCTCGGCGCTCGCCCGCGAGTGTCCGTGCTGATGTCGGCTGCGAGCACCGAGGCGGAGCTCGCCGCGCTGCTCGCCCTGACGGATGGCCTGGACGTGGAGGTGCTCGTCCCCGTTTCTGGGGAGGACAGCCCGAAGGCTTCCGCGCCAGATGCGCCGGCAGGGATGGAGCCGCGTTCTACGCGCGACAGCATGGAGTCTCCTGCTTCGCCCGGAGGCAATGCGCGGGCCGTGCGCGTCCCGGTGGACGGGGCGCTCACCCCCGGGGCCGTGGCCAACCGCCTGCTCCGCGAAGCCCAGGGAGCGCTGGTGTTGTGCCTGGAGGCGGGCACGTTGCCGACCGAACCCGGATGGCTGACCGAGCTGGCGTCGCAGGCCCTTCGCCCCGACGTGGGCGTGGTCGGCGCGCAAGTCGTCTCGCCCGGAGGGCACGTGCTGCACGCGGGCCTGGGGCTGGGCGCGGAAGGTCAGGCGCTTCGGCCCTTCGCGGGGCTTCCGGCTCCCACGCTCTCCACCTTCGGGGGCTCCCACTGGCCGCGTGAGCTGCTGGCCGTCTCCACTGCGTGCTCGATGAGTCGGCGCGAGGTGCTGGAGTCACTGGGCGGATGGGACGAGGGCTTCACTTCGTCGGAGGCGCAAGGCGTGGACCTGTGCCTGCGTGCGGGGGCTCGGGGCCTTCGCGTGCTGTACACCCCGCATGCACGACTGGTGCGGACGCACGCGCGAGTCGATGGGGCCTGGCGCGCGCCGGAGATCGCAAGGCTGCGTGAGACCTGGGCGCGACAGCCGCGCTCGGAGCGGGGCGATCCCTTCGGTCATCCCCGGCGCGAGCGGGCAGGGCAGGGCGGCCCGGAAGGAACAGGACCATGAGTGAGGATCGACACGGAAGCCGCGGACGCAGGTTGTCGCGGCGCATGCGGGAGACCCTGCACCAGGTTCACCGGGGGCTGACGCGGCCCACGGTTCACCTGACGCCAGCTCCTGGCGCGGGCGTGACCGCCGAGCACGGCGGTCCCTTCGAGTGGCGCGCGGACGGCGCCGGGGCCCACCTGGCGCTTCTTCCCGGCGCGGCGGCCCTGCCCACGGGGTGGACGGAGTTCTCCTTCCGGCTCCTGACCGGGGAGGCCGGCGCCGCGTCGCCCGTGCTCATCGTGGACACGGACGTCGCTGGAGCCGAGCAGAGCATCCGCCTGCCGCTCGACGCCGACGGTCGTGCGCGGATGCTCGTCCGTCTTCCAGAGGCCGTGCTCGCCCTGCGCCTGGGCCCGGTGAACGGCCCCACGCGCTTCCACCTGTCCGACGTGCGCGCGGTGCAGGTGGCGCCCGCGGAAGCCGCGGTGCGCATGACGTGGCCCCTGGCGCTGCGACTCGCGCGGGAGCCCGAGCGCATTCCGCGCGTGGCCCGCCGTTACCTGGACGCGCTGCGCACCGGGGGCCTGCGGGCCGTGGACGGCGTGCTGGGCCAGAAGTCCAACGGCCATCTCTCGCTCGAAAGCTACGAGGCCTGGGTTCGCCAGTACGACACGCTCGGTGACGCGGACCGGGAGGCGCTCCGCCACGCGGCGGAGGCGTTCGCCTGGAAGCCGCTCGTGTCCGTGGTGATGCCGACCTACAACACCCCGGAGGTGTGGCTGCGGCGGGCCATCGACTCCGTGCGCGCGCAGCTCTATCCGCACTGGGAGCTGTGCATCGCGGACGACGCCTCCCGTCAACCGCACGTGCGCGCCGTGCTGGAGGAATACGCCCGGCGCGATGCCCGCATCCGCTACGTCGTCCGGCCCGCCAATGGGCACATCTCCGCGGCCTCCAACTCCGCCCTGGAGCTGGTCCAGGGCCAGTTCATCGCGCTCCTGGACCATGACGACGAACTCACGGAGGACGCCCTGCTCCGGGTGGTGGAGGTCCTCAACGCGCACCCCGACGCGGACATCGTCTACAGCGACGAGGACAAGATTGATCCGCAGGGCCGCCGATTCGATCCGTACTTCAAGCCCGCGTTCAACCTGGACCTGTTCCGCACCCAGAACCTCATCAGCCATCTGGGCGTCTACCGCACGGAGCGCGTGCGCGAGGTGGGCGGCTTCCGCGTGGGCTTCGAAGGCAGTCAGGACCACGACCTGGCCCTGCGCGTGGTGGAGCGCACCTTGGCGGATCGCATCCAGCACGTTCCGCGCGTGCTCTACCTCTGGCGCGCCATCCCCGGCTCCACCGCGCTGGACGCGGGGGAGAAGAGCTATGCCAGCATCGCGGCGAGCAGGGCGCTCCAGGAGCACCTGGACCGGACGGAGCCTGGCGCGCGCCTCGAGCCGGGACCCAACGCCTCGCTCCACCGCGTCCGCCACCCGCTCCCCACGCCCAGGCCCCACGTCACGGCCATCCTCCAGGCCCGCACGGCCTCCGAGGCCATGGTTCGTCTGGACGCCTGGCGGGCCACCGCGGAAGGGTGGGACGTGGATTGGCGCGTGGCCTCGGGAAGTCCTGAGCAGGCCTCCCTGTCCGCCAACGAAGCCGCGCGCGACGCCCCTGGCGAAGTGCTCATCTTCCTCGCCGCGGACCTCTCTCCGGAGGGGGCGGACTGGCTCGCGGAGCTGGTCTCGCAGGCCCTGCGTCCGGAGGTGGGCGCCGTGGGCGCGAAGCTGCTCGCGCCGGACGGTCGCGTCGAACACGCGGGCTTCGTGCTGGGCATGGGCGCGGATGGCGTCGCCGGAGGTCCGTACCGGGGCCTGTCCCGCGAATCCACCGGCCATATCGGTCGCGCGGCGGTGCAGCAGCGGGTGTCCGCGGTCAGCGCGGCGTGCCTCGCCGTGCGACGAAGCGTCTTCGAGCGCGTGGGGGGCTTCGACGCGGCCGTCCTGCCGGGGCCCTGGCGCGACGTGGACCTGTGCCTGCGGCTCGCGCAGCACGGCCTGATGACCGTCTGGACGCCGCACGCGGTGTTGATCCACGCCACCGCCCCCATGTCACCTGATGCGGACCCGCTGTCCTCGTCAGCGGCCACCGCGTTCAAGGCCCGGTGGAAAGAAACAGTGGGCGATGAGCCCTTCCACAGCCCCAACCACGCACTGGGAAATGGCCCCCTGCGCTTCGCCTGGCCACCTCGCCGGGCGCGTTGATTCGCCCGCTGGAGAAAGCCGCGGTGCTGGTTCCCTCCCTGTGGGGCGAGCGGCCTGCCAGTCTTGACGCTCCCCAGGTGTGATGACATGGAAGGGCTTTCACCCTTGGGGGGCGCCTGTTCGAGACTCCGCCTCCCGCGCCAACGCCTGGATAGGGGGGCGTGCCTTCCATTCGCGAGGGCCGCGTCTTTCCGACACCACGACCATGCACCCACTGCTCAATCCCCTGGAACACCCTCTCAGCCTGACGCTCCCCAATCGGCTGCTGGCCTCCTCCGCGTGGGTGGAGCACGTCCCGTTCGCGATGTTCATCGTGGACCTGCTCCGGCCCGGGACGCTGGTGGAGCTGGGGACGCACACCGGGGTGTCGTACTCCGCGTTCTGCCAGGCGGTGGACGCGCTGAAGCTGGAGACCCGGTGCCACGCGGTGGACACGTGGCAGGGGGACCCGCACGCCGGATTCTACGGTCCGGATGTGCTCGCGGACCTGCGCGCGCACCATGACCCGCTCTACAGCGGGTTCTCCCAACTGCACCAGATGACCTTCTCCGAGGCCGCCAGCGTCTTCGCGGACGGCTCCATCGACCTGCTCCACATCGACGGCTGCCACGAATACGAGCAGGTGAAGGCGGACTTCGAACAGTGGCTGCCCCGGATGAGCTCGCGCGGCGTCATCCTCTTCCACGACACCCGGGTGCGGGAGCGCAACTTCGGCGTCTGGCGGCTGTGGGAGGAGATCTCGGGCCGCCATCCCTCCTTCGAGTTCTTCCATGGCCACGGCCTGGGCGTCCTCGCCGTGGGGGCGGAGCAGCCGGAGGGCCTGCGCGCGCTGGTGGAGACCCGGGGCGAGGACCGGGAGCGCGTGAAGGCGGTCTTCGCCGCCCTGGGCGCGCGGCTGTCGCTCCTCTTGGAGGGACAGACCCTCAGGACGGAGTACGGCCGGGTGAGCCAGCAGGTCGCGGAGGGCGCGCAGCGGCTGGAGCGGCTCCAGGCGGAGCTGGAAGCCTCTAACCAGCGGGCACACGGCGCCGCCGCCGACCTGCGGGAGCAGCAGGGGCGGCTCGCCAGGATGGGCCTGTCCCAGCAGCTGCTGCAGGAGGAGCTGGCGCGCAAGAACGCGCGCCTCGCGGAGCTTGATGCGCTGGCGTCGCACCAGGGAAGCCAGCTGGCGCACATCTCCGGGAGCCTCGCCTGGAAGACCATCAACCGGTACTGGTCCGTGCGCGAGCGCGTGCTGCCACCCGGCACCCGGCGCGGCAACCTCTACCAGCGCGGCAAGCGGACGCTGCACTCCGTGGGCGCGAAGCTGGTGGAGCTGCCCGCCGCGCGCCGCACGGCCCGTGCGCTCAAGAGCGCCGCGGCCACGGTCGTCGTCCCGGCGCACACCCCGCCCCCGCCCCCCCCGGCACCCTGGACCCTGCCTCTGACGGAGCGCTCGCAGGCGAGCATGGGTCGGCGCGTGCTCATCATCGCGGAGCTGTCGCTGCCCCAGTGCAAGCGCTACCGCGTGGACCAGAAGGTCGCGATGTTCCACCGGCTGGGCTACGAGGTCACCGTCCTGCCGTGGAATGACCACGTGGAGTGCAAGACGGCGCTCCAGTTCCACGGCCTGGTCATCTACTACCGGGTCCCGGCGTTCCCTTCGGTGGTGGAGACCCTGGAGGAGACGAAGCGCCTGGGGATTCCCCACTTCTTCGACGTCGACGACCTCATCTTCGACGTGGAGGAGTACCAGCGGAACAGCAACGTGCAGCGCCTGCCCCAGGAGGAGCGAGACCTGCTGCTCAGCGGCGCCGCGCTCTACCGTAAGACGCTCAGCCTCTGCGAGCATGGCATCGCCAGCACGCCGACCATCGCGGAGCACATGGCGCGCGTCGTTCCCGGGAAGGTCTACGTCGTCGAGAACTGCCTGGACGACGGCATCCTGGAACTCGCCCGGGAGATGGAGCAGCGGCCGTTCTCGGTGGATCCGGGCACGATCACCATCGGCTACGGCAGCGGCACCCGCACGCATGACGCCGACTTCACCATCGCGGCGGACGCCATCCTTGCGGTGATGGAGCGCCACGCGAACGTGCGTCTGGCCATCCACGGCTTCCTGGAGTTGCCCAAGGACTTCGAGCGCGTCTCCGAGCGCGTCTTCCGCATCCCGTTCCTGGACGCGGATGACTACCTGCGTGCGCTCGCGTCGTGGCAGATCAGCATCGCGCCGCTGGAGCCCACGGTCTTCAACGACGCCAAGAGCAACATCAAGTTCATCGAGGCGTCCATCTTCCGCGTGCCCGCGGTGTGTTCGGGCGCGGGACCGTTCCGTGAGATCGTCGAACACGGCCGCAACGGGATGATCGCCACGACCCGCGAGGAGTGGGAGTCCGCCCTGTCCGCGCTGGTGGAGGACGCCGCCTTGCGCCAGCGGCTGGGCGAGGAGGCGCACCGCAGCGTGATGGCGCGCTACCACCCCGCGGTGGTGGCCACCGAACGGCTCCAGCCCGTCCTTTCGCACCTGCCGCCCGCGCCCCCGCCGCGCCTCAAGGTGTTGGAGGCCAACGTCCTCTTCGCGCCGCTGAGCTTCGGCGGGGCCACGCTCGTCGCCGAACAGGTGGCGCACCGGCTCCAGGCGGAGGGCTGCGACGTCACCGTGTTCACCGGCATCATGAACTCGCCGCTGCCGGCCTACACGGTGGTTCGCTACGAGACGCAGGGCCTGCCCGTCATCGCCACGCAGCTCGCGCACGGCGGTGACCGCGCGCTCGACTACCAGAACCCGCGCATGGGGACGACGTTCGTCCAGGTCCTCAAGACCGTGCGCCCGGACGTGGTGCACTTCCACTCCATCCAGATGCTGAGCGCGTCGCTGGCGACGGCGTGCGCCGCGGAAGGCATCCCCTACACCATCACCCTGCACGACGCGTGGTGGCTGTGCGAACGCCAGTTCATGGTCAAGGAGGACGCCACCTACTGCAACCAGAAGGGCATCGACCTGCGCGTCTGCTCCAAGTGCGTGCCGGACACCCGCTTCACCTTCAAGCGCACGGTCGCGCTGCGCAAGGTGCTGGACGGCGCGGCCCTGCTGCTCACGCCCAGCGAGTTCCAGCGCCAGCTCTACATCGCCAACGGCATCGCGCCGGAGCGCATCGTCGTGAACAAGAACGGCGTGCTGCTGCCCACGCAGCCCCGGCCCACGCGGGATGAGCAGTCCCCGGTGCGCTTCGCCTACCTGGGCGGGCGCGCGGTGCACAAAGGCTACTTCTGGCTCAAGGACATCCTCGAGGCAATGCCAGAGTCCCGCTACGTCCTGAAGATGACCGACATCCAGCTGCGCATGGGAGCGGCGTCCATCGACGCGAAGGACTGGAAGGTGGCAGGTGGCGTGGAAGTCGTCCCTCCGTATGATCAGGACGGCCTGGATGCCTTCTTCGAAGGCATTGACGTGTTGCTCATGCCCTCCCAGTGGAAGGAGAGCTTCGGCCTGGCGGTGCGCGAGGCGTTGGCCCGCGATGTCTGGGTCGTCACCACGGCGTCAGGCGGCGTCACCGAGGACATCGTGGAGGGCATCAACGGCAACATCCTGGAGATTGGCGACCGGGAAGGCTTCAGCCGCGTGCTGCGCGAGCTGATTGCCCACCCGGAGCGGCTGGCGCGCTTCCGCAATCCCAAGCGCGCCACCGTGCGCGACTATGTGAAGCAGGCCCAGGAGCTCCGGACCCTGCTGGATGGTATTGTGAGCAACCCGGTCCAGAAGCGGGCCGCGAGCTGAGCCCTGGGCCGCAGTGAACACAGTCACTGCCTGAATGGAGACTCCCGTGCGTCTTTCCCAACTGCGGTCGCTGATTCCTAGCTCGTTCAAGTCGGTCATCCGTGAGTCGCTGGGCGTCGCCCAGCTCCACACCCGCCTGTCCGAAACCGAGAACCAGCTGGCGGCGGTGCGGGAGCGCCTGGGGCCGTCCCCATCCCCATCCCCTGCGCCCACGACGGCCCTGCCCGGCATCACCCGGGAGCTCATCGCGGCCCAGTACCTCCGGGGTGAGGGTCTGGAGATTGGCGCCCTCCACAACCCGACGAAGGTGCCCGCGGGAGTCCGGGTCCGCTACGTGGACGTGGCGCCCATTGAAGTGCTGCGCGCCCGGTTCCCGGAGGCCGGGGACCGCATCACGGTGCCCGACATCGTGGACAACGGGGAGGAGCTGGGCCGGGTGGCGACGTCATCCCAGGACTTCATCATCGCCAACCACTTCCTGGAGCACTGTGAAGATCCCATCGGCGCGATGAAGAACTTCATCCGCGTGCTGAAGCCGGGGGGCATCATCTTCATGGCCGTCCCCGACAAGCGCTTCACCTTCGACAGCGTCCGGGACGTCACCACCACCGAACACGTGGTGGAGGATCACCTGAAGGGCCCGGAAGTGTCCCGCCGCGACCACTACGACGAGTGGCTGCGCATCATCGACAAGAAGAGCGGCGATGAGCTGGCGCACCTGACGAACCTGTTCGTCCAGGACCGCGTGAACATCCACTTCCACGTATGGACCTTCGACGGGATGTTCGAGCTGTTCTCCGCGGCCAGGAACCGGGTGGGCCTGCCCTTTGATATCAAGATGGCCTTCCTGGACCCGCCCTGCCTGGAGGTGGTGTGGATCCTGGAGGTCACCAAGCCGCGGGACTGAGCCTCACACCGCGCCGTAGTAGCGCTGGTACACCGTGGTGAGCGTCACGCCGACGGACAGCGCGATGAAGCCGGCGATCAACACCGGCTTGAGCCGCGCCAGCGTGCGCGGTGCCCACGCGGGCGGGGCCAGGGCCACCACCAGCAGGGGCGCATAGGGCAGCAGGTAGCGGCCCTGCACGCCGTCCACGCGGTCCGCTCCCGGAGGCGTCCACGCCAGGTAGAGCATGGCCTGGATGGCGAGCACGCCCGCCACGGCGACGCCCAGCGCCACCACGCGCACGCGCCAGCCCACCGTGGGCGAGGGGGCCGCGTCCAGCGCCATCACCCCCAGCAGCAGCGCGCCCAGGCCCAGCAGCACGGGCCTCGACACCGGAGTGTCCAGCCAGCCGAGCACGCCACCCGCCTGATGGAGGAAGTCCGGCAACCGCGTCCAGAAGTCCGACACCAGCACCCCCATCACCTGGAACGGGTGCGCGCGGACATGGGCCACCTGCGCCACCACTTCGCTCGGACGGAAGATGTCCCTCACCGTGCTGGACCACGCGAACTGGAGCAGCGCGGGGACGGCCACGACGGCGACGACGGCCAGCGCATAGCGTCCGGGCGTCCCCATCCGGGTGAGCGGCAGCAGCAGGAACACCAGCGTCAGGGGCAGGTAGGCCTGCTTGCACAGGGCCACGAACACCGCGCTCAAGAGCAGCAGTCCCAGCTGCTTCGCCCCGAGCGGCCCCGGGTGCGCGAAGGTGTAGTGCAGCGATAGCGCCACGAGCAGCAGGCACGCCGACAGGGTGATGGGGTCCGCGGACACCGAGGCCCGCTGGAACAGCACCATGGGCGTGAGCGCCAGCAGCGCGAACGCCCACCGCTGGAAGGGCATCAGCCGCAGCGCCAGCGCCGTGAGCGCCAGCGCCACCAGCACGTTGCCCAGCCGGCCCGCCCACAGCACCACCACCGGCGGCGCCTCCAGGATTCGCGCGGGCGCCATGCCCAGCGATTGAGGGAAGTACACCAGCGGGAAGTAGATGGCGGACGCGGCGAAGTGCCACTCCACGGTATCCCGGGGCGCGAGCGCGGCGTGCATGGCGTCGCGCAGGCGCTGCCGGTCCTGCCGCACGTTGGCGTGACCCCCGACCCCCTCCGACACGTGCTCCGCCACCTGGACCACGCTGCGCGGAAGCTGCCCGCCCGCGGACGCCGTCGGAAGCCGCGTGGCCGTCAGCTGGCCCTCGGAGATCTGGTACGCCCGGAAGAAGTGCGCCGGTTCGTCCGCCACCTGGAACGGGGGCGTGAGGAAGCTCAGCACCCCGCCCAGCACGGCGGCCACGACCAGGAAGACGTTGATGGGCGCGATGAAGAACGGGCGCAGGGGAGACGGGGTCGGCGAAGACGCGAGCATGGAAGGGGGGTCGTTCCGCGAAGGCTCAGGCGGCGTGGGGGTCGTGCCGGGCGGCGGCGGGGACGGAGTCGGAGCGGGGCGGGGCGCGCGCGAGGCGCTCATGCTCCGTGGAGGTGAGCAGGGCCACCTCCTGCGCCAGCCGCTTGAGCTGCTGGCGCTGCTCCGCCACCTGGAGGCTCAACCGGTACACGACCCACATCAGGGCCGACAGGGCGAGGAAGAAGAGGGCCGAGGGCGCGTAGTAGATGCCCATGGCCGACGCCAGCGTGTCGATGCCATGGCGCCACAGGGACAGGCCCGCGATGGTCGCGGCGACCAGCAACCAGGCGAAGGTATGACGCTCGTTGGTGCGCCGGCCTCGGGCCGACCACAGCACCGTGAACGCGAAGGCGGCCGCGAAGGCCACGCCAATGAGGCTGGAGCGAAGCATGGGCATCAGACGGGACGGACCCGCTCCATGAGGAGGGCGAAGGACACCTTCGCCATGTAGAAGGCCGACTTCCACGGCGTCAGCGAGCTGGTACCGGTGAGGCGCGGCCGCATGCGCACGGCCACCTCCGCGATGGGGAAGCCCTGCCGCGCCGCCATGAGGACGCTCTCGGGTTCCGGGTAGTCGTGGGGGTGGGTGCGCGCGAAGAAGCGGATGGCCTGGGGCCCGAAGCCCCGGAAGCCGGAGGTCGGGTCGGTGATGCGCTGGCGGCTCAGCGTGGACAGCAGCCCCGCGAGGAACTGGTTGCCGAAGCGGCGCAGCCACGTGGAGCGGAAGCTCGCGACCCCCGCGAACCGGCTGCCGATGACGAGCTCCACGCCAGACTGGAGCGCCTCGCGCAGGGCAGGGACGGAGGCCGGATCATGCTGGCCGTCGCCGTCCATGCGGATGACCTGTGCGTAGCCGTGCCGCGAGGCGTAGAGCAGGCCGCTTGCCTCACCCGCGGCGACGCCCAGGTTGAAGGGATGGGTCAGGACGAATGCGCCAGCGGCCCGGGCACGCTCCGCCGTCTGGTCCCGCGAGCCGTCGTCCACGACGAGCACGTCCAGGTCCGGCAGGGCTTCACGCAGCTCCGCCACCGTGGTGGCGATGCATTCCTCTTCGTTGAAGGCCAGCAACACGATGAGGCCCCGTCGGGTGTCCATGCTTCCCTTTCCTGTCTCTTCGGGGGCTTCTACCGTTTACCACGGGGACCAAACAACCCTCCTGCCCCCCAGGCCCGAGCCTGCCCCTCGCGTGCGATGTAGCTCCAGGTGTCCCGCCATCGTAGGCCCTCGGCCAAGGCGACCGACCCTGGTCTGCCAGGGTGACGGGCGGGCGGGGGAGCCGTCATGGGGCATGCGCCCGGTCAGCAGCGAGGCTGCCCGCCTCGAAGCCCAGGTCGCCAAAGGCCTCCACTGGCTCCTGGCCCCGTGTCGCAGCAGGGCCTCCATGGGGAGGCCCGGGTGATGGGAATCCCAGGCAGGACAGGCGGGGGATGACACCCTACCTGTCGGTGCATGGCGATGTCTGTCCATGCCTGGAGGCTATCGGCGTCTGGATTTGCGGCGAGCCGGCTCCGCGCCTGCGTCTTGCCCGGAGGGCTTCCCGGGGGGCACGACCTCCGGTCCGCTCCGAGGGAGGTGGGCGTCGAGCTGTTCCAGCCGCTTCTCCACTTCCTGGCGCCAGAGCGTCTGCGTTCGCGCCTGCACCCGCTGGTGCTCGTGGATGAGCGCGAGCGCCTCCAGGATGGCCTCGTTGAACTCCACCTGCCGGCGCAGCGCTTCGTTGATGAAGGGCTGGAACGTCAGCCGGAAGGCGCGCTTGGCCATGACGAGCGCGGGGCCCACCACGGGCCGGTGGGAGGTCGGCGCATCCGCGTAGCGGCTGTCGCGCTTGCGCCGGGCGGCCTCCAGGAAGGTCGGCCACGCGGAGCTTGAGGCCTGCTCCTGGGTGGCGCTGAACTTGCCGCGCAGTGCCTCCACCGCTTCGGGCGGGGGCGCCGGCAACCGTCGCAGGGCTTCGGCCACGGCCTCCGGGGTGGGCTGGGTGCTGATGAGGTCCTCAGCGCGCATGCGTGCGTCCTCCTTCGTCCAGGGCCCGGGCCACGTCCGCCGCGAGCGCGTCCACGTCCTGGCCGGGCTTCAGCTCCCACAGCCGGGACCCCAGCGCACCGCGAACCCCCGCATCCGGCGCGCGAGGGGGCTCCCAGAGGCCCCAGGCGCGGGCCTGGACCTGGGCCGCCGTCCTGCGCGCCACCTCTTCATCCGCGCCAGCGAACAGCACGGGGCCGGTGACGGAGCACACGCCCGTCTCCAGGGACGAGGACGGGGGCACGTCCTGGCGCATCCGGGAGGCCGGCTCATCCGGCGTGAAGTGCCACACCGGGGTGCCGTCCTGCGATGACTCGCGGGGGGAGAGCTGCAGCGGCATCACCTGACGCCTCACCGTCCAGAGCCGTGCGCCGGGCAGCCGGTCCACCACGGCGCGCGCCAGTCGCGACATGGGCGCGTCCGGCGACGCGTCGAAGCCCGGGCAGACCACGGTGGCGCCGTCGGGGCCTTGCTTCGAGGCGGCCGGGGTGTGGCCCTCCAGGAACGGGGCCAGGGCTTCTCGCACGCGCCGTGCGACCGTCGGCTGGTCCAGCGGGGTCAGCCGCTCGCGCTGGGCGGCCACCACCCTCGCGCGCAGGCCAGCATCGCGCTCCAGCACCGCGAGCAGCCCCGCCACCTCCACGGGGTCGTCCGACAGCGTGGTGAGGCCCGCGCCGCCCATGGTCTCCGGCACCGCCGCGGCGCCATACGCCACCACCGGCACGCCCCGGTACATCGCCTCCAGCAGGGGCACGCCGAAGCCCTCATGGCGGCTCATGGACAGGTAGGCCGTGGCGGAGGCGAAGCACGCGGAAAGCTGCGCCGCGTCCACCCGGCCCAGGAACACGACGCGCTCGGGGCCCAGCTGCTCGCGGAGCGCGAGCACGGTCGCGTCATAGAGGGTGTCGCGGCGCAGCGTCCCCGCCACCAGCAGCCGGCTGCGCGGCTGGTACAGGCGCTGATACGCGGTGAAGACGCGCAGCACGTCCTCCAGGCGCTTGCTGGGCACCATGCGGCCCACGAACAGGACGTTCGCGCACCCGTCCTCCATCTGCGCCTGGAGCGCCGGATCCGCCGGCACGTCGAAGGCGTTCCAGTCCACCGCGAAGGGCAGCACCGCCGCGTCCCGGTAGCCCGCCGCGGCCAGCTCCTCCGCGCTGAAGTGTGAGTAGGCCCACGCGTGCGTCACGTGGTCGCGCAGCGCCCGCAGCTCCTCGCGCGCCAGCGCGCAGCCGCTCATCACGTTGCGATCCACGCCCTCGAAGAACCGGGCCGGCGTGACGTTGTGGTACAGCAGCGCCTTGCGCCCCTTCGCCCGGGCCACGAGGGGGACGAGGCGCGACTGGAAGCTGTGGTGGACGAGCAGCGCGCTGTCGGCGCGGGCCTCGCGCGGGTAGTCCCGGGCCGGGCGCACCTGATCGCGGCAGGCCTCGTCCCACTCGGCCGCGTAGATCTCCGAAGCGTAACCCCAGCCGCGCAGCAGGTCCCGCAGGTAGCGCACCTGGTTGCCCACGGCGTCGCCCCACGCGAGGTGCGCGACCAGCTGGTGGACCCCTCCGACGCTCGGGGAGGCGGTCCCTTGCTTGCTGTTCCAGAGGCTCACGGTGACCATGGCGTTTACAACCGGCACGCACCGGCGACAAGTGGGCGCGGCCTTGCCTTGACGGGGCTCCCCTGCCTCCGCTACGGAGGGCGCTTTCTCCTGCGTCCGAGTGGTGGCTTGTCAATGAACGTCCTGGTGACAGGGGGCTGCGGCTTCATCGGCTCCAATCTGGTGAAGTACCTGCGTCGCGAGCGGCCCGACTGGAAGATCGTCAACCTCGATAAGCTCACCTACGCGGGCAACCTCGAGACGCTCGCGGACCTGGAAGGCGACCCGAAGCACGTCTTCGTGCGCGGCGACATTGGCAACCGCGAGCTGGTGGAGCACCTGATGGTGCAGCACTCCATCAACGCGGTGATGCACCTGGCGGCGGAGAGCCACGTGGACCGCTCCATCCTGGGGCCGGAGATCTTCGTCACCACGAACGTGCTGGGCACCCAGCAGCTGCTGGAGGCCAGCCGGGCTCGCGGCGTGAAGCGCTTCCTGATGGTCTCCACGGACGAGGTGTACGGCTCGCTGGGCCCCACGGGCGCGTTCACGGAAGCCTCGCCCCTGCAGCCGTCCAGCCCTTATTCGGCGTCGAAGACGAGCTCGGACCTCATCGCGCTGGCGTACCACCACACGTTCAAGATGGACGTGGTGGTGACGCGCTGCTCGAACAACTACGGCCGCTACCAGTTCCCGGAGAAGCTCATCCCGCTGATGGTGGTGAACGCGCTGCACGACAAGCCGCTGCCCGTCTACGGCGACGGCGCCAACGTGCGCGACTGGCTCCACGTCGAGGACCACTGCCAGGGTCTGCTCGTGGCGCTGGAGAAGGGCCGGCCGGGCGAGGTCTACAACATCGGCGGCGGCTCCGAGCGTCGCAACATCGAGATCGTCAAGGGCATCCTGGGCCTGCTGGGCAAGCCCGAGTCGCTCATCCAGTACGTGGCGGATCGCCCCGGGCATGACCGGCGCTACGCCATCGACCCGACGAAGATCCGCACGGAGCTGGGCTGGAAGGCGAACCACACCTTCGAGCAGGGGCTGGCGGACACGGTGAAGTGGTTCGTGGAGAACCGCGCCTGGTGGGAGCGGGTGACGAGCGGCGCGTACCGCCAGTACTTCGACACGCAGTACCGGACCCGCCTCCAGGGGCGGGGCTAGGCCATGCGCCTTCTGGTCACGGGGGCCAACGGCCTGGTGGGCAGCCGCGTCTGCGCGCTGCTGACGCAGCAGGGGCACGACGTGGTGGGGCTGGGGCGCGGTCCCCGGCGCACGGGCGGGACGCACCGCTACGTGGAGGTGGACCTGACGCGTGAGGCGGACGTGGCCGCGGCCATCGCCGCCGCGGCGCCCGAGGTGATCATCCACCCCGCCTCCATGACGGAGGTGGACGCCTGCGAGAAGGACCCGGAGGCCGCCTTCGCGGCGAACGTCACCGCCACGGCGGCGGTGGCCCGGGGCGCCCGAGCGCTGGGCGCGCACCTGGTGCACGTGTCCACGGACTACGTGTTCGACGGGGATGCGGGCCCGTACTCCGAGGACGCCCTGCCGAACCCCAAAGGCGTGTACGCGCTCACCAAGCACATGGCGGAGCAGGCGGCGCGCACCTTCGTGCCGGGCTGCGCCATCGCGCGCACGGCGGTGGTGTATGGCTGGCCGGCGGCGGGGCGTCCCAACTTCGGCGCCTGGCTGGTGGGCGCGCTGGAGAAGGGGCAGCCCGTGAAGCTCTTCGAGGACCAGGTGGTATCCCCGAGCTTCGCGGACAGCGTGGCCGCGATGCTGGCGGAGCTGGGCGTGCGGCGCCTGGGCGGGGTGTGGAACACCTGCGGCGGCACCGTCATCGACCGGGTGGGGTTTGGCCGGGCGCTGTGCGAGGTGTTCGGCTTCGACGCGTCGCTCATCACGCCCACGCGCATGGCGGACCTGAAGCTCGCGAGCCCCCGGCCGCTGCGCAGTGGCCTGACGACGGACAAGGTGCGCGCGGAGCTGGAAGCCAGGCCGCTGGCGCTGCCCGAATCGCTGGCGCGCTTCCACGCGGCCTGGAAGGCGAACCGTCCCGTTTGATCATCCGCGCGTGGCGGCCGACCGCGCGCATCCCTCCACGCGCCCTCCCGGGACTCCGGGACGGGCCGTGGAATGCAAGGAGCATCCATGAAGGGAATCGTTCTCGCGGGCGGCTCGGGCACGCGCCTGTATCCGCTGACGCGCGTGGTGAGCAAGCAGCTCTTGCCCGTCTACGACAAGCCGATGATCTACTACCCGGTGACGACGCTGATGCTGGCGGGCATCCGGGAGATCCTCATCATCTCCACGCCGCAGGATCTGCCGCGCTTTCGCGAGCTGCTGGGCGACGGTGAGCAGTGGGGCGTGCGCTTCCAATACGCGGAGCAGCCGAAGCCGGAGGGGCTGGCGCAGGCCTTCGTCATCGGCCGGGACTTCGTGGGCAAGGACCCGGTGTCGCTCATCCTGGGCGACAACATCTTCTACGGCCACGGCATGGGAGAGCTCACGCAGCGGGCCTCACGGCGCACGCAGGGCGCGACGGTGTTCGGCTACTACGTGAAGGATCCGGAGCGCTACGGCGTGGTGGAGCTCAACGCGCAGCACCAGGCGGTGAGCATCGAGGAGAAGCCGGCGAAGCCGAAGTCGCACTACGCCGTCACGGGGTTGTACTTCTACGACAACCAGGTGGTGGACATCGCCGCCAACCTCAAGCCCGGACGGCGCGGTGAGTATGAAATCACCGACGTGAACGCGGAGTACCTGCGGCGCGGTGAGCTCAACGTGGAGCTGATGGGCCGCGGCTACGCGTGGCTGGACACCGGCACGCACGAGTCGCTGATGCAGGCGTCCAACTACATCGAGATCATCGAGCGTCGGCAGGGCCTCAAGGTCGCGTGCCCGGAGGAGATCGCCTTCCGCATGGGCTACATCGACGACAAGCAGCTGGCGGCGCTGGCGGCGCCCATGCGCAAGAACGAGTACGGCCAGTACCTGTTGGATCTCATCGAGAACCGGGGAGCGGTGTCGTGAAGGTCACCCCCCTGGAACTCCCCGAAGTCCTCCTGTTGGAGCCGAAGGTGTTCGGCGACGACCGGGGCTTCTTCCTCGAGTCCTACAACGCGAAGCGCTACGCGGACGCGGGCATCCCCGGCCCCTTCGTGCAGGACAACCTGTCCCGCTCCGTGAAGGGCACCCTCCGGGGGCTGCACTTCCAGGAGCCGAACGCGCAGGGCAAGCTGGTGCAGTGCCTGGCGGGCGCGGTGTGGGACGTGGCGGTGGACGTGCGGCGCGGGTCGCCCACGTTCGGCCGCTGGGTGGCCGCGGAGCTGTCGTTCGAGAACAAGCGGCAGCTGTGGGTGCCGCCGGGCTTCGCGCACGGCTTCTGCGTGCTGAGCGACTCCGCGGACTTCTTCTACAAGTGCACCGCGCTGTACTCCCCGGAGACCGAGCGCAGCGTGCACTGGAATGATCCGGACCTGGCCATCCCGTGGCCGGTGAGCGCGCCGCTGCTGTCGGGCAAGGATCAGCAGGCGCCCCGGTTGAAGGACGCCCCCGTCCTGCCCGTTTTCTGACGCTGCGCTGACGCCTGGAGCAGGCGGGCAGGCGTGACGCCGGGGCTTGTCGTTCCTGACGTCCTGCGCGGTCAGCAGGCAGGGAGGCAGGCCCTGTCCACGGGGAGGAAGCCAGTCAGGGGATGGAATGCCCAATCTCCTCCGAGCGGTCGCGTCGTACCTCGGAGGAGACGGCATGGTTTTGCCCGGCAAGGGAATGAGTTGGAAGGAGTTCTTCAAGTCCCTCAAGGCCGAGTGGGGGCGGGACAACGTGGGCAACGTGGCGGGGGCGCTGACGTTCCAGGGCATCCTCGCGCTGTTCCCGTTCCTGCTGTTCCTCGTGTCGCTTGCGGGCGTGCTGATTGATCCGCGTCAGGCGCAGCTGCTCATCCAGGAGCTGTCGCGCGTGGCGCCCCAGGAGGTGACGAAGATCCTGGGCGAGCGCCTGGAGGCGCTGGCGAACAGCAACCCGGTGGGGCTGCTGACCATCGGTGGTGTGGGCGCCATCTGGGCGGCGTCGGGCGGCATCGTGGGGCTGATGGAGGCGCTCAACACGGTGTACGGCGTGGAGGAGAAGCGCCCGTTCTGGAAGAAGCGGGGCATCGCGCTCCTGACGACGCTGGGTACAGCGGTGGTCGCGGTGCTGGCGGCCATCGTCGCGGTCGTCACGCCGGCGGTGGCGAACAAGCTGGGCGAGCCGCTGGGGACGGTCGTCATGTGGCTGCGCCTGCCGGTGGCCGGGTTCCTGATGATGTGCCTTTGGGCCGTGCTGTACTACGCGCTGCCGGACGTGAAGCAGAAGTTCAAGTTCATCACGCCGGGCTCGGTGGTGGGCGTGCTCATCTGGGTGGCCGCGTCGTGGGCGTTCTCCATGTACGTGGCGAACTTCGGCTCGTACGACGTGAACTACGGCGCCATCGGCGGCGTCATCGTGCTCCTTCTGTGGATGTGGATCTCCGCGCAGGTCATCCTGCTGGGCGCGGAGATCAACGGCATCCTGGAGCACAAGTCGCCGGACGGTAAGTCGCCGGGGCAGCGCGATCCGGACCAGGCCGGGGCGAACGTGACGAAGTCGGAGGCGGAGGCGGAGGGCGCGGACCTGCCCGGCGCCACCGACTTCCGACCCAAGCCGCCGGTGCCGCCGTACGGCACGGCGCCGGTGCCGCTGAGCAAGACGCCCCTGGCGGCGGCGGCGAAGGTGGCCGCGGGCGTGGGCCTGGGCGTGTTCCTGATGCGCCGCAAGTCCCCGGTGCGGTAGGGCCTGGGACACGGTGCCTGACGACGGCGGGCGGTCTCCTCGCGGAGGCCGCCCGTTGGCGTTTCAGGGCAGGGGCGTGGTGACGTAGTCCTTCCCGTCCGAGTGACAGCCGTGGCAGGTGTCGTGGGCGCGGCCGTAGTAGTTGTTGTCGTAGTTCGGGGCGAAGCCCTCGTAGAAGAGCCAGGTGTCCTTGCCGGCCCCGTCGGCGATCTTCACGTCCAGCGCGTGGCCCCGGAGGGTCTTGCCGTCGCTTTCGAACATCTCCTTGACGAGGATGCTCCCCACCGGGTGCGTGGCATTGCCATCGCGCAGCGAGCCCACGACGCGATCATTGAAGAAGACGCGGACCTTGCTGCCGTGGGGGGCGCGGGTCTCGTGGATGGTGGGCTCCGCGAGCCACGACTTGTAGCGACCGGAGCGTACGAAGTCGGTGATGCCCTGCTCGGAGGTGTCGAGTTCCTCGACGACGCCCAGGCCTTCATCCACCGACGACGAGGGGCCACAGGCGCTGGTGAGCAGCAGGACGGAGGTCAGCAGGAGGCGTGGGTGCATTCCTGCGTTACGCGCGTGCGCCCGGTGGGGTTACGGGGGGCTGCTCAATGCTCTGAATAGGTGTGGGAGAGGAAGAAGGTCAGCGAGGTGACCACCTCGGGGATGTCGATCTCGAACCAGCCCCGGTTCAGGTCCGCAGGGGTGACCTGGTAGTGGACGGTGCCGAATTCGTCGTCGAGGGAGAAGTCATCGACGTCGAAGATGGAGATCTCGATGGGGTTCTTGAGGAGGTTGGAGGACACCACCTGGCAGCTCCCCGAGGACCACCGGGGCTCCAGGCTCTGGACGGTTTCTGTCCGAGAGCGCTCGGGGGCGGAAGGGCAGCGCATCTCGACGACGACATCCGGCGGTGAGCCATCCAGGTCCCAATCCGGATCCTCATCGTCAAACGGGTCATGGTCGAGGATCGAAGCGCGGATGGGCTGCACCCGGGTGCGCATCACGCCCACGATGCAGGTCTGCTGCTCCAGGTGACAGACCGAGCCGCTGGCACAGCCCTCACACGCGGCACCGCCCCCGGGGCCGCAGGCATCGTCGCGCTGCTCGCGGATGCACTCGGCCTCCGCCGTGCAGCACCCGTCCCGGCAGTTGTCCGGGGTGCACTCCGAGGGCCCACAGGCAGGGAGCAACAGCGCGCAGGTCAGGGCGAGGAGGACGGAGGCGAGTCGATTCATGACGGTTCAGGGACTCACTTACTCCAACGCAGCAGCTTCGCGCGAGCCGTGTCGGAAAGTTGGGTCACCACGAACTGTTCGAGCAGTGAGGGATCCGGCTCCTTGCGCACGGGCTCCACCATGAAGTCCCAGGTCTCGAAGTCGTCCGCGTCTTGGAACAGGATCAGCCCCACTCCCATGCGCTGCGCCTCCGACGTGAGTCGAGCGATGTCCGAGTCGTCGGGGTTCTCCGGCGTCTCAAACAGCGCGAAGGCATGCGTGGCCGTTCTCGCGTGCGCGGCGGCCTCGAAGACGCCGGTGATGTTGAACTGCCAGCTCGGCTTGATTTCGAAGGTCCAGATGTCGAAGGTGCGGCCGGGCCAGTGAGTAAAGGTCCGCATGCTGATGGCGGTGATGTCGGGGCGGGTCCACACGCCCCCTGTCTTCTTCCCGCCCTGGTTCGCGGTGATCTCGATGTGGAAGTCGTGCAGCCCGCGCTCCTTCGTCCACTTCTCGTGCAGCACTTCCAGGCACGGGGCGTAGAGGTTGGCCTCCGCTCCCTCTTTGGGCTCGGGAGGAAGCTCCACGATGCTGCCGGTGAAGGGGTTCGTGTCGGAGGGTTTGATCTCCTTGACGATGTTGACGCTGCCACCGCGCCCCCGGCCTCGGAGGATCTGTCCATCCTCGATGAGCTTTTCGCGCAGCCGCCAGTACTCGGACTCAGACCAACCCAATTGGTTCATCAGGTTGGTGTTTCCAGAGGAGCCTCCGTTCTCGATCAAGACCTCGAGGAACTTCCGGCGCTGGGCTTCATCGATGGGTCGTCCTGCCATGGAAATGTCTCCTTGCGCTGGCTGCATCAAGCCACAGCCCGGATGGATTTGCTTCGCTCCTCCTCAAGGAGCGCCAATGTCTTGCGATACTCAGCTGCTTCCGCGAGCTGGGTCAGCTCGAACTCCCCGTGGTGCTTGCGCACGGCGGCGGCGATCTCCTCCAGGCTGACGCGGAAGAACTCCTTGCGCTCATTGATGCGATTGACGCGCCGGTCCGTGAACGTGCGGTGCAACGCGCTCTCCAGCGCGGGTGCATCCGAGGTCCGGATGATGGCGTGGACGTCGAACTCGAAGGGGACGGAGGCATCCCCCAGCTCGTCGATGCGGTCCTGCGGCACCAGCCGTCGCGTCATGCCCAGCTTGTAGACGCCCTCTCCGAACGAGCCGATGTTGGAGATGACGTAGACGTGCCCCGTCCGCGTGAGCTGCGCCTGAGAGATGGCCCGCTGCTTCTCCAGGTCTTCGGCCACCCTCCGCTCCAGCTCCGCGATGCGCTCCAGCATCCGCTGCTGCTCGGGGCCCTTGGCCTTTTCGTAGTCCAGCCGGGCCCGGGCCAGGGCCTCCGCATCGCGCTTCGCTTCACGCTCTGCTTCCAGCTTCGCCTTCTCCAGCTCTCGCTGGGCGGCTTCCTCCTCCCGCATCTGCTCCCGGATGCGGCGCTGCTCGTCTCGTTCTCGCTGAAGTCGCTCCGCGTACTCATAGGCCAGCCGCAATTCATCTGACTTGAGTGAGACGTAGCTGCTCGCGATGGTGCAGTGTTGTGAATTCGTTAGATCATTGATTGCGTCCGCTGCCTTTTTGAGGCGAGCTTCCATCGTCTTGATGTTTTTATAGGTCACCTTGGCGATGCAGGCGTCAGCCTCGCCGTTGAAGGCTCTGAGCATCAGCTTCAGTGTGCGATCAATCTGCTTCTTGCCCTCGGCTTTGCTGCCGTTGACCTCCCATTGGATGGCGCACGTTGCTGCGTGTTTGTTCTGCAGCATGGACTTCTGTGACTTACGGATCTCGTCCAGGCGCGACTCATATTCGGCCACGGTGGAGAAGGCATAGACTGGCTTGTAGAAGGCGCAGGCCAGTAGGATGGTTTCCTCATCCAGAGGGCGAAGCTCTTCGCGCAGTCGTACGATGGATTCTTCCAGCTCGTGGCATTCCATGCGCAGTTGCTGGCGTTTTGCCTCTGCATCAGCAACGGAGCGCGCGGCGGCCACGGTTGCCCGCGATGCATCTTCGTGCATGCGGTGACAGGCTGCGGCAACTTGCTTCCGCTCGGCAGCGATGGCTCGTGATGAATCCGCTTTCGCTCGAGCGAGCTGGGCTTCCAATCGCGCTTGTTCGTCCAGCCGTTCTCTGGCAGCTGCGTTGCGGGATTGAGCCAATTCCTGGGCTGCGCGATGTCGCTCGGTCTCAAGTGCAGCCGTCGCGGCCTCTTGCGTCAGAGCAATGGCATCCTTGAGCCGTCGCTGTTCGGCCTCCAGATCCACAATGGGCCTGAATCGCTCCTGTTCGGCCCGTAGCTCGCGCCTCGTCCGGCTCGCCACTCCCGCGAGAATCAGGACCAACAATCCCAGCCCGATGGCAACGATCGACATGGAGTTCCCCCACGGCAGCGGGAAAGTCTAGTTCAGGCACTCAGCGAACGCATCTGCCCCTCGGCGGGAGGGTCTTCGCGGACCACCACGGGCAGCTCTGCCGCCTGTTCTTCCTGTAACAGCATGTCCACGCGCGCGATGGTTGCTCAGCCGCTCGAAGATGAGGCCGGGGAGTTCATCCACCAGCCGCAGCGACGTCCTGGAGGTGTGCCGGAAGTGGAGGAGCCGGTTGGATGCGCTCAGGTCCAGGAGCCGCGTGCGCTGCCTTTCAAGCTCCTTCAGCAGGACCGGATCTTGCGGAGTCATGGGTGCGTGCCCCTCCCCGGGTCGTCACGGGGAGGGCGACCTGGCACGCGGTGTTCTGACGCATTCCGCAGGGTGGGGGCATCCCCCGAGAGGGGTATGGACACGCCACGGAATTCAGCGTGGCGTCGTCAGGGCCCGATGACTCAATCGCAGTTTTCAAACACCAGGATGCCTGGGCCGTACGGGGTCAGCACGGGGACCCACGCTTCGGTGACTTCATCCAGGCGCTCCCGGTCCAGGGCCAGGTGGAGTCTCTCACCCAAGACCTGATCGGGGTGGGTCGCGTGCCACATCGGAACGCGGCTGACGAGGAGGGCCAGTCGCTCGAAGTGCGAGGGCGTCCAGACCTCACGCATGTAGGGATGGCCCCGGAACCCTTTCTTGAAGAAGTCGAAGAGCGCGTGCTCCACGTTGAACACTTCATCGTCGTCTGGATCCAGGCTCAAATCGACGGAATGGAGCGGAACGAAGAAGCCCTCTGCCCACCGCATTTCGTTCAGGTGCCCGTCGCACTGGTTCCCATACATCACACCCGTGGGGGCCTGGACGATGACGCCAAGCCCAAAGGGCCGCAGGCCATCCGGGTTCAAGAAGACATAGTGGGGCACCATGGCTCCCTCCTCGTAGCACTTCAAGCCCACGAAAATCGCCGCCTCGCTTCCGGGCACTCCGGAGGCGGGCGGCGATGGGTCCTTCGCTTGAACGAGGCCTACCGGCGCTTCATCGCCGCGTCCGCGTGCTTCTCGCGGAACTCGGAGTAGGGGCCGTTGAAGTCGAGCACTTCCTTGCCCGCCTCCATGCTCCAGATGCGCGTGGCGACCTCGGAGATGAGCTCCTGGTCGTGCGTGACGACGATGACCGTGCCCTCGAACTTCTGGAGGCCTTCGGCCAGCGCCGCGATGGACTCCAGGTCCAGGTGGTTCGTCGGCTCGTCCAGGATGAGCACGTTGTCCTGCATGATCATCAGCTTCGACAGGAGCACGCGCACCGTCTCACCACCGGAGAGCGTGTCCGTGTTCTTCATCCGCTCCTCGCCCGAGAACAGCATCCGGCCCAGCACGCCGGAGATCTCCTCGTTCGTCAGCTTCTCGCTGATCTCCCGCAGGTAGCCGAAGCAGGTCGTGCCCTTGTAGATGACCCCGTGGTGGTCCTGCGGCAGGTAGCCCACCGACGCCTGATGGCCCCAGGTGATGGTGCCACCGTCCGGCTCCGTCTTCCCGGCCAGCATCTTCACCAGCGTGGACTTGCCCACGGCGTTGCGGCCGATGACACAGATGCGCTCGCCCTTGCAGACCAGCCCGGTGAACGGCTTGATGACCTGCACGCCGTCGTAGGACTTCTTCAGGCCCTCGAACATCAGCGTCTGCCGGCCGCTGACCACCTTCTGGTCGAACCGGATGAAGGGCCGCGCGATGTTCGAGCGCTTCAGGTCCTCCGTCTTCAGCTTGTCGATCTGCTTGATGCGGCTCTGCACCTGCGAGGCGCGCGTGCCGGCGTGGAAGCGCGCCACGAAGTCCTGCAACTGGAGGATCTTCTTCTTCTTCTCCTCCGTCTCCGACTCCACCCGGGTCCGCAGCTGCGACTTCTGCCGGACCATGTCGTCGTAACCACCCGTGTACTGGATGATGGTCTCGTAATCGATGTCCGCGATGTGCGTGCAGATGGAGTTCAGGAAGTGCCGGTCGTGGCTGATGGTGATCAGCACGCCCTCGTAGTCGTGGAGGAAGTTCTCCAGCCAGCGGATGGAATCAATGTCCAGGTTGTTCGTGGGCTCGTCGAGCAGCAGCCCGTCCGGCTTGCCGAACAGCGCCTGCGCGAGCAACACGCGCAGCTTCAGGCCGCCGGTGAGCTGGCGCATGGGCTCTTCGTGGAAGGCCTCGTCGATGCCAAGGCCCGCCAGCAGCGTGGCCGCGTCGCTCTCCGCGGAGTAGCCGTCCTCTTCCGCGATGACGCCTTCCAGCTCACCCAGCCGGTTGCCGTCCTCCTCGGTGATGTCCGACTTGGCGAGCAGCTTGTTCTTCTCATCCATCGCCGCCCACAGGTGGCGGTTGCCCATCAGCACCACGTCCAGGACGCGGTCGTTCTCGTAGCGGAAGTGGTCCTGGCGCAGGATGCCCAGCTTGCGCGGGCGGATGATGTCGCCCATGTCCTGCTCCTCGTCACCGGCGAGGATCTTCATGAAGGTGGACTTGCCGGCACCGTTCGGTCCGGTCAGGCCGTAGCGACGGCCCGGCGAGAAGGCGACGTTGACCTCCTCGAAAAGCTTCTTGGGCCCATAGGCCTTGGAGACGTTGATGACGTTGAACATGGCGGCGGCTTGTAGCGGAAATGGCGCGTCCACCAAAGACGCGCGGTGAATCCAGGCCCGGTGGCGTACCGGAGAGCCCAATGTAACCGCCGGCACGCCCCGGAAATGCCGGCTTCCCACCCCATTTCAACCCCCCCATGCCCCCAGGGGCGACCCGGGCCCCCGGGTCCAGGTAGGGAAACCCGCCCCCTGGCCGGTGGGGAGGGCCGGGGCCGGCCTCCTGGAGACCGGGCGGGCGTTCCGGCGGAAGCGGGTGCCTCCTGGCGGGCGCCACGGGTATAAGGCCCCGACAATGGCCGTCCGCTTTGAACTCCTGAACACCGACCCCACTGGCGCCCGCTCGGGCATCCTGCACACCCGCAAGGGGTCCTTCCCCACGCCGATGTTCATGCCGGTGGCGACCCACGCGGGCTTCCGCCACCTCGGGATGGAGGAGGTGAAGGAGACGGGGGCGAAGATCCTCCTCGCCAACACCTACCACCTGATGCTCCGCCCCGGCGCGGAGGTGTTCGAGCGCTTCGGCGGCATCCACCCGTTCATGGGGTGGGATGGCGCCGTGCTGACGGACTCGGGCGGGTTTCAGATCTTCTCCCTGCCGGAGGACCGGCTCATCACGGAGAAGGGCGCGCACTTCCGCAGCTTCTACGACAACAGCCGGCAGCTCCTGAGCCCCGAGTCCAGCATCGCCATGCAGCAGGCGATCAACTCGGAGATCATGATGGTGCTGGACGTGTGCATCGACTCGCGCACGGACGAGGCGGGCACGCGCGAGGCCATGGAGCGCACCCACCGCTGGGCGGTGCGCAGCCTGGCCGCGAAGGAGAAGCGCTCCACGGGACAGGCGCTGTTCGGCATCGTCCAGGGCGGCGTGCACCCGGCCCTGCGCGACGCGAGCGCGGAGTTCCTCACGAAGCTGCCCTTCGACGGGTTCGCCATCGGCGGGCTGGCGGTGGGGGAGACGAAGGTGGAGCGCGACACGATGACCGAGCGCGCCACCGCGTCCCTGCCGCAGGACAAGCCGCGCTACCTCATGGGCGTGGGCACCCCCACGGACCTGCTGGAGGCGGTGCTGCGCGGCGTGGACATGTTCGACTGCATCATCCCCACCAAGATGGCGCAGCAGGGCTACGCGTACACGTTCCAGGGGCTGGTGCGCATCACCCGCCAGGCGTACCGCCTGGAGGACGGGCCGCTGGATCCGGAGTGTGACTGCTACGTGTGCAAGCGGTACTCGCGCGGCTACCTCCAGCACCTGATGCGCGGCAAGCACCACCTGGGCTCGCGCTTCCTGTCGGTGCACAACGTGCGGCACTACCAGAAGCTCATGGAGCGCATCCGCGAGGGCATCCTGCGCAACGGCTACGCGCAGACGTACCGCGAGCTGAAGGCCGCCGTGGCCACGCCCAAGGACCTGAAGGACGAGGCCGCCGCCACCGCGGTCACCCTGAAGGACGTGGGCTGAAGCCCCGGCGGTGGGCGCGGGCGCGCGTCCCGTCGTCCGCCCCCCGACCGGGTTGGGCGCCAGGGTGAAGGCCGGCGCGGTGCGGCGCCTGCGGGCGGGTTAGCCTGGGGAGCCCCGGGCGCGCAGGTGTCCGGCCCTCTTCGCCGCATGGACTCCCGCGTCGCCACCCTCCTGAGCCACGTTCGCGCGCAGGCCGAGAACCGGCCCGGCGTGTACCGCATGCTCGGGCCCGCCGGGGAGCTGCTCTACGTGGGCAAGTCCGTGCGGGTGCGCACGCGGCTCCTGTCGTACTTCCGCGCGGACGAGGGCGAGAAGGCGGCGGAGATCATCGCGCAGGCGCACCGGGTGGAGTGGGAGTACACGGCCAGCGAGTTCGCGGCGCTCCTGCACGAGTTCCGGCTCATCAAGGGCCACCGGCCGCTCTACAACGTGGAGCACAAGAAGGACCGCGCGCACTGCTTCCTGCAACTCACGCGGGAGGCCGTGCCCCGGCTGCGCGTCGTGGCGCAGCCCGGCGGCGGTGGCAACGCGGAGTACTTCGGGCCCTTCCACGGCCGGCACACCATGGCGGAGGTGGTGCGCGCGGTGAACGACCTGCTGGAGCTGCGTGACTGTCCCTCCGACACGCCCATGCGGCTGGCGGACCAGTTCCAGCTCTTCGCGATGAAGGACGACCCCCGGTGCATGCGGGGCCAGACGGCGCGGTGCCTGTCGCCCTGCGCGAGCGGGTGCACGCAGGCGGAGTACCTGGCCCAGGTCGCGCTGGCGCGGGCGTTCCTCAATGGCGCGTCGGACCGGCCGCTGGTCATCCTGCGCGAGCGCATGGCGATGGCGGCGCGGCGGCTCCAGTTCGAGTACGCGGCGGAGCTGCGCGACCGCGCCGAACGGCTGGAGCACGTCCAGGCGTGGATCGTCGAGCTGGGCCGGACGCTGCGGCGGCTGTCCCTGATCTACACGGTGCGGGGGCAGGGCGGCGGCGAGGACCGCACGTACGTGCTGCGGCGGGGGCGGATCCGCGCGGAGGTGCCCGCGCCCCGGACGGACGAGGAGCAGGCGGCGCTGGAGGCGCGGGTGCGGGACATCTTCGCGTTGCCGGAGCCGGAAGCCATCGGCCTTCGTGCCCAGGAGGCGCAGGAGGTGATGCTCATCGCGAAGTGGTTCCGCCTGCACCCGGATGAGCTGGAGGGCACGGTGCCGGCCTCTGCGCGCACCGGCGAGGCGGCGGCGTCCGAGGAGGCCGCCGAAGCGCGGGCCGAGCTGGCCCGGACGCTGGAGCGCACCGTCGAGGGGCCGGGTGGGGAAGCGCCGGGGCCCCCTAACGCAGCTGCCGGATGACGCGGCAGGGATTGCCCGCGGCGAAGACGTAGGGCGGGATGTCCCGGGTCACCACGCTGCCAGCGCCGATGGTGGTGCCCTCCCCGATGGTGACGCCCGGGCAGATGATGGAGCCGCCGCCAATCCACACCTTGGCGCCGATGGTGATGGGGCGCCCCAGCTCCGGGCCCTTGATGCGCTCGTCCGCGTCCAGGGGATGTGTGGCCGCGTAGAGCTGCACGCCGGGGCCCATGAACACGTCATCCCCCAGCGTCACCGGATTGCAGTCGAGGATGACGCATTGGAAGTTCATGAACACGCGCGCGCCCAGCCGGATGTGCGCGCCGTAGTCGCAGAAGAACGGGGGCTCGATCCAGGTGCCTTCGCCCACCGCGCCCAGGAGCCGGGTCAGCAGGTCCGCGCGCTGCTTCGGCTCGTCCTGGGTGGACTGGTTGTACTCGCGCAGGAGCTTGCGCGCGTGGGCCCGCTCGGCCATCAGCTGGGGGTCCGTCGCGAGGTACAGCTCGCCCGCGAGCATCTTCTCCTTCTCGGTCCGTGCCATGCCGACAGGGTAGGCATGAAACGCGAGGGCCTCCACGGTGCAGTGCGCAACCTCCTGTCATGCACGGACAGGGGTCCATGGTGAACAGCCGGCGTGGAGCCCGTCTCTGGAAGGGTGACACCGCCTACGGGGGCCAGGGAGGATGGCGGACATGAGGATGGAACAGGTCGACGAGACGCTGGAGCGCATCCGCCGCGAGGTCGCGCGGACGCCGGACGGGGTGCTGGCCTTCGATGGGGACGGCACCCTGTGGAGCGGGGACGTGGGGGACGATCTGTTCCTCGCGCTGCTGGAGCACGGCGGTGTGCGGCCCGAGGCCCGGGTGGCGCTGGAGCGGCTGGGCGCCCTGCACGGCGTGGAGGCGCACCCGGACGTGGTGACGCTGGCGCGCGGGCTGTTCGCGGCGTTCGAGGCCGGACGGCTGCCGGAGAAGGACACCTACGAGATGATGGCGTGGGTGTTCGCGGGCTGGCACGCGGACGAGGTGCGCGGCTTCGCCCACGACGTCGTGGCGCGAAAGGGCGTGGCCGGCCGCATCCATCCGGAGGCCCTTCGGGTGGTGGAGTGGGCGCGTGGCCAGGGCGTGGACTGCTATGTCGTCAGCGCGTCTCCGCGCGCGGTGGTGGAGGCCGCGGTGCGCGAAGTGGGCCTGACGGCGGAGTTCGTGCTGGCCTGCACGCCGAGGGAAGAGAACGGACGGCTGCTGACATCCGTCTTCGATCCCGTCCCCTACGGCCCCGGGAAGGTGAGCTGTCTGCGGCAGCGCACGGACCGGCCGCTGTGCGCCGCCTTCGGTGACAACGTGTTCGACCTGGACCTGCTCGCGGCCGCGCGCGTCCCGGTGGCCATCCGCCCCAAGCCACGGCTGCGCGACCGCGCGTCGGAGCTCCCGGCCCTGGTGCAGTTGCAGCCCGAAACGGCCTGAAGCACATGGCGGTGGAGCGCGGCCCCGTGGAAGGGGCCGCGCCCACCGGATGCAGCGCTACTTGACCGCGCCCGACACCGGGACGAACTGCACCCGGCGGTTCTCGCTCTTGCCCTCGGGCGTGTCGTTGGTCGCCAGCGGACGGTCGGGGCCGAAGCCCTTCGCCTCCATCCGGGAGCCCGCGATGCCCTTCTGGATGAGGTACGCGCGCACCCGCTCCGCGCGCTGCTGGCTCAGCGTGCGGTTGAGCTCATCCGGACCGCTGTTGTCCGTGTGGCCCTCGACCCGGATCGTGAGCTGGGGGTTCGCCTTCAGGTAGTCCGCGATGGCGTCCAGCTGGCGCTGCTCGTCCTCCTGGAACTCCGCCAGGCCCGACGGGAAGCGGACGTGGTGCTCCAGCGGCGACTTCGTCGGCTTCGCGGGGGGCGGCTCCTCGGCGGGGCAACCCCGGTTCTCCGCGGTGCCGGCCTGGTTCGGGCACGCGTCCTCGCCATCCGGGACGCCGTCCTTGTCCTTGTCCTTGTCCGTGTCCTTCACGGGGCAGCCACGGTTCTCCGCGGTGCCGGCCTCGTTCGGGCACGCGTCCTCTCCGTCCGGGACGCCGTCCTTGTCCGTGTCCGTCACGGTCGCGGGGCAGCCGCCGTTCTCCGGGGTGCCAGCCTCCTGCGGGCACTTGTCCTCGTCGTCCGGGACGCCGTCCTTGTCCGCGTCCGGCGCGGGGCAGCCCTGGTAGCGCGGCAGGCCCTTCTCGGAGGAGCACTTGTCCTCGCGATCCACCACGCCGTCGCCGTCCGAGTCCGTGTCCGGGCAGCCGCCGTTCTCCACCGAGCCGGCTTCCAACGGGCACTTGTCCTGGCCGTTGCGCACCGAATCGCCGTCGTCATCCTGGTCCGGGCACTCGGCCGGGGTGTGGCTGCGGCCGCTCTGGCACTTGTCCTCACGAGGCGGCTTGTGCGCGTACGCGATGCCGCCCGCGATGCGGAACGACGGCGTGCCCGGGATGTCCGTGAAGCCGTGGCCACCGATGGCGAACGCCTCGAAGCCGGAGCCGCCCAGGGGCAGGCGCAGGCCTCCCAGCAGCTCCAGCGCGAAGTCCGACTCCACCAGGGACTCGGCGGCCTGCAACGCGACCTCCGCGCGCAGCCCCTCGCCGCGCGTCGCCACCACCACGCCCTGCTCCAGCTCGGTGCCCACGTCGCGGCCGGGCTCGACCTCGCGCGAGCGGATCCGCACGCCCGCGTTGGCGCCCAGGACCACGGGGCCCACCTCGCGGCTCACGGCCACGCGGGGCGCGAACTGGAACCCCGCCCAGCCCTGCTGCCGGCCGAACGCGTCCGCGGTGCCACCCGGAATCCCGATGTCCAGGCCCAGGCCGAGGAACACCGGGTCTCCGTCCTCGCGGCGCAGGAGCGCGTAGCGCGCCCCCAGCTCCGGCGTCCCCAGGCCGAAGGACTTCGGCTCCGACACGCCGACCAGCGACCCGGCGCCGCTTCCTGCCTGGTGGATGATCACCGGCAGCTTCGCGGACAGCTCCAGGTTCTGGATGGGCGACCACGCGCCCGCGAGCCAGCCGGAGGTCCGGTAGTGGATGATGGAGCGCTCCAGCCCGTCGCTGCCCTTCAAGAGCAGGATGCCGCGCTCGTGGTGGGCCATGAGGAGCAGGCGGTAGCCGCCCTCGGGGAGCACGTTGCCGGTGTCCACCAGCATGGAGTCCGTGCCCGCCGGGGTGAAGCGCAGGCGCTCCAGGTCCAGCGGGACGAGGGGACCGGTGGTCTGCCCGAAGGCAGCGGGTGCGACGGCGGTGGCCAGCAGCGCGGCCAGCGCCCAGCTCTGAGCCTGGGTACGCAAGGGGAAGTCCATTCGAGAAAGGAAGGGGCGTGCGGGGCGTTTGGATCCGTGGCGCATGGCTCAGTGCACCCCGCTGACGGTGCGACGGCGGCGCAGACCGCTCCACGACGCGAGGACCGAGAGGAGCGCCAGCGCGGGGAGCGCGCCATTGCCGGTGCCCTGGCAGCCGCCACCTGCGATCTCCACGACGGTGGCCTGGACTCGCACCTGGAACGTGCACTGGGAGGAGTTACCGGCCGCGTCCGTGGCCGTGACGGTGACCTGCGTGGCCCCCGGCCGGAAGGCGCTGCCCGACGCGGGCGAGGACGTCACCGTCGGCGGCGAGGAGACGGTGTCCGTGGCCGTGGGCTCGAACGTCACCACCGCGCCGGAGGGCTCGCTCGAGACCACCGACACATCCGCCGGGCAGCTGACGGCGGGCGGCGTGGTGTCCTGCACGATGACGCGGAACGTGCATGAGACCTGGGAGCTGGGGAGCGTCGCGGTGACGGTCGTGGTGCCCACGGGGAACTGGTCGCCCGAGTCCGCCGAGTAGTCCACCAGCGCGCCGACCTGATCGGGGACCGCGGGCGGATACGTCACGATGGCGCCATTGGCGCCCGTCGCTTCGGCGGTCACGTCCGAGGGGCAGGTGAGGCCCGGGAGCGGCCCGGCCGTGACGGTGATGGACACGGTGGCCACGTTGCCGTCCTGGGCGCAGTCGCGGGCCCGGAAGGTGAAGCTGTCGTCGCCCACGTAGCCCGGCGTCGGGGTGTACGTGACGTTGGGCGGCGTACCGCTCAGCGTGCCGTGCTGGGGCGGGGTGACGACGGTGAAGCTCAACACCTGGCCCACATCCGGGTCGGTCCCGGTGAGGATGATGGCCGCGGGCGTGTCCACCGCCGAGGTGACGGTCTGATCCAGCGCCGTGGGCGCCTGGTTGGCGACCACCTGCACCATGCGTCCGCCGGGGATGGCGTTGGCGAAGACGGAGAGCGCGTAGGTGCCCAGCGGCGTGCCGGCGGGAACGGTCACCGTCGCGCGGGTGGAAGAGAAGTCGGAGCTGGGGAGCGTCCAGAGGCGACCGCCCTCCGCGGCCTTCAGGCGCACGAGGGGGAAGTCCGTGGGGGAGTCCAGGTAGCCGCCGCCGCTCGCGCCGGAGATGCCGCGGAACAGGAGGCCTTCAAGGACGGTGGGGCAGGCGGCCACCAGGGTCGCCGGGTTGTTCACCACCGGCTTCCACGCGGGCTGGGCGCCGGTGCCCTCGAACAGCTGGGCGCTGGGCGCGCCCGAACCTCCCGCGACGATCACGTTCCCCGACGGAAGGGCCACGGCGATGAGGCCTCCCGTTACAGCGGGGGCGTTGGTGGTGCTCCACGCGCGGGTGGTGGGATCGTAGAGCTCCGCCGAGTCGGCGTAGTCGCCATTGAGGGTCAGCCCGCCCGCGACCAGGACCTTGCCGGAGGGCATCAATGAAGCGGAGTGGAGGTAGCGCGCCTGCGCGAGCGTCCCGGCCGGGGACCACGCGTTGGTGCCGGGGTCGTAGAGTTCCGCGGACGTGAGTTCCACGAAGCTCGCGATGCCCGCCACCGCCAGGACCTGCCCGGAAGGCAGCAGTGTCAACGTCAGCTCGTCACGGGGTTGGGCGAGCGCCGCCGCCGGAGCCCAGGTGTTGGTCGCGGGATCGTACAGCTCCGCGGAGGCAAGGGCTGCACCGCCGGTGTCATGACCGCCCACGACGAGCACCCGACCATCGGTGAGCAACACGGCGGAATGCGCGCCGCGTGCGGCGGCGAGGGGGGACGCCGTGGCCCAGGTGTTGGCCGTGGGGTCGTACAGCAACGCGGTGTTGAGCACCGTCGCGTTGCGCTGACCGCCCACGACGAGCACGCGTCCATCGGGAAGGAGGGTGGCGGTGTGGAGGTGACGCGGAGCGGGGAGCGGGACCACCGGCTCCCAGACGTTGGTGTCGGGGTTGTAGCGCTCGGCGGAGTCCACCGACGTGTTCACGTTGCGTCCGCCCAGGAGCAGCACCTGACCCGAGGGCAGGAGGGTCGCGGTGGCGCGCTCGCGGGGAGAGGCGAGGTCGGGCGTGGGGGTCCAGGCGTTGGTCGTCGGGTCATACACCTCCGACACTGCTGACGAGCCGATGTCCGAGCGGCCCCCGGTGACGAGCACCCGGCCCGTGGGCAGCAGCACGGCCTGGGGATCCGTGCGGGGCGTGCCCATGGCGCCAGCAGGAGACCAGCGGTTGACCGCGGGGTCGTAGAGTTCGGTCTCCGCGTAGAAGGTGAGGCTGGGGGCACTGGTGTATCCGCCCGTGACCAACACCTTGCCGGTGGGCAGCAGCGTCGCCGTGTGGTTCTCGCGGCCAATGCTCATCGCGCCTGCGGGGGTCCACGTGCCCGTGCCGGGATCATAGATTTCCGAGACGATCTGCGGGGCCGCGCCGGTGCCAGGGGACCCTCCGGTGACCAGGACCCGCCCATCGGGCAGCAGCGTGGCCATGTGGCCCGAGCGCTCGAACGCGAGGCTCGCGGTGGCGGTCCAGGTGTTGGCCGCAGGATCATAGAGTTCCGAATGGGGGGAGACCCCGCCGCTGGTGAAGCCGCCCGCGAGCAGCACGCGTCCATCCGGCAGCAGGGTGCTGGTGGCGTAGTGCCGGGGGACCAAGGGGGGCGCCGCAGCGGACCAGGTGCCGGTCGCGGGGTCATAGAGGTCCGCGCCGGGCACTTCGCCTGCCTGATTGAAGCCGCTCACCGCGAGCACCCGCCCGTCCTTCAGCAGGGTGGCGACGTGCGCGCTCCGGCCCTGGGGCATGGCGCCCGTGGGGAGGAACGTGTTGGTCATGGGGTCGTACAGTTCGGCGGAAGCGAGCCGGATGCCGCCAGAACCGGTGCCGCCCGCGACCAGCACCTGTCCCGAGTTCAGGAGGGTGAGGGTGGGGAGCCCACGGGTCTGCGCCATGTTGCCCGTGGCGGACCACGTGCCCGACGCCGGGTCGTAGATGCGTCCCGAGGCGGACCCATCGCTCATGACGAGCACCTGTCCGCTGGGGAGCGGCAAGCCCAGGGTGACGTTGCCCTGGATGCCGGAAGCGCCCGCGCCGCGCCAGGCACCGGTCGCCGGATTGAAGAGTTCCGAGGCGGTCACGAAGCCGGTCCGGTTGACCCCGTTGACGACCAGGAGCTCACCGGAGGGAAGCAGGACGGCGGCATGCTGTGCGCGCTCGCTGGCCATGGGCGCGGTGGCGGCCCAGCCCGGGGGCGAGGCGAGGGGGGCGCGCGTGGCCCCTTCACCCGGGGGGTGCTCCTTCGTGCCGCAGGCAAGAAGACTCAAGCCCGCGACGAACACCAGGACCCTGCTCCAGACAGCGTTCTGTGACCGCATCGACGACACTCCGATCCGCGAGGCCGGAACGAACGCGACCGCGTCCGCCCGCCGTGAACGACCAGGGAGCGCCTTACCAGTGGGGTGGGTCCACGGGCAACGCGTGAGAAAAATCCTTCACGGTTGATCCAGGCGCCGGGCGGTGCCGGGCGATGCCTCCGGTGGGTTTCCGTCCTACGCGGAGGTGGGATGGCACCGGAGGCGTGACGTTCCGGTCCGCAGCCGCCGCTGACCGGGCCACGGTCGCGAGGGAAGGCTTCGCGGTGCTTCCCTCACGGCTCGCGGAGCGCGCGGCGACGCCAGAACTCCTGCTCGGGCCAGCGGCGCTCCAGCGCGTACCACGCCGCCAGGTTGCGTCGGTACGCGGCGTCGATGTCGGCCAGGGTCCCGGCGTAGTCGCTCGTCGCGGAGGGGTCGCCGGAGAGCGCCCGGTCCGTGGCCTCCGCGGCGGCAAGGCCGGTGAACAGGGCGTTGAACAGGCCCTGGGAGGAGAGGGGATCAAAGCTCAGCGCCGCGTCCCCGGCCGCAAGCCAACCGTCGCCCACGGGGGACACCAGGACCGAACCGTGGGCGGTGATGACGCCGGGTGTGCCCGTGTCCTCGAACCGCGTGTCGGAGAGCTGCGCACCCAGGGTGGGGGAGCGCGCCGCGTGGCTCCGCAATCCGGCCGCCGTGCGCAAGGCCTCCGCCGCGGGGAGGTCCGCGTCGGAGTGCCAGGCCAGCACCCGTCGGCCGTCCGGCAGGGGCGCGGATGACCGCCTTCACGATGCTGTCATCCCGTGGCTCGGGCCGGACGCCGGGCCGGGGGGGGCCGGGCCGGGGTTCGGGTGCGCCCTTCAGGGGCTGGCCATTGGCGCGGTGCCGGGCCGCGGCGCCCGCGGCGTAGACCGCCTTGCGCACCACCGCGATGGAGGATGCGTCGCAGGGGGCGTTCTCCGGCGGGGTCCGCCAGATGTTGAAGGACAGGCCCTGGCCGTAGTCGGCCTGTCCGCGCTCACCGATGTCCTGGCGGGGCAGCACCAGCGTGGCGATCTGCACGAACGGGCTCTGCTTCTCCGACCAGTCGTCCATGGCCCGATCCAGCGGCATCGTGGACGGGTGGGTGCGGCGCTGGATCATGAACCGGAAGCGATAGCCGTCCCGCGAGAGCCGGTGGGCCATGTCCGTGGCCAGGTAGTCGGGGGCGTCATCCGGCACGTCCTGGGGCGCGGTCTCCGGCTCCAGTCTGTATTTGACCACCTCCTTGCCCAGCTTGAACGGGAGGATGGCCCAATAGGTGCTGGTGAGGACGCTGCCCCACGGCGCCGTCATCGCGTCCAGCACGGCCTGGGTGTCGGGGTGCTGTTTGAGATAGCCGGGATAGTCCTTGAGGACGACGCCCGCATAGGTGAACTCACACATCGCCTTCGCGTCCTGCACGAAGAAGCGCGGGAAGTTCTGCAGGATGAGGTCCGCGGTGGTGCCCGGCTCGCCCAGCCCGTTCGCGCCAGGAACTCCGAACAGCTTGATGCCCACGCCCAGCGTGCTGCCCAGGTCCGGATCGGTGGGGGAGGTGTCGCTGGAGAACCGCACCCAGGCTTCCATCCGGTCCTGGGCGAAGATGCCTACCCGCAGCTTGCGGTCCACGCCCGGAAGGACTTCGAAGTGGCCATGCGCCACTCGGAGCATGCGATGGATTGACGGCGCGTGAACAATGGCAGACGTCTTGATGCGCGGCAATCCGGACGGCCTCCGTGGGAAGAGGCCCAGGGGCGCCGGACTGGGGGACGCGCTGATGACGGCCATGTCCCTTTCAGTCGAGGAAGCGGCGCCACCAGCGGCGGGCTTCCGCTTCGGTGAACCCATCCCAGGTGTTGAAGGGGCGGAAGGGTTGGAGCCAGGGCTCCAGGACCCGGGCGAGTTCACGGTATGCCAACAGCGGTTCATCCAGCTTCGTGTCTCCGGCCAGCGGGGCCGCCCCGAGGCTGACCACCGCGCGTCCCCCGGTGAGCTCCTGGACCGTGGTGTCTGGGGCGCTCAGGCGCGAACGAAGCGTCTGGGCACCGCCCACGGCTTCGAGGACGGAGGGTCCCAGGAAGTTCAGCCAGTGCACGCCGTCGATCTGGTCGCCCAGGTCCAAGGTGGCGCCTGTGTTCGGTACGTCCCAACCTGGATGCCGGATCAGCTCATCCTTGAGGATGGGGAGGATTCTTGAGCGACCCCGCGTAAAGGAGAGCGACAGTCCGGCGTGGCCCGTCGTGGAGGGAAGAAGCTCCGCGAGCGCCAAGGCGAGTTCTCGTAGCTTGTCGGGGCCGTGGTCCGTGAGGAAGCGAATCGGGACACTGACGCTCAGTTCGCTGAGTTCGGGCGATGTCTCACGCCAGGGTAGCCGGGCCCAGTAACTGAATTCATAACCAGAGGGCTCAAACGTGTCCCCGGTCAAACGTACTCCGGTATCAAACCCTCGCTTGGTCAAGATCCAAAACCAGGTGGAGTCCTCGTCCATGTCGTCGAGAAATCCAAAACGAGGCGTTTCCAGGTGCTTGCGGATGCTTGCCCAGGCGGGGGCTGTGAGCGGGAATGGATCTTCGTTGATATCGGGGTTGTGACCCGTCGTCAGTTTGCTGCCATCATCTCCAATGTTCTGGAGGTAGATGTCGAGCAATTGCTGCATGAGCGGGGCCAAGGCCCTGTGGTCATGTGGCAGGTAGAAGATGACTCGTGCCACGATCTGCACCCGTGGGAGCTGCTCGGCGAAGTGCTCCGATGAGGAGTATCTAGTCACGAATGACTCCCAGTTGAGGTGTGATGATCGCGGGATTGCACTCTCCTCCGATTTGCTTGTAGCGACCCATCTGCCGTTGCGTGGCGGAGTTGTCGCGCGGATTCTCCTTGCCGGCCTTGGTGCATGGAAACTTGAAGTCGTAGATGCACTGGACCTGTCCTGGCTGGCCTGAGGCGTGAATCGCGAAATCCGGCTTCATGGATCCCGGCCGGCGGTCCGTTAATGCGTATTCGCCCGGTTTGCCGTTGGGGCCATAGCGTGGCTCAATGGAGATGTTGTCGGGAAAGAGTCGGAGGATTTCCTGCTGGGCGCACATGAAAGCGCGCTCGTGTTTCATCCTGCCCAGCTCCGTCTTGCGGGTGATGGGGGCGCCCTCTTTGTCCTTGCCGATGAGCCGATTGCATTCGGCATCATCCGGGATGACTCCCTTTCCGTACTCCCGCTCGTTGATCTTGAAATGCGCCTCCTTCGCGCACTCCACCAGCAGGTACTCAATCCTCGCCACGTCCGCGGCCTCCAGGACGCGCAGGGTGGCATGGGCAGTGGTCGCCGCCCTCGCGGCACGCCCTGCCCACGGCAGGATGGCGTCATTGCCCGTCTGGGTGTAGCAGGCGGGATTGCGAAGACAGATGTTCGTCGCGGAGTCCGCGCCCTGGCCGAAATGGCCCGGCCCCGAAGCGCAGGACAGGCAGAGCAGGGCGGCCAGCCCACCCAGCCACCGGCTCAAGCCCTCAGTCATCCTCTTCGTCCATGTCATGCGCGGCCGCATTGAAGAGGCCGAACCCTCCGGCCTCCTCCCGCGTGATTCCCGCCCGCCGCAGCGCAGGCGAATCCCGCGTCTGTCCCACCGCCATCCAGCGCGGCGCGGCCAGCAGCACCCCATGCTTTGGCAATGCCGGCAGCAGGTGCTCCAGGTCGTCGAGGATGAACTCCGCGTGCCCCACGCCCTCGGGCTCGCGCAGTCCTTCCGGGGAATGCCATGGGCCTCCGTCCAGATGGCCGAACGGAAAGCTCTCCGTCCCGCTCGCGCCCCCGTACCCGCCCTCCAACAACAGCCGGACCCGCTCCGCGCTCCCCGTCACCGTGGGAAGGCAGACCTGCGTCAGCCAGGTCCACGTCGCCGTGCCCTGCTCCACGGGCCAGTCCAGCTCCACCGTGTCGTCCGCCTTCTCCAGCAGCGCGTCGATGTACGCACACGCCGCCCGGGGCCCCAGCACGCCGCCCCGCCGCGCCTCCTCCGCCGCCGCCTCCCACAGCTCCTCGCGGTAGTAGTGCGCGAAGTAGAAGCCGGGCTCCACCAGCTCCGCCTTCGCACCGCGCGGAAGCTTCGCCAGCACCAGGCCGCTCGACAGGTACGCCGGCCCCGTGGCCCGGGGATGGAACTGGCTGAAGGCGGCACGGAATGCCCGCACCGCCACGCCTGCTTCCTCCGTGGACTCCATCCCGTCCGGGCACCCCGCCCGCAGGTGGAAGTCATCGAAGCGCAGGAACACGTCCACCCCGATGCCCATCGCGTTCTGGCACAGCGACTCCAGGCACGCCGCCAGCGGATGCCCCGCGCCCACCCGCTCCGGGGCCTCCCACGCCGCCGCCGTGATGGCCCGGGTCCGCGCGTCCACCCGGAGCGCCAGCCGCACCCGGCCCCCCTCGCACGGTGCCTCCCCGTGGCGCACGTCCTCGCCCTCGAGCCGGCCCCGGTGTTCCTGCGCTGGAATCGTCATGCTAGGCAGCCATCCTTCCGCACCCGCCCCCTTCCAGGCCAGGAACCCGCGCCCCCATGTCCGAGTCCGACCCATCGAACCCGCGCGACGGCGACTTCGAGCTCGTCACCCTGCGCAACGGCCACCGCGCCGTGCGCCACCTGGGACACGGTGAGGTCATGCACCCCGCCGTGGGCCCGTGGCAGGAGGCCCTGGGCCTCTACGTGGACCAGCCCCGCCTCGCGGACCGCCTGCGCCAGCCCGGCCCGCCGCTCGTCATCCTCGACGTGGGCCTGGGCGCCGCCACCAACGCCGTCGCCGCGCTCACCCGCGCCCGCGAGCTGGGCCCGGAGCGCGCAAGGGAGCTGCACGTCGTCAGCCTGGAGGTGGACCTGGCCCCGCTGCGCCTCGCGCTCGCGGACGCCGAAGGCTTCCCCTTCCTCCAGCCCTTCCGTGCCGCCGCGGAGAGCCTCATGCGCGACGGCTCCTGGGAGGAGCCCGGCCTCCGGTGGACCCTCAAGCTGGGCGACGCCGTGCCCTTCCTGGACGGCGAGCTGCCCCTGGCCGACCTCGTCTTCTTCGACCCGTTCTCCCCCGCGTCCAACCCGGACATGTGGACCGAGTCCGTGCTGGCCCGGGTGCGCCGGCACTGCCGCGAGGACGGGGAGGGGGCCCTGCTGATGACCTACAGCGCGGCCACGCCCACCCGCGTCACCCTGCTGCTCGCCGGCTTCTTCGTGGGCGCCGGGGCGTCCACCGGCACGAAGGGGGAGACCACCGTGGCCTCGACCCGCTTCGAATCCCTCGCCGCACCCCTGGGGACCCGGTGGAGGGAGCGCTGGGAGCGCTCGTCCTCCCGGGCCCCGCACGGGGCCGAACTCACGCCTGAGGTCGAGCGTCGCCTGCGGACCCATCCTCAGTGGCGCTGAGTGCCCCCTCGGACGGCGCTTCACTCCAGCGCAGGTGAAACGTCGCGGCCGTGCCGTCGAACTCCTCCGGCAGCGCCACCACCCGCCAGCCGCCGCACAGCGCCACCGCGCGCGCCAGCAGCCCCGCCGCGAACGTCGGCTGATCCGCCAGCACGTCGTTCATCCACAGCTCCAGCGAAGTCGCGCTGCGCTCCACGATTTTGACTTCACTGAAGTTGTTGCCGGCGCGAAAGCCGAGGTCCGCGCGCAGCAGCATCCGCCGGGGGCCGGCGAGCTTGCCCACGCCCAGCAGCGCGCGACCAAAGAAGGTGCCGAAGTAGGCGTCCATGAAGCGCTCGCCCAGCGAGTAGTAAGCCGCTTCCGCGGGCACGCCGCCGTAGACGTGGCCGGCCGCGATGCGCAGGAACTCGCGCCACTGCTCCAGGGTGTAGGTGCGCTCCAGCTTCGCGTCGAGGTCCAGCCCCGCCCGCTTCAGGTGCTCCACGCACGCGGGCGTCAGGCGGTTCTCCAGCGCTCGAACGAACAACGCGTCGACGGTCTGGGCGAAGACAAGCTTCTCTGGATTCATGCGGCGCACCCTACACGAAGCCCCCCATGCGATGCTCCCCCACCTGTGCACTTGCGTTCAGTGTCGCCGCCTCCGAGTGTCAGGAAGCCGGCGTGCGCCGCACCCGTCGTGAACTCCGGGTGTTTCATGACCCCGGCTGCGCGGCACCCACGGCGCGCGCCACGAGTCCTCGCAGCCATGGGTGGGCCGGGTCTCCGTCGAACCGTTCGCGCCAGGCTGGATGAAGGAGGGGACGGAGGGGCCGGGCGATGCGCCGGCCACCTCCCTCCAACTGGTGCACGATGGGGGCCGACCGGAGATTGAACCGGAAGGTACGGCCACCCCACGCGAGAAGAGCGCACCATGGACGAGCAGCGCCCCCCCAGGCCCCCGGCACGGACGGATCCCTCCATCGATCTGCTCCACCAGCGCACGCGCCAGCCACTGGAGGTCCTCTTCTCGCCCCGCAGCGTCGCGGTGGTGGGGGCGAGCGAGCGGGCCGGCAGCGTGGGCCGCACCGTGCTGTGGAACCTCATCAGCAGCCCTTTTGGCGGCACCGTCTATCCCGTCAACCCGCAGCGCCCCAACGTGCTCGGCATCAAGGCGTGGCCGTCCCTGCGCGCCCTGCCGGAGACGGTGGACCTGGCCGTCATCGTCACGCCCGCGAAGTCCGTGCCGGCCATCATCCGCGAGTGCGCGGAGGTCGGCGTCCGGGGCGCCATCATCATCTCCGCGGGCTTCAAGGAGACGGGCCCGGAGGGCGTGAAGCTGGAGCAGGAGGTGCTGCGCATCGCGCAGGCCGGGAACGTGCGCATCATCGGGCCCAACTGCCTGGGCGTGATGCGGCCCACCACCGGCTTCAACGCCACGTTCGCCAAGGGCATGGCCCGGCCCGGCAACGTGGCCTTCATCAGCCAGTCCGGCGCGCTGCTCACCGCCATCCTCGACTGGAGCCTGCGCGAGTCCGTGGGCTTCAGCGCCTTCGTGTCCGTGGGCTCCATGCTGGACGTGGGGTGGGGCGACCTCATCGACTTCCTGGCCGATGATCCGATGACGCGCTCCATCCTGCTGTACATGGAGTCCATCGGCGACGCGCGCGCCTTCCTGTCCGCCGCGCGCGAGGTGGCTCTCACCAAGCCCATCATCGTCATCAAGGCCGGCCGCACCGCGCAGGCCGCGCAGGCCGCCGCGTCCCACACCGGCACGCTCGCCGGCAGCGACGAGGTGCTGAGCGCCGCCTTCCGCCGCGCGGGCGTGCTGCGCGTGGACTCCATCGAGGACCTGTTCCACATGGCGGAGGTGCTCGCCCGTCAGCCCCGGCCCTCCGGCCGCAGGCTCACGCTGCTCACCAACGCGGGCGGCCCCGCGGTGCTCGCCACGGACGCGCTGGTCGCGGGTGGGGGAGAGCTGGCCACGCTGTCAGACGACACGCGCGCCCAACTGGACGCGTTCCTGCCCGCGCCATGGAGCCACGGCAACCCGGTGGACATCCTGGGCGACGCGGACGGGGAGCGCTACGCGAAGGCCCTGGAGGTGACGGGCGCGGATCCCCACAGCGACGGCCTGCTCGTCATCCTCACGCCGCAGGACATGACGGAGCCCACGAAGACGGCCGACCGCCTCAAGGGCTACGCGAAGCTGCCCGGCAAGCCCGTGCTCGCCAGTTGGATGGGAGGCTCCGAGGTCGCCGCCGGCGAGCGCATCCTCAACGACGCGGGCATCCCGACCTTCGGCTACCCGGACACGGCGGCCCGCGTCTTCAATTACATGTGGCGCTACTCGGACAACATCGCGGGCCTGTACGAAACGCCCACGCTGGCGGAGGAGCCCACCGGCGGGGGCCGCGACGTGGCGCGGGCCCTGGTGGAGGAAGCCCGCGCCGCTGGCCGGGGCATCCTGTCCGAATACGAATCCAAGCGCCTGCTGGCCGCCTACGGCATCCCCACCGTGGAGACGTGGCTCGCGACCACCGAGGACGGCGCCGTGGAGAAGGCCCGCGCGCTGGGCTTCCCCGTGGTGCTCAAGCTGCACTCGCTCACGGTGACGCACAAGACGGACGTGGGCGGTGTGCGCCTGGACCTGCGGGACGAGGACAGCGTGCGTCAGGCCTTCCGCGCCATCCGCGACGCGCTGGCGGAGCGGGGGCTGGCGGACGCGTTCGACGGCGTCACCGTGCAGCCCATGGTGAAGCTGGACGGCTACGAGCTCATCCTGGGCAGCAGCCTGGACGCGCAGTTCGGGCCGGTGCTGCTCTTCGGCGCGGGGGGCACGCTGGTGGAGGTGTTCCAGGACCGGGCCCTGGGCCTGCCGCCCCTCAACACCACGCTGGCGCGGCGGATGATGGAGCGCACGCGCATCCACCACGCGCTGAAGGGCGTGCGCGGCCGGGCCCCCGTGGACCAGGGCGCGCTGGAGCGCCTGCTGGTGCGCTTCAGCCAGCTGGTGGTGGAGCAGCCCTTCATCCGCGAGCTGGACATCAACCCGCTGCTCGTCTCCGCCGAGCGCATCATCGCCCTGGACGCCCGCGTGGTGCTGCACCCGGCGGACGCCACGGCCGCGTCGCTGCCCCGGCTGGCCATTGAGCCGTATCCGCACCAGTACGCGCGGTTCTTCACGCTGAAGAACGGCGAGCAGCTCATGCTGCGCCCCATCCGCCCGGAGGACGAGCCCGCGATGACGCGCTTCCACCAGGCGCTGTCCGAACAGACGGTGTTCCTGCGCTACGCGGGCCTGATGAAGCTGAGCCAGCGCGTGGCCCATGAGCGGCTGGCGCGCATCTGCTTCAACGACTACGCGCGGGAGATGGCGCTCGTCGCGGAGCGGCGCTCCCCGGACCTGAAGGAGGGAGGGGAGATCCTGGCGGTGGGCCGGCTCACGCGCCTGAGGGGCACGAAGGACGCGGAGTTCGCCATCACCGTCAGCGACGTCGCGCAGCGCCAGGGCCTGGGGGAGGAGCTGCTCCGGCGGCTGGTGGACGTCGGTCGGGACTGGGGCCTGCAGCGGATCGTCGCGGACATCCTCACGCGCAACCGCGGCATGCAGGCCGTCAGCCGGAAGGTGGGCTTCAGCATCCTCGAGAACGAGGAGCTGGCCCCGGACATGGTCAAGGCCGTGAAGGTGATTGGCTGACCGTGCCCGGGGCCTCAAGCCCCTACAGCGGCGCTACACGTCGTCGCAGGGCGTGCCCAGCCGCGCGCCCGTGTAGACGCCCAGCTCGTTGTAGATGAAGGGCAGGTTGTCGCCCACGGGCACCGCGCGCAGCTTCTGGCGCTTGCTCTTCACCACCCAGAAGGACGGCTCCTCGCGGTCCACCACGAGGCGCAGGTCGCCGCCCTGGGTGGAGAAGATCTCGCCCTGCGAGTCGGTGACGACGTTGAGCATCTTCTGCGGCTTCACCTGGCCGCGCTGGCCCGTGAAGATGCGGAAGGACTTGTTGTCCGCGCCGATGCCGCGCTCCACCAGGTAGTACGTGCCCTTGTCATCCCGCAGCAGTGCGTACGGCTGGAACTTCATCAGGCTGGGCGCGAAGGTGGACTTGCGCAGCAGCTCCTTCGCCTTGTCCGCCTCCAGCGGCTGCTGGGGCAGGGCGCGGTCGCCGCAGCTGAGCGTGCACGTCTTCGCGTCCTCGCTGAGCTCCAGCCGCGAAATCACGCGGTAGTCCACGCCGCGGAAGTTCGGGTTGGACTTGGGGTTGAAGAAGCGGGGCTCGAAGAAGTCCGCCTGCGTCGCGCTGTTGCTGCTGACGTTGGGCACCTGCACGAAGGACTTGCCGTCGCCGTAGAACAGCTGGCCGTCCGCTTCCGGCGTGGTGGGGACAAGGACGGTGTAGTGCCCCTTGCCGTCCGTGCACACGCGGGTGGACTCCAGGACCATGCGGTCCTTGAGCCGCTTCTCCTGCGCCCAGGGCGGATCCATTGCGAGCGCGGCTTGCGGGGCCATGACGAACCCCAGGGCGATGACCATGTGTCGAAGTGACATGTTGTTCTGGGCTCCGGCCTAGAGGTTGTCGGTGAAGTAGGTGGTGGTCGCTTCGGCCTGGATGAGGTCGCCGTCCGTCACGGACCAGATGACCTTCTGGGCTTCCAGCGTCACCGCCGCCTTGGCGTCCACGCGGCACTCCACCGTCTGGACCTTCTGCTGGACGGTGCGCTTCGCCTCCTCCGAGCGGCTGCACAGCTGCTGCAGCGACTCCAGGGGGCCCGCGCAGTAGCTGGGGATGGACAGCTTGTTGAGGATGGGATCCGGGATGGTGTCCCACGCGATGGTGGTGGCCATCTTGGAACCGCACGCCTTGTTCGCCTCGGCCAGCTTCTCCCCCAGCTCCTTCTCCGCCTGGTCCGTCCAGAACTTGCGATCAAAGTCGAGGAAGGGCTTGAGGTCGCCGTCCTCCTCCGCCTCCTCGTAGCGCGCGAAGACCTTCTCCACCTTCAGCGCGGCGGTGCGGCCCGTGTCCGGCTTCAGGTGCGTGTAGCCGGAGGCGCCCGCAGGGCTGAGGATGAGGTCCTCGAAGCCGCCCCGGTCGTGCACCGTGACGAAGCGCTGGGTGCGGCCGCGCCACTTCGTCCAGTACCCGGTGCCGCGGTCCCGATCCACGCTCGCGATGACGACCTTGCCGTCCAGCTCGCTCTTCGTGCCGTTGAACTCCACCAACGCCTTCTTCGAGTCGTGCGGCTCCAGCGGGATGATGGTGACCTGCTCACCGGCCTCGTTGGAGTACACCTTGCCCGTCGCGGGCTTCATGCCCGCCACGGCGCTGTCGAGCCGCACGCCCCGGGCACAGCCCAGGGACAGGGCCACGACGCTCACTGCCAGTAGAACTCTCACAGGAACTCCTTGAATGGGGGCGCGCTTGCGTAGCGCTCCGCGCGCCAGGGACGACCTCAGAGGTCGATATCGTGCTTCTGACAGTATTGTCGGACCTTGGGACGCTCCGTTGCGGGCACCCGGGTCCAATTGGCCTTCGTATTCGCCAGATCGCCCTGCTTGCAGTACACGCGGGTGAGCAGCGAGTACGACGCGCCGGTGACCTTCGTGCGCTGGCTGCGGCGGATGTGAAGCAGGGCCTCTTCCAGATGGCCCGCGTCCAGCGCCCCCTGCGCCGCCGCCAGGTCCTCGCGGACGTTGTCGGGCAGCTTCTCCGCGGACTGCGATGGCGCGGTCGACGGGTTCCGCGCCACCTTCGGCTTGACGTCGGTGGATGGCTCCCCGTCCGGCTTCTTGTCGGAGGACGGGTCGGCGTCCGGCGTGGGCGTCGTCGTCGTGGTCTCGGTGGGCGTCACCGGCTTCTTCTGCTCCGGGGTCGGCGTCGGGACGTCGACGGGCGGCGCGACGACCACCGCGGGCGGCGGGGTGACCACCGCGACCTGCTGGGGCGTCGTGCCCGCGCCGCGCCAGAAGAACGCGACGGTGAAGGCCGCGATGACCACGACGCCCACGGCCACGCCCACCTGCCATCCGGGGCGGGCGCGGGGGACGGGCCGCGCGTCCAGCGACTCCGTCCGGGGGCCCGACGCGTCGACGGACGCCGGCCCGGCGGCGTCCTGCCCGGCGTGGGGGCGCATGCCCACGGTGGGGACGTGCTCCTCGGACGGCAGGGAGGGCAGCCGGGGGATGGACGCGGGGGGCTGCGTCGTCGGGCGCGAGGGCTTCGACTCGGGCAGCGTCTGAAGCGGGCTGCCCGTCAGGTCCAGGATGAACGAGCCCACGTCCGGATACCGGTCCGCCGGCTGCTTGGCCATCGCGCGCTGGATGGCCGCCACCACGTGCGGGGGCGTGCCCGGCGCCAGCGACAGCAGGGGCGCGGGCTCCAGGTGGACGATCTGGTAGATGAGCTCCGCGATGTTGTCGCCGGAGTAGGGCGGCTGGCCGGCGATCATCTCGTAGACCATGCAGCCGAACGAGAAGAGGTCCGTCCTCGCGTCCACGTTGCTGTTGTGGCCCATGGCCTGCTCGGGCGCCATGTACTGCGGCGTCCCCATCAGCACCGAGTCCAGCGTCTGCACCGTGCGCGAGTCGATGAGCTTGGAGATGCCGAAATCGAGCAGCTTCACGCGCTCGCTCACCACGCCCCCCGCCTCCGTGGGGACCAGGAACACGTTGCCCGGCTTCAGGTCGCGGTGCACCACGCCCGCGCGGTGCGCCGCCTGGAGCGCCGCGCCCATCTGCCGGGAGATGGAGAAGACCTCCGCCAGGGGCAGCTGCTTCTGCTTGCGCAGCCGGCGCGACAGCCCTTCGCCGCGCAGGTACTCCATCACCATGAAGGGCGTGCCGTCCTCCAGGGTGTCGAAGTCCAGCACCTCCACGATGTTCGGGTGGCCCAGCCGCGAGGCGATCTCCGCCTCGCGCCGGAAGCGCACCGCCACCTCCGGCGACAGCGACTCGGCGCCGTGCAGCACCTTGATGGCCACCTGCTTGCCCGGCAGCCGCAGGTGGCGGGCGAGGAAGACCGCCCCCATCCCGCCCTTGCCCAGGACGGTGCCAATCTCATAGGTGGCGTTCAGGATCCGTCCCGTGGTGAGGGGCTCGGACTGGACGGAGGTGGGTTCGGTCGGCTTTTGCATCGGCGGTTCTTTTTCCTACTAAACCGGGCCGACATGATTGGAAAGCACCTGGGTCGGATCCTCCCCAGCAGGTCGGGGGCGTACCTCCGGATTCGCAAGTTCTGAGAGGACAAGCCGCTTTTTCCCGGGCGGCGCCACGAACGGGGGCCGCTCGGAGGCGCGGGGCCTCACGAACGCCACGAGCCCCCTGGTGGCTCCAGGAGGCTCGTGGCGCGAACAGCGGGCCGCCCGGTCCTACGGGGGGGGCATGGGCAGCAGCCGCATCTGGAGGGCCTCTGCTTCCTGGATGTGGAGCTGGACCTGCTGCCGCTGGGTCTGGAGCTCCTGGGCCATGGCCGGCAGGGTGACCTGGGGCGTCAGGAGGCTGTCGCCGATGAAGGCGGTGCGCGCGTGCGCGTTGAGCTGTGCGCTCATCAGCGCCAGGTCGAACGCGGCGCCCTGGGGTGCTTCGGGCCCCTGGAGGATCTCCATCACCTGCTGGACCTCCGCCTGCAACTGGAGGCTCAGCGGGGTGTCCTCGGGGGTGATGCCCTGGCTTTGCAGGAACGCATCCAGCCGCTGCCGCGCGGCGGTGTGCTCGGTGACCATGGCGGTGTTGAAGTCGCGCACGGCGGGATCGGTGGCGAGCGGCGCGCCGAAGCCGCCGAGCATCACCTCTCCTTCATTCGCCACCTGCAGCACGCGGGCGATCTGCGCGTCGGTGAGCGTCAGCACCGTGCCGGCGTCCGCGACGGTCTGGAGTCCGGGCGGAGGATTGGTGTCCTTGTCATCGGCGTCGGCGCCGCACGCTGAGCCACCCAGCACCATCGCCCCCGCCAGTACCGCACCCAGCCAATATCCTGCCAATCGCATGCACGACCTCCTTCTGGGGATTGAGCACGCAGGGTGGGGACCTCCTCGTGGAGCGGCCATCAGCGGCTCAGCCGATGCCACTGTGGAGCAGTCCACAGGCCGCCCCACGCAGCGCGCCCGCCCCGGGGCCGGCCGTCAGGTCGCCTGCCGCCAGCGAAGCGGTTCCGGGACGCGCGATTTTCCCGGCGACCCGGGGCACCAACCCCTAGAGTCATCCTTGAGGAGCGACCAAGCCGACACCCGCGCCCCGCTCGTCGCCCTGCTGCCCATGAGCCAAACCCTGGCAAGCTCGGAATGAACTTCCGAACTTGCAGCGCACTCCGCCAGGCCGTTGTCGTTGCCGTCGCCGCAGTTGGGTGTGCGACCTCTCAGGAGGTGCCTGAGACCTACGCTTGGGCGCCTGTGCGCCCGCCCGCAGTGCCCGGCACGGGCCTCCCCACCCGCGGGCAGCCAGGGCAGGCTCCCCCCCAGCCCCTGCCACGAAGCCCGCACAAGCGCATGTTGCCGCCCACCCGGGAGCCGGGCCTATGGGCCGGAGACGCGCCTCGGGCCTCGCAGGAACCGGAGGCGAACTCCACACCGGAGAGGTCCCAATCGAACAGGAGCGACCCGCCTGTCCCGGTGACGGCGGAGCGCCGTTTGGAGTGCGACCCCATACCGGTGCCGCACGCGGGCGAGGATGCCTCGCATGACGCGTGCGCCGACACGTTTCCGCCCAACCGTTACCCCGGAATGGATGTGCGCGTGGGCGGTGTGCGCTTTGATGCGCTGCAAGTCGGCGTGCGCGTGCTGTGGGAGATCAAGACCCACCGATTTGACACATACAATGCCTTCCTCCGGGAGCGAACGATCCTGGAGCAAGTGCCGTTGCTGAAGGAAGAGCGGGACATCGCGGAGGCATGTGGCTATGGATTCGTTGTCAGGGTGAGCACCCAGGCGCACAAAGACGCGTTGCTCGACGAGGATATATCCCTCCATGTTGTCGTCACGGGGTGTAAGCGATGACAAGGCAGAGAACCCTCATTCATATCGTCTTCGCGCCTGCGCTTGTGGGCGACGACGGTCGCACGCTCGCGGTCGTCCACGGAATCGAACGGGCGCTCTCTGGTGTGCGTTTGGAGTGGGAGCTGTCTAAGGAGGGGCGGCCCATCGCGTTGCCGCGACGCGATGGGTGGCTCGCTGAAGCGGCGGTGCGCGGGGAGTTCCCGTTGCTGTGCAACGGCGACGAGAATTACCCGGTGACGGTTCATGGGTCGCGGACATCCGGGCGCCAGGCGCCGGGCGGCCAGCCGTTGCTCGATGTCCACGCAAAGCTGCCGTTGGATGCGGTCGGCATCGCAGCGGCGGCGGAGATGCTGGAAGGCGTGGCGGAAGGCGCACGCGCGTTCTGGGGGCGCGTGTTGCCGGAGGGAGTGGCGCCGGAGGTGGCGAAACAGTTTCGCCATTCGATGGAGCAGCCGCATGTTCCGCCGCGGGGACTCCCTGCGCTCAACCTTCCCAAGCACCTCCGCTCGCCTGAGATCCCCCATTACCTCGGGTGGCTGAACTACTGGTCGGCAGCCACCGCACAGAGCCTCGGGTTCCCGGACCCTGCCCGCGATGCGGACCTGCTCTCTCGGGCGCGGCGCACGGCCACGGGCGGGTGGGTGGTTCGGCTCACGGAGACGCCGCTGGATCTCGACAACCCCGCGCACCTTGAGGCGCTCGTGCGGGCGTACGAGCGTTTCCCGGAAATTGGCGGGCGCGTGACTCCGGGCTGATCTGGAGCTGTTCGACGGGGCCCGCCCGGACAGCAGCAGCTCCAGCCCTTGCTGGCGCTGTAGAAGGCCAAGGCACCCGCGCTCTTGCGCAGGAAGCGGTGGAAGTCTTCCGCCGACGCGGCCAGGAGCAGCGAGCAGGTGCCCTGGCCAGAAAGAGGGGCCCGTGAGTCCCCGCCGCGTGGGTTGAAGGCCGCAGGGCCCGCCTGGCTGGAGCTTCGCTGGAGGTGACGGAAGTACTCTGCCTGTCACCAGAGCAGGCCGGGAGGGTGCGCTGGCTGCGCCCGGCGGCGATTGAACCCCAACCGGGAGGGCCGCATCGCCCTGGGACTGTACGTCGCCCGGTGAGCGCGGCCCTGGACACCAGGGCGGTTGTCGCGTTCGAACAACTTGAATCCACCAGCGCGCGATTTTTCACGGTGGCCCCCGCGCCAACCCCTAGAGTCATCCTTGATGAGTGCCCAAGCCGACACCCGCGCCCCGCTCGCCGCCCTGCTGCCGAAGCCCGGCGAGCCTCCTCTCGACGCCGATGAGATCCTCAACCGCTTCGTCGGCTACGTTGCCACCAACGGGCTGAGCCTGTACTCCGCCCAGGAGGAGGCCATCCTGGAGCTGCTGAGCGACAAGCACCTGTTCCTCAAGACGCCCACGGGCTCCGGCAAGTCGCTGGTGGCCATGGCGCTGCACTTCAAGGCCATGGCCGAGGGCAAGGTGTCGTTCTACACGTGCCCCATCAAGGCGCTGGTGAACGAGAAGTTCTTCCAGCTCTCCAAGGCCTTCGGCCCGGAGAACGTGGGCATGCTCACGGGCGACGCGAGCATCAACCGCGAGGCGCCCATCCTCTGCTGCACGGCGGAGATCCTCGCGAACCTGGCGCTGCGCGACGCGTCCGCGCGCGTGGACGCGGTGGTGATGGACGAGTTCCACTACTACTCCGACAAGGAGCGCGGCACGGCCTGGCAGATTCCGCTGCTGGCGCTGCCCAAGACGCAGTTCCTGCTGATGTCCGCGACGCTGGGGGACACGCACATCATCGAGCAGAGCCTGGAGCAGCTCACCGGCCGCGAGGTGGCCACGGTGCGAAGCTCCGAGCGCCCCGTGCCGCTGGACTTCGACTACCGCGAGGCGGCGCTGCACGAGACCATCCAGGACCTCATCGCGCGCGGGAAGTACCCCATCTACCTGGTGAACTTCACGCAGCGCGCCGCCGCCGAGCAGGCGCAAAATCTGATGTCGGTGGACTTCAACACCAAGGAGGAGAAGGAGGAGCTGCGGCAGGCGCTGATGGACGCGCCCTTCGACACGCCCTACGGCAAGGACTTCCAGCGCTACCTGCGCCACGGCATCGGCATGCACCACGCGGGCCTGCTGCCCAAGTACCGGCTGCTGGTGGAGAAGCTGGCGCAGCAGGGCCTGCTCAAGGTCATCAGCGGCACGGACACGCTGGGCGTGGGCGTGAACATCCCCATCCGCACGGTGCTCTTCACGCAGTTGTTCAAGTTCAACGGCGAGAAGCTGACGACGCTGAGCGTGCGCGACTTCAAGCAGATCTCCGGCCGCGCGGGCCGCAAGGGCTACGACACCGAAGGCAGCGTGGTGGCGCAGGCGCCCGAGTACGTCGTGGAGAACATCAAGCAGGCGGCCAAGGAGGCCGCGGGCAAGAAGAAGACGCCCAAGGCGAAGCCGCCGCAGAAGGGCTTCGTGCAGTACGACCGGAGCACCTTCGAGCGGCTCCAGAACGGCATGCCGGAGCCGCTGGAGTCCCGCTTCGAGGTGAGCCACGGCCTCCTGCTCAACCTGCTCCAGAGCGACAAGACGGAGGGCAGCGGCGGCTACAAGCGGCTGGTGCAGTTGGTGCGCCGCTCGCACAGCTCCGAGTACACGAAGAAGAAGCTCCTGAAGGACGCGGCGATGTACTTCCGCACGCTGCGCGAGGCGGGCATCGTGCAGGTGGTGCAGTGGGAGGGCCGCTCCTCCACGGTGGAGGTGGCGGGCGAGCTGCAACGCGACTTCAGCCTCAACCACACGCTGTCGCTGTACCTGCATGAGACGCTGGAGCTGTTGGACCCCGCGGTGGAGACGTACGCGCTGGACGTCGTCACGCTGGTGGAGTCCATCCTGGAGAACCCGGACGTGGTGCTGTACGCGCAGCTGCACCAGCTCAAGGGCGAGAAGATCCAGGAGATGAAGGCGCAGGGCATGGAGTACGACGACCGGATGGAGGAGCTGGAGAAGCTGGAGTGGCCCAAGCCCAACCGCGACTTCGTCTACGGCACCTTCAACGCCTTCGCGCGCAAGCACCCGTGGGTGGGCGAGGAGAACATCCGGCCCAAGGCCATCGTGCGCGACATGTTCGAGCGCTTCATGTCCTTCCACGACTACGTGCGCGAGTACGGCCTGCAGCGCAGCGAGGGCGTGCTGCTGCGCTACGTGGGGGACGTCTACAAGTCGCTGGCGCAGACGGTGCCGGAGAAGTTCCGCAACGAGGAGGTGGACGACATCATCGACCACCTCCGCGCGACGCTGCGTCAGGTGGACTCCAGCCTCCTGGACGAGTGGGAGCGGATGAAGAACCCGGGCGCGCCGCTGGAGGCGAAGCCGGTGGTGGACCTGAAGCCCAAGGAGCTCACCGAGGACCCGAAGGCCTTCGCCGCGCGCGTGCGCGAGGAGCTGCACCGGCTGCTGCGCGCCCTGGGCCAGCGCCGCTTCCTGGACGCGCTGGGCATGCTGGACAACGCCCTGGGCGAATGGACCGCGCCCAAGCTGGAGCAGGCGATGGCGCCGTACTTCGAGGAGCACAAGCTGGTGGTGCTCACGCCCCAGGCGCGCAAGCCGGCGAACACCCAGCTCAAGGAGGCCGGCACCCGGCAGTGGGAGGCCCAGCAGCGCATCATGGACCCGGAGGGCCACGGGGACTGGGTCATCGACTGTGAGATCGACCTGCGCGGCCGCCGCATGGACGACGGCCCCATCCTGATGCTGCGCCGCATTGGCGGCATGAGCGCGTGGACATGAGGCCCTGACGGACGCTCAGCGCGGGGGCGGCCTGGAGTCCCGGGCCGCCGCGCGCACGGTGTCCGCCGCCGCGTCCACCTCCGCGAGGATGCGGCGCGCGTGGTGGAGCAGGGCCTCTCCGGTGGGCAGCAGCCGCATGCCCCGGGGGATGCGCTCGAACAGGGGCGTGCCCAGCTCATCCTCCAGCGCGAGGATGTGACGGCTGAGCGGCGGCTGGGTGAGGTGGAGCCGGAGCGCGGCCCGGCCCACGTGGCCCTCTTCCGCCACCGCGACGAAGGACTGGAGGTGCGTGATGCTCACGCGCCCCAGGCTAGCGCGGGATGGGCGCCGGGTGCACCCGGCCGGACGATGCCAGAACAGCATTGGACGCTCCGAAGGGGCGGGTGCCACCTTGCCTGCCATGGGCATTCCACTCTTCAAGGGCACCGAGGTTGAACGGCTGCGCCTCGCGGGACTCGCGGCGGCCGGCACGCTGGCGCACGTCGCCGGGAAGCTGACGCCGGGCGTGACGACGGCGGACATCGACGCTTGGGTGCGCGAGGACACGGCGCGCCGGGGCGGCACCCCCAGCCAGCTTGGCTACAAGGGGTTTCCCGCCACGGTGTGCACCAGCCGCAACCAGGTGGTGTGCCATGGCATCCCGCGCCGGGACGAACTCTTGAAATCCGGCGACATCGTCAACGTGGACGTGACGACGTGCCTGGATGGCTTCCACGGCGACACGTCCGCCACGTTCCTCATTGGAGACGTGTCCTCCGACGCGAAGCACGTCGTGGACGTGGCGCGGCGGTGCCGGGACGCGGGCGTGGCGGTGGTGCGGCACGGCGCGCGGCTGGGGGACATTGGCGCGGCGGTGATGGCGCTGGCGAAGGCGGAGGGGTGCAGCGTGGTGGAGGAGTTCGGGGGGCACGGCATCGGCCGGCAGATGCACGGCCCCCCGCACGTGTCCCACGTCGGGAAGGCCGGCACGGGCATCACGCTGCGCTCGGGGATGGTGCTCACCATCGAGCCCATGGTGAACCTGGGCCGCCCGGACATCCGGATGATGCCGGACGGGTGGACGGTGGTGACGGCGGACGGCAGCCTGTCCGCCCAGTTCGAACACACGGTGCTCGTCACCCGGGACGGCTGCGAGGTGCTGACGCCGGGCGAGCTGGAGCTCCACGTCCCTGGCGGGTGTTGAGAAGGGGGCGCTTGCGTTTGCCTGCCCGGTCGCGGTTCGGGCGGTTCTCATTGGCAGCGTCGGGGCCGGTGATAATTTGCCGCCCATGAAGAAGATCCTGGTCGCGCTCCTCGTGCTCATCGTCCTGGCGGTCGCGGGCGTGGGCGGGGCGTTCTGGTACATGCAGAAGGCCGTCACGACGCCCCACGCCTCGGCGGAGGCCACCCCGAAGGAGTTCGTGGTGAAGAAGGGCGCGTCGGCGCGCTCGCTGGGCCAGCAGCTGGAAGCCCAGGGTTTCCTCGACGACGCCCGCGTCTGGCGCTTCCACCTGTGGCGCAAAGGCAGCCTCAACGTGAAGGCGGGCCGCTTCATGCTGAGCCCCACCGCGTCGGTGGAGCAGCTGGCCACCGCGCTGGAAGGCGCCCCGCTGCCGGAGGACGTGCCCTTCGTGATGATCGAGGGCTGGCGCCTGCGCGACACCGACCAGGTGCTCGCCGCGCAGGGGCTCATCAAGCCGGGGGAGTACATCGCCGCGGCCAGCCGCCCGGAGCGCTTCACCGCGCCGTTCCCGCTGCCCACGCGCGGGCTGGAGGGCTACCTGTACCCGGAGACCTACGGCATCGTCGTGGAGGGCTTCCGCGTGGAGGCCTTCATCCAGCGGCAGCTGGACACCTTCCGCGCCCGCTTCTACGACGCGCACCGGGAGGAGATCGCCAAGAGCGGCCGGTCGCTGCACGACATCATCGTGATGGCCTCCATGCTGGAGCGCGAGGAGCCCATGCCCTCGCAGCGCGCGCTGGTCGCCGGCATCCTCTGGAAGCGCGTGGACAAGGGCTTCGCCCTGGGCGTGGACGCGACGAGCCGCTACGAGCTGGCGGAGTGGAATGATCGCAAGGCGTTCCTCAAGAAGCTGCGCGACAAGTCCGACCCGTGGAACTCGCGCTCCCGCCTGGGCCTGCCGCCGGGCCCCATTGGCGCGCCGACGGTGGACTCGCTCGTCGCCGCGCTGCGGCCGGTGAAGAGCGACTTCTGGTACTACCTGCACGACGCGCAGAAGATCCTGCGCCCCTCGCGCAACGCGCAGGAACACGAAGCGCTCCGGGCCAAGTACAACGTGTACTGAGCCCGCGATGACCTCCGCCCCTCCGGATTCGCATCCTCCCGCCGCCCCACCATCCACCGACGTGGAGGCCCTGCGGCGGGAGGTGGCCACGCTGCGCGAGGAGTCCTCGCGGCTGCGGCGGATGCTCGACACGGCGGCGCGGATCGCCTGGTCGCATGATGTCCGCGCGGGCGGGGGCGAGCCGGTGGCGCCGGCCTGGCAGGCCTTCACCGGGCAGTCCCTGGAGGCGTTCGGGAACCAGGGCTGGCTCACGGTCCTGCACCCGGACGACCGCGCGGGGGCGCTCGCGTCCTGGGCGGACGCCGTCGCCGCGAAGCGGTCCTTCTCCACGCGCTACCGCGTGCGCCGCGCGGATGGCGTCTACGTGTGGATGCTCGCGAAGGGCACGCCGGTGCTGGGGCCGGACGGCGAGGTGCAGGAGTGGGTGGGCACCTGTTCGGACATCCAGGACCAGTGCCTCCGCGAGGAGCGGGCCGCGTTCCTGGCCCGGGCCGGGGAGCTGTTCTCGTCGTCGCTGGACGCGGCCGCCACGCTGGCGACGCTCGCGAACCTGTCGGTGCCGGCGCACGCGGACTGGTGCCTCGTGGACCTGCTGCACGAGGACGGCCACTTCGAGCGCTCCCAGGTGGTGACGGCGGATCCCGCCCAGCTGCCGCTCGCGAATACCGTGCGGGGCCTGTCGCCCGTTCCTCGCGACCAGCCCGTCTATCCGCCCTCGGTGGCGCTGACGACGGGCCGCTCCACCCTGGTGCCGGAGGTCACGGCGCCGCTGCTGGAGGCGGTGGCGCAGGACGCGAACCACCTGGCGACGATGCACCAGGTGGGCATGCGCTCGCTGCTCACGGTGCCGCTGATGGCCCGGGGCCACATCCTGGGCGCGCTGACGTTCATCCTCACCAGGTCCGGTCGCCACTATGGCGACGAGGACCTCCAGTTCGCGCAGGAGCTGGCGAACCTGGCGGCCCTGGCCGTGGACAACGCGCGGCTGCTCCAGGGCGCGCGCGACGCCATCCGCCTGCGGGACGAATTCCTGTCCGTCGCCAGCCACGAGCTGAAGACGCCGCTGACGCCGCTCAGCCTGAAGCTCCAGGTGCTCTCGCGCGCGGTGAGGGCGCACCCGGACTCGCCGCTGGCGCCGGTGATTGAAGCCCACGTGGAGACGGGCCACCGGCAGGTGCGCCGGCTGACGGAGCTGATGAACGACCTGCTGGACGTGTCCCGCATCAGCGCCGGCACCTTCCGGTTGCAGCGCGAGGCCATGGACGTCGCCGCCCTGGTGCGCGAAGTGTCCGCGCGGTTCGCGCCGCGCTTCGCCCTGGAGCACTGTCCCTTCACGGTGGAGGCCCCGGAGTCGGTGCCGGGCTGCTTCGACAGGCCTCGGCTGGCCCAGGTGTTGGATCACCTCCTGGACAACGCCCTCAAGTACGGGGCGGGCACCCCGGTGTCCCTGACGCTCACGACGGACGGCGCGGCGGCGCGGATCCGCGTGCGCGACGGGGGCATCGGCATCGCGCCCGAGCAGCGCTCGCGCCTCTTCGAGCGCTACGGCCGCGCGGTGTCCGAGCGCCACTACGGCGGCCTGGGCCTGGGCCTCTACCTCACCCGCACCATCGTGGAGGCCGAGGGCGGCCGGGTGTCCCTGGAGAGCAGGCCCGGCGAGGGCGCGGAGTTCGAGGTGATGCTGCCGCTCCAGCAGGCCTGAGAGGGCCGTGGGGCCTACGACGGCTCGGGCTCCGGCGCCTTCTTGAACATCTCCGCGAGGATGCGCTCCGCCGCGTCCGCGAGCAGGTCCCGGGCCATGCGCGTCTCCTCGCCGAAGATGCCGCTGGATGTCCGCGCGTCCAGGACGTGCGTCGCGAGCAGCGAGAACGCGGCCGCCTCGTCGAACGTGGCCTCCGATGACAGGACGCGCTTGCCCGGGTGCTGGTTCTCCTCGTGGAAGCGGCCCTCCCAGTGCTCTCCCAGGGTGAGGGTGAAGTACTGCGTCGCCACGTTGCCGGGCCGCGACATGTGCGAGGCGGCGACCACCGCCCGGAGCTGCTCGCGCTCGTCCGGCGTCATCTGGCGCTTCCACGCCTCCACGGAGGCGTGCATGGTCTCAATCTGGTCCCTCGCCGCGTCCTCCGCGTTCTTCAGCAGGTCCGGCACCTGGGCGTGGATGAACGTGGCCAGGTCCTCCCGCGCCACGCGGCCCGCGCGGAGCACGTCGTCCACGAGCGCGAGCGAGGCGTCCAGCACGCGGTGCTGCCGGCCCAGGGCCTCGGCCGGAAGTCCCCGGGCCTCGAAGCCGTCGCGCGAGGCGGTGATGAGCCCGCGCAGGGTGCGAAGGCGGGCGCGGGTGTCCTCATCCAGCGCCTCCGGCTGCTGCGCGAGCAGCACGTAGAGCGCGAGCGGGACGTGGGTGACGACCTTGTACGCGTGGTAGCGCCGCGTGCGCGCGGGGGCCTCGAAGCGCTGGCCTCCCTTGCGCAGGATGAGCACGTCGTCGATCTGCGCGATGACCGGCCCCATGCGCGACAGCACCGCGTCGCGGCGCGCGGCGTATGCGTCCCGGAACGCCTGGTTGAGCTGTGAGAGCGGATCCGCGGGCTCCAGCGCCACGGCGCGCGCGACCTCGGAGGGCGGTTCGGGGGGAGGGGAGGGGGAGGCGGGATCCATGGGGCACTCGGCCATGGCGCGCACGCTAGCGGCCCCGGTCGCCCCTTCCGTGGGGACCTCCGCGCGGGTGTCGGGATTCCTGCAACCGCGCGCCGCGCCCCGTCCGTGATGCGACGAAGGCCGGCCCCGCGACGACGCGGGACCGGCCTCCGGGTTCAGCGGTTCAACGCTCCAACCGGTGACGGCTTCAGTCGACCGGGCGGACCTGGACCTGCATCACGGTCCCGGCCTTGTTCTCGCTCAGGACCTCGATGATGGTGCCCGTCTTCGGGACCTTCACGCCGGCGTACGGCTGCGTGGCGGACCAGAACTCGTTCAGGTCGTTGAACACCGGCACCGCGGGCTGCGAGGGGTACTCGCTGCGCGGGAAGCCGTTGGGCTTGAGCGACAGCGGGAAGCTGGGCTGCAGGCCGAACGTCGCGTCGTGCGTCTGCACGCGGCCGGACCAGTAGCGGCCGTCGCTGCGCTGCAGGGGCTGCGGGCGCGAGTCGATGGGCAGGATGCGGCCCTCACCCGGGTGCACGGACACGCGGTTGTCGGGCACGGACGTGTCCCAGTAGGTGATGAGCAGGCCGGGGTTGTACGAATAGCGCTCGGCGTAGTCGCCGAGGCCGTCCGCGCTGAAGCCGTAGTTGTACGGCCCCGTCTCCAGGCCCGCGTCATAGCCGCGGAACTGCCGCCACTCGGCGATGTAGTAGTTGTCGTAGAACGTCTGGTTGCCGTCGTTCAGGAAGAACGTGGCCTGATCCCAGTACTTGTCGCCGTTCTCCGCGTCGTCGCCGAAGACGTACTTGTTCTTCGCCCAGAGCTGGAAGCCGTCCACCAGGAAGCCCCGGCCGAACTCCGCGCCGTCCGTCTTGTAGCGGATCTTCAGCGTGACCTTCTTGCCCGCGTGGGCGGACAGGTCGAACGACAGCGGCACCCAGCCGTCGGACAGGCCGGTGATGCCGTTGCCCAGGTTGTTGCCCCACGGGTTCGTGGTGCGGCTCACCGGGCTGGGCAGGTTGACGAACGGGCCGTCCTCCACCGCGAGCGCGACGTAGGCGTAGTCCCAGTCCTCCTCGATGTCGAACCACGTGGAGAACGTGAACGTGATGGGCGTCTTGTTCGGCAGCTTCACCGTCTTGACGAGCACGCGGTCCAGGTTGTTGGCCGCGCCGCCCTGCCAGGAGAACTGCCCTTCGATGGGGGGCGTCGTGACCTGCGGGCGGGGCTTCGTGGGCAGGTTCACCACCAGCGCCTGCTTCGCGTTCTTGGACGTCACGCCCGAGGGGCCCAGCTTGTGGTACGAGTACAGGCCGTGCGTCGTGGTGGCGTGGTCCAGCCAGCCCAGTTGCAGCTTGTCCCAGGCGAAGAAGTCACCCGGCCGGCTGCCGATGTCCGTGGTGCCGTCGTTCAGGTACGAGCCCGAGGACATGATGCTCCAGAAGCCCGTCCCGTTGTCCGCCGCGTTCGTCGTGTCGTAGTGGTCCGGCAGGCCCAGGTCGTGGCCGTACTCGTGCGCGAACACGCCCAGTCCGCCGTTCTCCGGCTGGATGGTGTAGTCGCCCACCCACTTGTCCACGTTCGGCGCGAAGCGGGTGCCGCCGTTCGGGTTGTACGCGGGGCCGGGGCCGTCCGCGCTCAGGCCCGTGCTGTAGGCGAACCAGCGGTGGCTCCAGATGGCGTTGGGGCCCTGGTCGCCGCCGCCCGTCTCCTCGCCCACGCCCGCGTGGACGATCTGGAAGTGGTCGATGTAGCCGTCCGGCTCGTCGAAGTTGCCGTCGCCGTCGTGGTCATACCGGTCCCACGTGTCGAACGTGTCCAGGTACGCCTTGATCTCCGCGGGCGTCTTGCCGGCGGCCACCTGGCCCTGCGTCCACACCTTGATGGCGTCGCTGATGAGCGGCCACACGGAGTTGGAGCAGCTGGAGGAGCCGCACAGGTTGTTGCCGTAGCGCGCGGAGTTGTACGGCACGCGCACCCACTCGGACACCGCGCCGTTGACGGTGTAGCGGCCCGACGACGCGGCCTTGTAGAAGTTCGCCACCGAGTCCGCGCCCGGCGTCGAGTCGAAGTAGAGCCGCTCGTAGTGCGCGCGGTCGTAGTCCGGCTGCCAGATGGTGGTGTTGTCCACCGTCCGGTCCGGCTGGGCAATCACGTTGTGCAGCGGCCCGGGCACGTCACCGCCGGGGTTCGTCACGGGGTTGCCGAACACCGGGTGGATCTGCGTCCCGTACTCCACCAGGATGACGAAGATGCGGTCCGTGCGCTCCAGCTCCAGCTCCACGAACTTGCCGTTGCCCAGCTTGTGCACCCGGCCCGCCTGAGCGCTGCCTTCAATGCGCTCCTTCAGGGCCTGGGCCTTGAGCTCCTTCTGCTGCTCGCCCAACCGGTGCGGCAGGTCGTCGGACACGTCCACGGCCTGCTTGCGCAGGGACGTGGACGGCGGCGCGATGTCGGGTTGCGGCTTCTCGTACCACGCGCGCTCCGCGTACGCCGACGGGGCGATCGCGAGCAGGCTCCAGGCAAGCCATGACGGGGGTTTCCGCATTGCCACTCCAGTTTGGAAGGATCCCAGTGAGGTCCGGGATGACCGAGGTTTTAGTGGAAGCCATGGGATGATGGGAAGACCGGGAGGTTAAAAAATTCCCACAAGGACGGACCAGGTCTCCGTCTTCCGGCGGGCAGAAAGCGAAGAATGGGTAGGTGGCGCTCCGCGTCGAGGGACTACGTTTCGGGTCGCTATGGCGCGTACACGTCCCGTGGATCCCCCGCTGCGGCGGGATGTCCGGCTCTTGGGCCGGCTCTTGGGAGAAGTCCTGGTCGAACAGGAGGGGCAGGCCCTGTTCGACAAGGAAGAAGAGGTGCGCCACCTGGCCATCCAGCGGCGGCGTGGGCCGGTGGCGGGCCGGCGCGCGGCGGCGGCGGAGCTGGCGGCCGTGCTGCGGCGGCTGCCGTCGGAGCAGGTGGAGCCGGTGCTGCGCGCCTTCTCCGTGTACTTCCAGCTGGTGAACCTGGCGGAGCAGCACCACCGGCTGCGCCGCGCGCGGGCCCACGCGAGCCCCACCTCCACCCGGCCCCAGCGGGGGTCGCTGGAGGCGTCGTTGCTGGCGTTGAAGGCCGCGGGCGTGAGCTCGGAGAAGGTGCGCGAGACGCTGGGGACGTTGAAGGTGACGCTGACGTTCACCGCGCACCCGACCCAGGCGGTGCGCAGGACGCTGCTGGAGAAGCTGTACCGGCTGGCGCGGCTGTTGGAAGAGCGGGACCGCGTGGCGCTGACCCCGCGCGAGTCCGCCGCCAACCTGCTGTCCATGCGCGAGGAGATCACCGCGCTCTGGCAGACGGACGAGCTGCGCCGCGAGCGCCCCACCGTGGGTGACGAGGTGAAGAACGTCCACTGGTACGTGGAGGAGATGCTGTCGGAGCCGGTGGCCCGGCTGCCGGAGGCGCTGGACTGGGCCTTCGAGCGCGCCTACGGCGAGCCGCTGGGCGCGCTGGACACCCCCGTGCGCATCCACTCGTGGGTGGGCGGGGACATGGACGGCAACCCGCTGGTGACGCCGGAGGTGTTCGCGGACACGCTGCGCGCGCACCGCGCCCGGGGCCTGCGGCTGTTCCTGCGGGACGTGGAGCGCCTGGGCGGGATGCTGTCCCAGTCGGAGCGGCACGCGCGGCCCACGCAGGAGTTGGAGCGGTCGCTGGAGGAGGACGCGAAGGCGCTGCCGGAGGTGGCGAAGCAGCAGGGCCCCCGCACGTCGGGTGAGCCGTGGCGCCGCAAGCTGCGCTTCATGGAGGAGCGCCTGTCGCTGGCGCTCGAGCACGTCGTGGCCCGGCGCGAAGGCCGGCCCTCCCAGCTCGCGCCCCAGGCGTACCGTTCCCCGGAGGCGCTGGGGGACGACCTGGCGGTGCTGGAGCGGTCGCTCTTCGCGGCCCGCGCCGAACAGGGGGGCCTGCGCGAGGTGCGCCGCATGTCCGAGCGCGTGCGCGCGCTGGGCCTGGGCCTGGGCGAGCTGGAGGTGCGCGCGCCGGCCGAGGACGCGGTGAGCGCGGCGGCCTCCTTCAACGGCGGGCCCGCGCCCACGGAGGGTGGCGCCCGGCTGATGGCGGTGCTGGAGAGGCTGCGCGAAGGCCAGGACGAGGGCGGCGAGTCCGTCTGCCGCACGCTCATCCTCTCCATGGCCTCCACCGCGGACGACGTGCTGGCGGCGTTCCAGTGCCTCAAGCACGCGGGCCTCTGGGACGAGGAGCGCCAGTGCGCCACCGTGGACGTGGCGCCCCTGTTCGAACAGCTGGGCGCGCTGGACGCGGGGCCCCAGGTGCTGCGCACGCTGTTCGCGCACGCGGAGTACCGCCAGCACCTGAAGGGCCGGGGCGTGCAGGAGGTGATGGTGGGCTACAGCGACTCCGGCAAGGAGGTGGGCCTGCTGGCCGCGAGCGCCGCGCTGTACCGCGCGCAGGTGGCGCTCACCCACGTGGCGGACGAGCACGAGGTGCCCCTGCGCCTGTTCCACGGCCGGGGTGAGACGGTGGCGCGCGGCGGCGGTCCCGCCCAGACGGCCATCCTCGCGCTGCCGCCGGGCACGGTGGCCGGGGCCTACAAGGCCACCGAACAGGGCGAGGCGATGGACCACAAGTACGCCCGTCCGGAGCTGGCGCAGCGCACGCTGGAGCTGGTGGTGGGCGGCGTGCTGCTGCACACGCTGGATGCGCAGCCGCGCCCGTCCCCCGAGGACGAGACGGCGTTCCGTGCCGCGTTCGACCAGCTGGCGGAGGAGGGCCGCAAGGAATACCGCGCGCTGGTGTGGGACGACCCGCGCTTCGTGGAGTTCTTCATGACGGGCACGCCGGTGGAGGAGATCTCCGCGCTGCCCATCGGTTCGCGCCCCAGCAAGCGCAAGGCGGGCGGGCTGGACACGCTGCGCGCCATTCCGTGGAGCTTCGCCTGGACGCAGACGCGCGCCATCGTCCCGGCCTGGTACGGCGTGGGCACCGCGCTGGAGACGTACGCGGCCACGCCCGAGGGCGCGGCGCTCCTGCAGCGCATGTACAAGGAGTGGCCCTTCTTCCACGCGGTCATCGACAACGTGACCATGGTGCTGGCGAAGACGGACATGGCCATCGCGGCGCGGTACGCGAAGCTGGCCCCCGCGTCCACGCGGCCCCTGTGGCTGCGCATCCAGCAGGAGCACGCCCGCACGCGCCGCGCGGTGAAGACGCTGACGGGGGAGGGGAAGCTGCTGGACAACAACCCGCAGCTGCAGCGGAGCATCGCGCTGCGCAACCCCTACGTGGACCCCATGTCCTTCCTCCAGGTGGAGCTGCTCAAGCGCAAGCGGGAGGGGGACGCGGCGTGTGACAGGCCGCTGCTGCTGGCCCTCAACGGCATCGCGGCGGGGATGCGGAACACCGGTTAGAGAAGAGCCCTACTCAAGCCAGTCAGGAGCGCGTGGGATGGCCCAGGAGACGTTCACCGTGGAGGAGATCAACCCGAAGCACGGCTTCGCGCGCCTGCGCCCGGAGGCCGGGGAGGGGCTGCTCCACACCGCCCTCTATCCGGAGCCGGAGTTCACGAACGCGCCGCCCTTCCAGCTGCGCCAGGGGGACCGGGTGACGGGCCAGCGCCGGGGGCAGACGGTGTCGGAGGTGTCCTGGGTGACGCGCGTGGAGCCGCCCTGGGAGGAGGTGGAGCGCGTGGCGGAGCTGCTCGCGCTGCTGGAGCGCTGGGAGATCCGCGTCCCCTTCGAGGCCCGGCTCCTCGCCGAGCACGCCTGGCGCGACAGCCGGGAGAACCCCCTGCGCGACGAGCTCCAGGCGCAGCTGCCCACCTTCTTCGACCTCGAGGGCGCCCACCCCTTCGAGGACCCGTCCCTGCTGGAGCGCCTGTCGGCCGCCATGCAGCCGTACCTGCCGGGCTTCTCCGTGCAGCCGGTGCAGGGGCAGCCCGCGGTGCGCGTGGAGCCCGGCGCCGTGGAGGTCACCGCGGGCGTGGGGAGCTGGGACATCCCGCAGCCCACCTTCGCCCCGATGATCGCGGAGGTGAACGCCCGGCTCGCCGCCGTCCAGGCCCCGGTGCGCTGGGTGCCCACCCGCGAGGACTGGATGCTCGCGCCCCCCGCGCTGGCCGCGCTCCTCCAGAAGCACGGCCTGCTCGAAGGCACCGCCATCCCTGCCTGAAGGCCCTGGCGGGTGGAGCTGCTGTCGCGCTGTGTCATAGGACGGTGTGAGGTCAAACGATTGTTTGATAGAGGAAGGAGACACCATGGGTCTCCGCCACCTCGCCTCCGTCTTCGTAGGTTTCTTCGTCCTCCTTGGGGCTGCCTGCGGGCCCGAGCCGGAGCGCCGGCTGGAAGAGGCGGTGCTGCCCGCGCGTCCGTTCGTCTCCATCGACGGGCAGGAGCCGGTTCAGCAGCGCCTGTTCGGCTCGGTGTCGAGCGACGTGGGCGTGCCCCGGGTGGAGGTCTATGAGGACGGGCACTTCCTGGGCTTCGCCGACGTGGAGGCTGGCCGTTGGAGCCTGCCGTGGTGGCCGGGCCGGCGCGCGTTGAGCCTGGAGGTCGTGGCGAAGCATCCGCTGGGCGGCACGGCGCGGGCGCGCGTGGACTTCCAGCACCTGGCGTTCGACGCGAGGCCCGGGCTCTACCACCCGGAGACGCTGCTGGCGCTGCCCACGGCGCGGGGCGTGCGGACGTACTTCACGCGGGACGGCTCCACGCCCACGCCCGCGTCGCCGCTCTACACCGGCCCCATCGCGCTCTTCGCCCGCGCCAGTCCGCCCGTGACGTGGGCCTTCGTTCCCACGACGCCCGCCACCGCGCTGGAGGGCTTGCGGTGGGGCGCGCCCCAGGAGGAGGTCCCCCAGGCCTCGGTGGTGCGCTTCCGGCAGTACGTGGGCGCGGAGCCGGTGGGGCCGGTGCGCACGCGCACGTTCCTCATCGGGCGGGCGCCGTACACGCTGCCGGTGCTGTCGCTCGTCACCGACGCGGCGAACTTCTTCGCTTCGGACCTGGGCATCTACGTCCCCGGCCTCGTGTTCGAGGCGAGCCCGGAGGAGCCATGGGTGGGCAACTACACGCAGGACGGCAAGGCGTGGGAGCGCCCCGTCCACGTGGAGTGGTTCGAGACCACGGGCGCGCGCGTGCTCGCGCAGGACGCGGGCGTGCGCATCCACGGCTCCGGCAGCGCGGTGCTGCCACAGAAGGGCCTGCGGCTGTACGCCAGGGAGGAGTACGGCCCGAAGACGTTCGCGGGCCCGGTGTTTCCCGGCTCGTCGGTGACGGACTTCACGCGGCTGCTGGTGCGCGCGTCCGGGCAGGACCAGGGACAGGCGCGGCTGCGCGACTGCGCCCTGCAGGGCCTGCTCGCGCAGACGCGGCTGGCGCTCCAGGCCTGCCGTCCCACGCTCGTGTTCCTCGACGGCGAATACTGGGGCCTGCACGAGCTGCGCGAGCGCTACGACGAGTACTACCTCGCCTCCCACCACGGCGTGGACCGCAAGAAGGTCGTCATCCTGGAGCGCGACGGCGAGCTGGACGTGGGGGAGGACGGGGACGCCCAGCCCTACCTGGAGCTGCTCGACTATGTGCGGACGCATGACCTGGCGGTGCCGGAGCACTACGCCCACGTGGAGGCGCGCATCGACGTGGAGGACTTCATCGACTACCAGGTGGCCCAGCTCTACCTGGGCAACCAGGACTGGCCCCAGAACAACGTGAAGTTCTGGCGGTTGCGCACGGGCGCGCCGGAGGCCCCCCACGGGAAGGATGGACGCTGGCGCTGGCTCGTGTACGACCTGGACTACGCGCTCCGCCCGGAGCCCGCCTTCGACAGCCTGGGGCGCGTGCTGGAGGACCCCTCGCTGGAGTCGTCGACCGTCCTGCTGCGGCGGCTGCTCCAGTCACCGGGGTTCAAGGCCCGGTTCGTCGAGCGCTTCCTCTGGCACCTGGAGCACACCTTCGCCCCGGAGCGGGTGGTGGCGTACGTGGACGCGGTGGCGGAGCAACTGGCGCCGGAGATGCCCGCGCACGTGGCGCGCTGGCTCCAGCCGGCCTCCGTGGAGGGGTGGCGCGTGAACGTCGAGGAGCTGCGTGAAACGGCGCGTCAGCGGCCGGCGTTCATGCGCCAGTACCTGGCCCGGTACCTGGGGCCGCTCTAGCGGTTCGTCTTCTCGGGGAGTTCGGTGCCGTAGCTGCCGCTGCGCACGTCCACCAGCCGGCCGTCGCGGAAGATGGCGACCTGCATGAGCCGGTGGGGGCCGAAGTTGTAGGTCCACTCCTCGACGGTGGAGGTGGTCCCCACCTCCACGGTGCGCTCCTCGGTGGGGCTCCGCTGCCTGTACCGGTCGCTGACGTACTCCGTGCGGGTGCGCTTCGACATGGGCTCGCCGCACTTGATCAGCGCGTCGTCGGTGGAGGCCCCCTCGGACACGAGCTTGTTTTCGCAGCGCAGGGACGACGCATGGACGAGCGAGGGCAGGGCGAGGCAGGCGACGACGAGGCTTGCGGACAGGGCACGCATGGAGGCTCCGGGAGGGACGCGGTACAGGGGGTTGCGTTCGGACGCGCGGACCCCGAACCTATTCAAACCCGCCCCGTCGTTTCCAGCCGCGGCGCGCCGCCCCGGGGTACTACAGGCCGCCCTTCGCCTTGAGCACGCGCACCACCTCGGCGGCCATCACCCGGTGGCCCTCCTCGGACGGGTGGATGCCGTCCACCTCCAGGCCGTCCAGGAACAGGTGCACGTTGCCCGGCTGGCGCGTCACCGCCTCCAGGTCGATGACCTCCGCGCGCGTCTGGGCACGGAGCCACGCGTTGAACTCCAGGCGCTGCGACTTCACCGCTTCGTAGCTGCCGTAGTTCGTCTTCTCCTTGGGCAGCAGCGTGCTCACCCACAGGCGGCACCGGGGCTGGAGCTGATCGAACAGCTGCGTCATCCGCTGCTCCAGCTTCGCCTGCGTCATGCCCTCCGAGGCCAGGTCGTTGGTGCCCAGCAGCACGATGCAGTCGGTGAAGCCCTGCATCGCGAGCACCTCCTGCGGCAACTGGAGGTTGGCGTCCCAGAAGCCCTGGCCGGACGCCCCCGAGTTCACCACCGGCACCCCGAGCGCTTGCTCCACCAGGGCCGGCCACGCGTTGCGCGTGTCGTTCTTCGTGTCCATGTAGCCTTCGGTGATGCTGTCGCCGATGGCCACGAACGCCCGGCCCGGCGCGCCCTCCACGTCCACCGTCGCCACGGCCTGCGCGAACTCCCACGGCTGTCCGCCCAGCGCGCCCTGCGTCGTCGCGTACGCACCGGAGCGCGCGAAGCTGCCCGGGAATGCCTCGATGCGGCTCTGGGCCAGCTCGCCCCGGACCTCGAAGGAGATCGCCACCTCGTCCCGGAACCCCACCGGGAACGCCACCGGATCCGACGTCACCAGCGAGCGCGTGCTCGCGGTGAAGCCCGGCTGGCCATTGAAGGTGAGGGCCACCGGCGCGGAGGCCAGCGCTCCGTTTTCGCCCGCCTTCGCCACGGTGGCCCGCTGCAGCGTCATGCTGCCGTTGCCCGAACGGAAGGTGACGCGCACCCGGCTGCCCGCGCGCCCCACGGGGACGCGCAGGCGGTAGGTGGTGAGGCTCCCCACGGAGTTGTTTTCACGCAGCGCCTGGTGGAAGCCCGGCTGGAACGCGATGGCCGGAGGCGCCACGGGCGGGGTGCCCTGCACCTTGCGGTCGTCATGCAGCGTCAACGTGGGGGCCGCCTCCACGGCTGGCGCCGGCGCGGTGACCTCCGCGTCGGTGCTGCCGGATGCGCCGGTCGGCTCCAGCCCCGGCTCCTCCACGCCGCCACAGCCCATCATCAGGCCCAGGGCACCCACCCAGCCAAAGCGCAGCGCCTTCGTCAGACCCATGCCCACAACCCTCCCGGCGCAAGACAATGTGCACGACCTCGCTTCCTGGCGACCGGAGGATTCACGGAACGCGCCAATCCGCCGGGAGCCCCGAGCGGCCCGCGCTGGGAAACGGCCCGGGACGACTTCCACCGCAAGGGGCGAAGGCCGGGCCACCCGGACGGGGAGGCTCCCCTGGAGGGCCGGGAACCTGCCCCCCCTGGGAAAACCCTTCACCCTCCACCTTCGGCCCTCCTCAGGGCACGCAGGCGCCGACGTCGCCGTTGTTGGCGATGGCCCGGCAGGTGCCGTTCGGGCAGGCGGGCGAACCCGAAGGCAGGCGGCACAGCGTCCGGCACGTGCCCACGCCGTCGGACACCGCGCAAGTGCTGCCCGGTGAACACTGGTTGCTGAACTCGCACGGGCTGCCCGGCGTCAGCGTGCCGCTGCCCGCGCACACCGGGCCGTTGGTCGCGGGATAGCAGCCCAGCGGACCCTGGCAGTCCTGGGCGAACGCATCACACCCCGCGGACGGCGGGCCGCACACCAGCGGAAGCTCGTCCGTGCCGGGCAGGCGCAGCACGGTGTTGCAGTCCCCGGAGGCGCAGTCGGAGGTCGCGTGGCACAGCTTGCGGCAGAAGAAGCCGGTGCCGCCGTCGGCGAGCACGTCGTTCTTGCAGAACAGGCCCGCCGCGCACGAGTCGTAGCGCTGCCCCGCGGGCGCGTCCGCCGCCAGCGTGCACGCCGCGCCCTCCGTGGCGGTGCCCGCGCTGACGCACTGGCGCTGCGTGTCCCCGCCCTCCAGCGTCACGTACGTGCACCGCTGCCCGGCCGGGCAGCCCTCCTGGCGCACCGGATCACACGCGCCCGGGAAGCACCGGCTGCCCGTGCCGCCATCCGCCAGGTCCGTGTACAGACAGTCCTCTGCCGCCGCGCACCCGTCCTGCTTCACCACGTTGCAGGTGAAGTCCGAACGGCCCGTGCCGCCATCCCCCGGGTCCACGGTCCCGGAATCTCCGGCATCGACCCCGGAATCCACGGTAGTCCCCGCATCCGCCGGGGGGCGGATCGTCTCACCATCGTCGCAGCCCGCCGCCCACAGCCCCAGCAACAGGGCACCACCCAACAACACGAGACGTGAAGACATCCGGAAACTCCTGGCGTGGAAGTAGTCTGGGACTTACACGAGCCGTTCCACCTCACGGGGCCCCTTGAACCGGGCCTGGAAACCAGCCGACACTTCCCGTTTCAGGACCGAGGGGGTCAGGGTGCGCATGAACACGAAGTTGGATGGGCCAGTGGAGCCAGACCCGTACTTGAACCGCCGCGCCGAGGAGCGCGTGGCGGCCCGGTTCGAGGTGCGTTTCGAGCAGGCGGAGGACGCGGCGCGCGCGCTGCGGGCGTACTCGCTCAATCTGTCCGCCGGTGGACTGTGCCTGCGCACGCGCAAGGCCTACGACGTGGGGTCGCAGGTGCGGCTGGCCATGGTGGTGGACGGCGAGGAGTTCCACCTCACCGGCGTCATCGCCTGGGTGCGCGACGAGGCGGAGGCCATCGGCGTGCGCTTCATCGACGTGAGCGAAGAGGACCACGAGCGCCTGCGCCGGGTCATCGCGAGCTTCAAGCGCTGAAGGCCCTGCTCGCGGCCCACCCACCGCACCGGGAGTCCGGGGCGCCCGCGAATCGGGCGGCCCGCTCCGTGAGCGAGGGCAGGGCGCGAGGCCGTGACTAGCGCTGCGTCTCGCTCTCGGCGTGGCGGAACACGCCGGAGTCGCCCTCGACGTAGCCGCACGCCTTGTAGAAGGCGCGCGTCTCGTCGGTGACGTTGAGCGGGGCGATGAGCTGGAGCTGCTTGACGCTCAGCACCTTGCCCCGCTGCGCCACCTGCGCGAGCAGCGCGCGGCCCACGCCCCGGCGCCGCCAGCCCTCGGACACGACGAGCTCGTCCACGGTGGCCACGCGTCCGCGCAGCCGCAGCTGCGGACGGTGGGAGAAGGACACCATGCCCACCGCGCGGTCCTGCGGGTCGCCGGCCACGAAGATCTCAATCTCCGGATGGCTGATGACCCAGTGCACGGTCTGCTGGTCGGTGCCCTGCGGGTAGCCCAGCTCGCGCAGGAGCAGCGCCATGACCTCGGCGTCGCCTCGACGCGCGCGGCGGATGCGGAAGGCGTTGGCGTCGGGGGCGGGGGTCATGGTGCGGACGATGGGCTGGGACAAGGCATCCGTGATTCTAACGACAGGGCCGTCGGACCTCCAAAGAGGAACGACGGCCCTTTGACGACTTCACGTACGAAAGCAGGGACGCCCGGTGTGGGCAGGCCCGCTCAGGGCTGTTCGCCGGCCAGTGAGCGGATGGCGGAGGTGATGTCCGCCTGCTGCGGCACCGACGCCATCTCCAGCGCGTCCGCCAGGCCGATGCCCGGGATGAACTTGCCGGCCACCAGCCGGGGCGGCGCGAGCAGGGAGTAGAACAGCTCCTCCACCGTGCGCCGGACCAGGTGCTCGCCGAAGTTCGTGACCTCCGTGTCCTCGTTCACGAACAGGACGCGGCCCGTCTTCTGGATGGACGCCTTGATGAGCTCCCAGTCGTAGGGCCACAGCGAGCGCAGGTCGATGACCTCCACGCTGAAGCCGTCCTCCTTGAGCTGATCGGCGGCCTTCGCGCACAGGGGCAGGGTGCGGCCGTAGCTGACCACGGTGACCTGGGTGCCCTCGCGCACCACCTTGCCCTTGCCGATGGGCACGGAGAACGCCTCCAGCGTCGGCCACTGGGGCTTCCACTGCGAGCGGTCCCCCAGCGGCGCGTCGATGAGCTTCGACAGTGCGCGGTCGTCGTCGGGCTCGCCCGGGATGCGCTCGTCGCCCTTGACGCGCAGCAGCGCCTTGGGCTCCAGGAACATGACGGGGTTCGGGTCCTGGCACGCGGAGATGAGCAGCCCGTACGCGTCCAGCGGCGTGGAGGGCATCACCACCTTCCAGCCGGGGATGTGGGTCATCGTCGCGTCGAAGGAATGCGAGTGGTACATGGACCCGCGGATGCCGCTGCCCACCGGCGTGCGCACCACCATGGGCAGGTTCCAGTCACCGTTCGTCGCCCAGTGCGTGTTGCCCGCGATCTTCAGCAGGTCGATGGTGTTGTAGATGTAGTCGCAGAACTGGATCTCCGCGACCGGGCGGTTGCCGGCCATCGCCAGGCCCATGGCCGCGCCGATGATGCCGCGCTCGTCCAGGGGGCTGTTCCACGCCGTCTTCAGGCCCTGCGTGCAGGTGAAGACGCCGCCCAGCGGGGCGCCCACGTCCTCGCCGAAGATGTCGGTGACGCCCAGGTTCTCCTCGGCGTAGTGAAGGGCCATGCGGATGGCCTGTGCCATGTTCGCCATGGTTATTTCTTCTCCGCGTAGATGTGGTCCCAGATGCTGTCGCCAGAGGGTTGCGGTTCATCCCGCACAGTGCGCGCCGCCGCCGCCAGCTCCTCGCTGTAGCGGTTGCGCACCTCCTCCATCTGCTCCCGGCTGAGGACGCCTTCCTGCTCCAGGCGGGCCTCGAACAGGCGCAGGCAGTCCTGCTCCTCGTTGACGAAGTTCGCGCCGGACGCGGACGAATGCCCGTACAGGCGCGACACCCGCGCTTCGATGAAGTACGGCTTGCGCTCCTTGCGCACGTACTCCATCGCCGTCTGGAGCTCCTGGTAGGACTCCACCGGATCATTCCCGTTGATGGTCTTCGCCGGGATGTTGAAGGCGCGCGCGCGGTCGCTGATGTTCGTCTCGCCGTGCTGGCCGTCGGCGGTGGTGGAGATGCCCCACTTGTTGTTGGTGACGATGATCAGGATGGGCAGCGGGTTGGCGGGGCGGCTGCTCCACACCAGGCAGGTGGGGAAGTCACCCTCGGCCGTGCCCGCGTCGCCGCCGGTGACGATGGTGATGGCATCGCCGCCGTGGCGCTTCTGGGCCATCGCCGTGCCCGGCGCGATGGAGTACTGCACCTCGATGGGCGACGTGATGGGCGCGATGTTCTTCGAGCGCCGCGTGAAGTGGCCCGCGAAGTTGCGGCCGCCGGAGTAGGGGTCCGTGGCGGTGTTCTTCATCTGCCGCAGCGCCCCGATGGGCTCCTCGCCCATGGCCAGCAGCGTCGCGGACTGGCGGTAGTGCGCGTGCAGGTAGTCGTAGTCCAGGCCCTCGCCCACCTTCATGAGCATGCCCAGGGGGACGTTGAACGCCTCCTCACCGGGGCCGCCAATCCAGAAGTAGCCGTGGCCCTGCTTGTACATCTGGATGAGGCGCTCCTCGAGGACGCGCGCCTTCACCATCAGGTCGTGGATGCGGATGAGCTGCTCTCGGGCGAGCGAAAGCGGCGCGGAGTTTTCTTTGATCAGCCGGGGCCGTGACACGCGCGGAGGACCTCGAAAAAGGGGAAAGGGAAGGCCCCTATACTCCGAACGCGGCCCTCCGACTCAAGGACCTGCGTGCAACGGTGTTCTCCGCCCCCCGTTCAGCCCCCGGTGGCGCGACGCGGCAATGAGCACAACTCATCCATCCCCCCCACCGGGCGCCCGGATCCCCCCACGGCCCCACGCTTAGTCCGGGTGGAAGACACGGGGAGCGGCCGGCTGCCCGGTCGGGGAGGGGCAGGGCGGATCCGTTGAAACGGCTGGAAGGTGGGCTCCTCGCGTCAATGAGGAAGTGAGATAGAGTCCGCGCCGCCCCGCCCGTGTATCCCCCCAGCGGGCCTCCCCAGGTGTGCCTTGTCCCGTACGAACACGCGCTTGAACCCCGCGCCTGATGCCCCTGATGCGTCCCCGGACGCGACGGCGGGGGCCACCCCGCCGCCTCCCCCCGAGTACACCGGCACCCATTCCCGGGAGCTGACCGTCCTTCCCGGGGAGCACACGGCCACCCGGATGACGGGGTCGGTGGGGCTGCCGCAGGCGGACGGCACGCACACGCTCATCGCGCCGCTGGAAGCGGGCGAGCTGCCCAACGTGGCGGCCATCCGCGGGCTGCGGTTGGATCAGCTGCTGCTGCTGACCACCGGGGCGCTGGTCATCATCATCGTGGGCCTGCTGGCGGCGCTGTCGGCGAAGACGACGGAGTCGCAGCTCACGGAGGCGTCGGACCGCTTCACGCAGCGGCTGCAGTCCCAGGCGCGCGAGCTGGGCCAGACGGTGAGCCACACCCTGGCGCTCACCTCCGCCACCAGCCTGCGGGACAACAACTACGCGTTCCTCACGGAGGTGGCGCGCTCCATCATCGCGGACAACCGCAACATCCTGCGCGTGCAGATGTTCGACGCGGACTCGCAGCTCGTCGCGGACAGCGACCCGGCCGCGAAGCTGGGCTCCGCCTCCGGGGGCCGCACCGCGGAGCGTCGCTGGGCCAGCGCCTTCTTCAACGGCCAGCCCGTCTTCGAGTTCCAGGAGCCGCTCGACTACGGCGCCCAGGCCGGCAAGGGCGTGGTCGTCATCAGCTATTCGCTGGAGGAGCTGCAGAAGCAGCTGCACGAATTGGAGGAGGCCAACCGCGCCGCGGTGCGCGCCAACACCCTGCGCATCGTGGGCCTGGGCCTGGGCTTCGTGGTGCTGGCGGGCGTGCTGGCCGCGTACCAGAGCCGGCGCATCACCAAGCCGCTGGGCGTGCTCACCCACCGCGTGATGCAGCTGGCCGCCGGTGACCTGGGCGCCCGCGCGGGCACGGCGCCGGGCGCGGGCCGCGAGGTGACGACGCTGGGCGTGGTGTTCAACCACATGGCCGAGCGCATCAAGGTGCTGCTGGAGGACGTGCGCGCCAAGGCACAGCTGGAGCGCGAGGTGTCGCTCGCGCGCACGGTGCAGGAGACGCTGCTGCCCGGCCGCGACGCCGTGACGGTGGGGCCCCTGCGGCTGGCCGGCCTCGTGGTGCCGGCGGACGCGTGCGGCGGCGACTGGTGGTTCCGCGCCGCGCTGGATGACCGGCGCGTCGTCATCGGCATCGGGGACGTGACGGGCCACGGCCTGTCCACGTCACTGGTGGCCACCAGCGCCACCAGCGGCTTCGCGTCCGCCATGACGCTGCGCGAGCCGTCGCAGGTGCACGCGCAGATGCTGATCACCGCGCTCAACGTGACGCTGGCCAACGTGGGCCGGGGCGAGCACCAGATGTCCAGCGCGCTGGCGGTCATCGACGTCTACAACGGGCAGATCGACTACGCGGCGGGCGGACACCCCGCGGCGGCCGTGTTCAACCGGACCACCGGGCAGATGGCCTCCCTGCCGGCGCGCGGCCCGCTGCTGGGCGCGAACGTCGCGTCGGAGTTCACCTCGCGCCAGGCGCAGCTGCGGCCCGGCGACATCGTGGTCTGGTACACGGACGGCCTCACCGAGGCGCGTGACGGCGCCAACCGCCTGTACGGCACGCAGCGGCTGGCCGCCGCGCTCCAGGCCAACGCCCACCTCCCCGCCGACGCCCTGCGCGACGCGCTCCTCGCGGACGTGCGCGCCTTCAGCGCCGGCCAGCCCCAGCGCGACGACATCACCGTCATCGTCGCTGAATTCAGTCCCGCCCCCTCGCCGTGATGAACCGCATGCGCCCATTCCCCCGCTCCCCGCGCCGCGCCTCCACCGCGCTCGTCCTGCTGGCCACGCTGGCCGGCCCGCCGACGGCGCTCGCGCAGTTCCGTCCTCCGCCCGCCACGGAGGCCCAGCGCCTCTCGGAGCAGGGGGAGCAGGCGCTCGTGTCCGCCAACGCCGCCGCCGCCAAGGGCGACAAGAAGGAGGCGGAGGAGAAGTTCCGCCGGGCGCTCCAGCTCTTCGAGCAGGCCCTGGCCCAGGATCCGCAGTCCGTCGCGGCCGCCGCGGGCCTGGGCAGCGCGGCCAACGCGGTCCAGGACTTCCAGCGCACGGCGGCGCGGCTGCAGCCCGTCTTCGCCCAGCACCCCGGGGAGCTGTCGCTGGCGTATCCGCTGGGCACCGCGTACTTCAAGCTGCGCCGCTTCGCCGAAGCGGTGCCGGTGCTGGAGCAGGTGGCGGCGGCGGATCAGCCCGACCACCTCATCGTCCACTACTACCTGGCCAGCTACTACCTGTACGCGCAGGACGGGAACCGGGCGGTGACGCGGCTGCAGCGCTACCTGGCCCTGCGCCCGGAGAAGCTCGCCGGCAACGACTTCCAGATCCATGAGCTGCTGGGCAAGGCGCACCTGCTGCGCCGGGACACGCCCGCCGCGCGCGCCGCCTTCGAGAAGTCCCAGGCGGGCCGCCAGGAGTCCGCGCCCGCGCAGATCGGCCTGGCCGCCGTGCTGGAGATGGAGGGCCGCGTGCCGGAAGCCCGCGCGCTGCTGGAGCGGCTGGTGACGAAGTTCCCGCAGGTCGCGGAGCCGAAGGAGCGCCTCGCGCGCCTGTACCTGTCCGCCGGGGACGTGCCTCGCGCGGAGGCCCAGGCGCTGGCCCTGGTGAAGCTGGGGGGCACGCCCGCCGCGCACCTGCTGCTGGGCGACGTGCGGCTCGCGCAGAAGCAGCCCGCGCAGGCGGAGACCGAGTTCCGCAAGGTGCTGCAACTGCAGCCGGGCCTGCTGATGGGGCAGATCGCGGTGGGCAAGGCGCTCCAGGCGCAGTCGCGTCACGAGGAGGCCATCCAGTTCCTGGAGACGGCGGTGAAGGCCGGCGGCGGCAGCCTGGAGCTGTGGGCGACGCTGGGCTCCGTCAACCGCCGCGCTGGCCGCTTCCAGCGCGCGGTGGAGGTGCACCGGCGCGTGGTGGAGATGGCGCCGCGTCAGGCCCTGGGCTGGATGCTGCTGGGGGCGGATCACTTCGCCACCGGCCAGTGGGATCAGGCCATCGAGGACTACAGCGGCGCGCTCCAGGTGGAGCCCAACCACCCCGGCGCGAAGCAGTGGCTGGCCCGGGCGCTGGCCCACCGCGCCAGGGATCGCGCCGGCACGCAGCGCATGGATGACGCCATGCGGGACCTGCGCCGCGCGTATGACCTGGATCGCTCCGTGCCCATGGCCCGCCGCCTGGGCGCGGTGCTGCTGGACAGCCGTCAGTTCGCGGAGGCCCGCAAGGTGATGGAGGGCGCGGTGACGCTGCCGGGCGCGACCTGGCGCGAGCACCTGCTGTTGGGCTACGCCCGGCTGGGCAGCGGGGACGCGCAGGCCGCGCTCGCCGCGTTCACCCAGTCCGCTGAAGCCACGCAGGAGCCGGATCAGCGCGCGGAGGCGTCCGCGGGCGCCGCGCTCGCGGAGGTGGAGCTGGGCCAGGTGGACGCCGCGGTGCAGCGGCTGTCGGACGCGGGTCCGTCCAAGTCCGCCGCGAAGGTGGCGGAGGCGAACCTGCCGCGCGTGCTGGTGCGCCGGGCCCTGGCGAAGCTGGAGGCCGGTGACGCCGCCGCGGCCCACCGCGACCTGGACGCGGTGGACCGGGTGGGCACGGGCAAGCGCACGGACCTGGCGAAGCTCGCGACCTTCGCCCGGGCGCTCGCGCGCGCGGAGGAGGGGAGGTTCGCGGAGGCCTCGTCCGGGCTGAAGCGCGCGCTCACCCCCGCGCCGGCCTGGGCCTGGCCCAACACGCGGGCCCTCGCGGAGTCGTGGGTGCTGTACCGCCAGGGCAAGGTGGCGCCGGCGCGCAAGCTGCTCACCACCGCCCAGAAGAAGCCCATGCCCGGGCAGCCCCGCTGGATGGGGGCCCTCACCGGCGCGCTGCTGCGCCGCGAGGCGGCCATCGCGTATTCCTCCGGGAACATGAAGGCGTCGCAGAAGGCGCTGAAGGCCGCGCTCGCCGCGACGCCCGACGACGCGCTCGTGCAGCACAACCTGGCGTGCGTGGACTGGCGCCAGGGGAACACGTCCGGCGCGCTGGCGACGTGGAAGCGCCTGGAGCCGAGCGTGGCCGTCGCCGCGCTCAACCTGGGCATCGACGCGCAGGAGCGCCGCCACGAGCCCGCGGAGGCCGTGGAGGCCTGGCGCCGCTACCTGGCGGCGGGCGCGGGCCCCCGCGCCGCCCAGGTGCGGGAGTGGAAGGATCGCCTGCAGGGACTCTACGGTCTGGGGGACGCCTCGGGCGCCGCCCCGGCCGGGGTCACCGCGGAGGAGACGCCGTGAAGACGCCATCCGTTGTCGCGCACCGCGGCCTCATGCTCGCCGCCGTGCTGTTGCTGAGTGCCTCCCCCGCGTCCGCGGCGCCGAAGAAGGCGACCCTGGGCGTGTTCCTCGCCACCACGCTGTCGGACGGTCAGGAGCGCTTCCAGTACGCCGAAGCGCTCGCCCAGAAGCTGGAGTCGGGCCTGGGCCGCCCCGTCGCCGCCCGCAGCTTCGGCCGCTACGAGGACTTCTCCAAGGCGGTGGGGGAGGGGCTCATCGACTTCGCCGTGGTGGACGCGTGGGCCGCGGTCCAACTGGGCGCCAAGGCCCAGCCCGTGGCGTACGCGCCGCGCGCCGGTGAGACGCAGCAGCGCTGGGCCATCATCTCCACCCAGAAGGGCTCCGTGAAGGACCTGGCCGGCAAGCGCATGGCGCTGGTCAAGGGCGCGGGCCCCGCGGATCCGAAGTTCGTCTCCCACGTCGTCCTGGGCGGCGACCTGGATGCCCAGAAGCACTTCAAGCTGGTGCCGGTGCCCAACGTGGAGTCGGCGGTGAAGATGCTGGAGGCCCGGGGCGCGGAGGCCGCGCTCGTGCCGGTGACGCATGCTCCCAAGGATCTGCGCGTGCTGTTCCGCAGCGGCCGGGTGCCGGGCGCGGTGCTGGTGGAACTCAAGGGCGCGGGCGACACGCTCTCCCAGTCCCTGTCCGCCGTGGGCGCGGTGGCCCCCTTCGACGCCTTCACGGCCATTCCGGGTCGCGAGTTCGAGGACTTCCGCAGGCTCGTGACGCAGGGCCCGCCGCGCCGCCAGCCCGTGTTCGCGGACGCGCCCGAGCTGCGCGTGGAGACCCCGGTGCTCGTGCAATCCGAGTCCCTGGGCCCCGCGCTGCCGCCGTTCACGGAGGACCTGGCCGTCTCCTCCGAACAGCCGGACGACTGAACCTGGAAGGACTGATCCGTGAGCGTACCTGGGGACGACTCACGGGATTTGCCTGCATCGGAGGCCACGACTTGGCCCCGGTCGAAGGACTGCGGTAGCGTCCCGTCTTGAGCGCTATCGTTCAGGGTTGGAAGTTCGCCCGTTGGAACGATTGTCAGGCGCATCGGCTTTGAACCGGGGCGTACAGGACCGTTGAAGGCGCTCTGCTTTCCCTCGTGGAATTGAGATCGATGGACTCGACTGGGTACTTTGGGCCGCAAAACCATGCGGCGAAGAAGGTTTTGGGTCGTCGGAGCGCACGGGTGTCGCTGTCCCTGCTGCTGTGCGCCTTCGCATGGCTGTCGCCGGGGCTTGGTCGGGCCCAGGATGAAGCGGAGTCCGCGCCAAAGACGCGGACGAAGCCCGCGCGCAAGCGCGTCACGCCCGCCACGCCCCGGACGCCGCGCGCCGCGAAGCCGCGCAAGGGGACGAAGCCCGCGCCCGTGACGCCGCCGGCCGCTCCGGACACGGGGCCGTTGGTGGACGACCCGTTCGTGACCAGCGATCCCGCGACCCCGGTGGCGGATCCCCCCGCCGCGACGGCGACGACCCCCGCGCTGCCGCCGCCGCTGCCGGTCGCCACCCCGGGCTCGCCCTACGACGGCCCCTCCACCAGCGGGCCGCTGTCCCTGGACGCGCCCACCACCCCGCCGCCCGCGGACGCCTCCGCGGGGAGCGTTCCGCTGCCGCCCGCGCAGCCGCTGAGCAACAACAACGTCCCCGACCGCGCCCCCTTCACGGAGCCCAGCCCGGATCGCGCCATGCCGCCGCCCTCGGGGCTCGCGGGCCTGGACGGGCCGGATCCGCTGGCCGTGGACGCGCTGGAGGAGTCCGTCAGCCGCGTGCTGAGCGAGGCGGTGGTGACGACGGCGTCCAAGCGCCGCCAGCGCATCGCGGACGTGCCCCTGACGGTGTCGTGGATCCCCGCGGAGGAGCTGGAAGGCACCGGCCAGTTCTCGCTCTGTGAAGCCATCCAGTACTTCCCCGGCATGGAGTGCCGCCGGGGCTCCATGCGCAAGGCGGCGGTGAGCGCGCGCGGCCTGGGCTCCAACTACCTGTCCAACCGCCTGCTGCTGCTGAAGGACGGCCGCCCGCTGACGGACCCCTGGACGGGCCAGTTCTACGCGGACGAAACGACGCCCATGACGAACCTCAAGCAGGTGGAGGTCATCCGCGGCCCCGGTTCGTCGCTCTACGGCTCCAACGCCTTCAGCGGCGTCATCAACATCATCGAACGGCAGCCCTCGGACCTCATCCCCAAGGGGCAGAACATGGGCGCGGACGCGCGCGTCCTCGCGGGCCAGGACAAGACGTGGCGGCTGCAGAGCACCGTGGCCGGCCGGGGCGGGCCCGTGGAGGCGCTGCTGGGCTACTACGGCTTCGGTTCGGACGGCCCCCAGCTCTTCAATGATCCGCGCGTGGGCCAGGTGGACGACAACGAGGACTCGCTGGTGCACCAGGTCAACGGCAAGGTGCGCGTGGGCCCGCTGGCGCTGGACGCGGACTTCACCGACGCGAACATCGGCCGTCCGGGTGGCCAGAACATCTCCACCGTGGGCAACTGCGGCCGCTGCCACTACACGGCGCAGGACAACGAGCACGTGCAGAACCTGAACACCTCCATCCAGGTGGATCAGCAGCTGAACGACAAGGTGCGCGTGTTCGCCCAGGGCTACGCCTTCTTCAAGCGCCGCGACGTGGCGCTGGAGAACCAGGTCACGGGCGCGCTGGAGTCCGCGCTGGGCAAGCGCCGCCGGCTGGGCGGCGAGGCCCGGGCGCACTTCTCGCTGGATCGCCTGTCGCTCACCGTCGGTGGCGACGTGAAGGCCGATCAGGTGAACAACCAGAACATCCTCTCCGGCCTGGGCCTGGACGACACGAAGCAGACCATCCTGGGCGGCTTCGTGGACGCGGAGTACCGCATCACGGACCGGCTGGTGGTGGGCGCGGGCGCCCGCTACGACCGCTACCAGATCCCCGAGCGCGTGTGGACGGCGCGCAGCGATCAGGTCTCCCCGCGCGCCAGCGTCGTGTTCCACGCCATCCCGGAGCTGCTCACGCTGCGCACCAACTACGGCCGCGCCTTCCGCGCGCCCACCCTGGCGGAGCTGGCCATCAACCAGCAGATGTACGCCGCGACGCTGCTGGGCAACCCGGGCCTGCGCGCGGAGACGCTGGACACGGTGGAGGCCGCGGTGGACTTCTGGCCCCTGGAGCGCAAGGTGCGCCTGACGGGCACGGCCTTCTTCAACCGCGCCAACAACTTCATCAACCAGGAGCTGCTCTTCGGCTCCACGTCGCAGTTCAAGAACCTGGGCGACGCGCGGGTGGCGGGCTTCGAGGCCGAGGCCGCGGCGCAGGTGCCGGCCCTCAACTCGTCCTTCGACGTGGCCTACCAGTTCCTGGACGCCCGGGCCCTGCCCGCGGACGGCGGCCCGGACTACACCCTGGACTACGCGCCCAGCCACCGCATCTACGCGCGCGGCCGGACCAACATCGGCAAGGTCGCGTTCGTGGAGATCTACGGCCTGTTCGTGGGCCCGCGCTTCGACCCGGGCTTCGTCGTGGACGAGCTCACCGGCACCACCCAGCGCGTGCGGCTGCCCAGCTACATCACGGCCTCGGCGCGCGTGGGCTTCCAGGTGCACGAGCGCGTGGCGGTCTCGCTGCTGGGCACCAACCTCTTCAACGCCAGCTATGAGGAGTCGCACGGCTTCCCGGCGCCTCCCCAGGGCCTCTTCACCGAAATCCGGCTGCGTTACTAGTAGGCCCCTTGGAAACCGCGACGCCTTCGAAGACCCCCCTGTTGGAGCTGACTCCGGACGAGTCGCTGACGCCGGCCGCGCTGGAGCGGGCGGCGGGGGCGCTCGCCCGGGATGGGCTCCTGCTGCGGCATGGGGTGGCCCACACGCCGCGCCTGGTGCTGTTCGACGGGCGGCTGGGCGCCGCGCAGGTGCCCCTGCTGGAGCGTGAGCCGGCCGCGCTGCTGCTGGCGACCCGGGAGCCGGACGGGGAGCCTTCCGCCTGGGAGGTGGCGCTGCTGTCCTCGCTGCTCCGGGGCTCGAGCCTGCTGCCGCTCCAGGTCCGGACCGGGCGCGCGCGGCTGACGAAGGTGGCGCAGGTGGGGCCGGCGTGCGAGGCGGCCTCGGAGGCGGTGCTGGAGGCGGGTGGTTCGCGGGTGGCGGCGGGGCTCGTGGCGGACGTGGCGCATGAGCTCGCGGCGAACGCGCTCCTGGACGCGCCGGTGGACGAGGCCGGGGTGCCCCGGTACGCGCACCGGCGGGACCAGGTGCGGGAAGTGGCGCCCGAGGATGCGTGTCTGCTGGAGTGGGGCGTGGGGGAGGGGAGGGCCTGGGTGCAGGGCGTGGATCGCTTCGGACGGCTGAAGGCGTCGCCGTTGATCCGGGTGCTGCGTTCGTGGGGTGGCAAGGCCCAGGTGGATGCTTCCGGGGGAGGGGCGGGGCTGGGGCTCCGCCGCATCCTGGAGCACAGCGATGCGGTGGCGGTGCGGGTGGTCCCGGGACGCGCGACGGAGTTCGCGTGCGCCGTGGACCTGGGGGAGGCGCGTCGCAGGGCCGCGCATCCCAAGTCCCTGCTGTTCTGTCTGGAGCGAGGGTAAGGCGGGTGGAGAGCCAAACTTCCAATGCCGGCATCAACACCGTGCGCGTGGGGAACCTTCTCCACGTCCGGGTGTCCGGCGTCATCGACGAGACGTTCCCCCTGTCCTCGTCCACCAAGGGCCTCAGCGGCCTGCTCGTGGTGGACCTGGGCCTGCTGGAGCGCATCAGCTCGTTCGGCGTGCGACGGTGGATCGAATTCGTCGGGCACCCGCCGCAGGGCGTGGCGGGGCTGTACGTCATCAACGCGCCGCCCATCGTGGTGGATCAGCTCAACATGGTGGAGGGCTTCGCGGGCGTCGCGCGCGTGCTCTCCCTGCTGGCGCCCTACACCTGCCGCTTCTGCAAGGAGGACCGGCTGCGGCTGGTCAACCTGGTGGACGAGGCCAAGGCCCTGGAGCAGGGCGGGGCGCCCGAGCACCACTGCCCCGTGTGCGCCCAGCCGCTGGAGTTCGCGGACGAGCCCACGGAGTTCTTCGACTTCGCGCGCCGCCAGCAGTTCTCCACGGTGGACCCCGCGGTGCTGCGCTACCTGCGCGCGAGCACGCCGTCGGAGTCGTCCGAGCTCTCCTCGCACCTGAAGATCGTCCAGGACGACATCACCTTCATCACGCTGGCCTCCACCCTCAAGGGCGACCTCAACGTGCGCCGGCTGGCGGCGGGCCTGGAGGGGCGCGTCGCGTTCGACTGCTGCCACGTGACGAAGGCGGAGCCGGAGGCGCTGGCCCGCTTCGAACAGGTGCTGGAGGTCGCGGCGCAGGGCGCCCAGGTGGTGCTCTCCCGCGTGCCGCCGCCCATGCTGGGGCTGCTGGCGCGCTCCGCCAAGACGCTGCCGGTGAGGCTGGCCACGCTGTGGCTGCCGTGCGACTGCCGCAACTGCGGGCAGGTGTACCACCAGCGCATCCAGGCCGCCGAGTACCTGGAGGCCCTGCGCAACAAGGGCAACCTGGACCGCGTGTGCCCTGTCTGCGGCGGGACGGCGCGCGCTCCGGCGCTGACGCAGTTCCAGGGGTTGCTCGCGCGCCTGACGCTGACGGAGCGGGCGCTGGACGACATTGAAGCGCTGGAGCAGCGCGCGCTCAGCCAGTACCTGTTCGGCTCCACGAACATCGACCCCGCGTCGATGAAGCACAGCTCGCCCACGGACCTCCACGCCCAGAGCGCGCGGGTGCAGATCATCCGCCGGCTGGGGCAGGGCGGCATGGCGGAGGTGTTCCTCGCCAAGCAGCAGGGCGCGAAGGGCTTCGAGAAGTACGTGGTGATGAAGAAGATCCTCGCGCAGTTCGCGGAGAACCCCGAGTTCGTCGACATGCTCTTCGCGGAGGCGCGCGCCAACGCCCGCCTCACGCACCCCAACGTCGTGCAGACCTTCGACGTGGGCGTGACGGACGGCGTGGCGTACATCCTGATGGAGTACGTGCGCGGCCCGGACCTCAAGCGCCTGCTCACGGAGCTGCGCCGCAAGGGCATGGCGCTGCCGCTGGAGCACGCGCTGCGCATCGTGGCGGAGGTGGCCGCGGGCCTGCACTACGCGCACAGCTACGTGGATCCGTCCGGCACCGCGCACCCGGTGGTGCACCGCGACGTCAGCCCCCACAACGTCCTCATCTCGCTGGACGGCGCCATCAAGCTCAGCGACTTCGGCATCGCCAAGGTGCAGGGCGAGGAGCACACGCAGGCGGGCGTCATCAAGGGGAAGATCTCCTACCTGTCCCCGGAGGCCGCCAGCGGCCGGCCGCTGGACTGGCGCAACGACGTCTTCGCGCTGGGCGTCGTCCTCTTCGAGCTGCTCACCGGCCAGCTGCCGTTCCGCCGGGACCATGACGCGGCCACGCTCGCGGCCATCGTGCGCGAACCGGCGCCGGTGCCCTCGCAGCTCAAGCCGCACATCCCGCAGGACGTGTCCGACCTCATCCTCCGGGCCCTGGTGAAGGACCCGGCGCGGCGCACGCCCTCCGCGGCGGCGATGCGCGAGGAGATCGAAGCGGTCATCGTGCACCACCGGCTGAGCTCCTCGCCCGCGTCGGTGGCGCAGTTCTTCAAGGAGGCCCTGGGGGACCGGCTCGCGGAGTACGCGCCGTCCACCAGCGGCACGGGCTCCCACCCCAAGCCGCTCGTGCCCGGCACCGGCTCCCACCCGCGCTCGCCGGCCCCGGGCTCCCATTCGGGCGCCAGCCACAGCGGCATGCGCGCTCCGGCGGACATCTCGCGGCCGCCGGTGAAGGGCGCCTCGGGCAGCATGCCCCGGATGGATCCAGGCGAGCCGCGGCCGCCTCCCCCGCCTCCCCCGCCCCCCATGGCGCCGCCCCCGGTGGCGTCGGACCGGGAGCGCGACCACACCGAGGTCGTCTCGCTGTCGTCCTCGGACATCCGCGCGGTCCCCGTGGTGCCGCCGGTGCCCCCGGCGCGCGCGGCCCCGAGCGCGCCTCCGCCTCCCGCCGTCGCGCCGGTCTCCGCGCTGCCGCCGCCCACCGCGGTGCGCTCGGCCGCCGCCGCGGCGGTGCCCACGCGGGTGGCCCCCATGCCCGCCGCCCCGGCGCGTCCGTCGGTGGCGGTGCCCTCGGTGGCGTCCGTCGCGCCCCCGCAGGCGCCCGTGGCCGCGGCCCAGCCGCCGCGCTCCAGCGCGGAGCACGCGTCCCCCGGTCCGTCGAGGCCGGGGACGGGCCGCATCGTGGCGCCGGTGCCTCCGATTGCCCCCGAGCCCGCGAAGCCGGTGGCCCCGAAGCCGGTGGCTCCGCCCGTCGTCGCGGCGACCGCGCCCGGCGCGACGCCCGCGCCGGCCTCCCGCCTGCGCACGCCGCTGCTCATCGGCGCCGGTGTCCTGCTGGTGGGCGCGTTGGCCGCCGTGGTGCTCATCCCTTCCGGGGGCGTGGAGATCCTCAACGCCCAGGAAGGCGAGCGCGTCTACGTGGGCGGCGTCCGCCTGGAAGCGGATCGCACCCTCCCGCCCGGCGCCTCCTCCGGTTCGATGCTGGTGGCCACCGCGGTGGACGGCCAGCTGCACCGCTTCGGCAAGGTCATGCAGTCTGAACGCATCGACCTGCGCACGCTCGCGGACGCGGCCCCGCCCCCCGGCAGCACCGGCACCTTGAGCATCACCGGCTCCTCCGGCTGCCGGGTCGCGTTTGGGGAAGCAGCCCCTGGAGGGGACCACGCCGCTGGCCAGCGCCCTGCCCGCGGGCCGCGAGTTCGAAGTGCGCGTCTCCTGCGGCGGAAAGCCTGACCTCGTGCGCTGGGTCATGGCGGTCCCCGGACAGGGCGTCGCACTCGACGTCCCCTGAGCCGTGCTCCTCACTCCATCCGGCGCCCGCCGGATGGATTTTGAGAAGATGTGATTATGCGCTCGTTGAAGGATTTTACGAGGGCGGGTAACCTCCATGTTCTGCGCTGACCCACCCCCCGGGTCACGCAAACAGGCGAATTCGCGGAGGGAAACCACAGTGACGAGCATGGTCTCGAACGGCGGCACGACTCGGGCGGACGCAGCGCTGGAGTCCAAGAAACAGCAACTTCTCACGGCGTATATGTCCTTCGCGCCGAATCCCAAGAATGTGGAAACCGTGGTGGCGCTCAAGGAAGGCGCTCCCGGCGCGCCGCGCCTCTTCTTCTGCCCGGCCACGGACGGAACGATTTCCTACCTGCGCAATTACATCCCGTACCTGCCGGAGGACTGGTGGTTCTACGGGTGCCAGACGCCGGGGCTCGAAGGGGAGCGCACGCCGTTCCGCACCATCGAGGAGATCGCGGCGTACGACGTGGAGAAGATCCTCGCCATCCAGCCTGAGGGCCCGTACCACATCGGTGGCTTCTGCAACGGCGGGCTCGTGGCCTATGAGATCTGCAAGAAGCTGAAGGAGAAGGGCCACGAAATCGCGCTGTGCCTGGACCTGCTGCCACTGTTCCCCCGGCAGTGGACGGACCTGGCGCACCTGGAGTCGCCGCGCAAGCGCGTGGTGCAGGACTTCCTCTTCGTGTTCGAGGAGTTCCTGGGCAACTCCATGACGGACTTCCCCGTGGAGTCGGTGCTGTCGCAGAAGGACGACGTGCAGATCGACACGTTCCTGCGCCTGCTCCGCGAGCACGGCTACCTGCGAAACGATCAGGAGGAGCAGCTCTTCCGGCACCGCGTGAACGTCTACAACGCGGGCCTGGAGGCGATGCTCGCGTACAAGCCGACGAACTTCCAGGGCGTCATCGACGTCATCGCCGCGGGTGAGGAGGAGCGCTACAAGAACGAGATCCAGGCGGACTCGCCCTATGCGACGCACCTGTGCGTGGTGCAGTCGAACCAGAAGCGCGTGCACTACGTGGACGTGCCGGGCAAGACGTTCGTGAACGGGCAGCAGCCCGGGCTGGACAAGATTGGCGAAGTCATCCGTTCCATCACCACCCGCGTGGCGTTGAAGCAGCCGGTGGAGACGTGTCGGTGAAGTCGCACCATGCGGCCGACGATGCCATCGCCATCGTCGGCCTCGCATGTCGCTTCCCCGGCGCGAGGGATGCCGCCGCCTTCTGGGAGAATCTCCGGGAAGGCGTGACGAGCATCTCCTCGACGCCGGAGGAGCGGTGGTACTGGGGCAGCGATCCCCGCGCCGACGACGTGTCCCCGCGCCGAGCCGGCTACCTGTCGGACGTGGACCGCTTCGACGCGCGCTTCTTCGGTCTCTCCCGGCGTGAAGCCGAGTGGATGGATCCGCAGCAGCGCATCATGCTGGAGCTGGCGTACGCGTGCCTGGAGGACTCGGGCCATGCGCCGACGTCGCTGTCGGGCGCGGCCGTGGGCGTCTACGTGGGCGTGTCGAACGCGGACTACCGGGAGCTGTACCACCTGGGCAGCCGGCTCGCGGAGCCGCACACGTCGCTGGGGCTCGCGACGTCGCTGATGGCCAACCGCATCTCCCACCACTTCAACTGGAAGGGCCCCAGCGTCCCGGTGGACACGGCGTGCTCCAGCTCGCTCGTGGCGCTCCACCAGGCGGTGAGGGATCTGCGCGCGGGCGACTGCGACCACGCGCTCGTGGGGGGCGTGAACCTCTGTCTGACGCCCTTCGTCTTCAACTGCTTCACGCGCGCGGGGATGCTCTCGCCGGACGGGCTGTGCAAGACCTTCGACGCGCGGGCGGATGGCTACGTCCGGGGCGAAGGGGCGGGGTTCGTGCTGCTGCGTCCGCTGTCGCGGGCGCTGGCGGACGGGGACGCCATCTACGGCGTCGTCCGTGGCACCGCCGTCAACCACGGTGGCGCCGCCGTCACGCTGACGTCGCCCAACGCCTTCTCGCAGTCGGCCGTCATCGAGAAGGCCTTCCGCGACGCGGACGTGCGTCCGGATCAGGTGTCCTACGTGGAGGCCCATGGGACCGGGACGCCGCTGGGAGACCCCATTGAGATCACCGCCCTCAAGCGAGCGTTCTCGCACATGGCCCGCGACGCGGGCGTCTCGCTGGGCGAGCGCACCATCGCGCTCGGTTCGGTGAAGACGCAGGTGGGCCACCTGGAGTCGGCGGCGGGCATCGCCGGGCTCGCGAAGGTCCTCCTGGCGCTCCAGCATGAGGAGCTGCCGGGGCTCGGGCAGTTCCAGACCCTCAACCCGAGGATCCGCCTGGAGCGCTCGCCGTTCCACCTGCCCACCCGTCCCACGCCCTGGCCCCGTGGCGAGCGCGTGGCGGGCCTCAGCTCCTTCGGCTTCGGAGGCGTCAACGCGCACGCGGTCATCGCGGAGGCCCCCGCCCGGGTCGCCCGCGCCGTGCCCACCTCACCGAGCGCGGCGCGACACGTCTTCGTCCTGTCCGCCCCGACCGGGGATCGCCTGAAGGCCCGTGCCGCCGACCTGCTCGCCTTCCTGGAGCGGGAGTCCACCGGGGCGCAGGCCCTGGCGGAGGACGCGTTCGCCTCGCTGCTCTACACGCTGCAGGTCGGCCGCGACGCGATGTCGGAGCGGCTGGCCGCGGTCGTGGGCTCGGCCCCGGAGCTGGTGTCGCTCCTGCGCGCCTTCGTCACCGACGGCGACGCGCCCTCCGTGATGCGGGGCCGGGTGGAGCGGGCGGTGAAGGGCTCCGGCCGCGACGCGGACTCCTGGGACGCCCGGACGCTCTGCGCCCGGTGGACGGAAGGCGCGGCCGTGGACTGGGCCCGCCTGCATGGCGAAGCCGCGCCCTGGCGCATGCGGCTGCCCACGTACCCCTTCGACGACCAGCGCTACTGGCAGACGGAGAAGCCGGCGCACCTGGCGTGGGGCAATCCCACGGTGTCCCTGCCGGACCGCAACGCGTCCATCCAGGCGCTGCTGGCGCGGCACCTGGACGACGAGCAGGCCCGTCGCGACGCCTGTGTCTTCGGCGTGCACCGGGCGCTCCACGCGCTGGGGCTGGGCACGGCCCAGCGCAGGGCGGGGCTGCGGGAGCGGCTGGGCGTGGCGGCGAACCACGAGCGACTGCTGGGCGAGATGCTGCGCATCGCCGCCTCAGCGGGCCTCCTGCTGGAGGAGGACGGGGACCTGCTCCGGCTCACCGGGGACGTGCCGCCGCCTCCGCCGAGGAGCGAGGCGCCGACGGCGCGGCTGCTGTGGACGTGCCTGGACAACCTGGTGCCGGTGCTGCGCGGAGAGACGCGCGCCACGGAGGTCGTCTTCCCCAACGGCTCCATGGAGCTGGTGGAGGCGGTCTACGCGGGCAACGACATCGCGGACTTCTTCAACGTCCGCGCCGCGGACGCGGTGGAGGCCGCGGTCGTCTCCCGGCTCGCCCACCTCCCGCCGGGGGAGTCGCTGCGCCTGCTCGAAGTCGGCGCGGGCACCGGTGGCACGTCCCAGTTCCTCTTCGAGCGCCTGCGGCCCTACGCGGATCGGCTCGTGTACACGTACACGGACCGCTCGCGCAGCTTCCTCATGCACGCGGAGCGCTTCCGGGAGCAGGCGCCGTCCCTGACGCTGGCGGTGCTCGACATCGAAAAGCCCTTCGACTCCGGCTCCACCGTCGAGCCGGGCCCGTACGACATCGTCGTCGCCTCCAACGTGCTGCACGCCACGCGCGACATCCAGCGCACCGTGGAGAACGTGGGGGCCTTCCTCGCGCCGGGAGGCGTGCTGGTCCTCAACGAGCTGGCCTCCGTCACGGAGTTCACGACGCTGACGTTCGGCCTGCTGGAGGGCTGGTGGCTCTTCGAGGACGCCGAGCTGCGCATGCCGGGCTCTCCGGCGCTGTCGTTCGCGCAGTGGTCGCACGTGCTCGGACGCAAGCGCTTCGTGGAGATCCGCTCGGTGGCGGGGGTGGGCACGGAGCACCTGGGCCAGCAGCTGGTGACGGCGGTGTGGTCGGGAACGTCCTCGGCGGCGACCCGGGCCCCCACCGCGCGCAACGTCCTCCGGCAGGGGGGCCTGGAGGCCGCGCTCGAGCGGCGTCCGGATGAAACGCCCGAACAGAGCCTCATCGCCACGCTGGCGGTGCTGCTGAAGGTCGCGGCCGAGGAGATCGTCCTGGACGCGCGGCTCAACGACCTGGGCGTGGACTCGCTCGTGGCCATGGACCTGCGCAGCCAGCTGGGCAGCCGCCTGGGGTGCACCATCCCCATGAGCCTCTACCTGGACGACCTCACGGTCGGGGAAGCAGCGCAGCGACTCGCACAACTCCAGGGCACGTCCGCGGGGCAACCCCCTGCGGCGGCGCCCGATGACAACGAAGAAGGCCATGTCTGACTTCGAGAGCGGACTCGGGCAGCTCATCAGCCGGGGCGTTGAACTCTGGGCCGAGGCGGATCGCCTCCACTTCAAGAAGGTGGGGGGCAAGCTGGCTCCGGAGGACAAGGCGTTCCTCCAGGAGCAGAAGCCCCGCATCCTGGAGTTCCTCCGGGGCCGGAGGCTGACGTGGCTGAGCGGCATCCAGCAGCGCATCTGGTTCATCTCCCGGTACGCGCCGGAGTCCAACGCGTACACCATCCCGTTCCTGTTCCGCGTGGACGGGCCGGTGGACGTGGAGCGGCTGCGCGCCTGCCTGGAGCAGCTCACCGAGCGGCACCTGTCGCTGCGCGCCGTCTTCCCGAGCGTCGCGGGCGTCCCCGTCCAGCTCTTCGAGCAGCACGTCCCCATGGCGCTGCCCGTCATCGACCTGCCGGACGACCCCGCACTGCATGACGAGGTGATCCACGCCACGCTGGTGCGGCCGTTCGACATGTCGAGGGCGCCGCTGTTCAAGGCCTTCCTGTTCCGCGCCCCCGACGGCCGCCATCAGCTGGGCCTCACCATGCACCACCTGGTGTCGGACGGCTGGTCCCTGCGGTTGATGGTGGACGAGCTGACGGCGCTCTACACGGACGCGAACGCCCTGGCGCCGCTGCGCGAGGAGCAGTCCATCATCCACTTCCTGCGCGCGGAGCGGACGCAGGACCCCACGCTGGCGACCCAGAACCTGGGCTACTGGCGCAAGCAGCTCGCCGCGCCTCCCGTCATCGAACTGCCGTGTGACTTCGAGCGCCCGCGGCAGCTCACCTACGACGGCGCCCAGGTGCCCTCCGCCTTCTCCGCGAACACCTCCCGGCGGCTGCACCGCTTCGCCCGGGAGCAGCGCACCACGCTGTTCTCCGTGCTGCTCGCCGCGTTCGGCACCCTGCTGCACCAGCACACGAAGCAGCGCGACCTGCTCATCGGCACGCCGTACGCCAACCGCGAGGACGCGGCCTTCCAGGGCATCGTCGGGTGCCTCATGTCCACGCTGGTGCTGCGACTGGACACCGACCCGGGCATCTCCTTCCGCCAGCTGCTGGCGCAGTCGGGGACCGTGCTGAAGGACGCGCTGCGCCACTCGGCGATGTCGTTCGATCGCATCGTCGAGGCCCTGTCGCTGGAGCGCGACACCAGCCGCAATCCCGTGTTCCAGGTCCTCTTCGGGCAGATTCCCACCGACGCGAAGGAGCGCCCGGGCCTGCGGCTGACCAATGCGTACCTGGACGCGCGCAAGTCGCAGTTCGACCTGGAGTACTACTACCTCACCGGCGAGACGGACGACGTCCTCTCCGGCAGCTTCGTCTTCAACACCAACCTGTTCCGCCGCGAGACGGTGGAGGCGCTCCAGGCCTCCTGGCTCCAGCTCGTCGAGTGGTTGCTGGATCACCCGGATGCCTCGCTGGGCACGGCGCCCCGGTGGACGCCCGCGCAGCGCGCGCGGGTGACGGAGGGGTGGAACCACACGGCGCGGGCATGGGAGCATGCCGGCCCGCTGCAGGGGCTCGTCTTCCGTGAGCACGCGCACGCGCCGTCGGAGGTGGCGGTGCGCTGTGAGCAGGACCAGGTCAGCTTCGAGGGGCTGGCGCGGCGCTCGGACCTGGTGGCCGCGGCCCTCGTCGCGCGGGGCGTCGGCGTGGGGACGCTCGTCGGCATCAAGATGGCGCGCGGCGTGGACATGGTCGTCGCGCTGCTGGGCATCCTCAAGGCGGGCGCGGCCTTCGTGCCGCTCGACCCCGGCTTCCCGGAGGAGCGGCTGGCCTACATGATGCGCACGGCGCAGGTGCGCTGGGTCGCCTGCGATGCCAGCACGGCCGGGACGCTCCCGGAGGGCGTGGAGGCCCTGCGCGTCCACGACCTGCGGGAGCCGGCCCCCGGTGAACCGACCGCGTTCTCCGCGCCAGCGCTGACGGGTGACGACCTGGCCTACGTGATGTTCACGTCGGGTTCGACGGGCGCTCCCAAGGGCGTGCGCGTGACGCACGCGAACGCGGTGAACCTCCTGCTGTCCATGGGCGTGGCGCCGGGCATCGCGCCCGGGGATCGCTTCCTCGCCGTGACGTCGCTGTGCTTCGACATCTCCGTGCTGGAGATCTTCCTGCCCCTGAGCGTGGGGGCCACCCTGGTGGTGGCGTCGGACGCGACGCAAGGGGACGCCGCGCGGATGCTCCAGGTGCTGGACGCCGAGGACATCACCGTGATGCAGGGCACGCCGTCCACCTGGCAGCTGCTCATGAACTACGGGTGGAAGGGCCGCCCCGGGCTCAAGGCGCTGTGCGGCGGGGAGGCGCTGAGCGTGGCGCTCGCGCGTGAACTCACGCAGAAGACCGCCGAGCTGTGGAACGTCTACGGCCCCACGGAGACCACCATCTGGTCCGCGCGCCGACGGGTGCCCCGGGACACGGCGGCGGTGGACCTGGGACACCCCATCGAGAACACGCGTTTCTACGTGCTGGGCGACGACCTCCGCCCGGTGCCGCCCGGCGTCGTGGGCGAGCTGTACATCGCCGGCGCGGGCGTGGCCCGGGACTACCTCCACCGCGAGGACCTCACCGCCGAGCGGTTCGTGACGCTGGACCTGTCGGAGTTCGGCGCGGTGGCGGAGCGCTGCTACCGCACGGGCGACCGCGTCCGCTACCTGCCCGACGGCGCGCTCGCGTTCCTCGGCCGGGCGGACCATCAGGTGAAGCTGCGCGGCTACCGCATCGAGCTGGGGGAGATTGAAACGCAGCTGGGCGCGCTGGAGGGGGTGGCGGAGGCCATCGTCGTCGTGCAGCGCGGCGGGGCAGGGGAGCGGCTGGTGGCCTTCGTGCGCCGCCGCGATGACACGCTCACCGAGGAGGCCGTGGTGGCCGCCCTGGCGCGCCAGCTCCCCGCGTACATGGTCCCGCAGGTGGCCTTCCTCGCGCAGCTCCCCCTCACGCCCAACGGCAAGGTGGACCGCAACGCGCTGGTCCGGATGGCCGGCGGCCCCCGGACGCGGACGGGCCCCGTCGAGCCGCCGCGCACGGACATGGAGCGGCAGGTGGCCGCCTGGTTCGCGGAGATCCTCTCCGTGGAGGTGGCGAACCGGCACGCGCAGTTCTTCGAGCTGGGCGGCCACAGCCTCCTGGCGACCCGGCTGCTCTACCGCGTCAACGGCCACTACCGGGTGGAGGTGCCCCTGTCCGTGTTCTTCCGCGACCCCACGGTGATGGGGGTGGCGCGCCTCGTCGAGGAGGAGCTGGAGGAGCGCCGCCAGGACCTCATGGCCCGCATCGAGTCGATGTCCGAGGCGGAGATCGACGAGGAGCTGACGCGGCTGGGGCTCGCCGGCTAGGCCGCCCGTTGAAACCTCCCGAGGTGTCCCGCCGCGACCGGGTTGTCGAGGCCGGCGGGAACTTGGGTTAAACCGTCGGAACGGGGCATCGTGCCCCCTGGACAGGAAGGTCCGTTTGGCGAAGACGATTCTCAAGGTCCTGGGCGCCGTCGTGGCCCTGCTGGTGGTGGCCCTCGTCGGTCTGGGCTTCTACGGAAGCTTCAAGCTCAACCAGGTCGTGGACGCGCCCCTGCCCACCATCGCGGCGGCGACGGACCCCGAAGCGGTGAAGCACGGGCAGTTCGTGTTCCGGGCGGTGTGCGAGGACTGCCACCGGCAGGACAGCAGCGGCCGGGTGTCGGGCGGCTTCATGAAGGGCGTGCCGTCCATCGTCGGGCGCGTCTACGCGGCGAACATCACGTCCGACAAGCAGGCCGGCATTGGCGCCATGAGCGACGGCGAGCTGGCGCGCGCCATCCGCTATGGCATCAAGCGCGATGGCCGGCGGCACGTCATCATGGCCAGCTACGCGATGTCCGACGAGGACCTGGCGGCGGTGATGGGCTTCATGCGCTCGGACCACGCCCTGTTCGCGCCCTATGAGACGCCGCACCCCAAGAACGAGATCAGCGTCCCGGGCCGGGTGGCCATGGCCCTGGCCCTGGGCTCGGTGCCGCTGGACCGTCCGGCCTCGGGCCTCAAGGCGCCGCCCAAGGCGCCCACGGTGGAGTACGGCGAGTACCTGGCGCGCGGCGTCTACGAGTGCGTCAACTGCCACACCCCGGGCCTCAACCCGTCCAAGGTCAACGGCTCCAAGGCCTTCACCGGCGGCTTCAAGTACTCGGAGACGGCCACGAGCACCGTCTACTCCACCAACCTGACCTTCCACGCCACCGGCATGGGCGGCTGGACGCAGGAGCAGTTCGCGCGCGCCATGCGCGAGGGCGTGACGCCCGCGGGCTACGTGATGCGCTCGCCCATGCGCCGCTTCCGGGGCATGGATGACGTGGAGGCGGAGGCGCTCTACCGCTTCCTGCAGAGCCTCCCGCACGTGGACAACGCCATCCCCCTGGGCACGGCGGGGCGCGTGAAGGCCGGTCAGGAGGGTGGCCCGGAGAAGCTCTTCGCCTCGCTGGGCTGCGGCTCGTGCCACGCCGAGGGGGCCAAGTTCCGCGACATGCTCAAGCAGTCGCGCGGCAAGCCCACGGAGGAGGTGGCCCGGTGGATCCGGAACCCGGAGAGCATCATGCCCGGCACCCAGATGCCCACCTACAGCGAGCTGCTGGATGAAACCCAGGCGCACTCGCTCGCGGGTTGGGTCCAGCAGCAGGCGGCCCTCATCCCGTAGTCCAAGGAGGGCCCGCCGCCAGGAGCGCTCGTCCGCGAGCGCTCCACTGGCGGCCTCCGGCTGGCGGAGTCCAGCCGGGGTTCAGAACGGGTAGACCATCAGCGTCAGGATGACGAGGAACCCCAGGTGCCACGCGGTGACCAGGGCGATGAAGCGGCCGCGCAGGGAGCCCAGCGCGGCGGCCTCCCCTGAGCCCTGGACGGCGACCACCAGCTGCTTCTTGGTGGGCTCCAGCCCCAGCTTGGCGATGAGCAGCAGCACCACCGTGAGCCCGAAGCCGGCCCAGAAGCGCCACGGCGCTTCGATGAACCCCTGCGTCATCCGCATCAGCCCCAGGCCCGTCAGGAGCGTCAGGACGGCGGAGGGGATCAGCACCTTGTCCGCGCCAGCCACCTGATCCGGGATGAGCTCCACGTAGGGCCGTCCGCGGGCCAGGGTGCGCAGGATCTCCAGGGGGGACATGATGGACGCGCCAAGCCAGACACCCATCGCCAGCAGGTGGAGGCCCTTGAGCAGGTAGTAGGTCATGACGGAGGGGGACGGTACGCGAGGGGAGGGGGGTGGGCAACGCCAGCAGGCGATGTCAAGGGTAGGGTCCCGGTAATTGTCACGGTTGGACACGGGTGGTAGAAGTCACCTCCTGCCCCCAAGCGCCTTGCTCCCCGTGCCCGACATGATTCGTTCGACCTTCGTGCGCAGCGTCCTGTGTGCGCTTCTGGTGCCCACACTGTCCTGCAACCTGCTGGACGTGAATGACAATGAGGACGTGAGCGGTCGTGGCGCGCGCGTCTTCGACCCGTATCAGTCGTCCGCGTCGGGGGCCATCCGCCTGAGCCTGCAGCAGTTCAACGGCTGCGCCATCCTTCCCAATGGCAGCGCGGTGTCCAAGGGGACGCTGGACCTGCCGGGTTACCCGGACCTGTGCCCGGACATGGCGGCCGCGGACCCCACCAGCGCGCGCACCGCGCCCACGGGGACGCTGCGCCTGCTGGTCGGCACCCGGTACTTCCTCAACCAGCTGTCGCTCAGTGAGATCGTCCTCAACAAGCACACCAGCACCACGGACTTCACCGACGCCGTGCGCTGGATGAAGAACGAGTCGCGCTTCCGCAACCTGGACTGGGGAGACCTGGGCAAGGTGTCGGACACGTGGACGTTCAGCACCGGCATCGAGGGCTTCTCCCAGGACGCGTGGACGCGCGAGGTCCTCTTCGACAACGCCCGCTGGCGCCGCGTGACGGACGACACGTTCACCGTGGAGATCCTGGACGCGGACGGCGAGACGCCCCGCATGACGCCGGTGGTGTACTCGCGCGCGGACTTCCTGGGCGACTCCGCCTTCGCGGGACACTCGCGCCTCGCCTGGCGCCTGGAGACGGTGCAGGCGCCCCAGTTCCCGGGTGACACCGCCGTGCACCCGCTGCCGGTGCTCACCGGCCAGCCCGCGTCTCCGCCCGCCTTCCGCACCATGGTGAAGATGGAGATGGTGGGCAGCGCCAACCCCTTCAAGTCCTTTGAAGCGCCCTTCATCCCCGGCCCCGCGCTCCTGAAGCTGACGTGGAGCCAGCTGCCCGACGAGCCGTTCCTCTTCCCCATCGAGCTGGTGACGCCGGAAGGCGTCGCCCCGACGTGCACGAACGCGGAGGGCCAGCCGGTGGTGTGCGGCTTCGGCGTGGATCCGCGCTTCAAGTTCAGCACGCCCTCCAACGGGAAGGGCTTCTACGAACCGGGTGAGTCGTTCCGCCTGTTCCTGGACATGCGCGACGGTGACGGCAACCAGATGCTGCCGGACGGCGTGCTGCCCAGCGGCAAGGACATGCTGGCGGACAAGTCGAACGGGCTGCTCTACCCCACGCAGGCCACCTACTTCTCGCTGCTGGAGCGCGACTCCGTGCCCGGCTACATCGTCGCGGGCCCCCTCCAGAACCTGAAGGTGCGCAGCGACCCGCAGGCCAAGGCGCCGTACTGGTCCGCGGACGCGGAGAGCATCGGCCTGGTGGACGAGCTGGCCACGCTCAGCGCCTTCCCGGGTGTCTTCTCCTCCACCTGGACGACGCGCTACACGGTGGATCTGCCCAAGGACGCGGAGCCGGGCACGTACGTGGCCCTGGTCAAGAGCCACCGCTACTTCCTGGGTGAGCGCACCGCCAAGACGAACGCCTACTTCCTCCAGGTCGGGCAGGCGGAGCCCACGACGTACCCGAACGCCGTCGGCAACTGCCAGCTGTGCCACCGCGGCGTGCTGTCGCTGGACAACCTGCGCCACGGCCTGGGCGTGGACCACGTGGAGGCCTGCAAGACGTGCCACCAGCGCGACAGCGACCTGGTGTCGCGCTTCCAGCAGGGCATCCACCAATTGCACAACGCGTCGCCGCGCTTCACGCAGAACAAGGCGGACTGCACCGTGTGCCACCTGACGCGTGAGAGCGCGGTGCGCCCCAGCCACAACGTCTGCGCCACGTGCCACCCGTCGGTGCACGGCGACGAATACTTCTCCACGCAGTTCAGCGCCAAGGGCGAGCCGAACCGCTTCGGCAACTGCGCCCAGACGTGCCACGCGCAGACCACGCCCCGTGGTCACATCCTCCCCGAGAACTGACCGAGACCTCCGCCATGAACCGTTCCCTGCGTCTGGTGTCCGTCCTGGGTACGCTGGCCCTCGGTGCCGGCTGTGAATCCCCCTCCTCCTCCGACCCGGTGGGCACGCCCATCGTCAACACCCCCCAGTTCCAGGACACGGAGATCCCCGCACTCACCACGCGCGTGTCCGGCTTCGCCTGGGACCCGGAGGCGTTCTTCTTCAGCTGGGCCACCTGCGGCGCCACCGCCTGCCCCATCACCCCGGTCATCTCGGAGATAAGCCCGCTGTTCCTGCGCTCCGTCACCCAGAACGCCCAGGTCACGCTGCTGGACCCGGTCCTGGGCAAGCCCGCGGTGGCGCCCGTCCCCGCGGCGGCCAACGGCTTCTGGGTGTCGCCCAACGTGCCCAGCCGCCCCTCGCCGGCGTTCCTGTCGCTGAACGCGGGTGGGGGTTCGCTGCCCACCACGCCGCCCCCGGGCACGCCGCCGACGCTGCCGCCCATCCCGGTGGCGGGCCGCTACTTCCCCACGGTGACGCTGCGGCCCATCGCGACGAACCACAGCATGTGCGTGCTCCAGGAGTCGCTCGCCATCAGCGACATCGGCATCCTGGACGCCGTCGCGCGCTTCCTCACGGCCACCGGCACGGCCACCGCGGTGGGGGACTTCGTGGACCCCTCGAAGTTCCACGGCGTCAACGTCTTCTGGCTCTACCAGCCGGGCTTCCCGATGCTGCGCGCGCCGGCGGTGAACACCACCCTGGAGGCCAGCTCCGGCCAGGTGCTCAACGTCGCGTGGCAGCCCCCCGGTTCGCCGAACGTGCCTGCGGGGCTCCAGTCCCCCCGCGGCTTCGTCGTGCAGGCGGGTTCGCCCGTCAGCGGCCTGGGCATCATCGTCGTCCTGCAGCCCGCCAGCAGCCCCAAGCCGCCGGGCATCCGCTTCACCGTGCGCGACGACACCACGGACGCGGCGGCGCGCCGGCCGTGGAAGTTCGACCCCATCAACGCCCCGGCCATCCCGGGTGTCATCACCTTCGGCGGCCTGCAGATCCGCCCGTCCACCTTCGAGCCGCCCAATCCCTACGGCCCCATCAACGGCCCGCACCTGTGCCTGCCGTAGCCTGTCGGTGACGCGTCGTAGGGCCCGCGCACGTGAAGCCGCGTGCGCGGGAGGTGCTCGTCGGATGTACGCGCCAGGAGGGCCTGAACAAGGCCCCCGGCGCGCCGGTTACAGCGTCCTCAGCAGGAAGCGCTTGTAGTCGCCGTAGCCCGGCAGGTCGCTGCCCAGGGAGCCATCCAGCTTCGCCCGGACGGTGAGGGTGCCCCCGGTGAGGTCGAGCGTGTAGCCGGCCTCCTCCTTGTGGACGACGTGCACCGTCTGGATGCCGTCCCGCACCGCCTCCTTGCCAATCGTGTCGACGCAGACGGCCTTCAGGTCGTCGATGAGTCGATCAAGGACGCCATTGGAGAGCATCTGGATGGCGCCCACGCTGGTGAAGCTCGCTTCATCCAGGGTGAACTGGAGCTGCGCGCCCGCCGCGGCCTCCCTCAATTCGGCCAGCTTCGGCCCGAGGGATTCCTCCTTGAACGTCGCCAGCTCCTTGCGCTCCGCGAGACCCATGGTGCCATTGCTCCGTTCAGTCGTGGGTGCCGACGTGCAGATCGCCGTGCTGGACGCAGACCCAGTGGAAGGCGCAGGAGCATGCCACCGCCCGGGCGTGCGTGCAGCAGCGGCCGCCGAAGTGCTCCGGCAGCGGCTCCCGCGTCGGGGCGGGCGGCTCCGGCAGCTCCCGGGGCGCCCCCCGTCCGGAGCCCGCGGGAACCCTGCCGCAGCAGCCGCGTGACAGGCAGGCGGGGCACAGGGACAGCTCGCAGTGCGCGCACCAGTCGAACACCTCACCGGCGGTGCCACGGCGCTCACAACCTCCACAGGCGTCGAACATGGGCGTCCTCCAGGCTCACTTCCCCTGAAGGTAGAGGAGGGGTCCGACATCACGCGCGGTGCGAGGCGGGGCGGGCGCTTCGGGCAGGGTAGGCGATGGATGCCGGACGCTCGCGATGCGCACCTTCCACGGGTGGACGCGACGCGTGCCGCACGCCGGTCCGTGATCCCTTGCGGCATTGGCCGGGGATTCGCATGGAACAGGGGTTGGGTTCGCCAGTCCGGGAAATCCGGAGAGGACGTAGCCATGCGCAGAAACCGCCGCATTATCGGAGTGTTCGGCTCCGGAACAGAAGCCCACGAGGCGTGGGTGATACCGCTGGCGCGGTGGATCGCCGAGGCGGGCTTCGACCTGCTCACCGGGGCGGGCGGCGGCGTGATGAGCGCGGCGGCGGGGGCCTTCGTCCAGGTGGAGGGGCGGCGGGGGGCCTCCATCGGCATCATCCCCGGCACCGTGGGGCCGGATGGCCTCTACCTGCCCCGGGCCGGCTATCCGAACCCGGACATCGAGCTGCCCATCTACACGCACCTGCCGCTCAGCGGGGAGCAGGGCACGGACCCCATGAGCCGCAACCACATCAACGTGCTGACGCCGCACGCGCTGGTGGCGCTGCCCGGGGGCGCGGGCACGGCGGCGGAGGCCGTCCTGGCGCTGCGATATGGCAAGCCGCTCATCCTGCACGGGCCACCGGAGGCCTTCCGGCGCTTCCCGGCGGAGGCCGAGCGCACCACCTCCCTGGAGCGGGTGGCGGAGTTCATGCTGGCGGCCACCCGGTAGCGGGGGGCGAGCAGCCCGCCAACCCCGCGTAGGGGCGGGGGAAGGCACCCCAAGGGGTGGGAAAAGCTTTAGGATGGGAACGTGGGGCAGGGTGTGCCCAGCAACCGGACGCCCCGCCGTCGCCACGTTCGCCACCATGATCAACCCCGACTATCCGCTGGCCAGCTGGTTCCTCGCGGTCTCCACGTCGCTCTTCCTGGTCTTCTACGCACTGCCATTGCTGTTCGTCCCGCTGCGGTGGGCGCGCTGGTTCGGGTGGGAGCTGCCCACGGGGAACAACGACCTGACGGTCTACTTCGCGCGCTGCCTGGGCGCCCTGGCGCTGGCCGTCATCATCGCGGTGGTGCAGTTCATCCCGGACCCGAAGAGCCACCTGGTCATCTTCGAACTCATCGGCCTCATTGGCGGCCTGATGACCGCGGTGCACGTCTGGGGTGCGGTCAGGAAGCAGCAGCCCTGGACGGAGACGGCGGAGATCCCCCTTTACGGAGCGGTGTGCGTGGCGGCCCTGTGGCTGCGCTACGCCTCGCTGTCCTGAGCCCAAGGCCCCGGGATGCCCTCCGAGCAGCACATCGATCCCGTCGTCGCGGCGCTGGCGCCCTACATGCCGGCGGCCATCCTCGCGCGGCTGGCGACCCATGAGGCGGATGAGCTGCCCCGGGTGGAGCCGGTGCGCGGCGCCATCCTGCTGCTGGACATCGCGGGCTTCACGCCCATCGTGGTGGGGCTGAGCGGCGCGGGGCCCCGCGGCATCGACGCGCTCCAGCGCCTGCTCACGAACTACTACACGGAGATGATCGACGTGGTGCGCGACCACGGCGGGGACATCTACCAGTTCGCCGGCGACTCCATCCTCGCGTGCTTCGAGGCCGCGCCCGAGGAGGCGGACGGGGACGTCGTGCAGCGCGCCGCGGTGTGCGCGCTGGGCGTGCAGCGCCGGCTGGCGCGCTTCGCCCGGCTGGAGCTGCTGGGCCAGCGCTTCGGGGTGTCCTCGCGCATCGGCATCGGCTTCGGTGAGTCGAACCGCATCGTGATGGGCGCCTCCGGCCTGTGGATGCACCCGGCGCTCGTCGGAGAGCCCCTGGCGCAGGCGGTGGGCGCGGAGAAGCAGGCCACGGTGTCGGAGGTCGTCCTGAGCCCCCGGGCCTGGGCCTCGCTGCCGGAGGGCGCCCGCAGGGGCGATGCGCGCGAGGGGGGCAACCACCGGCTGGCCCTGGACGCGCCCGTGGAGTCCATCAAGCGGCCCCTGCCCGCGCCGTCGGGGGGCGCGCAGCTGGTGGGCCGGTGCGCGCTGCTGCTGCACCCGGTGCTCTTCACGAAGATCACCACCGCGCACCAGGAGTTCTCCGGCGACTTCCGCGACGTCACCTGCTTCTTCGTGCGCTTCACGCACGCGCCTGGCGACGGGGACGGCACGTCGTTCACGCGCGACCTGAACGCCTACTACGAGTTCGTCCAGCGGGAGAGCGCGCACCACGGCGGCGTGCTCCTGATGACGGACTTCACCGACAAGGGCAACGTCCTCTACGTCCTGTTCGGCGCGCCCACCGCGCAGCAGAACAAGGAGGTGCTGGCGTGCCGGCTGGCCTGCAAGCTGCTCAAGTCCCGGGAGTCCTTCCCCTTCCTCGGTGACCTGCAGATCGGCGTCGCCACCGGCCACGCGTACTGCGGGGACATGGGCTCGCCCTGGCGCAAGGGGTACTCGGCGCTGGGCGAGGTCGTGAACATGGCCGCGCGCCTGATGACGCACGGGCGCGGCGGCTCCGTGCACATCTGCGCCAACACGCAGGGCCGGCTCCAGCAGGGCGGCTTCGCCACCGAGTTCGTGGAGGACGCGAAGCTCAAGGGCGTCTCCCGCACGGTGCCGGTGTACCGGCTGCTGGGTGAGACGCGCCGCAGCCTGTTCATCAAGGGCCGGGGGGACATCATCGGCCGCCGGCGCGAGCTGGCCGTGCTGCACGAAGCGCTGGACGCGTCGCTGAAGGGCAAGGGCAAGGTGTGCGTGGTGTCCGGCGAGGCGGGCATCGGAAAGTCGCGCCTGGGCGCGCGCGTGCTGGAGGACGCGGAGGAGCACGGCGCGGGCGCGCTGTACGGCATCTGCTACTCCTACGAGATGTTCACCCCCTTCTTCCCCTGGAAGGAGGTGCTGCTCCAGGCGTTCGGGCTGCATGACTCGGACGACTTCGCCACGCAGCAGGAGCGGCTGTCGCAGGGGCTGGAGGGCCTGGAGGACGTGGGGCCGGAGTGGATCCCGGTCATCGCGGGCATCCTCGGCATCTCCCTGGAGGAGACGCCCGACACGGCGTCCATGGACGCGCGGCGCAAGCAGCAGAAGGTGTTCCAGATCGTCCACCAGCTCCTGGAGAAGCTCAGCCTCGCGCAGCCGCTGCTGCTCTTCTTCGAGGACCTGCACTGGGCGGACAACATCTCCCTGGATCTGCTCCAGTACCTGGCGCTGCGCCTGGGCTCGCACCGCATCATGGTGCTGGCGACGATGCGGCCGGGCGACCAGCTGCGAGGCATGCGCGACCTGCCGGAGTACTGCCCGGTGGAGCTGACCAGCCTGGACGACGACGACACGCGGGAGATGCTGCGCGTGCACCTGCGCATGTCGCCGCCGGACCTGGCGCTGGAGGAGCGGCTGCTCGCGAAGGTGCAGGGCAACCCGTTCTTCATCGAATCCATCGTGGAGGGCCTGGCCGAGCAGGGCTACCTGGGGCTGGCGGAGCCGGGCTCGCAGCGGATGGAGCTCAAGCGCGGCCTGCAGGACCTGCTGCTGCCGGACTCCATCCAGGACGTGGTGCTGTCGCGCATCGACCTGCTGTCGGAGACGGAGAAGCTGGTGGTGAAGGTGGCGTCCGTCATCGGGCGCGTCTTCACGCTGGACGCCGTCTCCGCGCTGGTGCCGGGCTCGCTCGTGGGGCCCCGGCTGCGCGAGGCCGTGGACACGCTGACGCGCCTGGGCCTCATCCTGCTGGAGACGGAGGAGCCGTACACCTGCCTCTTCAAGCACATCGTCATCCGCGACGTGGCCTACAACACGCTGCTGGTGTCGGCGCGCGAGGACCTGCACCGCCGGCTCGCGCGCTACCTGGAGGCCCGCGCCAGCGACAACCTGGTCGGCTCCGCGGGTCTGCTGGCCTTCCACTTCCTCGCGGGCAACGTGGAGGACAAGGGCCTGGAGTACACGCTGATGGCGGCCCGCAGCGCGCGGGCGCAGTACGCCAACGACGACGCGCTCTACCACTACAACCGCGCCCTGGAGCTGCTGGGCACCGTCGTTCCGGTGGACCCGGAGGCGATGCTGCTCAAGACGCGCCGGGTGATGCAGGAGCTGGCGGAGACGCTGCTCCAGGCGGGCAACTACGCCGCCGCCATCATCATGTTCGAGCAGTGCCTGGTGGACGAGGAGGAGGTCCCCCGTCAGGCGGAGCTGCACCTGGGCCTGGGCCGCGCGCACCAGGAGAAGGGCGAGTCCGGCCGCGCCACGCACCACCTGGAGCAGTCGCTGGTCCTCAGGGGCCGCAGCCTGCCGCGCAACCTGCCCGCGCTGGCCCTGCGCACGCTGGCGAACCTGCTGCTGCGGGGGCTGGCCACGCTGCTGCCCTTCATCCTGCGGCCCATCCCGGCGGCGCGCCTGCCGCACTACCTCCAGCAGCTGAGCACGCTCAACTCGCTCATCCGCATCTACTACTTCGCGGACATCACCAAGCTCACCTGGGCCACGCTCGTCTCCACCAACATGGCGGAGCGCTCGCGCAACGACTACGCGATGAGCATGGCCAGCGGCTACTACGCCACGCTGCTGTTCGGCGCGGGGCTGCTCAAGCGCTCGCGCCACCACGGCGAGCGGGCGCTGGAGTACGCGCGGCGCTCCAAGGACCCCGTGGCGGAGGGGCTCGCGCTCAGCCGCCTGGGCATCCAGGCCTTCTTCGCCAACGAGCTGAAGCGCTCGCGCGACTTCCAGGAGCAGGCCGTCTCCACGCTGCGCGTGGTGGGCGAGCGCTGGGAGCGCCAGACGTCCCTGATGATGCAGGCGACGGGCGAGTTCCTCTGCTCGCGCTTCAAGACGGCGGAGGGGCTCTACGAGCAGATGAAGACCATTGGCGTGGAGCTCAACGCGCTGATGCACCAGGGCTGGGCGCACTCCTGGGCGCCCATGTGCCGCTACCTGCTGGGCGAAGGTGACGTGGGCGAGCTGTGCGCGGAGCTGGAGCAGGGCCTGCGCATCAGCGAGGAGGTGGCGGACCTGGCCAACCAGTGCGCCAGCCTCAACCACCTGGCCAACGTCACCGTGCGCGAGCACCAGGTGGAGGAGGCGGCGCTCGTCGCGGTGCGCTGCTTCAAGAGCATCTGGAGCTACCAGGTGCTGGTGCCGTTCCTCCAGGTGGGTCTGGTGGACGCGGCGGAGGCGGCCCTGTTCGCGCTGGAGGAGGGCGCCACGGTGGTGCCGCGCAAGCAGCTGCTGCGCATCGTGCGGCTTGCGTCCCTCAAGGCGCGGATGATCTCCAAGCTGTACCCGTACCTGAAGGGGCCGGCGCTGCGCGTGACGGCGCGCTCCCTGCGCCTGCGCAAGGGGCCCAAGGCCGCGGAGCCGGTGTTCCTGGAGGCCATCGCCATCCTGGAGGCCAGCCCCAACCGCTGGGAGACGGGCGTGGCCTACTTCGACGCGGCGGTGGCGCTGCCCCACCGGCGGGCGGCCTTCCTGGCCCGCGCGAAGGAGATCTTCGTGGAGGTGGGCGCGCTCGCGGAGCTGCGCCGCATTGATCGGCTCCAGGCCTCCGCGCAGGCCCTGCTGCCGGGCGCCACCGTGCTGCCCCCGCTCCCCGACGCGGGCCGGCGTGACGCGCGCGTGATGTGAGCCCGGGCCCCCGCGGGCCCGGCGCCGAAGTCCCGCTCATTGCTTGTCCCGTCAGGGCGGGCCCCTAGACTGGCCGTCCACTCCTCGCACGCGCACCGGGCCATGACTTCCGTTCCCCTCCGCTTCCAGGCCAGTCCCGTCATCGTTGGTTACATGCTCGTGGTGCACGCCCTGGCGGCGCTGGCGTTTCTGCTGCCCTGGCCTCCGTACGCGCTGCCGGTGGGGCTGGCGGTGTACGTGAGCATCGGGCTGGGCACGACGGTGGGGCTGCACCGGCTGCTGTGCCACCGCGCCTTCGTGTGCCCGCGCTGGGTGGAGTACGCGCTGGTGACGGTGGCCATGCTGACGGCGCAGGGCAGCCCGCTGCTGTGGGCCGCGACGCACCGGCTGCACCACGCGAAGGCGGACGCGGACGGAGACGTGCATTCGCCCCAGCGCGGCTTCTGGTACGCGCACATGGGGTGGATCCTCAACGAGGCCTCCACGGACGATGACGGCTGGCGCACGTGGTGCCGCGACATGGCGCAGGACCGCTACTACCACTGGCTCCTGCGCTACCGGATTGGCCCGCAGGTGCTGGCGGTGCTCTTCGTGGGGCTGACGTTCGGCTGGCACACGGTGCCCGCCTACTTCTTCCTGCCGGTGGTGTGCTGGATGCAGAGCACCTACGCGGTGAACTCCGTGTGCCACGCGAAGTTCGGCACCCGCGTCCACGACACGCGCGACAAGAGCCGCAACGTGTGGTGGGTGAGCGTGCTCGCGCTGGGCGAGGGCTGGCACAACAACCACCACGCCTTCCCCGCGTCCGCGCGGCACGGCTGGGTGTGGTGGCAGTGGGACCCGGGCTGGCTCTTCATCCGGGCCCTCCAGGCGCTGGGGCTCGCGTGGGACGTGCGGCTGCCATCCCGCGCGCGCTGAAGGCCCCGGAGGCTCAGGTGACGAGCTGGGGCTTCAGGCCCAGCCTTGCCATCTGTTGCACGTCCCAGTCCTCCAGGGCGTCCAGGCCCGCGATGTAGCGGCGCGCCGTGTTCTTCACCGGGTTGCGGATGCTGAGGATCTCCGGGCCGGAGAAGAGGATGGTCTGCTTGTAGCGGGGCATGTCGCTCATCGTCAGCTTGGACGCGTAGTGCTTCGCGACGTTGGGCAGGCTGCCCAGCGTGCCGCACAGGCGCAGGAAGTGCTCCACCACCTCCGACGCGTGCAGCTGCTTGGGCCGGTGGCACAGCGTGTAGCCGTCGTAGTCGCGGCTGGTGGTGCCCGGCAACAGGCGGTCCTCGGCCTGCAGCTCCCGGAAGAAGGGCGTCTCCGGGTAGGGGCACACGATGCCCAGGAAGGTGACGGAGAAGTACTTCAGGTCCGCCAGGTACTCCGGCAGCCGGTGCAGGTATTCGTTGGTGTCGCCGTCCGAGCCCACGATGAGCCCGAAGGACAGCAGGATGCCGGCGGAGAAGACGCGGCGGATGACGGCGTCCACCTCCGACAGCTTGTTCTGGCCCTTGTTCATCGCCTTGAGGGAGTCCGGGTTGAGCGACTCCAGGCCGGTGTAGACGTAGCGGCAGCCCGCCTTCGCCATCAGCTTCACCAGCGCTTCGTCCTTGAGCACGTTGAAGGTGAGCGCGCAGCCCCACGTCTTCTTCAGGGGGATGAGCGCTTCGCACAGCTCGCGCAGGTACTTGGGGGAGCCGCCCAGGTTGTTGTCCAGGAAGACGAACGCGTCATCCATCATCCCCAGGAAGTTCGGGTTCCAGCGCATGCGCGTCTGGATTTCGTCGATGACGGCGGGGATGGGCCGGAAGCGGTAGCGCTCGTTGCCGGTGAGGACGCAGAAGTTGCAGGAGAACGGGCAGCCGCGCGACGCCTCGATGCCCGGCAGGCGCACCTTGTTGTGCGTGAAGTCGATGAGTTCGTAGCGGTACGGCCGGATGGCGGACGCGCCCAGGGACGGCCGGCTGTAGCGCGGCTGGAGCTCGCCCTTCTCGAAGTCGGCGACCAGCGCGGGCACGTTCGCCTCCGGCTCGCCGGTGATGACCGCGTCGAAGTACAGGGCCGCGTCGTCGGGGAAGTAGCCCGCGTGGCGCCCGCCCGCCACCGTCGTCATCCCGCGCTGGCGGAAGAGGGTGGAGAGCACCTTGGTGTGCTCGTAGTACGAATGCAGGTACGAGAAGAAGACCAGGTCCCAGTGGCGATCCAACGGGATGTCCGCCTCCTTCTCGTTGAAGATCTCCACCTCCGCGTGCTCCGGGCACAGGCCGGCGATCAGCTCCGGCACGGAGGACTGCATGATGGAGGGCTCCTTGATTCGCAGGCGGGTCGGGTGGGTGTACGTGGCGATGATGGCGATGCGCATGCGTGCATTCCGGAAGAAGACGCGGAAGGAACGGCACGCGCCCGTTCACGAATACACCTGCCGGACTGCGTCCCCCTCCGTGGGGGCAGAATCACCCGGAGTCCGGGCAGTGGCAAAGGAACTCCGCGCGCACGACGCACTCCCCGTGTTCCAGCGGGCCGCGGAGACGCCGGGCTGAAACATCAAGCGGGCCACCTCTTCCAGGCATTGTCTGGAAGAAGGGCCCGCCTGGTGGGACTGGCGAAGCGCTGATGGGGAAGGGGGCCTGCCGGGGGCTTCAGCCCACCATGCGGACGATGGTCACCGTGATGCCGTAGACGAGCACGGACACCAGCGCGGCGGCGGGGATGGTGAACACCCACGCCCAGATGATGCGTCCGGCGGTGCCCCACTTCACCGCACGCCAGCCGCGCGTGGACCCCACGCCGACGATGGCGCCGGTGATGGTGTGCGTGGTGGAGACGGGGATGCCCAGCTCCGCCAGGGCGATGATGGTGACGCCGCCGCCGGTCTCCGCGCTGAAGCCGCCAATGGGCGCCAGCTTCGTGAGGCTGTGGCCCATGGTGCGGATGATGCGCCAGCCGCCGAAGAAGGTGCCCAGGGCGATGGCGGCGTGGCAGGAGATGATCATCCACCAGTCGATGTGGAACGGGCGGTCACGCCAGATGGTGCCGAAGAGCACCACCGCGATGATGCCCATGACCTTCTGCGCGTCGTTGGTGCCGTGGCTGAAGGAGAAGATGGCGGACGACACCAACTGGAGCCGGCGGAACCACGTGTCCACGCGCAGGGGCGTCTGCTTGTGCACGATCCAGGTGCTGATGACCATCATCGAGATGCCCAGGAACATGCCGATGAGGGGCGACAGGACGATGAAGCCCGCGATGCGCGCGATGCCCGAGCCCACCAGCCCCTGGAAGCCGAGCACCGGCAGCGTGGCGCCAATCATCCCGCCCGCCAGCGCGTGCGACGACGACGAGGGCAGGCCCCACCACCAGGTCAGCAGGTTCCAGGTGATGGCCCCCATGAGGGAGGAGAAGACCACCAGCAGCACCGCGGTGGGACCGGCGGCGCGGAGCATCTCGAAGTTGATGATGCCCTTGCCCATGGTGTTGGCGACGTGGACGCCGCCGGCGAACGCCGCCACGAAGTTGAAGAACGCGGCCCAGGCCACCGCGAGGTTGGGCGACAGCACGCGCGTGGAGACGACGGTGGCGATGGAGTTCGCGGCGTCGTGGAAGCCGTTGATGAAATCGAAGACCAGCGCGACGATGACGATGAAGACGACCGCGGCGAGCAGCATTTCAGGAGTGCTCCAGCACGACGCCTTCGATGACGTTCGCGACACCCTGGCACTTGTCGGTGGCGGTCTCGATGAGGTCGTAGATCTCCTTCCACTTGATGATGGTCAGGGTATCCACGCCGCTCTTGAACAGCCGGCCCATGCCGGAGCGCAAGACTTCGTCCGCCTGGGACTCCAGGGTCTTGATCTCCTTGCAGCCGGCGAGGATCTGCTCCGGCTTCTTGATGAGGCGCAGGGCCGCGACGACCTCCTGCACCTTCTTCGTGGAGAGCAGCAGCAGGCGCGCCAGCTCCGCGGCGTCCTCCCGGGTGTGGTCGATCTCGTAGTACAGCAGGCGCGCCGCGGCCGCGTTCGTCAGGTCCAGCACGTCGTCGATGCGCGACAGCAGCGAGTGGATCTGCGTGCGATCAAACGGGGTGATGAACTGCTGGTGCAGGCGGTTGAAGGCCGTGTGCGTGACTTCGTCGCCGCGGTGCTCCACGTCCTTGAGGGCCTGGACGCGCGTGGGCACGTCCCGGTAGTCGCTCAGGAGGTCATGGAGGATCTTCGCGCCCTCGACCGTGCGGGCGCATTGGGCGTCGAAGTCGTCGAAGAACTCATCCGACTTCGGCATCAGCTTTTCGAGCATGGGGTGTCCCTCGGCGCCTGGAGCGGCAGGCGCGGTCCGCCGCGGGAGGGGTTCGCGAGGGTGAGACACTCCCGTGACGCGGCGTGACTACCCTACTTTCGGAGTTTCGCCAGTGTTCCGTGTAGAACTCCACGGATTCCGGGGGGTTGTGCGCGTCCGCGCCCGGCTCCCCAGCGGGCGCGCAGCGTCCGGAAGAGGATGACGCAGGGGCCTGTTCCCGAGGGGGCCTCACGTCCTACAGTTGGAAAATCGGCAATTCGTCTCTTGTCCCTCTTGTCGCGGAAGGCGCATGACCCTGTTCCGGCACCCTGAAGATCGCATCCCGGTCCTGTTGTTCGCGTGCGTGTTCGCGCTCGATGTAACGGTGTTCCTCACCGCGAAGAGCTGGTGGTTTCCGGTGCTGTGGTTCGGCCTGGGCATCATCCCCAAGGGGTGGATCTGCTCCTGGAACCACCACCACCAGCACCTGACGATGTTCCGGCACGCGCTTCCCAACCGCCTGCTGGAGATCATCTTCGGGTTCCAGACGGGCGTGACGTCGCAGGCGTGGTTCCTCCACCACGTCGTGGGCCACCACCGCAACTACCTGGACCAGACGAAGGACGAGTCCCGCTGGAAGCGCGACGACGGCACGACGATGGGGGAGCTGGAGTACTCGCTGAGCACGATGCTCACCGCGTACCCGCGCTCGTTCGAGGTGGGCCGCAAGCACCACCCGAAGGCGCTGCGCCTGTTCGTGGCCATGGCCGCGCTCCAGGTGGTGCTGCTGGCGGGCCTGTTCTGGGTGAACCCCTACAACGCGCTGTTCGTCTTCCTGCTGCCGATGGTGGCGTCGCTCTTCGTCACGGTGTGGGCGACCTACTTCCACCACGTGGACCTGAACACGTCCGTCCACGCGGAGGCGTCGTACAACATCCTCCACCGGGGCTACAACCTGATGACGGGCAACCTGGGCTACCACACCGCGCACCACTCGCGGCACGGCCTGCACTGGTCGAAGCTGCCGGAGCTGCACGCGCAGCTGGCCCGCGACATCCCCGCGCACCTGTACCGCCAGCCGGGCATCCCGTTCGTCTGGCGCGGCTCCGAAGCGAAGCTGGTGCTGAGCGAGCACGAAGTGGAGGCGCTCGCCGCTTCGTCCGCGAAGGCGAAGGCGCCCGTGGTCGCGCCGACCTCCGGGGAAGAGCTGGCCGCCTAGCGGCTCACGGCGCGCCGCCGGGCCCGCCCCCGGGTTCGGCGGCCCGCTTGCGCGCCAGGTACTCGCGCACTTCCGCCGGGAGGCCGTCTTCCGGCAGGGGCAGGTGCCGCGTCACGACCTCCAGGGTGTTGAGGTACTGCGGCAGCTCGAAGCCGTAGAACACCACCCGCCCGATGCGGGAGTGCTCCCGGGCGGACAGGTGGTCCTTGAGGGTGGTGCACGCGATCCGCACCGGGTCGTTCACGCCCAGCCCGCCGGTGCCCGCGCCCAGCGCCACCATGGCCACGGACAGCGGCGCGCCGTCGTCCGGGAGGGCCTCCAGCGCGCTCCACAGGTTCACGCAGCAGGCCTGGATGCGCGCGAGGTCCGGGGCCGAGTCGCCGGACAGCCCCTGGCGGTAGTCCATCACCGCCACGTGCGCGACCCACTTCGCCCGTGGGTGTTCGCCCGCGTCCGTCACCAGCACCTGTCCCGGCGCCATGGGGCCGTGGAAGCGGGCCTCCAGGGCCTGGGTGATGTGCTCCTGGTAGGCGGCGCCACACGCGAGCCGGATGGCCCGGGAGACGCCCGAGCCCAGCTGCACGTTCGTGTTGGAGGCGTTGACCAGCACGCGCTCGGCGCCGTCCGTCAGGCTGCCGAGCGCGACGTCGATTTGCGGCAGGGGAGCGCTCATCCCCCCAGTGTAATCACGGCTTCGCGGGGCCGGTGGGCTCGCCAGGCACGGTCGTGCGGTTGGCCGCGATGTTGATGACGTTGACCATCAGGTCCTTCACGCGGCGGGGCTTCTCGCCGCCGTTGTCCTTGATGATCTTGTCGATGTCGTCGTCCTGCCGGTGGTACTCGGGGATGAGGTCGCCGCCGCCGTTGGGGTTGGACAGGCCCTCGAAGAGGAAGAGCACGTCCTCGCCCTTGCGCCCGAAGGACGCGCCGTCCTGGCGGTCGCGGTACGTGTTGATGTCGCGGTTGATGCGGTCGAACGGATCCGTCAGCTGCTGGTTCGCCTGGTCCACCACGTCGCGGAAGTAGTTGGGCTGGCCCCGGGTGTTGGTGTCCACCACCGACAGGCGCTGATCATCCCAGCGGCCCACCATGTCCGTGTTGATGACGCCGGCGATGTTCTTCAGCTCCAGGCCGGGGATGGGGTGGTCCACGAAGTACTGCGAGCCCACCAGGCCCTTCTCCTCCGCGCCCGTCCAGATGAACAGGATGGAGCGATCCAGCTCGCCGCGCTTCTGCGCCTCCGCCAGCTCCGGCACCGCCGCCATCAGCACCGCGCTGCCGGACGCGTTGTCGTCCGCGCCGTTGAAGGCGTTGCCCTTGCGGTCCACGCCCACGTGGTCCAGGTGGGCCATCACCACGATGACCTCGTCCTTGTGCGGGCCGGTGCCGGGCAGCAGCGCCATCGTGTTGACGGCCTGGCCCGTCGCCGTGGCCACCTGCCGCAGCTCCTCCACGCTGCGCTGCGTGCCCGCCCGGGCCGGCACCAGCGGCTGGCCGGAGGCCTTCATCGTGGACTCGTACTGGCGGTTGAGCAGCGCCAGCGTGTCCTTGGGCATCTTGTCGTCCAGGTAGAAGCCCTCCTGGAACATCGTGTGCCCGAACTCCTTGTGCGTCCCGTGTTCCCCGTGCGCCCCGTGCGCGGCGCCATGGGTCGCGCCCTCCGCCTGCGCGCCGAGGAAGGAGAAGACGTTGAACTTCTGCTGGAAGGGGTTCTCCGGGTTGTTCGAGTTCGGGCCCACGAGGCCGTACTTCTTCACGTGGTCCTGCACGTAGACGGACGCCAGCTCCAGGCCCTCCGAGGGGCTGTCGCGGCCCTTCAGCTCATCGGAGGCCAGGTATTCGATGTACTTCATCGGATCCGAGTCGCTCGCCACCGGAGGCGGGGTGGGCTGCGAGGGCTCCGTCGGGGGCAGCGGCGTCGGGGTGGTGGGGGCCGGCAGCGACAGCACCGGGGGCGGCGCCGGCAGCCGGGGCGTGGCGGGGGGACGCGCGCCGGACGGCTCGAAGCCGTCCTTGAAGGTGATGGGGCGGTTCTTGGCCTGCGTCTGCGGGCCCCGGGCGTCCTGCGAGGACAGCCGCGAGACGGACGCGAGGGGGCGGGGGCTGTCGGGAATCTTCGTGGCCATGGTGGGGGAGTCCAGGGGAGGAACCGCGCTCCCCAGATTATCCGACCGGGGCCGTCACAAGTTGTGCGTCGCGGCATCTTCCCGCGCGGGTGCGGCCCATTCCTTGAATCCGGGTTTCAGGGGGGCCTCCGCCCCGCCGCGCGCATTCCACCCGCTGTGACCCCCCTTGCTACAAATGCGCTGTTTCATGTGACGCCCAGGGCTACTCCTGTTTTCTCAACTCATGAAATCTCCGAGTGAAGACAGACAGACTCAAGGTATTGGCTTGGTTGGTGCAGAGGGGGCCGGTGCAGTCCACCCCCCACGACGAGGTAGTGCATGCACCTGAAGATGACGGGTCCCCTGCTGGCTTCCATGCTCCTGAGCATGGCGGGCTGCGCCGGCGGTGCCGACGACGCCCAGACCTCCGGTTCGCTGAACGCGCAGGAGTCCGCGGCGGAGTCCCAGTGCATCAAGCAGTTCGACGGCATCACGAGCTGCGCGCTGGGCCGGGCGAAGCTCGCGTCCGTGAAGGAGGGCCTGTCGGTCTCCGGGCTCGCGGCGCAGACGGACGGCGTCGCCAGCACCTTCGCGAAGGCCGTGAAGTGGGAGCAGCGCAGCGCGGTGAGCCTGGGCGCCAAGGGTGGGCTCCAGCTGGCCGCCCGGGACGGCGATCAGGTGGTCAGCACGCTGCGGATCACCCCGGGCCGTGAGGCGAACACGGCCATCATGACGCCCACCTTCACGGGCTCTCCGGGCGGCTCGCGCTACGCGATGAACGTCTACCTGGGCGGCGTGCTCCAGGGCTCCAGCCCCCAGCCGGCCGGCATGCAGATCGTCTTCACCAACTGGCGGGACTTCCTCCGCTGGGCGGAGATGAACCAGCACTTCCTGAACGACTTCGACATCGACGGCCTGTCGAAGCGCGCGGCGTCGAACGTGGGCGCGTGCGTGTGGCGCGTGGGCGTGGAGAAGAACACCTTCACCGTGGACATGAACGGCAAGCCCGTCGTCGGTGACGCGGTGGAGTTCGTGGAGACCATCGCGGACGGGGCGTACCCGTACCGTCACTTCACGGGCATCGACGTGAACGCGGTGGCCAACGAGCTCACCATCCGCTCGGAGTCGATCACTCAGCCCGAAGGCGTGAAGTAGCAGGGTCCCGGCCGGGAACCATGGTTCCCGGCCGTCCGGCTTCCGTGGAGGCTACCGCCTCCCGGAGATGGAGGACGTCGGCGTCGCCACGTTCTTGCCGCTGCCGCCGGTGCCCGTCGCGGGACTCACCGTCGGCGTGCGCGCGGCCTCCAGGGGCTGCTTGCGCGCGGGCTGGAAGCTGGAGGGGACCTCGTTGGCGTAGAGCAGCTTGTAGGCGCTGTAGCTGCCGAGCACGCGTTTGACGTATTCGCGGGTCTCCTCGAAGGCGATGTGCTCCACCCACTCGTCCAGCTCCGCCTGGGGCAGGGCGCGGCGCCAGCGCTCCACCGCCGCCGGGCCCGCGTTGTAGGCGGCCACCGCGTAGGCGGGGTTGCCGTTGAAGTGCTTGAGCAGCTGGCCCAGGTACGCCGCGCCCAGGCGGACGTTCTGCGCGGGCTGGAGCAGGGAGGCCTCGTCGAAGGCGGTCAGCTTGAGCGAGTCCGCCACCTGCCGCGCCGTCGCGGGCATGAGCTGCGCGAGCCCCAGCGCCCCGGTGGAGGAGCGGGCGCGCGGGTTGAAGCGGCTCTCCTCGCGGATGAGGCCCTGGAGCAGGTCCGGATCCACGCGGAACGCGCGCGAGTGGCTCTGGATGAGCGGACGGAACGCGAGCGGCCACGTGGCCTCCCACACCGGCCGCGACGCGGCGCTCAGCGGCCCGGAGGTCTCCTGCCGCAGCGACATGCGGGCCACCTGGCGCGTGGCGCGGCCGCGACCGGTGCGGCGCATCGTCTGGTAGAGCAGCCGCGCGGGCGCTTCCGCGAGGCCGCGCGTGTCCACCGCGAGCAGCTCCTCCACCACGCCGGGCTGTCCCAGGCGCAGCAGCTCCACGCCCGCGGCGAAGCGCGGATCCTTCTGGAGCGGGCCGGGGGGCAGGGGCCAGATTTCGTCGGAGCCGGGGGCGGCGGTGGGCGCGCTCGCGACCGCCTTCTTCACCGCCGGGGCCGCGGAGGTCTCCGTCAGGCGGGCCAGCCGCTCCGGCGCGTGCTGTGAGAGCCGCGTCCGGGCCAGCAGGCCGTACCACGCCGCGGGGCGCTCGGTGGCGATGAGCTCATAGCGGGACAGGGCCTGATCCAGCGCGCCGCCGGTCTCCTGGACGCGGGCCTGCCAGTAGCGCGCGCGCCACAGGGCTTCGTCGGTGCGCGCCGTCTCCGGGAGCTGCTCCACCGACATCAGCGACGCCAGCCCCTGCTGCGTCTCGCCCTTGCGCGAGTGCAGCCAGAAGGCGCGGAACAGGGCCTCGGCGGCGAAGTTGCCGGCGGGGTAGCGCTTCGCGAGCGCCTCGTAGTTCTGGAGCGCCTCGTCCGCGCGGCCCAGGCGCTGCTGCGTCCAGGCCTCGAAGAACAGCGCGTCGTCCGCGTAGCCGTGCTCCGGGTAGTCCTTCGCCAGCGTGGCGTACGTCTCCACGGCGGCCTCCGGCTGGACCACCGACTGCGAGTAGGCCAGCAGGTAGAGCGCCTGGGGACGCTGCTCGGGGGACAGGCACTCGCGCGCCACGGGCTCCAGCACCTGGATGGCGCGGCGGTGCTGCCGCTCCTTGCGCAGGGCCCGGCCCAGGGTGAGCTGGGCGCGGCAGGCCAGCTCGTCCGGCAGCTCCGTGCGCGGCCCGGAGCGGGACAGGAGCGCCATGGCCGCGTGGTTCTGGTGCAGCTCCACCAGCGCTTCGGCCCGGCGCACCCGCCACTTCATGGGCAGCGGCAGGTCCCTCAGGAGCGCGCGGGCGCGGTCCGCCGCGGGCGACATGGGCGCGGTGGCCCAGACCTCCAGCAGCGCGCGGTGCTCCGCGTTGTACTGGCCCGCCGCGCGCGCCAGCCCGCAGTACTCCAGCAGCGCCTTCATCCGGAGCGCGTCCGGCCCGCGCGCCTGCCGGCTGTCGATGAACTCCTGCAGCGCCGTCAGGGCCTCCGGGATGCGCAGCTGGCGCTTGAGCACGCGCGCCATGGCGAAGCGGGCCTCCGGGTACAGCGGCGAGCCCGGGGACACCGCGCCGTACTGCTCCGCCGCGCGCAGGGGCTTGCGCAGGCGCTCATGGGACTGCGCGGCCCGCATCAGGCAGTGGTCGCGCAGCGGCGCGTAGTCCTCCGCGAGCGCCGTGAACTCCTGGGCCGCGGTGGTGAAGTCCCGCGCGAGGAACGCGCTCTGGGCCTGGAGGTAGCGGCCCGGGAGGGAGGGGGGCGTCTGCGTCGCGAGCAGCGCCCGCGCGGCCTTGTAGCGGCCCCGGTCGTACTCCGCCCGCGCCCTGGCCAGCAGCCCTTCGGCGAAGTGGGACGTGAGCCGCTCCGGCCCGAACGCCTCCGCGGTCAGCTCGTCCTGCGACGGCTGCGCGGTCGGCGTGTCCAGCAGGGCCTCCAGCTTCTCCTCCGACATCATGTCGCCGGAGTCGTCCTCGCCAGGAGCCTGGGCCCGCGCGGCGCCCGGCCCGAGCAGGCCCGCGCATGCGAACAAGACCACCGCTGTTTTTCGAAGTGTGTCCATGCCAGCCCTCGTTCGTCCGCCAGGGACCCGGATGGATTGGCACTGCCGGTACGGATGGGACCTGCCCGCCTGTTCGCTCGACAAGCACGCGTTGGCGAGTGGATATGCCAGGACGCAGGCGTCGCGCCGAGTGCATGAAATCCAACGGCCCGGACAGCCCGGAACTGGCACACGGTGTGCCAGCGGGCGTGAAAACGTGCCGCTACGGAATGGGTGACGTGCGCACGAGGTCCGACGGCTGGCGCGGAGCGACCTCGTAGGTGTCTTCGTACTGCGCGGCCAGGCCCGTCACCGTGATGGAGGCGCCGGACGCCACGAGCGCTTCGAGCGCCGCCTTGTCGAAGCCCGCGGTGATGTGCACGAACACCTGGATCTCACCGGAGCCGTCGTCGATGTAGAGCTTGTAGCCGTAGGGCGAGTCGTCCTCGAACGGCCGGGTGAAGCTGCCGCTGACGCGGACGAGCCTTCCCTCCACGGGCTCCTTCACGTCGCCGGTGCGCACGTCCCTGGCGACCACCGTCTTCGTCCCGGGGAGCAGGTCCACGTCCATGGGGACGGCCTTGAGGATGCGCAGCTTGTTCTGCTCATCCAGTGTGCCGGTGATGCGCACGCGCGCGTCCAGTCCGAAGGACTGCTTCTGCTCCAGCTTGACGTAGATGCCGCCGGTCGAGTCCTGCACCGCGAAGCCCTCATCCCCCAGGGCTGAGGCGAACGCGCCGGGCTGCACGGAGACGTAGCCCTCCACCGTCACCTCCTCGCCCGTCCCGAGCACCCGCGCCTTCTCGATGGGCATGGCGGGCGTGCAGGCACTGGCCGAGAGCGCGAACGCCCCCAGCAGCGCCAGGGCGCTCCGGCGTGAGAGGAAGGAACCACGGGCCACGGACGCGAAAGGGAGGATGGGCATGAGCCCCGACTCTAATCGTCGCGCTTCTTGGGTTGTGCAGGTTTTTCCTATTTAACTCGGATTCAGCCCCGGGGCTCCCGCAGGGCAGCGCCTACGAACTCACCTTCGAGTTCATCTGCGCGCGGGAGCTCCAGGCTGGACGGCTTGCCTCAGGAAGGCGTGACGCCTGCGACCAGGTAGACGCGCACCTGTCCGGAGTTGACGCCGTAGGCCACGTCCACCCCGAGCAGGGGCAGCACGACGTTGCTCAGGTACAGGCGCAGGCCCGCGCCCACGCCCTGGGCCACGGTGGCGTTGTCGAGCCCTGACTTGGACTCGGGCAGGTAGCCGCGGATGACGCGCCCGTTGGCGTCCCGCAGGGTCCCGCCCTGGGGCAGCTCGCGAAAGGCGATGAGGCCCGTGTCGGAGAAGCCCACGCCCCGGAACGCCAGCGATTTGATGGAGAAGAGCGGGAAGTGGTACTCGGCGGTGAAGGTGAGCCGCGTGTCGCCGCGGAACTGGCGGTACTGGAAGCCGCGCAGGGTGCCGCCGCCCATCACCAGCTCCTGGTGGAAGGGCAGGTCCTTTCCCACGGACAGCTCGCCTCGCAGGACGAGGTTGTTCTCGCTGAAGAAGCGCAGGCCCTGGCGGTAGAGGATGCCGAACTTGCGGTAGCGGAACTCGCTCCACACGCCCGGGACGGACACCTCGTAGGAGCCCTCCAGGTTGAGGCCCTCCGTCACCGCGTGCAGCGTCTGGCGCGAGTCCAGCCCCACCATGAACCGCAGCGACGTGTCGCGCATCGACGGGCCCACGGAGAAGGCCTGCTCCGTCACCGGCTTCTCGGTGTCGGGGGACTGCGCGTCGATGCTGGCCAGGCGGTACTTCGCCGCCGCGCGCACGCGCTCGAAGAGGATGAAGCCCAGCTCCCCGGCCAGCGACGCGGAGTTGAGCCGCGTGCGCCGGACGATGGCGGGGTCGTCCTGGCTGGCGCCGGGGAGGTATTCATCCACGCGGTCGCTGCGCAGCTGCCCCTCCAGGCTGAACTTGAGCTGCGGCAGCCCGAAGACGAGCGGATCCAGGTAGCCCACGAAAATGCCGCTCTCGCCGGTGCTGACCTGGGCCGCCGCGGCCAGCTTCTTCGCGCGGCCGGCCAGGTTGTTCTCCGCGTAGAGCAGGCCGCCGCCGGTGTTGGCGGAGGACAGCGCCACCGTGGGGGCCACCACCCACGACGCCTTGTCCTTCACCTCCAGGTGGAGTCGCACCCGCCCGTCGGGCAGGGGCTCCGTGCGCACCCGCACGTCCTGGAACAGCCCGGTGGACAGCAGGCGCCGCTCCACCTTCTTCAGCTCCACGTCATCCACCGTGTCGCCCACGCCCAGCTGCGCGTAGGAGCTGATGGTCCCGTGCTTCGTCTTGCCCGGGCTGTCCACCACGACCTCCGCGATCTCCGCGGGCCCCAGGAGTCCGGAAGTGGACGGTGGCAGGTCCTGGGCACGGGCCCGGGGCGCGCCCAGGCCCAGGAGGGCGACGGCGAGCAGGGCGGGGAGACGGCGGGGATTCAGGGGGAGAGGCACGGCCTGCTCATACCCTGGAGTGGCCCGGACGGGACCGCCTCATCGCGGGGCGGGCGTCACGGGCGCGTGATGCTCAACGTTCGGCCTCCATGCGCGCCTTCTCTCGGACAATGACGTCGCGCACGTGGTCGCGCAGGGCGTGCACGTCCCCGTTGAAGCCGGCCGGGTCGACGGGCTCCAGCACGCGCACCCGGGCGTGGACCGCCTGCTGGATGACCAGCCCGTGCTTGGGGATGGTCCGCGCGGTGCCGGTGAGGACGATGGGGATGATGGGGCAGCGCTGCTGGATGGACAGCGTGAAGGCGCCGTCCTTGAAGGCCTTCACCTCGCCATCCTTGGAGCGGGTGCCTTCGGGGAACATGAGGATGGGGATGCCGCGCGAAAGCCAGCGCTCACACCCGGCCATCATCTGGATGATGCTCTCGCGGTCGCCCCGGATGAGCGGCACGTAGCGGTTGAGGCGCATGTTCCAGCCGATGAGCGGCAGCTTGAAGTTCTCCGCCTTGGACACCCACTTGAACGGCCGGTAGAGGCCGAACAGGACCAGGATGTCCGCCAGCGACTCGTGGTTGGCCACCAGCACCGCCGCGCCCTTCCACGGCAGGCGTTCGCGGCCCTCCACCCGCAGGTGCCACAGCGGGTTCACGTAGAAGTACAGCTGCGCCCAGAAGCACGAATACAGGTGCAGCACGCGCCCATCCGCGTCGAACGGGCGGGTGAGGGCCCACAGCAGGAGCGCACCCAGGAACAGTGCCGTGCTGGACAGCGCGAAGAAGATCCAGAATGCGATTGAGAGGAGGATTCGGATAGCGCCCAGTCTGTCATGGATTGGTGGATCCACCCATCGGAGGTGGGCACTATCGGTTCGCGACGCACCGGGCACGAAGGGACAGGGACATGAATCCAGCGGAGACGGGGGAGCGGAAGGAGCTGTTCCTGGACGACCTCCAGGTGGGCCAGCGTTTCGTCAGCGGCACGCATGCCGTGGACGCGGAGCAGATCATCGCCTTCGCCCGGCAGTTTGATCCGCAGGGCTTCCACCTGGACGACGCGGCCGCGAAGGACACGCTCTTCGAAAGCCTGGCGGCGAGCGGCTGGCACACGGCCGCCATCACCATGAAGCTCAACGTGCAGGGGGGCCTGCCGTTCCGGGGGGGCATCATCGGGGCGGGCGGGGAGATCCGCTGGCCCAGGCCCACGCGCCCCGGGGACGTGCTCCACGTGGAGAGCGAGGTGGTGGAGGTCACCCCCTCGCGCACGAATCCGGCGCGGGGCATCGCCACGGTGCGCAGTGAGACGCGCAACCAGCGGGGGGACGTGGTGCAGGTGCTCACCGCGAAGCTGGTCCTGCCCCGCCGCCCGGCGAGCGGGTGAGCTGGAACGAAGGCTTTCCGGCGCTCCGGGTGGAGGTTAGCGTGCGGCCTCGCATGGGCCCTGCCCGTGGTTCCCCCGTCCCGCCCCCCAGGAGTCCATCCATGTCCCGCGGCACCCCCGACTTCGACCTCGCCTCCGTGGACGCGGAGGGCTTCTACCGGGAGCTGAAGGAGATCCGTGCCCAGGTGGACGCCTCCCTGGGCGAGGCGGACGCGGCGCACCTGCGCAAGCTGGAGCGCTGGGGACGGGTGGCCACCGGGCTGGGCGTGGGCACGGCGTGGATCGCCCCCAACCCGCTGAGCGCGGTGGCGCTGGGCCTGGGGCGCTCGACGCGCTGGCTGCTCATGCACCACGTGGGGCACCGGGGCTACGACCGGGTGCCGGGCCTGCCCGTGTCGCGCACGAGCAAGGGCTTCGCGAAGGGCCACCGGCGCTTCCTGGACTGGCTGGACTGGATGCTGCCGGAGGCGTGGGTCTTCGAGCACAACGTGCTGCACCACTCGCACACCGGCGAGGACGCGGACCCCGACCTGCTGGAGCGCAACGCGGAGGGCACGCTCCGGGACACGGGCCGGCCGCTGCCGCTGCGCTACCTGCAGCTGGCGCTCCTGGCCATCACCTGGCGCGCCAGCTACTACGCGCCGGAGACGCTGGGGTCGCTGCGGCGCAAGGGCCGGCGTGAGGGTGGCTCGCTGACGCGGGCGGAGGTGTGGGAGCTGGTGACGCGCTGCTACCTGCCGTACGCGGCCGTCAACTTCGGCCTGTACCCGGCGGCGTTCCTGGTGCTGGGTCCCTGGGCGGCCTTCAGCGTGTTCTGCAACTCCGTGATGGCGGACGTCGTCACCAACCTGCACACGTTCTTCGTCGTGGGGCCCAACCACACCGGCGAGGACCTGTACCGCTTCGACAGCGCGCCCGCGAACAAGGCCGAGCGCATGGTGCAGCAGGTGCTGGGCAGCGCGAACTACCGCACGGGCGGCGACCTCAACGACTACGCCCACCTGTGGCTGAACTATCAAATCGAGCACCACCTCTGGCCGGACCTGCCGATGCTGAAGTACGCCGAGGTGCAGCCGAAGGTGCGCGCCCTGTGCGAGAAGTACGGCATCCCCTACGTGCAGGAGAGCGTCTGGACGCGCGCGCGCAAGATGGTGGACGTCGTCGTGGGCAAGGCGTCCATGAAGCGGCTGGCGAAGGCCGGGGCCCCGGCGGCGACGGACGCGAGCGTGGACGCGGCGGCGGCGGAGGCCTCCGCGGCCTGATTCAGGCGGGAGGCGCGCGGCGACGGCGGGGCAGGGGGGCGAGCGCCACGGGCGTGGCCTCCACCGTCGTCCCCTCGTGGCGGATGGCCTCCGCGTTCACCACGCGCACGCCGTCCGGCTGCACGGGCAGGCCGATGGTCTCCACGAACAGGCGGTAGCTCTCCTCCAGCCGCCGGTGCAGGGCGATGAAGGTCTGGTGCGCGGTGCCGGGCATGTCCTCCGTGTAGGTGAAGTACCAGCGCAGCTCGTCCAGGCGCGTGTAGAAGTGGTCCACCACGGCCTGCTCCTGTTCCGACAGGTGGATGAGCTGGATGAAGGCGCCTGCGGCGTAGTGCGACGCCACCGTCTCCACCAGCGGGCCCCGGCTGCGCAGGCGGGAGAAGAGGATGAACATCTCCTCCCGGCGTGCGGCCAGGCGGCGCATGATCCCGGCGGCGTCCAGGGCGAGCAGGTTGCGAACGCGCGCGGTGGTCTCTTCGGCCTTCTTGCGGCGAGCCATGGTGCGACGCAGCCTACCGTCAGTGGCCTCGTGTCCGTGAGGGCCCCGTGCGCTCCGGCGGGCCCGCGGCGTCCCCGGGGCCGTCCTCCCCGTGGGGAGGCGGGCGACCGGGCCCGTGCCCGCCTCACGGGGATGCGGCATGGCAGTGGAGCGGTTGTTACGGTGGGGCCACCATGGTGCTCAAGATCGTCCAGGCAGGAGAGCCGGTGCTGCGACAGCGCGCCCGCGAGCTGACCCCCGAGGAGATTGGCAGTGAGGAGACGCGACGGCTCATCGCGCTGATGCGCGACACGATGCGGGACGCGCCCGGCGTGGGGCTGGCGGCGCCCCAGGTGGGGGTGGGCCTGCGGCTGGTCGTCATCGAGGACCGCGCGGAGTACCAGGCCGGCGCGACGCCCGCGGATCTGGCCACGCGGGAGCGCGCGCCGGTGGCGTTCCACGTATTGATCAACCCCAGGCTGGTGGTGGAGGACCCGACGCCCGCGGAGTTCCACGAGGGCTGCCTGAGCGTGAACGGGTTCGCGGCGCTGGTGCCCCGGGCGCGCGGCGTGCGGGTGGAGGCGCTGGACGAGCACGGGCAGCCGGTGTCGCTGTCGGCGCGGGGCTGGTACGCGCGCATCCTCCAGCACGAGGTGGACCACCTGGACGGCACCCTCTACGTGGACCGCATGGAGACGCGCAGCCTCACCACGCAGGACAACCACCGCCGGCATTGGATGGGCAGGAGCACGGCGCAGGTGCGCGAGGCGCTGGGGCTGCCTGAAAGACAGACGGGGATTTCCCCGAAGGAGACGCCATGAGCAACACCCGGCTGTTCACCCCGCTGAGGCTGCGGGACGTCACGCTGCGCAACCGCGTGGTGGTCTCACCCATGTGCCAGTACTCCAGCGAGGACGGCTTCGCCAATGAGTGGCACGTCGTGCACCTGGGCAGTCGCGCGGTGGGGGGCGCGGGGCTGGTGTTGACGGAGGCCACGGCGGTGGAGCCGGAGGGGCGCATCTCGCCGCAGGACCTGGGACTGTGGAAGGACGCGCACGTGGAGACGTTGGCGCGCATCAACCGCTTCATGCACCAGAACGGCGCCGCGTCGGGCGTGCAACTGGCGCACGCGGGCCGGAAGGCCTCCACGCCTCGGCCCTGGGACGCGGGGCCGGGCTCCACGGTGGCGCCGGAGCACGGGGGCTGGACGCCGGTGGGGCCCACGGCGGAGGCGTTCGATGAGGCGTATCCGAAGCCTGCGGCGCTGGACGAGGCGGGCATCGCGCGGGTGGTGAAGGCGTTCGGTGACGCGGCGGTGCGGGCCAAGGCGGCGGGGTTCCAGGTGGTGGAGCTGCACGCGGCGCACGGCTACCTGCTGCACGAGTTCCTGTCGCCGCTGTCGAACAAGCGGACGGACCGGTACGGCGGCTCGTTCGAGAACCGCACGCGCTTCGCGCTGGAGGTGACGCGCGCGGTGCGGGAGAAGTGGCCGGAGTCACAGCCGCTCTTCATGCGCATCTCCGCCACGGATTGGGTGGAGGGGGGCTGGACGCCGGAGGACTCGGTGGCGCTGGCGAAGTTGGTGGCGAAGGAGGGCGTGGACCTCATCGACTGCTCGTCGGGGGGCGTGGTGCCCGGGGTGAAGATTCCGGTGGGGCCGGGCTACCAGACGTCGCTGGCGGAGAAGGTGCGCAAGGAGACGGGCCTGCTGACGGGCGCGGTGGGGATGATCCGCTCCGCCTTCCAGGCCGAGCACGTCCTGGCCACGGGGCAGGCGGACGTCGTCGTCCTGGCGCGCGAGCTGCTGCGCGATCCGTACTGGCCGCTGCGCGCCGCGAAGGAGCTGCACGCGGACGTCCTCTGGCCGCACCAGTACGAGCGCGCGAAGAACTGACGTGTGACGTGGGGCGCCGGTTCAGTCGTCCAGGAACCGGCGGTCCCACTGTTGGAAGGTCGCGGCGGGGAAGCCCGGGGGGCCGTGAGGGGCGTGGAAGGCCCAGGGCTCCAGGACGCGGGCCAGCTCCCGGTACGCGGGCAGCGGCTGGTCGGGGCCTCCGGGTTCCGGGGCCGGGCCCAGGGTGACGACAGCCCGGGACGCGTCCAGGGACTCCACGGTGGTGCCAGGGGTGTGGAGCTGGGAGCGCAGGAAGTCCGGGCCGCCCATTTCGCTCAGGGCGGGATCACCGATGAACGTCATCCAGTGCGGGACGCGCAGGCGGGTGCCGATGTCATAGGCGGTGAGCAGTAGATCCATGACGTCGACCCCTGGGTGCTGGAGCAATTGGGGAACGAGGTCGTTCATGATGGTGGCCCCGTCCAAAAAGCCCGTCGCGGAAAGCCCCACATGCCCTGAGTTGAAGGGCAGCAGCGAGGCCAGTGCGAGTGCCAGGTTCCGGACGCGTTGCGGGCCATGTGCCTTCAGCCATGCCGTGGGAAGAATGAATTGAACGGCTGAAACTGCGCCAGGGTGATGTCGAAACGTTTGGTTTTGAAGGTCTTTCCCGTCATAATTGAACTCATACTTGTCGGGATGGGGTCTGTCGTCGGTGAGTGCTACGTGCGTGCGGATCGAACGCAGGAATTTTGCGCGAATCAATTCCCATCCGGCATCATTCAGGTCCCGCCAATCACCGTCCTCATGGCCATAATATGTGAAGGTTTGTTCCCCGGTTGTTTCAAGGAATTTCTGCAATGCCAGTGTGACGGCGCCTGAGACCTCCACCGTGGAACTGGAGAAATAGAAGCAGATGCTGATGCTCTCTTGTGTGTAGGCTCGGCCCTTTCGTGTGACCTGCATTCTTGGGGTTTCCATAATCAGAAGCTTGCTCCTATCCAGGGGGAGACTCGAAAGACGGCACTGGTCTTGAATGCTTCGATATAGATTTCGTTCTGGTTTCTTCCTGCGTAGGGATGCCCTGGCGCGTACTCTCGCCAACGAGGATGTTGAGAGAGGTCGATACAGGGGAATTTGAAGTCGTAGACAGCTTGGACCCGTTCTGGATGTCCTTCATGAAGGACGACGTCCGGTACAAGGGACCCTTTTAGTTCGAAGAAGTTCCCGTCGCGCCGAATGATGTCCACTTTGTCTGGTGACAACCAGGTCGTCTTCTTGCTGTCTGGGTCATACTTGTAGGTGGGGTCGAGGTTGAATCTCCCCGGCTGGAGTTCATTCAATTTCTCAGCAGCACAGAGCAGGGCGATACGATGCATCTGCTCCCCAAGAAGCATGGCCCGGGTGAAGGTTTTTCTCTTCTTGTCGGTGCCCACTTCCATGCACTCTTCCCGGGTCGGGCTTCGGGTCCCGAAGTGCTCAAGGATGACCTCTGCCCGGGCCTTGTCCGCGCATTCCGTCATGGCCTCCGTGACCTGCTTCAGCAGCGCCTCATCCAGGAGCTTCGCTGCCGCGACCGTTGAGCCTCCCGCCGTCCCCACGGCCCGGATGGTCCAGGGGAGGATGGATTCCTGCCCGGCGGCCTGGGCGCAGGAGGCAGGTTGGGTCCGGCAGGCGTTCGTCGCGGAGTCGAGCTTGAACCGCGCCCCTGCGCAGCCCTGGAGCAGCACCGCCATGCCCAGCACCCCCAACGTCCACGTCGGCTTCAACCGCACGAGCGCCTTCCTTCTCCGGTCCGCATAAGCTCCGCCGCATGCTGACCGAGGTGCAGGCAGGACCCTATACCGTGCGCGGTATCTCCGTGGGCGGTGTGTACACGTCACTCCTCGTGCCGGAATTGGGCGTGCTGCTGGATGTCGGCGTTCCCATCCGCTCCTTCGCCAGCACGGATCGCATCTTCCTGAGTCATGGCCATGCGGACCACGCCAGCGCACTGGGGTCGCTCCTGGGCATCCGCGCGCTGGTGGGGAAGGGCCCACCGCAGGTCTATCTCCCTGCGGAGATTGAAGCCCCCGTCCAGGAGGCCATCGCCGCGCTGGGACGGCTGCACCGCATGAACGCGGACCTCCACACCGTGCCCATGCGCCCCGGTGACACCCTCAAGCTCCAGCAGGACCTCTGGGTGCGTGCCTTTCGCACGCACCATCCCGTGCCATCGCTGGGCTACCAGTTCATCCGCCGCGTCTCCAAGCTCAAGCCCGAGTTCCGCGAGCTGCCCCCCGCGGAGATCGGCCGCCGTCGCCAGGCCGGTGAGCCCCTCTTCGATGAGGTCGAACGGCTGGAGCTGGCCTACTGCACCGACACGCTGTCCAACGTGCTGGAGCGCCAGCCGTCCCTGTTCGACAGCCGCGTGCTCATCCTCGAATGCACATTCATCGACGCGGAGCGCACCGTGCGCGATGCGCAGGAGCGGGCCCACATCCACCTGGAGGAGATCGCCTCCATGGCCGACCGCTTCCAGAACGAGGCCCTGGTCCTGATGCACTTCAGTCAGGCTTACAGCCCCGCTCAGGTCCACGCGACCCTCAAGGCCCGGCTGCCCGCCTCGCTCCTGGATCGTGTGCGAATCTTCGCTCCGGACTCCGGCCGCTGGTTCGGTTGACCGCCAGCGCTGGCCTTCCTGAAAGGCAGCCATGACTCCGCCTCCCGTCGCGCCCGCGCCCGTCCGACACGTCCTCATCTCCGGGGCTGGCATTGGAGGGCTCACGCTGGCGTGCGCGCTGCACCGCGCCGGCCTGCGCGCCACCGTGCTCGAACGCGCGGACGCGCTGCGGCCGGTGGGCGCGGGGCTCATCGTGCAGGTGAATGCCTCGCTCGCGCTGCGCCGCATCGGCCTGTGTGACGCGGTGGTGGCCGAAGGGGCCCTGGTGGAACACAGCGCCGTGCTCGATGCGTCGGGCCAGCGCCTCACCCAGGTGGACGTGGGGGCGCTCCAGCGGGAGCTGGATGCGCCCATGGTCGCGCTGCACCGCGCCCGCCTCCAGGCCGTCCTGCGCGCCCACGTCAGCCCGGAGGATGACGTGCGCCTGGGCGTCGCGGTGACGGGCTTCCAGGACGACGGGGCCCGGGTCACCGCGTCCCTGTCCGACGGCACCACCGTCTCCGGCGACGTGCTGGTGGGCGCGGACGGCCTGCGCTCCGCCGTGCGCACCGGGCTGTGGGGCGAACAGCCCACCCGGTACTCCGGCTACACGAGCTGGCGCGGCGTGTGCCCGGCCGTGGAGCTCGTCGCCCCGGGACACGTCTCCGAAACGTGGGGGCCCGGCGCGCGCTTCGGCATCGTGCCCATCGGCCATGGCGAGGTGTACTGGTTCGCCACGCTCAACGCCCCGGCGGGGACGGAGGACGCCCCCGGACAGACGCTCTCCGCCCTGCGCGAGCGCTTCTCCGGATGGCATGCGCCCATCGCGGCCCTGCTCGCGGCGACCCCTGCCGAGCGCGTCCTGCGCACGGACATCCACGACCGCCCGCCGCTGCCCCAATGGAGCCGGGGCCGGGTCACCCTCCTGGGCGACGCCGCGCACCCGATGACGCCGAACCTGGGGCAGGGCGGCTGTCAGGCCATCGAGGACGCCGTGGTGCTGGCGGACTGCCTGGCGGCCCCGGGCCCGGTGGAGGATGCGCTGCGCGCCTACGAGGCCCGCCGGCTGACGCGCGCCAACCAGATGGTCGTGCGCTCACGGCAGATGGGGCGCGTGGGCCAATGGGAGAACGGCGCCGCTCGCTTCGTGCGGGATTCGCTGCTGCGGTGCGTTCCCGCGAGCATGGCCGCGCAGCAGATCCGGGAGCTGGTGAAGTCCGCGTCGTGAGGCGGCCCACCCGGCGCGGGGCCGGGACAGGCCAGGGTCCCTACCGCGTCACGGACGCCAGGAACGCGGCGACCCGGGGCAACACCCTGGCCGCCTTCGCCCAGGCGCCGCCGTGGTCCGCGTGTTCGATGGTCGCGAAGCTCGCCCCGGCCCGCTCCGCCACGGCCTTCATGGGGTCGTGGTACGGATCCTGGGCTCCGCAGTACAGGAGCCCCGGCCTTCCGGACCGCACCAGCGCTTCATCCAGGCCCGCCGTGTCCTCGCAGGCCTGGAAGCACAGGCGCAGGGCCCGCAGGTCGCCCGTGGCGATGACCTCCGCCAGCTCCGGCGCGCGTCGGGCGCCCATCAACAACACCTGAAACCAGTCCACCTCCGTCCCTGGCGGGAGGTTCTTCGCCAGCGCCACGGCGGCCGTGCGCAGGCCATTGGTCGGATCCCACCCTCCCACCACGTACGACGCCAGCCGCTCCGGCGCGATGGCCGCCAGCCCACACACCGTCCAGCCCCCCATCGAGTACCCCCACGCATGCGCCTGGGGTATCGACAGCGTGTCGAGCACCGACAGCGCGTCCTCCACGCGGCGCCGCAGCACATAGGCCTCGGGTTCGTGCGGCGCGTCGCTCTGGCCGTGGCCCAGCGAGTCGAACGTCACCACCGTGTACGCGCCCTTCAACGCGGGCGCGTACTCCTTGAGCGTCCAGTGCGAGCCCAACTGGAGCATGCCGTGCAACAGCAGGAGGGGAGGACCCTGGCCTTCCATCTCGTAGTGGATGCGGCGGCCGGACTTCGTGGCGAACGGCATGACTCCCAGGCTCCTCTCTCCTCGCGAAGGGACTACAGGCCCGACACCTTCGCGGCGCTGGTCAACGTGAAGCCGAACGCCACCGTCTGCCGGGAGCGCGGTGGCAGGTTCAACTGGAAGCGCACGATGCCTTCCTCGCTCACCTGCGTGGGCGCGGGCTTGGTGGCGTCCTTGAGCAGCGCCACCTCCACCGCCTCCACCTCCGACACCGGCATGCGCTCCTCCACCGCCAGGTCCGCCGGCTTCGCCCCCATGTTGGAGACGAACAGCTTCACCCGCTGCGTGCGCGTGCGCCGCCCGGTGATGCGCGCGACCTCTTCGCCCACGTCCACCTGCCGCGACACGCGCAGCGAGTCCTCGCTGCCGAAGCCCAGCTTCACGCGCTCGCCCCGGCCCGCGAACTTCAGCTGCGCGCGGCCCACGTAGCCCTGGTCGCGCATCAGATCCACGGGCCCCGCGAGCAGCACCGCCGGCCCGGTGTTGTCGAAGCGCGCCACCCGGTGCACCAGCGGGGACTGCTCCGGGCAGGCCACCAGCTCCGAGCCCGCCGGGGACGCGAACGTGAACAGCGCCACGCGGTGGGCCTCGCCGTCCGACGGCACCGTGGCCTTGTGGGGGGAGGCCAGCGTCACCGGCTCGCCGCCGTCGTCCATGCCGGGCAACGCATCCGCGGCCTTCGTCGTCCTGGCCTCGCCCGTCGTCTGGAGCGCCTCCTCGCGGATGGACACGTCCACGACGTGCTTCTCGCGCGCCGTCTTGTCGCGCAGCGACAGCCAGTCGTCCTGGAGCCGGGGCGGCGTGGCGCCCAGCGTGGGCCTCGCCGTGGAGAAGGCCAGCATCACGTCCTTCCACGCCTCGCCCGTGTTCTGCCAGACGACGGCTTTACACTCCACCGTCACCGTCGCCGCCTCTGGCGTGGTGCGCAGCGCCGCCCGGTAGGCCGGGCGCCACGCGGCGCAGGGCACCAGGTACGTCAGCGTCAGCGTCGCCGGGCCTCCCGCCGCGTGGCTCACGTCCAGCTCCGCGCGCACGTCCAGCGTCGGCTCGGGCCGCTCCGTGCGGGACAGGATGTCGCGGGTCTCCTGCTGGTGCTGGCGCTGGAGGCGGGCCTCGTGGCGCCGGGCCTGCCGGAGCGCGTCGTCCGTCGCCGTGTGCTCCTGGCGGAGGGTGTCGAGCTGTTCCTTCCACCGGGCGGGGTCCGCTTCGCCCGCGCCCGTGCGCTCGGCGATGGCGCGCAGCACGTCCGCGCGCGCGGCCTGCATCAGGCCGCGCTTCACCTCCAGGCGGCGCACCTGGGCGTGGGCCTGCTCCATCGCCTGTTCGTGTTCGAAGGCCCGGCGCGCCAGCTCCGTGTGCTGCTCGCGCAGCGCCTCCGGGAGCACGGCGCGCATGGAGCGGCGCAGGCTGGCCTGCGTCACCATGCCGCCGGACAGCTTCGCCTGGAGCGAGCGGTCCACCGCCACCGCCGGCAGTCCGTCCACCCAAAGCCGGGTGGCGCCCTGGGGCAGCGTCACTTCGCCGCTGCGTTCGATGAGGGCCCGGTCCTCCAGAACCGTCACCTTGACGAGGGGCAACAAGATGGAAGTGCGCATCACGTCCTCCGGTTTCCGCCCGCCAGCATCTTGCTGGCGGGCAGCTTGACGACCCACGTCGCCTTCAACGAACGCTTCGCCCCCGCGGGAATGCTCACGCGCCAGACGCGCTCACCCTCCACCGGCAGCTCGCCCGGGATGGGCGTGGGCTTGTGCCAGGGCGGCGTGACCTCCGTCTCCTCGACCTTGATGTCCTTCTGGGATTCGGGCACCGCGCCCACGCGCTCGGACACGGTGACGTTCACCGGCCGCGAGAGGTGGTTGGCCAGCTCCACCGACACATGGTGCGTGAGCACCGTGCTGTTGCCGAACATGCCGCCCGTCGCTTCGTCGAAGCGGGTGTTGCGCGCCACCTGGAGCGCTTCCTCCACGCCCAGGCCCAGCCGCTGCGTCTCGCCGGGGCCCATCGTGGGCAGCGGCGAGGTCATCAGGAATTCATCCTCCAGCGTCACGTCCACCGGGCCCGCGAGCAGGGGGTGGGGCGTCGGGTTGTCCAGCCGCACCGTGCGGAAGACGCGCGGCTCCACGGAGGGCACGGCCACGTACTCGGCGCTGAGCTCCACCGGCAGCGTCAGCATGGGCACCGTGTGCCATGCCCCGTCGGACGGGACGTCCGCGCTCGCCTCCGCGTCGAAGCGAGCGTCGAAGTGCCGGGCGGAGTCGCGCGGAGGCACCGCCCAGGTGGGCGGCGCAAGCAGGTTCACGGCCGCGGCGGTGGTCATGGCGACGGCCACGAGGTTCACCACGTCCACCTGCACGCGCACCGCGGACAGGGCCAGCATCGCCTGCGTGACGTGCGCCGGACGGGGCCGCAGCCGGCCGCGGTGATCCGAAGCGCCCGGTGGCGCCAGCGTCAGGGATTCGTAGTCGAGCAGCCCTTCCGCGGGCTCCAGCGCGGGCGGGGGGAGGTCGCCGTCCTCTTCTTCATCCGCGCCCAGGAGGTCCCTGACCGGAGCGTCATCGAAGTCCGCTACGGCCATGCGCTTCTTGGCACGCTCCACTCCTCCGCCGCCCTTGGGCGCGGATGCCATCCTTGGCGGTCCGCGCGGGATGGCGACCTCTCCGGTGGCACTCCCGCCCCTCGGGGCGGACGCAGCACGGCCGCCCACCATGGGGGCCCCCGGGCGCGGTGGTGGCGGGGGGGGCTTGGACATGGCGGGAGCCGCCGGGCGGGGCGCAGCGCCGGGAGCGCCTCCAAAGGAAGACTCCTTCTCGTAGGAGTCCTCGTCGTCCGCGAGCGCGCCCTCCTCCTCGGAGGTCTCGTACATCGGCATCTCCTGGGGCACGGGCTCGGGCATCAGGAGGGCGGGGGAGGGCGGGGCGCGCAGGGCGTCGTAGCCCGCGAACAGCTCATCCAGACCCGGGGCGGGCTCACGCCAGCCGGAGCGCGCGGGGGGCGGCTGGACGCGCCCGATGCGCAGCGACTTCAGCTCCGGTACCTCCGCGTGTCGCATCAGGTCCGCTGTGGAGACGGAGAGCCGCACCCCCGTCCAGTCCTCGCCCGTGCGCTGGAGCACGGCGGCCCGCATGCGCAGCGTGCCTTCCTCCAGCGTCCGGGGCAGGCGCAGGTCATAGGTGGGGACCCAGCGCGCGCCCACCACCGCGTACTCCAGCACGAGGCGCGCATCCGTGTCCGAAGGCAGGGGCCCGGAGAGCGTCAGCTGCGCCGCGCGGAACAGCCGGGCCCGGTCGCCGCTGAGCGCGGAGGACAGCTCCTGGATGCGGCGGCGGCGCAGCTCCACCTCCGCCGTGGCGTCGCGCAGCTGCCGCTCCAGGACCAACCGCTGGGCATGCAGCGCCGTCAGCTCCGTGTCCACGAACCCCGCCAGGGACAGCATCGAGGCCAGCGGCGCCTCCCTGGGGGGCTGGCCCTTGCGCGGGGGCGGGAAGACGGGCGTCAGCCGCTGGAGCGTGTCCAGCTCCCCGCGCACTCGCTCCAGCCGGGCGTGCACGTCGGACAGCAGCGCCTCCGAGGCTTCGAGCGCGTGCTGCTCCACGGGCAGGTCCGACTCCGAGGGCAGTCGCGCCTCGAAGGTGGGCCGCAGGTCGCGGACGAGCAGGCCGGCGGGGCCCTCCACGACCCGGGCGCGCAGGGAGTGGGCGCGCAGGGCCAGCGGCAGGCCTTCGATGCGGACCTTGTCGGGCAGGTGTCCCTGCTCCGGGGACAGCACGAAGGCCCGCGTGCACAGCGCGCCCTCGGCATGAACCGTGACGGATTCCAGGATGGACGGTACGACGCGCATGGGCCCCCTCTTCCATGGAGAGGGCCGCACGCTAACCGACGTCCACGAGGATGGCGACGGTGGGCACGCGGCCCACGCACCGTCACGCAACCTCCAGGGTCAGAACGCCCGGTTCACGGCGTAGCCGCAGATGCGGTGCTCGGCCTTGTAGGTCGCGGGGCCCGGGACGCCGTCGATGGGGCCCGTGTAGCCGAAGCTCCGGCCCACCGTCTGCACGCGGCTCCAGTAGATGGCGCCGGGGATGCCGTCCTCCTGCGCGGAGGTGCGGGGGCCGCCCCGGTTGTTCAGCTCGCGCGCGGTGATGCGCACGCGGAGCTTCTCCGTGTTCGGCCCCGTCACCCCGTCGATGGGGCCCGTGTAGCCGAAGTCGCGCTGTCCCACCGTCTGGATGCGCTGGTAATAGATTGTGCCCGGGATGCCGTCGAACTCCGTGGACGTCTGGGGAAGGCCTCCGCCCGGCGAACCGCCGCCCCCGGCGATGCGTCCGCCCGCGTAGTCCATGGACCAGCCCAGGTAGCGCGCGCCCGTCTTCGACGAGTAGCCGGAGACGCTGTTGACGCCAATCGCATCCCCCCAGGACTGCGACAGGTTGTACGTCGCCATGAAGACCGTTCCACCGCCGCCGTTCAGGTCCGCGCCCACGTGGCCCGCCGACCCGATGTCCCACCAGTGGAAGGCGCCAATCAGCGCCGTCGCCGGGTTCGTCGAGACGATCCTCGACGCCCGGTAGGCCTCGATGGCCGTGGGCCGCACCGCGGAGTCGGGGAGCTGCCCGAAGCGGACCATCAGCGAACCGCACCACTGGTTCCACGTGCCCCCGTCGCGCTTGGGATTGGCGGCGGCATAGGCCCGCGCGCGGTCGTAGATGGGCGAGTTCGCCTCGCTTTCCACCGATTCAATCCCAGACACCTCCGGGGTTGATGCCTCCATCCCGGCCCCACCACAAGCGGCCAGCATCAGGCTCGCGGACACCAGCAGGGCAGGGGACCACGTCATCCAGTTCGTGCGCATCATCTGTCTCCAGGAGGGGGGATTCAGCAGGGGCCGAAATTTGCAAATAAATCTAATTATACGTGGTTTTCTGAATTGAAACTGGATTTGCGGCTGGAGGCCGGGGCGAACCGTGCGAAGGTCGCTGTCCATGCGAACGTCCTGGCTCGTGTTCTCGTTGTCGTTGCTCTGCGCATGCTCCACCACGCCGTCGGTGCCTCCTGGCGGCGACGGGACGGATCCCCTCCATCAGGTGCGGCGGGTCCAGGTGGCGGAGGGCGTGGAGCTGGAGGTGCTCGACTACGGCGGGAAGGGACCGGCGCTCGTGTTCCTTCCGGGCCTGGGCAGCACCGCCCACGTCTACGACGTGCTGGCGCCGGAGTTCACCGCCACGCATCACGTCTACGCGTTCACGCGTCGCGGGTTCGGGGCGTCGAGCTGGCCCACCACCGGTTATGACAGCGCCACGCTGGGGCACGATGTGCTGGTCGCGCTGGACGGGCTGGGGCTCGCGAAGGCGACGCTCGCGGGCCACTCGCTCGCGGGGGATGAGCTGAACTGGCTGGGCATCCACCACCCGGAGCGCGTGGAGGCGCTCATCTTCCTGGACGCCACGGACAACCGGGGGGAGATCGCCGACTTCCTGAAGGGCCACCCCCTGCCGCCGCTGCCGTTCTCCGTGCTCGACGGCCAGCCGTCACGCGAGGCCGTGGCCGCCATCCTGGAGAAGGACCTGGGCGGCCGCTTCCCTCCGCATGAGCTGGAGCAGGCGTATGAGTTCGATGCCACGACGGGCGCGTACCTGCGCTACCACCGGCTGCCCGAAGCGACGGAGCTGTCGGTGCGCGGCGCGGCCGAGCCGGACTTCGCGAAGCTGAAGGGGCCCGTGCTGGCCATCTCCGACGAGCAGGCCTTCGCGGGCTGGGTGGAGTTCCTGTCCCAAAGCGAGAGCGTCCCCGCCGACCTTCGCGAGCGTGCACGGGCCTTCCTGCCCGAGGTGCGCGAGCACGAGGCCGCGCAGGACGCGCTGCTGCGGGGCATGCCGAACTGGAAGCTCGTGAGGCTCGACGGCGCCGGCCACTACCTGTGGCTCACGCGGCACGCGGAGGTCGTGGCCGCGATGCGTGCCTTCCTCGCGCGCTGACGCCATGGTCCGGCGGCGGCTCCGCACTCGAAGCCGCCGCCTGGCTCCGCCCCTGCGTCCCTCAGTTCAACGGCCCCAGCCGTCAGCTCGCATCGGTGCGCACCACGGCCGGCGCGGGCTCCTGCTCCACGTCCAGCGGGCGGCCCAGGCAGTCCTCACCGTCCCGGGGCTTGGGCGTGCTGCGCGGCCGGTACTCCCAGTGCCACGGCTCCGAGGCCACCGTGCGACGGAAGCCGAAGCGACACGCGTTTCCCGCCAGCCAGAGATAGGTGGGCGACTCCAGCCCGCTGCCCACGACCAGGTCCACCGCCAGCCCACGGTTGTGATTGGAGCGGCCCGGCCGCGCGGCCTTGGGCCCGAGCCCCTTGCGATAGAGGCGCCACAGGTAGTGCTGCTGGCGGTACGAACGCCACGCGCTCGTCACCAGCAGCGTCCGCCCGGACTCCCGGGCCTCCGCTGTCATCCGCTCGAAGGCCGCGGCCGCGTCGCGGTGCATCCGGTGGCCGCCGTGGATGCGCACCATGCGCGATGCCTTGGCCTTGGCCTTGCGGACCTTTACGTCCTTCGCGAACCCGGCGGGCGCCAGGAGACAGACGAGGAGCACGAGGCCCCAACGAAGCAGGGGAACCGACATTCGGAGGTCCAAGCAGTGGGCGAGGACGCCAAGGTGCCGTGTTTATTCCGTGCTGAAAAGCAGGCGGGCCGCCGAGCGCTCCACGGCCGCGCCCGAGCGCCAGGACGCTGCGTGGACCCTAGAAGAGCGTGAGCTGCGGGGACGGTGCGGGACCCTCCCGGGGGGGCAGCACGTTGAAGCCGCGCTCCCGGGCCCACGCCTCGCTGGGGCCTGCCCAGTGGTGCGCGTCCATGCGCGCGTGGCCCTTGTCGTCGAAGGTGACGCCTTCGGCCTCCAGCAGCTCGCGCTGACGGCCGCCGGAGGTGCTGATACCGCCCGTGCGGTTGATGATCCGCTGCCAGGGCACGCTCGCCGCGCGCGAACCCAGCGCGGCCATGGCGTGGCCCACGGTGCGGGCATCGCAGCCCTGGCCGACGATGGCGGCGATGTCCCCATAGGTCGCCACCTGACCGGAGGGCACCTGCTCACAGACGACGTAGATGCGCTCGAAGGGATCCTGCGAATCCGTGGGGGACGCCATGGGGGGACCTCCGGGTGGGTTGTGCGGAGACCATCCTACCCCAGGCGTTGGCGTGGGCAACGCCTGTCCAGCCGGGCGCATGACACCTTGGGACTTCGCGCGGTCAGCCGCGCCGGTCGCGCAGCCGCGTGTACGTGTACGAGACGACCAGCAGCATCACGCCCAGCAGGATGAAGGTGAGCACCCGCTGATCCGGCGGCAGCCGCGCCACGTCCACCAACACCAGTCGCCCGAGCGCGAGCCCCATCACCGCCAGCGCGGCCAGCCGGTACCACCGCTCGCGCACCGCGAAGCCCAGGCCGAAGAGGAGGAAGGCCGCGATGACCCAACCCAGGGTGATGAGTCCGGAGGGCATCCGCGCGCCAATGAGCGCCACCAGGGACAGGCCCGCGCCCACCGCGCACACCGCAGTGAACAGCGTCCGCGTCTCCGGTTCGGGGAGTCCGGCGACGCGCACCGTCCCGCCGCGCTCCACCAGGACGAATGCCGCCACCAGCCCGGCGAGCAGCGTCAGCCGCCCCGGCGTCTCCCACTCGCACGCCGCCAGCGCCACGAAGAGGATGAGCACGCCCACGCCGCGCAGCACCGGGGACTCCACCCCGCGCGCGGCCAGCCCCGCCACGAGCCCCGTCACCGTCCAGGCCGCCACCAGCGCGACGTCGTCGTAGCGGGCGGGCATGGCCAGCGCGAGCGTCACCGCCGCCAGCGCCAGGTACGCGTGCATCAGCCCCACGGGCGCGCGCTGGAGCCGGGCCACCGCCGCCCCTACGCCATGGGCCACGGCGACGATGAGCAGGAAGCTGAAGAGGTGCGGCTCCTGATCCTGGGAGACCTCGTACGCGCCCAGCGACGTGAGCCCCACCCAGTTGAGCAGCGTGAACGCGAGGCTCGCGCGGAGGGACAGCTCGCGCGGACGGGCGAGCAGCGCCACGCAGAACAGCAGGAAGTAGAGCGCGAGGAAGCCCAGGCTCAAGAAGAGCCGGTCGTCCTCGGGGGCGCCGGGGGCCATGTGGCCGGTGCGCACCGCCCAGACGACGTGCGTGCTGTAGACGGCCACGAGGCTGGACAGCGGCACGATGACCCAGCGGTTGCGCACGAGGAAGAACAGCGCGCCCGCCGCGAGCAGCGTGGTGGACAGCAACGTGAACGCGGTGATGTCACTGAGCATCCCGGTGTGCAGCCCCAGGAACAGCGCGATGCCCGCCACCGTCTCCGACTGCATCCGGTGCGCGATGGTGACGATGGCCACCACGAACGCCGCGAGCAGCACCAGCGCCAGCACCTGGCTGTCGATGACCCGCACCGACGGGATGAAGTGCAGCGCGTAGGTGACGAAGTACGCGAGCGCCAGCCCACCGCCGAAGACGATGCGGCCGAAGAGCTCGTTGCGCCGCGACAGCCACAGCCCGAACGCGCCCAGCCCCGCGCTCAGCAGGTAGCCCGCGCCCACGCGCGCCAGCATCCCCAGCTCCCCGAAGCGGTAGGTGATGAGGTACGCGATGCCGATGATGAGCGCCACGATGCCCAGCCGGCTCAGCCAGTAGGTGCCGACGTGGGCCTCCAGGTCCCGCCGCTCGGGCTCGGAGGCGGGGGGCGCGGCGGCGGGCGGCGGCGACACGGGGCGCGCTGCTCCGGGCGCCTCCAGCTTCGCGAGCCGCGTCTCCAACGCGGCCACCGTGGCCTCCAGCCGCCTCACCGTCTCCCGCAGGTCCTGGCCTTCACCTTCGCCCGACATGGACTCCCCTCGTGCACCCGCGCGCGGGGGCCGGACGCCGGGACCTCAGGCCAGGTTGTGGAAGACGTGCTGCACGTCGTCGTCCTGCTCCAGCATGTCCACCAGCTTGAGGACCTCCTGGGCCTGCTCCTCGGGGAGCTCCTTGAGGGTGCCGGGCAGGGGGATGTACTCGGACTCCGCGGACACGGGCGAGATGCCCTTGGCCTCGATGGCGGCCTGGAGCTTGCCGAAGTCGGAGAACTTGCAGCGCAGCAGCAGCTGCTTCTCGCCCTTCTCGCCGGTGCTCTCGCCCATCTCCTCCAGCCCGTGGTCGATGAGCTCCAGCTCCAGCTCCTCAGGGTTCACCCCTTCGGCGTCCAGGCGGATGGTGCCCATGCGCTCGAACATGCGGGACACGCCGCCGGAGGTGGCCATGCTCCCGCCCAGCTTGGTGAACGGGAAGCGGACGTTGGCCACGGTGCGCACGATGTTGTCCGTCGCCGTCTCCACCAGCACGCCCACGCCGTGGGGCGCGTAGCCCTCATAGAGGACGATCTGGTAGTCGGCCTGGTCCTGGCCGCTGGCGCGCTTGATGGCGCTCTCCACGTTGTTCTTCGGCATGTTCGCCGCGCGGGCGTTCTGGATGGCCCGGCGCAGCGCGGAGTTGGAGGTCGGGTCCGGTCCGCCGGCCTTCACCGCGATCACGATGTCCTTCGTGATGCGCGTGAAGATCTTCGCCATCTTGTTCCAGCGGGCGAACATCGTCGCCTTGCGTGTCTCGAAAATGCGTCCCATGGTGCCTCCAATTATATCGCGGCCCGGCCGGGAGGGACGGGTTTCGCACGGTCACGCGCGCGGGAAGCGGCCTGCCAGCGCGTCGGCCAGGGGGCCTGCCCCGGTGCGCAGGGGGTCCACGCACGGCAGCCCGTGCGCGCGGCCGGTGGCCTCCAGCAGCGCGAGGGCGGCGTCCTCGCCCAGGTGCTCGGTGTTGATGGCGATGCCGGTGCACTGGATGGCGGGGTTCGTCAGCCGGCCCTCCAGCACCGTGCGGTCGATGACGTCTTGAATCGACGGCAGCGCGTGCTTCACGCCGCGCATCGTGGCGCGCGTGGGTTCGTGACAGACGATGAAGGCGTCCGGCTGCGCGCCGTGCAGCAGGCCCAGCGTGACGCCCGCGAAGGAGGGGTGGAACAGCGACCCCTGGCCCTCCACCACGTCCCAGTGGTCCGCGTCGTTCTCCGGGGTGAGCCACTCCGCCGCGCCCGCGACGAAGTCGGACACCACGGCGTCCAGCGCCACGCCGCGCCCGGAGATGAGGATGCCCGTCTGGCCCGTGGCCCGGAAGTCGGCCTTCCACCCGCGCTGGCGCAGCTCCTTCTCCAGCGCCAGCGCCGTGTACTTCTTGCCCACTGCGCAGTCGGTGCCCACGGTCAGCACGCGCAGGCCCCGGCGCTTCGTGCCCTTGCCGGTGGCGAAGTCCTGATCCGGGAAGCGCACGTCGTGCAGCCTGCGCCCGTGTCGCGCCGCCGCCGCGGCCACGGCGGGGAAGGAGGCCAGCCGCTTATGCAGGCCGGTGGCCAGGTCCAGCCCGGCCTCCAGCGCCTGCACGAGCGTGGCGATCCACGCGTCCGCCAGCACGCCGCCCGGGTTCACCACGCCGACCACCAGCGTGCGCGCGCCCCGGGCCCTGGCCTGCTCCAGGTCCAGGTCCGGCAGGCCACAGTCGGCGGCGCAGCCGGGCAGGCGAAGCTGACCCACGCACCACTCCGGCCGCCAGTCCACGATGCCGTGGGCCGTCTTGGCCGCGAGCTGATCCTTCACGTCTCCCAGGAAGAGCAGGTAGGGCTTGTCGATGTCCACGCGCCAGCGCCTTAGCACGGCGCGAAAAGGCCGTGGAATTGGCGCGGGGAATAAGCACGACACCGGACGTAACAGGTCCGTGCCCGACGCATCCGGGCGCTTCCCTGTACCCGCCGGAGTCGTCCCATGCGCTTCACCGCTTCGTCCGCCGCGCTCCTGTTCGCCGCCTCGCTCGCCACCGCCTGTGGGGGGCCGCTGGAGCAGGAGGACCTCGCCAGCACGAGCGACGAGCTGGTCATTGGCCCCATCGGGCCGGGGCCCATCATCCCGAGCCCGGTCCTGCAATGCATTGGCAGCGACACGGTGCTGGCGCAGCCGGACGGCACCACGGCGTACGCCTACTGGAGCTGCTCGGCCCCCACCCAGTTCCACGGGACGTCCAATGACGCGACGTACACCCAGCCGGGGTGCAAGGACCGCTTCGTGACGGAGGTCGCGAGCCTGGGCGGCAACGTCGCCTTCCCCTTCGTGGAGGCCATCCCTTCGTCGACCATCACCACGCAGGCTGCCTGCAACGCGCTGTTCGTCACGGCCGCCGCCTGGGGCAAGTTCAACGGCGTCTGGTCAGGGCTGGGCACCGCCAGCGGTTCGGGCGTGTGGACCCCGCCGTACGGCAGCCGTCCGGGCTCCTGCAACGCGCGGATCTACTTCCCCGCGGAGGACGGCTACGACGCGATCCGCGTGGGCGGCCTCGCGACGTCGTATTCCACCACCCGGATCCGCGTCCGCACGGGCGTCAGCGTCCTTGGAAAGATCTGCTAGCTCCCGGGGAATATGCGCGGGCCCCGGCGTAACTCCAGGGAGAACCCTCCCGGGTTCCCCTTCGCCCCACCTTCCGGAAGCCCATCCCATGCGCACCACCCCCACCTTCGCCCTCCTGTTCGCCGCCTCGCTCGCCACCGCCTGCGGAGGCCCTCTGGAGGACGAGCCCCAGCCCAGCGAAGACGCGTCCCTCGCAAGCCAGGAGCAGGGCGTGGACGAGTCCTGCGTGGGCACGGGCGTGGTGCTGGCGCAGCCGGACGGCACGTCGGTCACGGCCACCTATCCGCGCTGCTCGACCGCAGACTTCGTCGGAGCGTCCACCAATGGCTCCTACGATCAGACGTCGTGCCCCCGCCGCTTCGTGACGGAGATCACGAACCTGAATGGCACGTACGCCCGGCCCTTCGTGGAGGCCATCCCCTCCACGTCCAACATCACGGAGAGCGGCTGCAAGGGCATGCTGGTCGCGGGCGCCGCGTTCGGCTACGCCAACGGGGTCTGGTACGGCCTGGGCAACGTCAGCGCCGCGGGCATCTGGCACCCGGCGACCACGGGCCCCTTCTCCTTCCCGGCCTTCTGCCAGCTGCGCTTCAACATCGGCAGTGGCGGGTCGGGCTATAGCAAGATCCGGGTGACGGGCATCGGGGCCGCGCTCGGTGTCTTCCCCACCCGGGTGCGCACGGGCGTGAACATCGGAAACGGCCCCTGCTAGCCCCCCGGTCGGCCTTGCGGGTGGGGCTACCTGCCCGGTGGGAACCGCACGGGAGGGTATCGTCGGACTTCGCGGCCGGGGCCGGGCCTGCTAGGAACGGCCCCGTGGTGTTCCGCCCGCGATCGCCCCGCGCCGTCCCCCGGCCCGGGGAGTCCTCCGCATCCGAAAAGGAGGGGACCCCGGCTGCCCGCTCGGACGCCGCGGAGTTCCAGGCGCTCGTCGCCCGGTGCGCGCCCGCGTTGGAAGAGCGGGCCCGCATCCTGTGCCGGGGGCGCAACCCGTCTGACGCGAAGGACCTGTTGCAGGAGACCTACGAGCGGGCCTTCCGCGCGTTTCATACGTATGACCGGTCCGCGCCCCCCATGGCGTGGCTGGCGTCCATCCTCGTTCGACGCTTCCTCGACTGGTGCCGGCACGACCGGCGCCACCCCCACGAGGAGTTCACCGACGCGATGGGGGACACCCTGGCGGAGGCCGAAGCGCCGTCGGAAATCTGGGCGCACTACACGCTCGAAGACGTGTGGAGCGCGGTGGAACAGCTTCCCCCGGAGCTGCGCGAGGTGGTCCGCATGAAGGACATGGAGCGACAGAGCTACGCGGAGATCGCCCGGCGGCTCGGCATCCCGTCCATGACGGTGGGCACCCGCCTGTTCCGCGCGCGCAAGAAGCTCAAGGAGCTGCTCCTCGCCCGACAGGGAAGCGCCGGGGTCCCGTCGTGACGCCGCTGTGCGAACAGCTCGCCGCCTTCGTGGACGGAGAGCTGACCCCCGAGGAAGCACAGGCCTTCAGCGTCCACCTGGCGGAGTGCGCGGAGTGTCAGGCGGGGCTGGAGGATCAGGTCCAGGCGGGCCTCGCGCTCCAGGCCGCGGCGGAGGCCCGGGCTTCTGGGCCCGCCGCATCGGACTCGGACGCGCCCCGGCGCGTGGCGGCGCCCCCGATGCGCTCGGAGCGCCCCCGCCCGCCCCGGGCCCCGGCCTGGGATCGCCGGCGCGTGGTGGGCTTCGCCGCGGCGGCCGCGGCCGTGGTGCTCGCCGTGCTGGCGGTGGTGCGGCCGTGGCGCGCGGCTGACGCGCCCCGGGAGCTGCCGTTCGCGCTCGCGTCGGCGCGCCCCCTGGAGGGGCGGCTGAGCCACCCGGGCCTGGAGGACTACCGCCCCCTGGCCACGATGCGCAGCGGCACGGCCGGGCGGCCGGAGCTGAACCTGACGACGATGGCGGCGCTGGAGCAGCGCGGGGATCTGCACGGGCTCGCGACCGCCTACCTGGCCTCCGGCGACTTCGAGCGCGCGGCGGACCTCCTGGAGAAGCTGCCGCCGTCGCCCGCCGTCCTGGGGGACCTGTCGCTGGCGGCGCTGGGGCTGGGGCAGCCGGAGCGCGCGCTGGGGCTGGTGGAGGCGGCGCTGGAGGAGGCGCCAGACGACGCGCGGCTGCACTGGAACCGGGGGCTCTCGCTCCAGGCGCTCTCGTTGGAGCTGGCCGCCGCGGCGGAGTTCCAGCGGGCCGCGCAGGCGAAGGAGCCGGGCTGGAGCACGGAGGCGCGTGAGCGCGCGGACGGCCTGCGCAAGGGGGCGCTGGCGCGGCGGGACTCGTGGCAGGCGATGAACGCGGCCGGCATGGCCCTGGCGCTGGAGGGCACGCCCTATCCGGCCACGATGGCGCGCCGCAACCCGGACCTGGCGCGGCTGTACCTCTACCATGCGCTGCGCGCGGCGCCGTCCGTGGAGCGCGTGCTGGCGCTGCTGCCGCTGGCGGGGGTGCTGGATGACGCCACCCGGACGAAGACGGCCACCGCCTACGTGGCCCGCGTGGCGGAGGCGGACTTCGCCCGGCGCGGCCCGCTGGCCCAGACGTACCGCGCGGTGCTGGAGGGCACGGAGACGCTGGAGGGGGCCCGGGCGGACGCGTACCTCGCGAAGCTGCGGCGCTCCGGCGAGCGCGACCTGTTGCTGGGCGCGGTGCTGCTGCTGCACCAGGAGGACCAGCACGTGGAGGAGCTGGCGGCGCTGGTGCGCCAGTCCGGGGAGCCCGCCTGGTACGAGGCGCCGCTCGCGCGGGGCCGGGCCCAGGCCGCGCTGGCCCGGGGCGACACGGAGACGGCGCAGCGCTCCCTCCAGGAGGGCCTGGCGTCGTGCCGCGGCGCGGGCTTCCAGTACCGCTGCGTGGACCTCCAGCAGCACCTGGCCGCGCTCTACAACCGGCTGGACCGGCGCAAGGAGGCCGAGGCGCTGGCCCGCTCCGCGCTGGAGGAGGCGTTCCGCACCGACAGCTGGTTCCAGGAGGAGGTGCTGCTGTCGGACCTGGTGACGAGCGCGCGGCTGCGCCACGCCCCGGCGCTGGCGCGCGCGTACCTGGACGAGTACGTCCAGCGCGCGCCGGAGGACTGCGCGCGGCGTTCGGAGTACCACCACGCGAGGGCGCTGCTCGCCGTGGAGGACCTGGATGCGAGGGCCGCCCGGCGCGAGGTGCAGGACGCGCTCGGCTGTCCCACCGCGCCCACGCTCCTGGAGATCGCCGTCGCGGGAGACCTGCTGCGCCTGGAGGGCGGCACGGTGCCGGGCCGCGAGCTGGACCGGGTGCGCGAGCGCATCCGCCTGCTGCGCGAGGACCCGTCCCTGTCGGCCGGTGACCGGCTGCTGCTGGACCACCTGGAGGGGCGCATCCTCATCGAGCGCGACCGCGAGGCGGGCCAGCGGCTCCTGCGCGGCGTCATCACCGGCTCCGCCCTGAAGCGCTCCTCCGACATCGAGGCGCGCAAGGCCTGGTCCCACAGCCACCACGTCCTGGTGATGGACGCGGGGCACGCGAAGGAATGGGACGCGGCGGTGGCGCTGCTCGCGGAGGAGCTGGACCGCACCGCGCCCCCGTCGTGCCTGCTGGCCCTGGCCGGCCAGGACGAACGGCTGCTCTTCGTCGCCCGGGGACCGGACGGCAAGGCGGAGGGCGTGTACCTCAACGCCCTGAAGCGGCCCCTGCGCGAAGGGGTGCCGGAGGTGCCCGAGCGCCTGCGCCAGGTCGTTTCGGCGTGCGAGTCGGTGCGCGTGCTGGCGGAGCCCATCCTCCAGGGGCGCCCCGGGCTGCTGCCGCCGGAGCGGGCCTGGAGCTACCTGGCCCCGGGCGGGCACCGCGTCGCCGCGCCGGCCGTGGCGCCCGCAGCCAAGCGGCTCCTGGTGTCGGACGTGGAGCCGCCCGCGGCGCTCGGCCTGCCGCGCCTGATGCCGTGGAAGGGCGAGCCGGGGCCGGGAGACGTGCACCTGCGGGGCCGCGCCGCGACGCCCGAGGCGGTGCTCGCGGAGATGGCGGACGCCACGGAGGTGGAGCTGCACACGCACGGCCTCTCCGGCACCGGCCTGTCGGATGCGGCCTTCCTGGCGCTGTCCCCGGATGGGGCCGGCCGCTACGCGCTGACGGCGGAGGACCTGGAGGGCCACACGCTCAAGGGCGCCCCGGTGGTGCTGCTGGCCGCGTGCGACGCGAATGTCGGCGCGTGGCGCTACCACGCGGTGTGGAGCCTGCCGTCCGCGCTCATCCAGGCGGGCGCGCGCGCGGTGGTGGCGCCGTCCACGCAGGTGCCGGACGTGGAGGCGGGGGCCTTCTTCCAGTCGCTGCTGGAGGCCCTGCGGCGCGGCGTTCCTCCCGCGCAGGCGCTCCGCGACACGCGGGTCCGGTGGCTGGAGCAGGGCAGCGCGAAGTGGGTCCAGGACCTGGTCGCGTTCGAATAGGCTCCTGGCTCGCGAATATCGCCGTCTCCGCGCGTAAGGGATCCGGGAGGATTCATGCACCAGCGTTGGAAGTCCGCAGTGGGAGCGATGGCAGTGGGCGTGGTCGCGTTGACGGCGGCGAGCGCCGGGGCCGAGGACACGCGGGCTCCGAGCAAGGCGGTGAAGGTGGCGCCCCGCCCGGTGCCCATCACCCGTCCGGCGGCCACGGGCTCCAGCACCCTGGACGTGGCGGTGGACGAGGGCGCGAGCGGCACGAAGCTGTACCGCTTCGACCGGAGCACCGGGAAGCTCACCCTGGTGAAGCAGCTCAGCCAGAAGGAGGCGCCCAGCGTCGTCTCCCGCTTCAAGGACCTTGAGATCGCGGAGAGCCAGGCCCCGGCGTCGAAGCGGGACCTGGTGATCGCCGTCGCCCCTGAGGGCAAGCCGCCCAAGGGCGGGCCTCCGGGCGGCTCGGATCCGGACCCCTACAGGAAGTCGGACTACGCGTCGCTCTCCAAGGAGCTGGCGCGCCTGAAGGTGAGCAAGGCGAAGGTGAAGGTCGGCACGCCGCAGATGCGTTAGGCGCGGTCGGCCTCCGTCGGGAAGTCAGGGGGCCACGGCTCCGGGGTGGTGGCAGGTGTCCTCGCCCCGGAAGGCCGTGGCCTTCGTGTTTGTGGATGCTCCAGGGCCCCCCCGTTCAGCCTCCGACGCGCGGAGTGTCCTGCCGGGGCCCGCCCCCCCATTCCCCGCACCCGTCCCGCCTTGCCCCACGTACAACGTGCTCACACTTTTCATGCGTGAGGGGGCTCGGCTCGCCCTGTTTGTCTTTGACGTCCTCCTCCGACTGAACGACCTGCGGGTGTCCTCTGGCGGACCCGCGGAGCATGGGAGGGTGCACATGGGCAATACCGAGCGCGGGTGCGGTGGGGCGGTGGGGCGGTCGTCTTGGAGGCTGGTGCTGGCCCTTACGGGTGTGGCGATGGGGGTGGGCTGTGGACCCAGCGCGCAGGAGCCCGCGCCACCCGACCCGGGGGGCGCCGTGGAGCAGGCGGCGCTGAGCTACAACAGCCTGTCCTTCAATGGCCTGTCCTTCAACGGGCTGTCCTTCAATGGGCTGTCCTTCAATGGGCTGTCCTTCAATGGCTTGTCATCCGCCGCCTTCGAGACCTGGTTCGACGAGGATCCGGCGCTGGCGGACGAGGTCATGCACTACGTCGTCCGCTGCGCGGTCCCGGCAGGGCAGACGCGCACGTTCACCCTGCCTCGGACGAACGCGGTGCACACCTGGTCCGGGCTGCTGGGGCTGGCGCCGGGCTGGGCCGGGGGCAGCGCGGCGACGGTGGCCGAGCAGCAGCTCGTCTCCGCCTGCCTCGCGGCGCACGCCAACCCCCTGGGCGCGAGCGTGCCCATCTCCGTGCAGGGCCGTGACGCGGCGGGGCAGACGATTCCCTCCACCCCCGCGGAGCTGGCGGAGTTCTCACGGCCGGAGTCGTGCTTCTTCGGCAACCTCTTCCTGGGGCAGGGCCTCTACGCGGGCAGCCAGAATCCGCCCCTGGACGCGACCCAGAGCACGACGCGGATGTGCGCGGTGGTGGACGGCTCCGGGATGCCGCGTCGCAAGTGCGCGCCGCTCATGTACGTGGGCAGCTGTTCGGAGGTGTGCACGCTGGACGGCGCGTCCGGCCTGTCCTTCCTGAGCTGCGCGGTGAACGGCGTCACCTACCAGCCCCTCACCACGCGCATCCGGGACGCGGACCTGGCGGTCTGCGGCGACGGCACCTGTCAGGTGACGGAGGCGTGCGGCACGTCCACCTCGTATGCCGCGTGCGCGGCGGACTGCGGCGCGTGCCCCCCCTGACGGGGCCCGCCTTCAGCCGGAGTGCGAGCCCAGCCCGGAGGCCGCGCCCAGGCGCAGCCTCTCGTGGAGGGCGTCGGTCAGCAGGTACCAGAACTGCACGTTGCCGAAGCTGAGGATGTCGCCGCCCCGGAGCGACACCTCCCGCTGCCCGATGGTGCTGGCATTGACGAAGGTGCCGTTGGTGGAGCCCAGGTCGCGCACGGTGCAGCGCGCCTCCGCGCGGCTCCAGCGCAGCTCCGCGTGCTGCTTGGAGACGGAGGCGTCGTCCAGCACCAGCTCGCAGTCCATCCTCCGGCCGATGCGCAGCGCGTCCGAGTCCTTGAGGGTGGGCAGGGTGGCGACGAGCAGGTCGTCGAATTCGAAGAGCAGGCTGAGCATGCCCTGCTCGATGTCGCCCGGGTCCGCCATGCGGGTGGGGGCCAGCACGGCGGCGGACAGCTCCGCGGGCGGGCGCTGCACCAGGGCGAAGGGGCCCAGCTGGTGCTGGAAGGTGCCCACGGGCAGGGCGGAGGCGAGCGCGCGCATTTCCTGGACGGACAACACGGCGGGCAGCCTAACGGGTCGGCCGTCGGGCGCACAGCCGTTACCGGACGATGGGGGTACGGCTTTCGTTGACCCGCTTGTCACTCGTTCCCTACATTGGTCGTTTCCGGTCGGCGTCCGGGTTCCAGGAGGGAGCTCCGGCCGCTGATTCCTTGGCAGTCAGGTGATGGAAGGAGCGGTGTCGATGAGCGGCGACAGCATCCCGATGACCCCCCACGGTTTGCGGAAGCTCAAGGACGAGCTGAAGCACCTCCAGTCCGTGGAGCGCGGGAAGATTTCGCGTGAGATCGAGGTCGCGCGGGCGCACGGCGACCTGCGGGAGAACGCCGAGTACCACGCGGCGAAGGAGAAGCAGTCGCACATCGAGGGGCGCATCCTGACCCTCGGCGACTGGATTGCCCGCTCGGAGGTCATCGACCCGGCGAAGCTGGGCGGCGACAAGGTCATCTTCGGCGCCACCGTGGAGCTGACGGACCCGGAGACGGACAAGTCCATCTCCTACCGGCTGGTGGGTGAGACGGAGGCGGACCTGAAGAAGCGGTGGATCGCCGTCACCTCGCCGGTGGCGCGCGCGCTCATCGGCAAGAAGGTGGGCGACATCGCCACGGTGAACAGCCCGGGCGGCGTCCGGGAGCTGGAGGTCGTGAAGATCTTCTTCGAGGATCCGCAGGACGACGCCCCGCCCTCAGAGGGGTGATGCCCGGTCGTCCGGGTGTCTTCCGGGGGAGTGGGCACGGGCTCGCTCCCCCGGTTTCGTTTTCCAAGCGGCGTCAGGCCCGCTTCGTAGGATGGAGGCTGGAAACCGCGTGAACCACCCGCTCGCCAGCCTCGTTGGGCCCCTGAAATACGCCTGCCAGCGCGACTTCGCGCAGCTGGGCATCGTCAAGGATCTGCGCACCCTGATGGAGCGCACCCTGGCGGCGGCCAGCGGCGTGGACGCGCGCGCGCTCCATGAGCTGCGGGCGGCCCTGCCGCACGTGGATCCCCCCGCGCCCCCGGAGCACCGCAAGGCGGCACTGCGTCAGGTGCTGGGCGCGCTGAAGCTCAGCGGCGTGGCCCTGCCGGAGGAGCTGGAGCGGGTGGTCGTCACCGGGGAGATCAACGCCGTGGCGGCCTCCTTCCCCCGGGCGCCGGAGCGCGCGCACGTCCTCGAAGGGGAGCTGGCCGCCGCGCTGCCCCGGAGGCGGGTGACGCCGCCCCAGGGCATGGCGGCGGCGGGCCGGAACGCGGTGCCGCCCTGGCGCTCCCAGGAGCCCGTCACCCCGACGGCTGGTGTGATGCGCTCCGCTCCGGGTGTGGCCAACGCGGGCAAGGTCCCTGGCCCCAGCGGTGCGCCCGCGCGCGGGCCCGTGGCCCGGACGGGCGTCGGGGCAGACCCGCGCAAGGCGCCGCCCCCGGCGGAGGGCGCCGCTCCCGCGGAGAAGGCCAGGAAGGCGAAGAAGAAGGCCAAGGCGGTGGGCGCGGAGGCGTCGCGCTCCGAGGCGAAGCTTTTGTCCATCGCGCCGCGCTCCGGTCCGCTGTCCGCGCCGCTCAAGACGCTGGGCAAGCGGCTGGGGCCGCGCCTGGTCGCCGTGCTGGACAAGAAGGGCCTGCGCCGCACGGGCGACATCCTGTTCCTGTTGCCACGCTGCTACGAGGACCGCCGCCGGCTGCGGACCATCGCGGAGCTGATCCCCGGCGAGCGCGGCGTGACGGTGGGCACGGTGAAGACCGCGGACTTCGTCCCGGGACGCGGCGGCAAGCGCATGTTCCGCGCCGTCGTGGGGGACCGCTCGGGCAGCATCGCCGCGACGTACTTCCACGCGGGGCCGTGGCTCAAGAGCCGCTTCTCCGTGGGCAAGCAGCTGGTGCTGTCCGGTGAGGTCCGCGCCTCCATGAACGGCCGGGAGATGGCCCACCCGGAGCTGGAGCCCGCGGAGGACCTGGAGTCCACGACGTCCGTGCACTTCCACCGCATCGTCCCCATCTACCCGGGCTTCGAGCGCGGCGAGCAGCGCTCGTTCCGCGAGCTGGCCGCGCGCATCAGCGAACAGCACGCGCACCACCTGGAGGAGCCGCTGCCCGCGGACCTGCGCCGCCGCTACCACCTGATGGGGCTGCCGGACGCGCTGCGCTTCATCCACTTCCCGCCGGAGGACGCGGACCTGGAGGCGCTGGATGCGCACCAGAGCCCCGCGCACCGTCGGCTCGCGTTCGACGAGCTGTTCTTCCTCCAGCTCGGCATGGCGCTCAAGCGTCAGGACGTGAAGGCGGAGGAGGGCATCGCCTTCGACGTCGCCCCGGCGCGCCTGGACAAGGCCCGCGCCGCGCTGCCCTTCGAACTCACCGGCGCGCAGGCGCGCGTGGTGGGGGACCTGGCGCGGGACATGGCGCGGCCGGAGCCCATGAGCCGGCTGGTGCAGGGCGACGTCGGCAGCGGCAAGACGGCGGTGGCGCTGGTGGCCGCGATGGTGGCCTTGCAGGACGGCTACCAGGTGGCGGTGATGGCCCCCACGGAGATCCTGGCCGAGCAGCACGAGCGCACCTTCCGCCGCATCCTGGAGCCCCTGGGCTTCCGCGTGGGGTTGGTGAGCGCGGCGGGCACCGCGAAGCACAAGCGCGCGGTGCGCGAGGGCGTGGCGAAGGGCGAGCTGCACCTCGCGGTGGGCACGCACGCGCTGCTGGAGGGGGGCGTGTCCTTCCAGAAGCTGGGGCTCGTGGTCATCGACGAGCAGCACCGCTTCGGCGTGCTCCAGCGCCAGACGCTGATGGGCAAGGGCGTCATGCCGGACGTGCTGGTGATGACGGCCACGCCCATCCCGCGCACGCTCGCGATGACGCTGTACGGCGACCTGGACGTGTCCATCATCGACCAGCTCCCCCCGGGCCGCACGCCCATCACCACGCGCGTCTTCAACAACCAATACCGCGCGCGCGTCTACGAAGCCGTGGGCGCGGAGCTGGCCAAGGGGCACCAAGCCTACGTCGTGTATCCGCTGGTGGAGGAGTCGGAGAAGCTGGACCTGGAGGACGCCACGCAGGGCGCGGGGAAGTTGCAGGCGGTGTTCCCCACGGCGCGCGTGGGCCTGCTGCACGGGCGCATGAAGGCGGAGGAGAAGGACGCCGTCATGGAGGCCTTCCGCGAGAAGCAGGTCCAACTGCTCGTGTGCACCACCGTGGTGGAGGTGGGCGTGGACGTGCCCAACGCGTCCGTCATGGTGGTGGAGTCCGCGGAGCGCTTCGGCCTGTCGCAGCTGCACCAGCTGCGCGGCCGGGTGGGCCGGGGCGCCGCCGCCAGCTTCTGCTTCCTGGTGGCGGGGGCCGCGCGCTCCTGGGAGTCCACCGAGCGGCTGGGCGTGATGGAGCGCAGCAGCGACGGCTTCGTCATCGCGGAGAAGGACCTGGAGATCCGCGGCCCCGGCGAGTTCCTGGGCACGCGGCAGAGCGGCCTGCCGGAGCTGGCCGTGGCCAACCTGGTGCGCGACGGCGACCTGCTGTCGCTCGCCCAGGTGGAGGCCCGGCGCATCATGGACCGCGACCCGAAGCTCCAGGAGCCGGAGCACCAGGGGCTGGTGAAGGCGCTCGAGGAGCGCTGGGAGGGCCGGCTGGCGCTCGCCCGCGTGGGGTAGGAACGGGGCGCCCGGGACCCGGCCGTCAGGTTGTCTCGGACTGTCGGGGTGCTTACGTTTTCTCCCGGAGGACCACGGGGGAAGACGCCATGGGAGACTGGGGCCGAGCGGAGTATCTGGCGCGGCAGGGCATCCGGGACCGGAGGGTGCTCGCGGCCATCGCCAACCTGAATCGTGCGGACTTCGTGCCCGTCCAGGAGCGGGGCGTGGCCCACGAGGACGTGCCGCTGCCCATCGGGCATGGGCAGACCATCAGCCAGCCGTACGTGGTGGCCTTGATGAGCGAAGCGCTGCGCCTGCGGGGCTGTGAGCGCGTGCTGGAGATTGGCACCGGCTCCGGCTACCAGACGGCGGTGCTGGCCCTGCTGGCGCGCGAGGTCTTCACGGTGGAGATCGTCCCGGAGCTGGCCCGGCCCGCCCGGCGCCTGCTGCACCGGCTGGGCTTCAACAACGTCTTCTTCCGGGAGGGCGACGGGTCGCTGGGCTGGCCCGAGGGCGCGCCCTATGACGCCATCATCGCCACGGCCGCGCCGACGGAGATCCCCCGCGCGCTCCTGCGACAGCTCAAACCAGGGGGCAGGATGGTCATCCCCGTGGGCGCGGTGGACGCGTCCCAGGAGCTGCTGCGCATCCGTCGCGGTCAGCCCGGCATGCTGCCCCGGGTGGAGCGCCTGCTGCCGGTGCGCTTCGTGCCCATGACGGGGCAGGGGGTGTACGCGAACTGAGGGAGCGTGCCTGCGGGCCCCCTTCATTTCCCGGAGGTCGCGTTGCCGGACGGGGAGGGGCCCGATAACGTCCCGGCCATGATCATCTGCCCGGTCTGCGACCACGTACAGTCTGAAGGCGACGAGTGCGAGGGCTGTGGCAAGCGCTTCCCGGGGCTCGTGGCCACGGAGGCCCCTGTCGTCGTCCAACTGGCGGAGCTGGAGCTGACGCACCACGCGGGCGGTCGCGCGGAGGTGGAGTCCGCGCCCCTGGCGGAGCTGGACCTGACGCGGCTGCGCTCGGGACCGGACCTGCCGGCCATGTCCGTGCCCGACCTGGAGCTGACGCGCTCGGGTGTCACGGGCGCGGTGCCCGTGGCGCCCATGGCGGACCTGGACACGGGCCGCGCGCCGGATGACGGCGTCCGCACCGCCGCGCCGGTGGGGGCGGTGACGTGCCGCTACTGTCGCCACGTCCAGGCCGAAGGGCTGCTGTGTGACGGCTGCGGCATGCGCCTGCCCCGGGTGCGCGTGGCGGCGCCGGTGGCCACCCGGGGCCGCGCGCAGGAGGGCGAGCGCGTCCCCTGTCCGTCCTGCCACACCCCTTCCTACCCGGGCCGTGCGTGCGTGGCCTGCGGCACCAAGGTGGAGGTGGAGGCGTGACGGCCCTCACGGCCCGGTACGCGTGCAGTGAAGGGTGTGGCTTCACCGCGTCGCTCTGGGACGTGGTGTACCGCTGCCCCCGGTGTGAAGGGCTGCTGGAGGTGGCGCACGACGAGGCCGCCCTGCGCGCCGTGCCGGCGACGGAGTGGAAGCGCCGCTTCGAGTCCCGGTTCGCGACGTCCCGGCTGCCGGACGGCTCCGGCGTGTGGGGCAAGCGCGAGTGGGCGCTGCCCGAGCTGCCGGTGGAGGACATCGTCTCGCTGGGCGAGGGGCGCGTGCCGCTCAAGCCGCTGCCCCGGATGGCGGCGGAGCTGGGGCTGGGCTCGCTCCTGTTGAAGGAGTGCGGCGTCTCCCCGACGGGCAGCTTCAAGGACTGGGGCATGACGGTCCTGGTGTCGGCGGTGAAGCACCTGCGCTCGCGCGGGACGCCCATCCGCGCGGTGGCGTGCGCGTCCACGGGGGACACGTCCGCGGCGCTGTCCGCGTACGCGGCGGCGGCGGGCATCCCGGCGGTGGTGTTCCTGCCGAAGAACAAGGTGTCGCTCGCGCAGCTGGTGCAGCCCATCGCCAACGGGGCGCGGGTGCTGTCGCTGGACACGGATTTCGACGGCTGCATGAAGCTGGTGCAGGCGGTGACGGCGGACACGGGGCTGTACCTGGCCAACTCGATGAACTCGCTGCGCATCGAGGGCCAGAAGATGATCGCCGTGGAGCTGTGCCAGGACCTGGGCTGGGAGCCGCCGGACTGGATCGTCATCCCGGGCGGCAACCTGGGCAACGCGAGCGCGCTGGGCCGGGGCCTGGACCTGCTGCACACGCTGGGGCTCATCCCCCGCCGGCCGCGCATCGCGGTGGCGCAGGCGCAGCGGGCCAACCCCCTGCTGCGCTCCTTCCGGGGCGGCTTCGAGGACCTCCAGCCGATGCAGGCGGAGGCCACGCTCGCGTCGGCCATCCAGATTGGCAACCCGGTGTCGTTCCGCCGCGCGGTGAAGATGCTGCGCGCCTTCGACGGCGTGGTGGAGGAGGCGACGGAGTCGGAGCTGGCGAACGCGGCGGCCCGGGCGGACCGCGAGGGCACCTTCGCCTGCCCGCAGACGGGCGTGGCGCTGGCGGCGGTGGAGAAGCTGGTGGCCCAGGGGGTGATGGCGAAGGGGGCCAGCGTCGCGGTGGTGGCCACCGCGCACGGCCTGAAGTTCGCGGACTTCAAGGTGGGCTACCACCGGGGGACGCTGGCGGACGTGAAGGCCGCGCACGCGAACCCGCCGGTGGAGCTGCCCGCGGACCTGTCGTCGGTGCGCGCGGCCCTGAAGGACCTGGGCTGACGCCGCGCCGGGCCCGGGGCCTGCTGCCCCGGGCAGCCGCGAAGCGCCTATTCGACGGTGAGCGGGATGCGCGACTCGATGGTGAGGCCGAACCCGGCGAGGCCCCGGTAGGTCATGTCCGTGTTGCTCATGACGCGCATGGCGCGGATGCCCAGGTCGGTGAGGATCTGGCAGCCCATGCCCACGTCGCGGGACTCGTGGGCGGCGCGGGTGGGGGACGCGTTGCTGCCGTCGCCCGCGCGCTTGTGGTGGATGCCGAAGTCGTCGCCGTGCATGCCGGGCAGGTAGACGATGACGCCGGAGCCGGCCTTCGCGACCTCCTCCAGGGCGCGGTCCAACAGCAGGTGGCACTTGCAGTCCGGAGAGCCGAAGACGTCGCCCATGGCGCAGGCGGCGTGCAGGCGGACCAGCGGGGCGGGGTTGGCGTGCGCCGGGTCCCCCTTCACCAGCACCAGCGACTTCGCGCCGTCGGGCGTCCACGAATAGGTGAGGGCGGTGAACTCGCCGTGGCGCGTGCGCACCACGTCCTGGCCCGGCTCGCGGCGCACCAGGCGGTCCTTGCGGCTGCGGTACTGGATGAGGTCCGCGATGGTGACGAGCGACAGCTGGTGCTCCCGCGCGAAGAGCTTGAGGTCCGGCATGCGCTGCATGGTGCCGTCGTCCTTCACGAGCTCGCAGAGGATGCCGGAGGGCTGGAGGCCGGCGAGCCGGGCCAGGTCCACGGCGGCCTCGGTGTGGCCCGCGCGGCGCAGCACGCCGCCCTCGCGGTAGCGCAGGGGGAAGATGTGGCCGGGGCGCAGGAAGTCGTCCGCGGTGCTGTTCGGGTCCGCGAGCGCGCGGATGGTCTTGGTGCGGTCCGACGCGGAGACGCCCGTGGTGGTGCCGTGGCGGAAGTCCACGGAGACGGTGAAGGCGGTGCGGTGGGACTCGGTGTTCTCCGCGACCATCTGCGGCAGCCGCAGCGCGTCCAGCCTTTCGGCGAGCATGGGCTGGCAGATGATGCCGCTGGTGTGGCGCACCATGAAGGCGAGCTTCTCCGGGGTGGCCAGCTCGGCGGCCATGATGAGGTCGCCCTCATTCTCGCGGTCCTCGTCATCCGCGACGACGACGCACTTGCCAGCCTGGATGTCGCGGATGGCCTCCTCGATGGTGTTCAACTCGGAGTCTTGGCTCATGGCGGAGGTGCTCATCCTGCTGACGGCGTGGAGGGGCATGGTGCGCGGCATGTAACGCGAGGGGGTTGGGGTGGCAAGCCATGCCCGGGGACCAGGCAGGCGTCCGCCCGATGGCAGGGATGAGCGGCGGCTGTGACGGAGCGTCCGGGTAGGACATCCGGCCCGGCCGGCGACTCGACGGCCCGGCATGGGTGATGTAGGGTGCCCGGCTCCGTGAGCGCAGACCATCAGGAAAAGCGGGCCCGGTTCGACCAGCTGCAGGAAAGCCTGGCGACCCGGCAGAGCACGACGCACTTCACCCATGCAGGCGTGTCCGTCATCGCCTTCAGTTTGATTTCGGGTGCGGCCGGGAAGCTGTTCTACGACTCGTTGCGCACGCCGTTCCTCGCCTGGGGCGCGTCGCTGCTGGCGCTGGGACTCCTGGTGTACGGCTACGTGAGCTACCGCAAGGGTCGGGTGGTGCTGAAGGACGAACTCCAGCGCTATGAGGCGCTGCTGGCGCTGCGCCACGAGCTGCGCCTGGACAACCCCGCCGCGCTGCTGCCCCGGTGAGCGCCGCGAAGGCGAAGAAGGTGGCCCGGCCGGGACGGTTCATCGTCCTGGAGGGTCTGGACGGCGCGGGCACCACCACGCAGACGGAGCGGCTGGCCTCGGCGCTGCGGGCGGACGGGCACGCGGTGGTGACGACGCGCGAGCCCTCCGACGGGCCCGTGGGTACGATGCTGCGCCAGGCCCTCACGGGGCGCCTGGGGCTGCCGCAGGGACGGGGCCCGCTGGCGCCGGAGACGCTGGCGCTGCTGTTCGCGGCGGACCGCACGGACCACCTCCACGCGCGGGTGTTGCCGGCGCTGGAGGAGGGCAAGGTCGTGCTGTGCGACCGGTACGTGCTGTCCTCGCTGGCGTACCAGGGCGCGAGCCTGCCCATGGCGTGGGTGGACACGGTGAACGCGCACGCGGTGTCGCCGGACCTGACGCTGTTCGTGGGCGTGGACCCGAAGGTCGCGGCGAAGCGCCGGGCCGTGCGCGGAGGCCCCGCGGAGCTGTTCGAAGCGGACGAGGCCCAGCGCCGCATCGCGAAGCAGTACCTGAAGGCCATCACGCTCCGGGAGAAGCGCGAGCGCATCGTCCGCATCGACGGGGAGCTGTCCGTGGCGGCGGTGACGGACGCGTGCCTGCTGGAAGTGCGGCGGGTGCTCGCGCGCAAGCGCTGAGGCCTACGCCCCCCGCGCCACCACCCGGAACCCCCGCATCAGCGCCCAGAGCAGCTCCAGCAGGGAGTCGCCACGGGCCAGGCGGGGAACGGCCAGCCACGTGCCCACGGGGGCATTGCCCATCCGGGCATCCATGTTCCTGAAGAACCCGGCGACGTCCGAGTGCGACATCCGCTGGCCCTGGGGACTCCCGGCGTAGAGGACGGAGGCGATGCTCTCCGGCGTCGTGCCCGCGCGCGGGGGCCCGAGCACTCCCAGCTCGAACGCCTCCTCGGAGTCCACGAAGACGGTGCGCACGCCGTCCGCCGTCTGGCCGGCGTCCCGGTCCGACTGCGTGACGAGCACCCGCGCCCCCGAGTCCTCCAGCACCGAGGCCCGCATGGCGCGCGGGGCCTCCGGATCCAACGCGATGCAGACCCCGCCGGCCTTGAGGATGCCGAGCATCGCCACCACCATCCCCGCGCAGCGCTCCACGCTCAGGCCCACGCGCACCTCCGGCGCCACGCCCTGCTCGCGCAGGTGCCACGCCAGCGCGTCGCTGCGCGCGTCCAGCTCCGCGTAGGTGAGCGTCTCGTCGTCGCCCGCCACCGCCACCGCGTCCGGCGTGCGGGCCGCCTGCGCGCGGAACTGCGACGGCAGGCACCGGGCGTCGTCCGGAGCCGTGGCCTCCACCGGCTCGCTCCAGTCGGTGTGGGTCGCCTGCTCCAGCTCATGGCACGGCATCAGGACCCGCTCATCCTCCGAGCCCGCCTGCAACCGCGCCCCCAGGGCCTGGGCCCGGGCCTCCAGGTGCGCGAAGCTCCACTCCTCCGTGGCGCTCTCAGCAGCCCCCGCCTCCTGGAACCAGTAGAGCCGCGCCGCGCCCTGCCGTTCAGCCCGCGGGCAGAGGAGATCGACGAGGCTTGGAGTCAAGCCGAAGTTGTTCTCGCTGCCATCTGCTGAATTCATGGAAAATCACCTTAGCATGGAAATGCCCTGATGGTTCTGGACCCTGTCATGGGGGGCTGACATTCCTCGTACCGGGGTGGGATGGACAGCCGCGGGTGGCCACCGTGGCGGGTTCGATGGGGTAGAGTCCGCCGCTCCATGGAGCGCACCGGCGCGGCGGCGATCATCATCGGCAACGAGGTCCTCACCGCGAAGGTGAAGGACGAGAACGGGCCCCACCTCATCCAGCGCCTGCGCGAATTGGGCATCCCGCTGCGCTCGGTGGAGACCATCCTGGACGACGTGGACGCCATCGTGGACGCGGTGGCGCGTGCCCGGCGGCGGGTGCGCTACGTCTTCACCAGCGGCGGCATTGGCCCCACCCACGACGACGTGACGGTGCGCGCGGTGGCGTTGGCGCTGGGCCGCTCCGTGGTGCGCCTGCCGGAGATGGTCGCCGCGCTCCACGCCCGGGCCGGCGACACGCCGGTGACGCCGGAGGGCCTGCGGCTGGCGGACGCACCCGAGGGCACGGTGCTGCTGGCCCAGCCGGGGATGTGGTTCCCGGTGCTGACCGTGGATGACATCTACCTGTTGCCGGGCGTCCCGCAGCTCTTCCGCCTGCAACTGGAGACGGTGCTCTCACGGCTGAGCGGCGCGCCGGTGCACCTCATCAGCCTGTTCTTCAACCTGGGCGAGAGCGCCCTGGCGGGAGTGTTGGACCGCGTGGCGCTGGACATGCCCCACGTCGCCATCGGCTCGTATCCGGTGTTCGACGCGAGCCTGGACTACCGCGTGAAGGTGACGGTGGAGGCCCCGGAGCGCCCCCAGGTGGAGGACGCCGTGGGCCGCCTGCTCCAGGCGCTCCCGACGGACGCGTTGGTCCGCCGGGAGTAGCCGGCACCGCGTACCGCTGGACTGCTACAGCGACAGGCCCATCCGCTGACGCAGGCGGAAGAAGTCGTCGGTGAGCATCCAGGAGAGCAGCGCGCGCAGGTCCGCGCGCTCGCGCACCGCCTGGAGGATGTGCTCGGTGCCCTCCTGGCGGTTCGTCGCGATGTTCGGATCCTCGCGCAGCACCATGTTGAGGCCCACGGACGGATCCCCGCACACGAGCAGGCCCGCGCGGTCGGCGGAGAAGTTGAGCGCGTCCACGACGGGCGCCACGTCCAGCTTCGGCTGTTCGGCCAGCGTCTGCGCGGGGCCCTCCAGGGCCTTGAGCGACTTGCGCGAGAACGCCTTCTTGAGCTGCTTCGTGGTGTCGTCGTTGCGCCGGCCCAGGCCGTTGAACTGCGGCGCGTGGATGCGGATGGCGTTGCCGAACAGGTCCGACGTCTCGCCGTCGGACAGCTTGGCGAGCACGGCCGTCTTGTTGAGCAGGCCCAGCACCGCCTTGCCGATGAGGAACTTCTGCTCACGGGCATTGAAGCGGCGCACCACGTCCTGGCCCACGCAGAGGGACAGGGGCTCCGTCGTCTCCAACTGCATCAGCCCGCGGCGGGCCAGGTAGACCTCGAACTCCTCCACGCCGAAGTTCTGCGCCACCACGCGCACGGCCTTGAACACGGCCGAGTCCGGCTTGAGCTTGTCCGTCTTCGGGTTGACCCCGAGCATCTCGAACTGCGGCGGGTAGACCTTGCTGAGCTGGTCGCCCACGGCGCGCAGCAGCTCCGTCATCTGCCCGCGAGCGGCCGGGTGCATCAGCACCGTGTCCACGTCCGTCTGGCTCAGGCCCTCGCGAGGCTCCTGCGGCTGCCGGGCGCGGCCCTCCGTGTAGAAGGACTGCTCCACCTCGTTGGTGGCGCGCATGAACGTGAGCACCGCGGAGATGGCGAACGCCTTGTCCTGCTGCTTCTGCGCCTCCCACAGCTTGAACAGCGCGTGCAGGCTGTCCACGCGGCCCGGATCCTGGCGCAAGAGCTGCCGGTGCTCCTCGATGGCCAGCGGGTAGCTGTTGGTGTCGCGGCCGTACAGCTCCGCCAGCGCGGCGCGGGCCTGGCCGTTCTGCGGATCCTGCTCCACGACCTGGCGGTAGATGGCCGTCGCGCGGGCAGGCTCCGACAGGGGGCCCGCGTAGAGGCTCGCCACGCGCATGCGCAGGGACGCGGACCGCTTGACGTCCGATGCCGCCGTGGCCGCCGCCTGCGCGTCCAGCATCTGCGCCAGCTCCGGCAGGTTGCGGGCCCGCTCGTACAGGGCCACCAGCCGGTCCACCAGCGCGGGCTCGCCCGGCGTCAGCTCCAGCGCCTTGCGGTACAGCGCGGTGGCGGAGGCGGCGTCGCCCAGGCCTTCGTCATGGATGCGCGCCAGCTCCACCGTGAAGCGGGCCCGCGCGTCGGTGGGCAGGTCCTGATCCAGCAGCCGGCGCAGGCAGTCCACCGCGCCGCTGTGGTTGCGGCCCTGTGCGTACACGGTGGCCAGCCGCTCCAGCGCCTCGGGGTGGCGGGGCAGGGTGGCCAGCGCCGTCTGGAGGTGCGCGGCCGCGCGGCCCGGGTCGTTCAGGTGCGTCTGGTAGATGCCGCCCAGGGTCAGGTGGTGCTGCGCGAGCACGCGGGGGTCGCCGCCCTGCTGCACGCGCTGGCTGAGCATCACCGCCGCCTCGCCATACTGCTGCGCTTCCAGCAGCAGCAGGCCGCGCGTCTCCAGCGCGTCGGGGAAGCCGGGGCGGGCCGCCAGGGCCTTCTCCAGCACCGCGAGCGCGCGGTCGCGGTCGCCCAGGGCCACGTTGTGCAGCCGGGCCGCGGTGACGTAGGCCGCCGCCGCGGCCTCCGCGTCCCGCTGCGCGAGCCGGGCCTCGGCGCGCCGCTCGTGCAGGGCCGCCAGGTCGGAGGAACCGCCGCGCTGCGCGAGCAGCTCCTCCAGGCCGGTGGCCGCGCCCGGGTGCAGCGGGTCGCGCTCCAGCGCCGCGCGGTAGAGGGCCGCGCCGCCGTCCGGATCATTCAGCTTCTGCACCGCGAGCTTCGCGGCGGCGACGAATCCCTCGATGGCGCCCTTGGCGTCACGGCTCGCCCGGGCCTCGGTCTCCAGCATGGTGCGGGCGGTGGCGAAGTCGGAGCGGCGCAGGGCCACGCGGCGCGCGCCCTGGAGCGCGGGGAGGCACTGCGACTGCAGCTCCAGCGCCTGCTGGTAGAGGGCGGTGGCCTGCTCCAGGTCGCCTCCCTTGCCTTCGGCCAGCTCGGCCGCGCGCAGGAGCAGCTCCAGCGCCTCGGTGGGGTCCGTCGTCACGGCCAGCCGCATGCCGTACATGCGCGACAGGCCCGCGGTGTCGCCCGTCTGGCGCAGCGCGCGCTCCAGGCTGAAGGCGAGGCGCGCGTCGCTGGGGTCCTCGTCGAAGGCGCGCTGGTACACGTCCAGGGTGCGCTCGGTGGGCGGGCCCTTCTCCTGATCCGCGGCGGCCAGCAGGCGCAGGGCGCTGGACAGGCGCGGGTCCGTCACGCGGTCCGCGATGCGGCTGCGCAGCTCCGCGCGGCGGGGGCGGTCCGACACGCGGATGCGCTCCAGCAGGGTGAGGGCGGAGAAGTTGCCCGGCTCCAGGGCCAGCACGGACTCGCAGCACTGCGCCGCGCGGGACGGCTCCTGGAAGCGGTCCAGGTACAGCCGCGCGAGCTTCAGGTAGGCGGTGACCTTGGCGGACGGCGTCTGGCCCACCTGGGTCTCGCGGTCGAGGATGGCGACCAGCTCCTTCACGTTGTCCTGCGTGACGTACAGGCGCTCCAGCGCGCGCAGCGTGGCGGCGTGGCCCGGCGTCAGGCGCAGCACTTCCTGATAGCCGTCGATGGCCAGCTCCGGGCGGGCGAGCTGGTCCTCCCAGATGGCGGCGGCCTGGTAGAGCGCGTTGGCGCGCTCCAGCGGGTCGGTGCGGTTGGCGGCGTCCGCGCGCAGCACCTCCACCAGGTTCTCCCACGCGCCGTGGGCCCGGTGGATGCGGGCCAGGGCGCGCAGCGCCGGGAAGTAGCTGGGCGCCAGCATCAGCGCCTCCTGGTAGGACGCCAGCGCCTCGTTCTCCTGCTTCAGGCGGTGCTCGTACAGCTCGCCGATCTTGTAGATGAGCGCGGCGGCCTGGTCGGTGGAGGGGGAGATCTCCGCCTCCGCCCGGTACATGTCGATGAGCTTGTCCCAGCGGGCGTCCTGCGCGTACAGCCGGCCCAGGGCCTTGAGCGCGGGCAGGTACGAGGGCGACAGCGCGAGCACGCGCTCATACGCGGTGATGGCGCCCACGCGGTCCTTCAGGTGCTCATCCAGGATCTCTGCGTTGCGGTGCAGGAGCGACAGCACCTGCTTGGTGTCGCCGGCGAACGACGCCTCCAGGTCGTTGGTCTCCAGCAGCTCGCGGTGGCGTCCGGCGCGCTCGTAGAGGCGGGCCAGGTTGCGCAGCGTGGGCAGGTGGTCCGACGCGAGATCGAGGATGCGCTTCATGCACTCGATGGCGTGGTCCAGGTCCCCCAGGCGGTCCTCGTAGATGACCGCCATCTTGTTGAGGGTGGTGATGAGCTGGTCGCGGTCGTTGGTCTGGAGCAGGTCCTGCTCGAACATCGACACGAGCTCGGCGAAGCGGCCCTGGCGCTCGTAGAGGCGGGTGAGGGCCTTCTGCGCGGGGAGGTAGCCGGGCTGGAGCTGGAGGCACGCGTTGTAGCGCGCGATGGCGTCCTCCTGGCGGCCCAGGCGCTCTTCCAGGATCTCCGCCGCCTTGTACATGCGCGCGGCCTTGCCCTTGGCGTCCTCGGCGGCGGTGACCTCCGCGTCGAAGACGGCGACGAGGCCTTCCCAGTTCTGCATCCGGTAGGACAGCTTGCCCAGGCCCGCGAGCGCGGCGGCGTGGCTGGGGATGCGGGCGAGGATGGCCTGGTAGCGAGCGGCGGCCTCCTGGTCGCGCTTGAGGTCGTCCTCGTACAGCGCGGCGAGGCGCAGGTTGATGGCGACCAGCTCGCTCTCGTCGTTGATGGAGCCCACCCACGCGAGCAGCACGTCGGCCAGCTCCTCGAAGCGCCCTTGCGTCTCGTAGATGCCGGCGAGCGCGGAGAGGACGAGTGGTTCGTGGGGGCTCACGCGGCGCGCGGCGAGCAGCGCGGACAGGGCGTCGTCCTTGCGGCCCAGGCGGTCGTGGACCTTGGCGATGTGGAGGTAGGCGGGAGCGCCCTGGGAGCCCTGGCCCTCGGCCTCGGCGAGCAGGGCGGCGAGCAGCTCGTCGGTGCGGCCCTCGCGCTCGGCGATGCGCTTGACGGCGGCCTGGAGCAGCGGATCGGCGCGATCAAACGCGAACGCCTCGCGGAACACGACGGAGGCGGCGTCCTTGTTCTTGAGGCGCTCCTCCAGGAGCATGCCCGCGGCGGTGAGGTAGTGGGCGCGCAGGGCCGGCGGGACGACCGCGGCGGCGAGCAGCTGGTAGATCTCCACCAGCGCGGCGGCGTCGTTGCGCGAGGCGTAGACGGACTCCAGCTGCGTGAGCAGGGTGATGTCGGTGGGCTTGCGGTCCAGGGCCTGGCGCAGGGCGTCCGCGGCGTCGTTGTCGCGGGACAGGCGCTCTTCGAGGATGGAGCCCTTCTCGAAGAGGAGGGAGGCCTGCTGGCGCGGGTCCTCGGAAGCGATGAGCTCCGCGTCGATGAGCTGGACGACCATCTGCCAGTTGCCCACGTCGGCGAAGAGGCGACGGGCGGCGCGGATGTTGGCGAGGAAGCGGGGCGCCAGCTTGTAGGCGTTCTGGAACGCGACGGCGGCGTTGCGAGGATTCTTGAGGGGCTCTTCCCAGAGCAGGCCCACTTCATGGAAGAGGAGGGCGGCCGTCTGGGGTTCGGTGGTGGCGAGCGCCTTGGCCTCGCGCTCCATGGAGGCGATGCGCTCGCGGGCATCGTCCTCGGCGCTGGCCTGGGGCGCGGCGGCGGGGAGGGTGGTCACGTTCTGGGCGAGTGCCTCGGTCGCGCCGGCCTTGTCGGGGGCTCCCGAAGGAGGCACCGGGGCGGGGGACGAAGGCCGCGTGACGTCATTGCGCTCGCTCATGGAAGCCGGCTCCAGACACAGAAGTTGTCGAGGGGAACTGAACGGGAGTTCGTACCACGCGCTCGGCCGGCCCCTCAACTTCCCGTCTTTCCTGACGATTTGAGTGCTGGAAGGCCGGGCGGACGGGCAGGCGGGCGGTGTCGGCGGGAGGTGCGCGGGGCGCTGGGACGCGCCGTGTTGCCCGGGGCGGGAGGGGCGTGGTTGGCTCCCTGCTCCCCGTGAGCCCGCCGCAGATCGATCCCCGGATTCCTGTCGCCGCGAAGAGCCGGCAGTCGCTGGAGCAGTTCATCGGGAGCTGCGAGGCGCTGGGGCGCTACCAGTCCCAGGACGTGCTGGTGGTGCGCAGCTACCAAGGGGACCTCCAGCTGTGGGTGAACCCGTCGTATCCGGACTATCGCAAGGCGTGGGTGAGCGCGTTCGGAGCGGCGCCGACGGGGTACGACGTGGACCACGTGTACTCGAAGGAGCGCGGCAAGCTGTACGGGTACGGCTACGTGCGGCTGGCGCTGGTGCACCAGAGTCCCAACCGGGGCAGCGGCACGTTCGAGAAGCTGATGGGGCAGGTGTTCGAGGAGAACGTGCGGCAGGGCCACGCGATGCAGGCGCCGGAGATCCGTTACGCGGACGCGGTGCAGGAGTTGAAGCTGCAGCACGTGTGGTTCACACCGGGGAAGCTGTACGCGGAGAACAAGAAGCCGGGGCAGGCGATTCTTGGCGGCACGCGGTTGGCGGGGGGCCAGAAGCCCGCGAACACGCGGTTGCAACCGGAGCTGCCGCTGACCCGTCAGCGCAACGCGGCCGTCACGAAGCCGCTGGTGACCCCGAAGGCCGTGAAGCCCCAGGTGCCGCAGCGTCCGCTCCAGGTGTCGGCGGTGACGATCCACCGGACGGGAGGCGACGTCCGTGTCGTGACGGCGCCCAGGTCCTACGAGTGGAGCGGGGCGGTGGTGGAGTGGTTGATGAGCGCGTTGATCAGCGCCGTGAACCACAAGCGGACCCAGGAGGCCCTAGACAAGATCCTGGCCGGAGTGGAGCCTCACATCCCGAAGAACGGTGGAGTGCTGATCGCGACCGTGTACGAACAGCCGGGCAACGCGGCTCAGTATGGCTATTCGACGGAGCTGTTCATGTACGCGTACGTCATGGCGTACGGGGCGACAGCGCAGGAGGCGTATCAGCGCTACGAGGAGGAAACGTCGCGCCCGGGGTACGCAACGCTGTCGCCAGCGGCCAAGAAGAACTGGTCCAAGGTGGAGCATCATGTCTGGGTTCAGGCGGGAGATCGCTGAGCCGAGCGCCCGCTATTCATCTGTCAAATCCATCTCCGCGACTAATTCGGCCGGATCGGCGGTGCGCATTTAGGCATTCAACAGCGTGCGGGCGTCAAGAAAGGGGGCTCTCACGGGCCCAAGTCCGACGAATAAAGCGAAGGCGGGTAGCAAGGTAACCGTCCGGCCAACGACGTGCCGGATCGCTTGAAGGCGGACGAGATGTGCGCGGTGACGAGCGGCGCGACCGATTAGGACGCAAGGCCGCAGGGCGCGTCGGCTGCCCGCAGACGCTTCCACTCGTGCGGCAGCAACTCCCCGATGCGGGCGTTCGGGTGCGTCTGGACGCGCAGCAGCACGTCGGCGAGGTGCCCTCGGGATTGACGTCGTTGGCCTCGCAGGTGGCGCCCAGCGCGTAGAGGCCGGCGAGGTTCTCCCCCGCGGCCTCGTGGCCGACGAAGAGGAAGTTCTTCCTGCCCAGGGCCGCCTTTCGCACGCCGCCTCGCTGCGGTTGTTGTCCAGGGGCAGGCACGCATCGGAGACCAAATGGGTGAGGGCGTCCCACTGTTTTCGGGCGTAGGAGGGCGCCTGGCCCAGCGGCCCCTTCGGAGGATGGAGCGGTGTCTGCTCCTCCAGCCAGGTGCGCAGCGCGGCGAGGACAGGAAGACTCTTCTGCTGGCGCAGTTCACGGTGGGCGTCGGTGCTCACGAGGCCGGCGTCGCGGGCCCGCGCTTCCACGCGGTAGAGGGCGAGGATGAAGTCCAAGGCCTCGCGGGCCTCGGGCGCGGTGGGCAGCGCGTCGAAGAAGCGGCGGCGCACGTGGGCTCAGCAGCCGACGCGCACGCGGCCTGCGGGCAGCGTCACCGCATTGTAGCCCGTGTACGCATCCACCACGAGGGCGCCCCGGGTGCCGCCCAGCACGTCCTTCGGCGTCGTGCTGGCGCGCCCCAGGCTGAAGCGGTAGCCGATGAGCCACTCGCCCTTGGGCGTCTGGGTGAGGAAGGTCCAGAGGTAGCCTTGGCGCGTCTTCTTCACGTCCAGCACGCGCACGGGCGTCTCGTCGGCCCACACCACCTCGGCGGCGGCAATGACTTGCAAGAGGTGCGAGGAGAGCGGCAGGAGCACCTGCGCGGACTGATGGAAGAGGTCCGTCAGCGTGCTGCGGCTCATCGGGACTCCGCCCCGCTCCACGCGCTGGGCCAGCCGGTGCAGGGGCATGGCGTCCGCGCACTTGGACGTCACCACGTGGGCCAGGAAGCCGGGGCCATACGCGCCCCGGTCCACCACCCTCGCGGGCGCGGGCGTCGTCACCACGCCCTGGCCGCAGGCGCACGCGAGGACTTGCTGCACGTGCACCTGGCGCTCGAAGAAGGCCGGCACGTACTCGTACACCACCGAGGTGCGGCCCTTTCCCAGGGGCTTCAAGTCCCCGCCGCCGCACACGGGGCAATGGCGTGCCTCGGGGGGGCACCGCGTGGCGAATCTCCCGCGTCGGGGCCTCCTGGGCCTTGCGCGCCGAGCGCTCGCGCCGCTTCTCCAGGGCCGCGGCCGCCCGCGCCGCTTCCTCCTCGGAGCTCGCGGCTTGCTGCCGCAGCTGGCTGGCCACCGAGGGCATTCGCTCGGCTTTCCTGCCGAAGACGTGGCGTTGCAGCGCCGCCATCTGCCCTTGGAGGGTGGCCAGCTCTCCGCCGATTCGGCCCACCTCGGCTTTGAGTTCCTCGGCTTCTTCCCGCCAGGGGCAGAAGTGGTTCTGGGGCAGCACGCGGGGCACTCTTAAGTAACGCCCCACTCCGGGGCCCTGGTGCGCCCGGCCCGCCTCAGCTGCCCGTGCGGCCGGGCGGCGTCCAGGCGGGCTGGCGCTTCACCTGGGCCACGTCGATGCCGTCCAGCAGCATCGCCAACTGCGTCGAGTCCAACTGCACCGCCTTCGCTTCCGCCTCCACGCGCGGTAGCCGGAATCTTCCCGTCTCCAACCGCTTGTAGAGAAGCACGAAGCCGCCCCGGCTCCACGTCAGCACCTTGATGCGGTCTCCCCGGCGCGAGACGAAGGCGAAGAGGTGCCCCGAGTAGACGTCCTCGCCCCACGCATCGCCCGCCCAGGCGCAGAGTCCAAGGAACGGCTGGGCCGCGACCGCTGGGTGAAGGAGCGCACGCTGGCCTGGAAGAACCAGCAGCGCCGGCTTCGCGCCCGCGACGATCACAGAGACGACGTCCACTTCGGCTTCCTCGTCCTCAGTTGCTGCGTCATGCCCCTGCGACGCCTCTACCCTGACATTTGCTAGAGGCCATAGGTTAAATATGACCCATGTCAGTCATCAAGCAGCTACAGTAGGCTTCAGTCAACAAACAACCACTCCTACCGAGAGAGTGCCATGAGTTTAAGCTCCAAAAGCCTCATATTGCTTCGACAGAAAATAACAGAAGGACTGCGAATCCAGCGCGACACAAGCGATACTGTTGAGTACATTGATGCTTCGAATGTTGTTGGCGACATATGTGCCAGACAGAATCATACTGTCTTTGCTCGTCGAGGCTGCGGGAAAACTCTTCTCCTGCATCACTCAAGTCACGCTCTTGCGAAGACACCGGTTCGGACAGTCTATCTTAATTGTGAAGATTTCAAGAGGCATTCTTTTCCGAATGTCTTGATTGAAATCCTTGATGCGCTCTTTCGCGAAATCGAAAAACATCTATCCGGTTGGTTCGGTAAGAAAAAGAAATCTAAAGAACTGGTTAGGAAGATTCGCGACGATCTTGCCAAGCTCCGTTCCTCGGCGGACGTCCACGAGGAAAAGGTTCGCCAGCTTTCTGCGGCGGAGGAAAGCGCAGCAGTAGAGAATTCTCTTGGAGCAAGCCTTTCAGTTTTGGAGGTGAAAACGGGCTCTGCATTGACTGCAACAGCTAGGAATGAAACGGAAAGAACATTCCGACGTCGCAGTGAAAAGCTGCGCGAACTAGATTCGTGGCTCCCTCGGCTCAAAGAACAAGTTCGCGAATTCTTCGAGGCGTCAACGTCAGTTACAGCTGTTTTTCTTCAGATCGACGATCTATATCACCTCAAGAAGTCCGATCAGCCATTTGTTGTTGATTATATCCATCGGCTCTGCAAGGACGTGCCACTCTATTTTAAAATAGCAACCTTGCGCCATGCGTCGTCTTTGTATGTGGATCTCGATGGCCAGCCCATAGGCGCACAGGAACGTCACGACTATCAACCGATCAATATTGATTACACGTTTAGTGATTTCGCAAGGACTAGAAATCAGAACAGAGATATCTTCTATGAGTTTGCGAAGTCCGCAGGGATCACGAAAGCAGAGTTCGACAGCCTCTTTAAGGGAGCAGGTTTCGACCGACTAGTAATGGCAGGGGGAGGGGTTCCCCGCGACACGCTTTCGCTTTTCCTTGAGGTCCTTGCGACAGTAAAAAGCCAAGGCGGTGAAAAGATTGGAAAAGATGACGTTCGGGTCATCAGTAAGTCCAACTTTGAAAAGCGCATTGGAGAACTCAAGCAAGATTCGGAAGGGGGGGAGCAAGATGTCCTTATGCGGGGAATATTTGTTTTAAGGGAGTTCTGTCTTTCGCGCGAGACAAATGCCTTTCTTGTTCGCGAGAAAGAGTTGCAGCAGAATGATGGCTATAGGCTCTTGATATATCGTCTTCTTGATTATCGAATCATCCATAGTGCAGCATCGGCTCTTACTCATAAATCTCAGCCGGGTACGTATCAGGCGTTTGTTGTTGATATTGGTTGTTACGCTCATCTTCGGAAGCTTGATGGGCGGTTCAATGAGGTTGACGTCTCGGCTCAGGAAACAAAGGAGCGACTTCGTTCTGCTCCCATATTTGAATACTCCAACTTCAATTCGTCATTGAAGTCGGCCCCTAGCAATGTGGAGGACGCACTTTTGGGAGCAGGGCCCGACGAATCAGACCTTGGTTGACGCAGGAACAGTTGAGGCTGGATGGCTCAGCCAGTGGCGAAGCTGAGTGGCGAATTTAGAGAGGTGGCCGTTCTCGGTCGCTGCAGTGTATGGGGCAGTTCTTCAAGGACGCGAGGGGCGCAGCCGCTGAATGTCTTCGCCCGCTCTCGGCGTGGAGTGTCAACGGCCGGGGTCATGGACCGCAGGAGGGTCGGCCAAGCGGATCGGGGTGACGAGTTCGTCAGGCAGCCGCTGTTCGAATTCGCGGCGATGGCGAGGTGGGGTCGGCCAAGCGGATCGTTTCCAGCGACTACCGGGCCTCCGCGGAGGAGGACTTCCGGCGCCGGGTCGGAGGCGGGTTGCGGTAGCTGTCGCCTTCGATGACGAGGACGTGGGAGTGGTGGAGGAGCCGGTCCATGGCGGCGCTGGCCATCAGCGGGTCGCCGAAGAGGGGCGGCCACTCCTCGATGGCGCGGTTGGAGGTGATGACGGTGCTCTTGCGCTCGTAGCGTTGGCGGACCACTTCGTAGAGGTCCGCGGGTTCATCCTGGGTGAGGCCCCGCAAGCCGAGGTCATCGATGATGAGCAGCTCGGGCGAGGTGAAGCGCAAAAGGCGCTTCTCGTAGGTGCCGTCGCTCCGGGCGGCGCGCATCTGCTGGAGAAGCTCGTGGGCCCCCAGGTAGAGGGCGCTGTAGCCAGCGCGGCAGGCACGGTGGCCAAGGGCCTGGGCCAGGTGGGACTTGCCGACGCCGGTGGGGCCGACGATGAGGACGTTGTCGTGGCGCTCCAAGAAGCCGCACGTGCCCAGCTCCAGCACCTTGGCCTTGGGGACGCTGGGGTTGAAGTGGAAGTCGAAGTCCTCGAGCGTCCTCGCGTGCTCGAAGGAGGCGCGGCGCACGCGCTGGGAGAGCTGCTTGGAGTCGCGCCGCTCCGCCTCGTCGCCCAAGAGCCGGTAGAGGAATTCAGAATGGGAGAGGTTGTCGTCCACCGCCTGCTGGGTGCGCAGTTGAAGCGACTGGAGGACACCGGACAGGCGCAGCTTCTTGAGCATGGGGACGAGCGCGTCAGTGGGACTCAATTTCGGACTCCTGGGGCACGACGGAGGGGTGCAGCAGTTCGGCCACGCTGCGTGCGAAGCGCGGCTGAGGGAGCGAGGGCGTCGCCGGGGCCGCGAGCGCCAGAGGAAGCGGCTGCAAGTCCAGGCCCTGGCGCAGCAGATTCTTGATGGCCCGGTAGGTGTATGCGCCGTAGTAGTGGGCCCTCCGGGCGGCGGCTTGGGCGCGCTCGGGCGGGAAGCCTTCCGGGTGGGTGATGATGGCCTGCACCGCTCTGAGCTGAGACAGCACGTCATCGGAGTCGAAGACGGCGCGCACGTAGGTGAGGACGTCCTCGCCCAGCCTCGCGGCCCGCCCTTCCCAGTAGCCGCGGCTGCGGTGGCGCAGGTCCGCACGGTGCTGGGGCAGGTGCGCTTCGTGAGTGCTGTAGAGGCCACTGCCGCGCCGGGCGTGCGTGGCCACGCGCACGTCGTCCGCGTAGGCCTCCAGGCTGGCGTCGGTGACGCGCAGCCAGACGTCGCTGCCGACGAGGCGCCAGGGCACTGAGTAGAAGCGCCGCTCGAAGAGGACGTGGCTGTCCTGGTGGACGCGCGTGGCCTTCCAGAGGACGGGCGTGAAACGCTTCGCGGGCAGGGGCCGCAGGACGGGCAACTCCTCCTCGCGGAAGACATCCATCGGGCGCCGTCCTGTCGTCCCGTGCCGGCGTACGTTGGCCACCTCCGCCAGCCAGCGCTTCAAGTCCGCGCGCACGACGTCGGCGTCTTGCCCCTCGCGGCCCTTGAAGAAGTTGGACTGGACGTACTTGACGCCTGCTTCCACCTTGCCCTTCTTTTGGGGTGCGTACGGCGGCGTCGGGTCCACCTTGAAGCCGTAGTGCCGGGCCACCTCGCGGTAGCTGCGGTTGAGCGCGGACGGCTCGTCCGGGGTGAAGGCCGCGCGCAGCACAGCGGCCTTCAAGTTGTCCGGCACCACCGTCTCCACCACGCCGCCCAGTTGCTCGAAGGCCTCCACGTGCAGCCGCAGCCACGTCGGGAGCGACTGCTCGAAGACGACGTCCGCCACCAGGTAGCGGCTGTGCGCCAGCACCAGGACGAAGACCCAGGCCTTCCTCGGCGCCCTCTGCTTCGGGCACAGCAGCTTCCCCACGTAGCCGAAGTCCACCTGCGCCACCTCGCCCGCCGCGGTGACGACGGGGATGGCGACGTCCTCCGCCCTCACGCCCCTCGCCTTGCGCAGCTGCCGCACCATCCGCTTCACCGCTGAGTCGCTGGCACTGAAACCCTCCACCTCCAGCCGCAGCCTGTCGTGGATGGCGCGTGCGCCCAGCCCCTGGGCAAGCCATGACTCCACGCGCGGCTGCCACTCCACCAGCGACGACGTCTGCTGCGCGGGCATCCTCGGTGGCCGGTGCTCCTGCACCAGCACCTTGAGCGCCTCCAACTCGGGCACCTCCTCCGGGCGCCCCTCCAGCATTCCCGCCCTCGTGAGCGCCGCGCGGTACGCCCGCTCCGTATTCGGGCCCATCCTCAAAAGCCGGGCCACTTCGCGCGCACCCGTCCCCATCCGGTGCAGGCGCACCAGCTCTCTCAACCTGTCCATGTCGACTCTCCGGTAACTCATCCGCGCGCGCCCCTCCGCACACCGCTCCGGCGGTGCTCGGTGGGGCGAGAGGATGCATGGGATGACTGGCCAGGTAGGCTCTCAGCCTACCCACTGGCCACGTTTCTTCTGATTGCCTCCGCCCTGAGCCGACCGCCGCACCCACTTCTCCGGCGCGCGATCCGCTTGGCCGACCCAGGGGCGATCCGCTTGGCCGACCCGGCTACGAACAGCTTGGCCGACCCGGCTGCGATCCATTACCCCGGCCCGTTACACATGCCCGGAAGCGTCTGTCGCGTGCCGCGCCCCCGGCAATCCCTCACCGCACGTCGTTGGCCGGACGGTTACGGCGAATCGCACCCGCGCTCCGCTTGCTGCCACCACTTCCGTAACCGTCCGGCCAACGACGTGCCGGATCGCTTGAGGGCGGACGGGATGCGTGCTTGGCGAGCGGTGCGACGGATTAAGACGCGAGGCGTTGGGATGCGTTGGCTGCGCGCAGACGCTTCCATTCGTGCGGCAGCAGCTCGCCGATGCGGGCGTTCGGGTGCGTCTGGACACGCAGCAGCACGTCGGCGAGGTAGTCCTCGGGATTGACGCCGTTGGCCTCGCAGGTGGCGACCAGCGCGTAGAGGCCGGCGAGGTTCTCCCCCGCGGCCTCGTGGCCGACGAAGAGGAAGTTCTTCCTGCCCAGGGCCGCCTTTCGCAGCGCCGCCTCGCTGCGGTTGTTGTCCAGGGGCAGGCGCGCATCGGAGACGAAACGGGTGAGGGCGTCCCACTGTTTTCGGGCGTAGGAGAGGGCCTGGCCCAGCGGCCCCTTCGGAGGATGGAGCGGCGTCTGCTCCTCCAGCCAGGCGCGCAGCGCGGCGAGGATGGGCGCGCTGTGCCGCATGCGCAGCTCGCGGTGGGCTTCGGTGCGCACGAGGCCCGCGTCACGGGCCTGCGCCTCCACGCGGTAGAGGGCGAGGATGAAGTCCAGCGCCACGTGGGCCTCGGGCGCGGTGGGCAGCGCGTCGAAGAAGCGGCGGCGCACATGGGCCCAGCAGCCGATGCGCACGCGCCCCTCGGGCAACGTCACCGCGTTGTAGCCGGTGTACGCATCCACCACGAGGGCGCCCCGGGTGCCGCCCAGCACGTCCTTCGGCGTCGTGCTGGCGCGCCCCAAGCTGAAGCGGTAGCCGATGAGCCACTCGCCCTGCTGCGTCTGGGTGAGGAAGGTCCAGAGGTAGCCTTGGCGCGTCTTCTTCACGTCCAGCACGCGCACGGGCGTCTCGTCGGCCCACACCACCTCGGCGGCGGCGATGACTTGCAAGAGGTGCGAGGAGAGCGGCAGGAGCACCTGCGCGGATTGGTGGAAGAGGTCCGTCAGCGTGCTGCGGCTCATCGGGACGCCGCCCCGCTCCACGCGCTGGGCCAGCCGGTGCAGGGGCATGGCGTCGGCGCACTTGGACGTCACCACGTGGGCCAGGAAGCCGGGGCCATACGCGCCCCGGTCCACTACCCTCGCGGGCGCGGGCGCCGTCACCACGCCCTGGCCGCAGGCGCACGCGAGGACTTGCTGCACGTGCACCTGGCGCTCGAAGAAGGCCGGCACGTACTCGTACACCACCGAGGTGCGGCCCTTTCCCAGGGGCTTCAAGTCCCCGCCGCCGCACGCCGGGCAGTGGCGTGCCTCGGGGGGCACCGCGTGGCGAATCTCCCGCGTCGGGGCCTCCTGGGCCTTGCGCGCCGAGCGCTCGCGCCGCTTCTCCAGGGCCGCGGCCACCCGCGCCGCTTCATCCTCGGAACTCGCGGCTTGCTGCCGCAGCTGGCTGGCCACCGAGGGCATCCGCTCGGCTTTCCTGCCGAAGACGTGGCGTTGCAGCGCCGCCATCTGCCCTTGGAGCGTGGCCAGCTCCCCGCCGATTCGGCCCACCTCGGCTTTGAGTTCCTCGGCTTCTTCCCGCCAGGGGCAGAAGTGGTTCTGGGGCAGCACGCGGGGCACTCTGGAGTAACGCCTCGCTCCGGGGCCCTGGTGCGCCCGGTGCGTCTCAGCTGCCCGTACGGCCGGGCGGCACCCAGGCAGGCTGCCGCTTCACCTCGGCCACGTCGATGCCGTCCAGCAGCATCGCCAACTGCGTGGCGTCCAGCGTCACCGCCTTCGCGTCCGCGTCCACGCGCGGTAGCCGGAATCTTCCCTTCTCCAGCCGCTTGTAGAGCAGCACGAAGCCGCCCCGGCTCCACGTCAGCACCTTGATGCGGTCGCCCCGGCGCGAGACGAAGGCGAAGAGGTGGCCCGAGTAGACGTCCTCACCCCACGCCGTGCGCACCAGCGCCATCAGCCCGTCGATGGACTTGCGCATGTCCACCGGCTCAACGGCCAGCACCACGCGCACCGAGGCGGGAAGCGCGAACACCGCCTCACCGTCCCAGCGCCGCGACGAGACGCGCGACGTACGCCACGTCCGTCCCCACCGCGAAGCGCACCCGCGCTCCGCTTGCCGCCATCACCTCCAGCACGGACTCGGATGCCATGGGCGCCGTCGCCACCTGCACGGGCAACAGTCGCACAGGCTCAACTCGCGCCGTTGCGGCCCGACGCCTCCGGTACACCCAGGACTGCAACGTGCTCAGCCTCACGCCCCGCGCCAACGCGAACTCCCGCTGCGTCTGGCCGCTGGCCTCGAACGCTTCCGCGACGCGCGCCCACTCCGGCTTCTCCATCTGCTTCGCCATGCCTGCCAGCGTCCGCCGCGTCCTGCGACTCCGGCAATCCCTCACGGCACGTCGTTGGCCGGACGGTTACCCACTTCCAGCACGGATTCGGATGTCTCGGGGGCCGTCGCCACCTGCACGGGCAACAGGCGCACCGGCTCGGCTCGCGCTGTCGCGGCCCGCCGACGCCGGTACACCCAGGACTGCAACGTGCTCAACCTCACGCCCCGCGCCAACGCGAACTCCCGCTGCGTCTGGCCGCTGGCCTCGAACGCTTCCGCGATGCGCGCCCACTCCGGCTTCTCCACCTGCTTCGACATGCCCACCAGCGTCCGCCGCTACCGCCACCCCGGCAATCCCTCACGGCACGTCGTTGGCCGGACGGATACCGCAAGTCCATCGACGGGCTCATGGCGCTGGTGCGCACGACGTGGGGTGAAGACGTCTACTCGGGGCACCTCTTCGCCTTCGTCTCCAGGCGGGGCCAGCAGCGCCGAGAGCGGGAACGGCGCAAGCGGAGGCTTCCCTCGGGAGCGGCGGCTAAACCGGAAGCGGATGGTGCGGGGGGCGGCTCCATCCTTTACGGGGGAAGAGCCGTCCCTACCGCGACCACCCTTCCGCCCTCAGGAGCCCCGCACGCTGGTGGCCGGCGGTTGTCTCCTGGGCGCGAAAAATACTACTCAGCATGCCGTCGTGCGGGAAAAGCACTTGTCAGGCACCCTTCTTCTATGTGCCAAGTCAACATGGTGAATCATTGAGGCATTCTATCTTCAGGAGAAGATGTTTGCTAGTAGTAGGATACGTCTTGGTTGGGATTTTTGCCGATCTGAATCAGTCTGATTTCCCCTGCCGTCTGGCGTACGGTGTAGTATTGGCCGCTAAGTGTCAGATGGGGTTTGTTGGATTTGGCCTCAGTTTGTACTCGCAATGTCGTAGTTCCTTCGTATGGAGGGCGCACGGTGCCCCGTGGTTCGGCTCGATAAATATAGTAAAGGAAGTGTTGTCCCTGATAGATGCGTGGTGTTGCCGAGAGTGTTACTGATTTTACTGTTTCGCCATAAAAATCAATAAGGATGTCTGTTGTTGATTGTCTTATTCGCGCTCTGATTGGGATTTCCGAGACCTTGGCTCCGTGGCTCGGATTGGGCATAATTGTTCCTTCCCAAGTCCCATTTAGGTCTGGATAAACCGATCCATTGAAGCGAACCACAATCCTCCAGAGTGGTCTCCAAAAAAAATTGGATGAGAGCAGCGCGAGCGTGCAGGTGACCACCATGGAGGAGAGTGTTGCAATTTTGTAGATGGGCCATCCAGGGAAGACCCACTGGGCCACACAATAATAGAGGACGATGCTGACCGCGACCGAGAACGCCATGAGTCTGGCGACTACAGTCTTTAGTCCGATTATTTGAATCATTGGTGTTTCTCTGTTCGCCCTAGGGGCAGTTTAGATCTGCTATTGAGTTTTTTCCTGAGGACTTGGCATAGGTCAATGCCAAATACGCCTCTCTTAAGCTCCTGCCGACGCCAGCGGAAAATGTGATTCCCAGGGGGGCGATGGACTGGATTTTTTTGTGTAGTGCAGGAAAATCAATGCTGGGCTTATCCGAAAAGCCGACGACGCCGTCAGCTGCGCTGAAAATTACGCTGAATCCTTCTGCCTGTAGCAGCTTCGTAATCTTTCGGACCGCGACCGACAGTAGGTTGCTAAGATTGCTTAGTTTTTGTTCGTCGTTTTCAATGTAGCAGGCCGTGATTTTGCGCCCGATGTCATCGCCGTCGATACTTATGTATGTCTTCAATCGTTGTTCTTTTGGGTGAGGTTTGAGATTTTGGGTTTTGTGTGGATTGAGAGTGTGTTTGGTTGTTGTTGGTGAAAGCGCATGTCGGGACGCTTGACTGTGCGGCCTGGATTGCGTTTGTGGGTGTTTGAATTGTTAGCGCTGCTGCAAATGAGCCATAGTGGCCCTCATTGAGGCAGTCGTTGAACTATGCAGTCAGTAGGGTTCGTGCCGCTTCACGAGAGGGAAAATCTCAAACTGCCGACCGCACTGCCTCACGCAGCGCCCCAGACTCCACCAGCGCCGTGACCGCCGTGATGTCGTGATGCAGTTCGCGGTCCCGGTCCATGTGCGGAACCTTGCTGCGCACAAGCTCATACGCCGCCAGCACGCCCTTGCCGGGCTTCACCGGCTGACGGAAGTCCAGTGCCTGCGCCGCGACCAGCACCTCAATCGCCAGACACGACCGCGCGAACTCCGACACCTGGCGCCCCTTGAGCGCCGCCGTCATGCCCATGGACACGTGGTCCTCGCGGCCCGCAGAGGACGGAATCGAATCCACGGACGCGGGGTGGCTCAGGATGCGCGACTCCGCCACCAGCGCCGCCGCCGTCACCTGCGCGATCATGAACCCTGAGTTCAGCCCACTGTTCTTCGCCAGGAACGCCGGCAGGCCGGACAGGGACGGGTTCACCATCTGCTCCACGCGCCGCTCGCTGATGCTGGAGAGCTGCGTGAGCGCCATGGCCACCACGTCCATCGCCAGGGAGATGGGCTGTCCGTGGAAGTTGCCTCCGGAGATGATGTGCTCCGTGTCCGCGAACACCAGCGGGTTGTCCGTCCCGCTGTTCACCTCCACCTCCAGGATCCTGCGTGCGAAGGCGATGCCCTCGCGCGCCGAGCCGTGCACCTGCGGGATGCACCGGAGGCTGTAGGGGTCCTGCACCTTGCTGCAGTTGACGTGCGTCTCCACCAGCTCGCTGCCCTTGAGAATCCGGCGCAGGTGGTCCGCCACCGCCTTCTGGCCCGCGTGCGGACGCACCGCGTGGATCTCCGGCAGGAACGGCTTGTGGCTTCCCAGCAGGCCCTCCACCGTCATCGCTCCCGCGATGTCCGCCACGTCCGCGAGCATCTCCGCCCGCAACTGCAAGAGCGTCCCCACCGCGCACATCGCCTGCGTGCCGTTGATCAGCGTCAGGCCTTCCTTCGCCTCCAACACCACCGGCTTCAGGCCCGCCTTCTCCAGCGCCTGCTTCGACGGCATCCGCACGCCCTCGAAGAACGCCTCGCCCTCGCCAATCAACACCAGCGCCAGATGCGCCAGCGGGGCCAGGTCTCCGGACGCGCCCACGCTGCCTCGCTCGGGCACCACCGGCACCACGTCCCGGTTCAGCATGTCGATGGCCAGGCCCAGCGTCTCCATCCGGATGCCGGAGAAGCCCTTCGCCAGCACGTTGCACCGCAGCAGCAGCAGCACGCGCGCTTCCGGCAGGGGCAGCGGCTGACCCACGCCGCACGCGTGCGACAGGATGAGGTTGCGCTGCAGGTCGCGCAGGTCCTTCCGGTCGATGCGCACCTCCGCCAGCGTGCCGAAGCCCGTGTTGATGCCGTAGGACGGCGTGTCCCCCGCGGCCACCCGGTCCACCAGGGAACGCGAGGCCTGCACCCGCTTGGCGGCGTCGGGGGCCAGCTCGACGGTGACTTCGTGGCGGGAGACCTGGAGGATCTCCTCCAGCTTCAGGGTGTCACCATCGATGAGGAGGCGGGGGCGGGACATGTCGGGGTGCTCCGGATTGGCGGCTTGAAGTCGGTTTCGCCGGGACGCTAGCGGAATCCCGGCGGGGTGGCAGTGGCCCTTTACACCCGGGGCCTGGGGCCCATATAGCCTGCGCCCGTCCGTGCAGGGAGGTCGTGAGCCCCTTGGCCCTTATCGTCCAGAAGTACGGCGGCACCTCGGTGGGTGACACCGAGCGCATGAAGAACGTGGCCCGACGCTGCCTCGCCGCCCAGGAGGCCGGCCATGACGTCGTCGTCGTCGTCTCCGCCATGTCCGGTGAGACGAACCGCCTGCTCAAACTCGTCGCCCAGATCACCGACCGGCCGAACGAGCGCGAACAGGACGTCATCGTCGCCACCGGGGAGCAGGTCTCCATCGGCCTCGTGGCGCTGGCCATCCAGGCGCAGGGCGGGGAGGCCGTGAGCTTCCTCGGCCACCAGGTGCGCATCGTCACCGACAGCACCTTCTCCAAGGCGCGCATCAAGAGCATCGATGCGCAGCCCATCCGCGCAGCGCTCGCGAAGAAGCAGATCGTCGTCGTCGCCGGCTTCCAGGGCGTGGACGAGACGGGCAGCGTCACGACGCTGGGGCGCGGCGGCTCCGACACCACGGGCGTCGCGCTGGCCGCGGCGCTCAACGCGGACGCGTGTGAGATCTACACGGACGTGGATGGGGTCTACACCACCGACCCCAACGTGTGTCCGGCCGCTCGCAAGCTGGACCGCATCACGTACGAGGAGATGCTGGAGCTGGCGAGCCTGGGCGCCAAGGTGTTGCAGATCCGCTCGGTCGAATTCGCCATGAAGTACAAGGTGCCCCTCTGGGTGAAGTCTTCCTTCACCGAGGATCCCGGCACGCTCGTCTGCGAGGAGGACGCATCCATGGAGGACGTGCTGGTTCGAGGTGTCGCCTACGACAGGAACGAGGCGAAGATCACCGTGGTGGGCGTGCCGGATCAGCCGGGCGCCGCGGCGAAGCTCTTCGGGGCGCTCGACGCGAAGCACATCGTGGTGGACCTCATCGTGCAGAACCTGTCGCGTGATGGCCGCACCGACGTCACCTTCACCGTGGCCAAGGCGGACTTCGCCAAGGCGCATGACGTTGTGAAGCTCGCGGCCCAGGAGGTGGGCGCCACCGGCGTGGAGGTGGACGACACCATCGCCAAGGTGTCCATCGTCGGCGTGGGCATGCGCAACCACTCGGGCGTCGCGGCCCGGATGTTCCAGACGCTCTCCCAGGAGGGCATCAACATCCAGCTCATCTCCACGTCGGAGATCAAGACGTCGTGTGTCATCCACACGAAGTACACGGAGCTCGCGGTGCGCGCGCTGCACACGGCCTTCGGGCTGGATGCGCCGCCCCCCGTGAAGGACCACCCCACCGTGTCCGAGAACGACGCACTCCACGGGCAGAAGGCCTGAGGCGGCCGGGGCGCACGTCCGCGCTCGCGGCGGTGTCGCTGGGGCTGCTCGCCCTGGGCGTCGTCGCCCGGGCGCGCTGGCCGGATGAGAGGCCCTCGCTCGACTGTCCGCCGGAGGCCGTGCGGATGGACGCGGCGGGCCTGGCCACCTGCGGCCCGGGGACCGTGCCCACGGGGGCCCGGGCGCTCGCGCTGGGGCTCAAGCTGGACCTGAACTCCGCGTCCGAAGCGGACCTGGCCCTGCTGCCTGGGGTGGGGCGGGACCTGGCCCGGCGGCTGGTGACGGCGCGCGAGGAGCAGGGCCGGTTCACGAGCTGGGATGACGTGGACGCCGTGCCCGGTGTCGGCGCTGCCAAGTTGCAGACCCTCCGGGCAGCCGCGGTGTTGGAGTCGGCGGCGGCCAGTGGGGGCGTGTGGTAAGCACGGCCGGTGCAGATCTCCTGCCCGCAATGCTCGATGCAGTACGTGCTGGATGCCCGACTCCTGCCGCCCGGCGGCGCGTCGGTGCAGTGCACGCGGTGTGGTCACGTCTTCATGGCTTCGCCCCAGGGCGCCGCTCCGCCCCCGCCGAAGCCTCCGCCCGCCGCTGGGGTGGACCGCTCGGGGGCCCAGTCCTCCACCCAGATCTTCGGCGGTGATGCGTCCGGTCTGAAGTCCACGCAGCTGTTCGCGGGGCAGACGACATCGACCGGGTCGTTCGTCCCGCAGCCGACGCCGCCCTCCGGGCCGCTGTCCTCGTCCGGCGTCATTCCGCCTCCGCCCACCATCGCGCCCGTCGCGGGTGCGGCCCGGCCTCCGGCGAGCACCACCGCGTCCGGCGTGCGTCCTCCCCAGCCGATGGGCCACACGCAGGCGTTCGGTGCCGTGGGGCCAGTGTCCAGTGGGGCAGGGCCTTCACAGGTGCCCGTCTCGGGACAGGGGCTCGCGGGGCCCGGAAACAAGACGCAGGCGTTTGGTGCCGTGTCCGCGGCTCCCGCTGGTGGGGGCAGCCTGTCGGAGCCGGTGGGCTCGACGCGGGCGTTCGGCGCGGTCCCGGGTCCTTCAGCGGCTCCTCCGGCGGAGTCGGTGGGCTCGACGCGGGCGTTTGGTGCGGTCCAGGGCCCTCCTGCGGAGTCGGTGGGCTCGACGCGGGCGTTCGGCGCGGTCCCGGGTCCTTCATCATCCGGCGCGTTCGACGCAGCCAGTGGATCCACCCGCGCGTTTGGCGCGGCTCCAGGTCCCACGGGTTCATCGGCGGGTGGTGCCGGGCCGGGCGGATCCACGCGGGCTTTCGGTGCGGTTCCGGGACCCTCGGGGGCTCCGTCGGCCGAGCCGGTCGGATCCACCCGTGCGTTTGGCGCGGTGTCCGGTCCTCCGGAGCCATCCGCTCCCCGCGCTCCACTCCGGCCCTTTGGTGACATCTCGCCCTCGGGTGAGGCGGTGGGGCCTTCCTGGTCGGGCGCCCCGGGCTCCCGGTCCACGCTCGCTCCGGAGGGCCACGGCAGCGCGCCGTGGGCGACCTCCGCGCCGACGTCGACCGTCTCGCTGCCGGACGACGATGCCGCGCCGTTCGCGCACACGGTTCCGTCGCGCCCCGCCGCGTCCGGTGAGTCGTTGCTTGGGGGCGGCCTGGAGCGGCCCCTCCCTTCGCGCAAGCCCGCGGTGGAGCTGCCCCCGGAGCTGCTCGGGGCCTCGCGTTCCGACCCCGTGGTGACCGAATACGGGCCCGGAGAGGGCTCGTCGTCCACGCTGGTGCGCGCGCTCCTCGTGCTCGTGGTGCTCGCGGGCCTCGGGCTCGCCGGGTACCTGGCGTATCCCGCCTTCCGCGACCGCCACTCCGCCATGCCGGCCGCGGCCGTGGAGGAGAAGGAGCGTGCCGTGGCGCTCCTGCGCCGCGATGACGCGACCTCGCGCGAGCAGGCCATCCAGAGCCTGGAGTCCCTGGTCCAGACCCACCCGAAGTACGCGGAGGTCCAGGCCGAGCTGGCCGTGGCGCTCACCCTGCAACTGGCCGACCTCAACGCGGAGTTCGACCGGTTGCGACGCCAGTCGGATCAGCTCAAGAAGCAGCTCGATGAGATCACCGCCGCCCGGACCCCGGCGGACTGGGTGAACCGCGCGAACGCGCTGCGCGCCCAGATGGAGGCGCTCGCACGCGAACAGGAGCCGCTGCGGGGTGACATCGATGCGCGCCGCGAGCGGCTCGACGCGCAGATGGGCACCGTGCGCACCGCCCCGGAGGTGGAGCCCGCCGCGACCGTGGCCGCGCGCCTGAAGGCACAGGCGCTCTACGCCGCCGTGACGGGCGCTCCCGATGCCCTGGCCCTGGCCCAGCGGCTGCGTCAGGCGGAGCTCTCCCCCGCCTGGAGCCTGCTCGCCCACGCCGAGTTCGCCCTCAGCTCGGGGTCGCCCTCGGTCACGGTGCGGAGCGTTTCCCAGGAGCTGGAGGCGCTGCGCTCACAGGATCGCACCCTCATGAGGGCCTACGTCCTGGGCGCGCGGCTGGCCCTCCGCCTGGAGGACACCGAGACCGCCCGGACGCTGCTGGATGAGGCGGTGGCCTTCAACGGCAAGCACGAGCTGGCCCGCCGCATGCTCGCGCAGCTCCCCGTCGCCAACGCCTCCGGGCCCACGTCGGAGCCTGTGCCCTGAAGCGTTGACCGGATCACTCCCCGGCCACCCTGGAGAATCTCCAGTCCTACCCAGGGGAGGGCAGGCACCTCCGCTCCAGACACCCCCTGAACGCCAAGGCATGGCTCTTGCTGAGTCCCCCGTGCAGCGAGGACTCGGGTTCGGAGGGTAGGTCGATGGCGGAGGTCTTCTTCTGGTGCGCGGCGCTGGCACTCGTGCACACGTATTTTCTCTATCCCCTGAGCCTGTTCGCCCTGGAGGGCATGGCGCAGGTCTTCCAGAACGCGCGGCGGATGCGCTCGGGAGAAGCCGCTCGGGCGAGCGCTCCCGCGCAGCCGTTGCCGTCGGTGAGCCTGGTGGTGGCCGCCTACAACGAGGCGGACTGCATCGAGCAGAAGCTCCAGAACAGCCTGGCGCTGGACTACCCGGCGGACCGCTTCGAGGTGGTCATCGGTTCGGATGGTTCGTCGGACGGGACGGACGGGCTCGTGCAGAAGTGCACGGATCCTCGCGTGCGGCTGTCGCCCGCGCCCCGCGCCGGCAAGACGACGGTGCTCAACCGCTGCATCCCCTCCGCCCACGGCGACATCGTGCTCCTGTCGGATGCGAACACGATGATTGAACCGGACGCGGTGCGGAAGCTGGTGCGCCACTTCGAGGATCCGGAGGTCGGCGCGGTCTGCGGCAAGCTGCGCCTCTACAACCCCACGAAGCAGGACTACGAGGAGAGCGCCTACTGGAGCTACGAGTCCCTCATCAAGATGTACGAGGGAAAGCGCGGCGCGGTGGTGGGCGCCAACGGCGGCCTGTACGCCATCCGCCGCTCGCTCTTCACGCAGCTGCCCGCGTCCACCATCGTGGATGACTTCGTGATCCCGCTGCGCATCATGGAGGCGGGCTACAAGGTCAACTACGAGGAACTCGCGGTCGCCCACGAGGAGACGACGGAGGACTACGGCAAGGAGTTCGGCCGGCGTGCTCGCATCGCGGCGGGCAACTTCCAGAGCCTGAAGCTCGTGCCCGGACTGCTGCTGCCCACCGCGGGCTTCCCCGCGTTCGCCTTCTGGTCGCACAAGCTGCTGCGCTGGTGCGCGCCCGCGCTGATGGTGGCCGCGCTGCTGGCGAACCTGTTCCTGCTCGACAGCACCTTCTACCAGGTGACGCTGCTGGGCCAGACGCTGTTCTACGCGCTGGCGTTCCTGGGCAAGTCGGGCGTGTTCAAGAGCGGCGCCGCGAAGAAAGCGGCGTCCGTGGCCTACTACTTCGTGACCATGAACATGGCGATCGCCGTGGGCTTCTGGCGCTTCCTGCGCAACTCGCAGCGCGCCGCGTGGGACCGCACCGCCCGGGTGACGACCTCCCCGTAGCCGTCGGACTTTTTAGAAGAGGCAGTGCAGGCCCGTCGGTCTCTCCCGGGGTGCTCCGGCTGGTTCCGGAAGTGCTCGGGTCGCGACCGACAGGCCGTCGGACTCCTTGATGCAGGCAGTGCAGCCCGTCGGTCTCCCTGGCGGCGCTCCGGCTGGTTCCGGAAGCGCCCCGGTCGTGACCGATGGGCTTTCTTCGTTCAGCGCGGCCTCCGCCCCGTCCAGCCTGGAGCAGGGGAGGGCGCGCTACCGGGCCGCGACCGCCACGGGCTTCGCCTTGCTCGCGGGCAGCACGCTGCCGAACGCGGCGAAGAGCTGGCCGGTGAGGACGTGCGTCTGGCCGGGGCCGGGGCTGCGCAGCATGTCGTTGAGCAGCTCGCCCGTCTTCGGATCGCGGGGCAGGTGGGGGCGCGCCAGGTTCATCCGGTAGCGCACGACGCCGCGCTTTACCCGGTGGATGACGGTGACGGTGCCCTCCGCGTCCACCTTGTCCACGAGGCCCACGTGCGTGAGGCCGTCGTTGCGGCGCCCATCGCGGTTCTGATCGTACGTCTCGCGGAAGAACACCAGGTCCCCCGGCACGGGGCGGCCCTCCGTGTACACGCGGCCGTTCGCGCGGGCGTAGCGGTAGAGCGCGGTGACGCCGTTGTCCCCAGGCTTCAGCGTGCCCCGGAACGTCACGCCCGCCTGCGCATACGTGGCCTCCACCAGCGCCGTGCAGTCCGTCCGGTAGCGCCGGCCGTTCACCTGGATGGAGGACTCACCCACCAGCGAGCGCGCCGTGGCGAGCACCTGCTCGCGCGGAGCGCCGGAGGCCGGGCTCGCGGCGGTCTTCTTCACGGGCGCGATGGCGGGGCGCGCCTTCGCGGGGGCCTTGTTCGCGGGGGCCTTCGCCACCGCGGTGCCCTTCGTCCCCGAGTCCGGACGGGCCCTGGCGGGACGCTCGGCGGAGGCGGGAGCGCGGGAGCTCTCACGCGGCGCCACCGACGCGGACAGCGCGGCGCGGGGGAAGGCCGGCGGCGAGGCGGAGTGGTAGCGCACCGACTCCGAGGCCACCCAGCCGCCCACGGGCGACCCGGTCGCGCAGCCCGTCGTCATCGCCAGCATCGCCATCCACGTGCCCAGCTTCATGGCCACCTCTCCCTGTAGCGTCCTGGGGCACAGGCTCCCCCCTCCAGGCCATGTGGTCAAAAAAACCACCCAGGCAGCCGGGCGGGGCGGCTCGGGTTTTCGCCGGGGGGCGGGTGGGATATTGCTGGAGGCAGATGCCCACCTTCCGCCGCGCCCTCGCCCTGCTGCTGCTGGCCACCGGTTGTTCGCACACGACCTTCGAGCGGGCCAGCGAACTGGACACCGTCCAGGCCTACCGCGACTTCCTGCGCGAGCACCCAGAGGATCCGGACGCGACGACGGCGCAGGGGCGCATCGAAGGCCTGGAGTTCGACGAGGCGAAGCGCCTGCACTCGGTCATCGCCTACAAGCGCTTCCTGGAGACGTACCCGGACGCGACGCAGACGCGGGTGGTGAAGTCCCTGCTGGAGGGCCTGCGCTTCAACGCGGCGAAGCAGGCCGACACGGAAGCCGGGTGGCGGCAGTTCCTGGCGGATCACCCCGACGGCGCCCACAAGGACGAGGCGAAGGCGCTGCTCCAGGTGGCCGAGTCGCGCGACGTGCGCACGACGACGGACCTGGCGCGCATCGCGACCCTCCTGAAGGGACAGGGGGAGGGCGTGCCCCGCGAGGAGCTGGAGCGGAGGCTGGACGACGAGACCCATGCCCAGGCCACCGACGCCGGCAAGCTCTTCGCCTACCTGCGCGACTTCCCGTCGGGCGCGCACCGCGAGGAGGCCCGCGTCCGGCTGCTGGAGCTGGAGGTGGAGGGCCTGCTCGTCTCCGGGCTCGTGGACGAGGCCGAGGCGAAGGTGAAGGTCCACCCGCTGGGGCCCAAGCTGACGGGCTTCCCCGCGCGCCTGGCCCGCGCCCGCGTCGAACAGGGGGCCCTGGCCCGCACGGAGCCCGCCGCCCGCGCGATGCAGGTGGGCCACTACCTGCGCGACCTGGAGGACCTGAAGCGCGCCCTCGTCGCGCCGGATCCGCTGGACCGCTGGCAGGCGGCCCAGGAGATGGGCCAGCACGTCTCCGTGCGCGCGGTGGATCCGCTGCTGGAGGCGCTGCGCACGGCGCGCAACCCGCTGATCCGCCAGAACGCGCTGGAGTCGCTGCGCACGGTGCTCTCCTCGCTGCCCGCCCCCGTGGCCGGCTACGAGGTGGCGGTGCGGCTGGAGTCCCTGCGCGAGCGCGCCAGCAGCCCGGAGCTGTACCTCACCATCGCGGCGCTCCTGGATCTGAACGGTCAGCTGGAGCAGGCCGCCAGCCAGTACCAGCGCGTCTATGAGTCCGGCGGGACGGATCCGCTGGTGCTCTGGCGCTGGGTGCAGCTGCGCGAGCAGCGCCACCAGGCCTTCTCCGCGGCGGTGGCGGCGCGGCAGCTCGCGGTGTGGGCCCAGACGACCGCGCGGGAAGAGCTGGTGTCGGAGGAGGGTGGGGTGCCGCTCGCGGCCGCCCGGCAGCTTTGCGCGGCGGTGGTGGATGCCCGGTACGCGGCCCAGGCCATCACCCGGGCCCGCTCCGCGAAGACGGAGTTCCCGGAGGACCTGGCCACCTTCGAGCGCACCGCCCAGGACGCGGTGCGCCTGGCCGAGGCGAAGCTCGCGGACGCGGAGCTGCTGCTGCGCCAGAAGCACCCCGGCATCCGCACCTGCGCGGATCAGCAGGTGTCCGAGCGCCTGTCCCAGGGCGTGAAGGAGCGCACCCAGGCGCTCCAGGCGTCCAACGCGAAGCTGCCGAAGCCCGTGGGCACGCTGCTGCTGGAACTGGCCCGCGAGCGCGATCCCTCCCCGGAGGTCCGGGCCGCGGCGGCCTCCCGGTTGGCTGGATCCACCCCTCCCTGAGACGGACTGGCACCCCCGGTCGCGGCGGTTAGAGTCCTGCCCCCCATGACCGCCCCCTCGCCGTCAGGCCTCGCCCTCCCATCCTCCGCGCCCACGCGCCTGGAGCTGGACGCGGCGCTCGCCACCTCCCTCAACGAGGAGCAGCGCGCGGCGGTGGAGGCGGGGGAGGGCCCGGTGCTCGTCATCGCCGGGGCGGGCTCCGGCAAGACGCGCACGCTCACGTACCGCGTGGCGCGCATGCTGGCGCGGGGCGTCCCCCCGGACTCGCTGCTGCTGCTCACGTTCACCAACAAGGCCGCGCGCGAGATGCTCCGCCGCGTGGAGGAGCTGGCCGGCGGCTTCGCGGACGTGGGCCGCCTGATGGGCGGCACCTTCCACCACGCCGCGCACGTGCTCCTGCGCGAGCACGCGGGTGCGCTGGGCTTCTCCACCGCCTTCACGGTGCTGGACCGCGAGGACTCGCGCGACCTGATGGCCACCTGTCTGGCCGAGCGCAAGCTGCGCAGCGACAAGCGCTTCCCGCGTCCGGACGCGCTCCTGGAGCTGGTCTCGCTCGCCACGAACCTCCAGCAGCCGGTGTCCCAGGTGCTGGTGGAGCGCCGCCCGCGGATGCTCCCCGTCGCGCCCGAGGTGTTCGCCACCGCCCGCCGCTACCAGCAGCGCAAGGCGCAGATGCACCTGATGGACTACGACGACCTGCTCGCGCACCTGAAGCGCCTGCTGGAGGAGCACCCCGCCATCCGCGCGGAGCTCTCCGCGCGCTTCCAGGGCGTGCTCGTGGACGAGTACCAGGACACCAACCGCCTCCAGGGCGACCTCGTGGACCTGCTCGTGGGCGAGCGCCGGAACCTCACCGTCGTGGGCGACGACTGCCAGTCCATCTACAGCTTCCGGGGCGCGGAGTTCACCAACATCATCGACTTCCCCCAGCGCTACCCCGGCTGCGGCATCTACCCGCTCACGCGCAACTACCGCTCCACGCCCCAGGTGCTGCGGCTGGCCAACGCGGTCATCGCGCGCAACACCCGTCAGTTCCCCAAGGCCCTCGTGTCCGACGGCGCCCCGGGGCCGGTGCCCCAGGTCGTCCCCACCCGGGACGTGAAGGGCCAGGCCGCCTTCGTCACCGAGCGCATCCTCGCGCTGCGCGTCCAGGGCCAGCGGCTGGAGTCCATGGCGGTGCTCTACCGGGCCCACCTGCACTCGCTGGAGCTCCAGCTGGAGCTGGCGCGCCACGGGCTGCCATTCCGCGTGCGCTCCGGGGTGCGCTTCTTCGAGCAGGTCCACGTCAAGGACGCGCTCGCGCACCTGCGCTGGGTGCACCACCGCGCGGACGAGCTGGCCTTCAAGCGGCTCGTGCGCCGGCTCCCCGGCGTGGGCGCCGCCAGCACCGAACACCTGTGGACCGCCCTGGAGGCGCTGCCCCCGGAGCTTCCCCTCCCGGAGGCGCTGACGCATCCGGACGTGCTGGCCCGCGTGCCGCGCAAGGCGCAGGCCGGCTTCCAGCGCTTCCAGGCCCTGATGATCAGGCTGGACGCCGGAGGCCCCCGGGGCCCGGGGGCCCTGCTCGCGGACGTGCTCGCGGCGCGCGAGTCCCCGGCCGCCCCGGACGCGGACGACCTCCGCGCGGAGGACCTGCGCCAGCTCCAGGAGTTCGCGGAGCGCTTCGAGGACGTGCCCCGCTTCCTGTCCGACATCGCCCTGGTCTCCGAGTTCTCCGCCCAGGGCGCCCTGGACGGCGAGATGCCCGACGATGTGCTCACCCTGACCACGGTCCACCAGGCCAAGGGCCTGGAGTGGCGCTCCGTCTTCGTCCTGGGGCTGGTGGATGGGCGCTTCCCGCTGTCGCTCGCCACCCGGAACCCGGAGGACGAGGAGGAGGAGCGCCGACTCTTCTACGTCGCCGTCACGCGGGCGCGTGAAGCGCTCTGGCTTGTGTATCCCCACACGTCCCTGCGCCGGGAGGACGGCCGCATGCTCCTGACGCCGTCGCGCTTCCTGGCCGAGCTGCCCGTGGGGCCTGACGCGGTGTGTGAATCGCTGCCGCCCCCCGAACCCGACGGGCCGATCCGCGTCCGGGAGCTGGGGCCGGATCCCGAACCCGAGCCGTAGGGGCCTCCCCCGGGGGCGGGCCCGGGGCCGCGGTGTCCGGCCGGGAGGAGGGGGCCCTGGCTTGCTGCCCGGCTGGAACTACAGCCAGGGAGGAAGCATCCGCCTAGAAACGCGCACGCGACGGCACGACGTGCTAGAGAGTCAGGACGGGCGCGGCCTCCCCCTGGCGTGCGCTCGCTGAACTTCATGGCGGACAGACCACGCATCGTCGGGATTGACCTGGGCACCACCAACACCCTGGTGGCGTCCGTGCGCAACCGCATCCCGAAGATCGTCCCCACGGATCGCGGCAATCTCATCCTGCCGTCCGTGGTCGCGCTCTCGTCCAAGAATGACCTCCTGGTCGGCGGCGTCGCCAAGGACCAGATGGTGACCAACCCCAAGAACACGCTCTGGGGCACCAAGCGGTTCATCGGCCGCAAGTTCCACTCGAAGGCGGTGGACGACCTCAAGGGGTACTTCCCCTACGACATCGTGGAGGACGCCAACGGGGACGCCGCGGTGACGATGGGCGGCAAGCTGTACTCGCTGCCCCAGGTCTCCAGCTTCGTGCTCTCGCAGCTGAAGACGATGGCGGAGCAGTTCCTGGGCGGCCCCATCGACGCGGCCGTCATCTCCGTCCCGGCCTACTACAACGACAACCAGCGCAACGCGGTGAAGGAAGCCGGGCGCCTGGCGGGCTTCGACGTCAAGCGCATCGTCAACGAGCCCACCGCCGCGGCGCTCGCGTACGGCTTCAACCGGGGCCTGGACCAGAAGATCCTCGTCTATGACCTGGGCGGCGGCACCTTCGACGTCAGCGTGCTGCACCTGGCCGGCAACGTCTTCGAGGTGCTCGCCACCGGCGGTGACTCGTTCCTGGGCGGCTCGGACTTCGACAACCGCATCATGGAATACGTGATGGAGCGCTTCCGCGACGAGACGAAGGTCGACCTCGCGGACCACCCCATCGCCCTGCAGCGCATCAAGAACGCCGCCGAGGCGGCGAAGATCGACCTGACGCTGATCCCGAACGTCGTCATCGACCTGCCCTACATCGAGGAGCGCAAGGGCAAGCCGTTGGACCTGCGCATCCCGCTCACCCGCGACTATCTGAACAACCTCACGGGCGACCTCGTGGACCGCACCTTCGAGATCTGCGACCGGGTGCTCGCGGAGAAGGGCATCTCCCGCTCGGAGATCGACGAGATCATCCTCGTCGGCGGCCAGAGCCGCATGCCGCTGGTGCAGCAGAAGATCCAGGCGCACTTCGGCAAGGCCCCGCGCAAGGGCGTCCACCCGGACGAGTGCGTGGCCCTGGGCGCGGCGCTCCTGGGCGACTCGCTGGGCAGCATCGACGCGGTGACGCTGCTGGACGCGCTGTCCATGCCCATCGGCTACGCGATGCCCAACGGCCGCGTGAAGCGCATCATCGAGAAGAACTCGCTCATCCCGATGGTGAAGAGCTTCCGCCTGCCGCCGCCCAAGGACGCGGGCTCGCCCTTCATCGAGCTGGACATCTTCCAGGGCGACAGCGACCTGATGGTGGACAACGAGTACCTGGGCACGGTGCGCGTGCCGGCCGCGTCCGCGGGCCGGAAGATCGACTTCCGCCTCACCGAGGAGTGTCTGCTCCAGGTGCAGGTGGAGGACAACACCGGCACGCTGCGCAAGGTGGACCTGGCCACCCGCGACACGCCGGAGCAACTGAAGAAGGCCCTGCAGGAGGTGTCCGCGCGCAACGCGCAGCCGGCCCCCGCCAGCAGCAGCGCGTCCAATGACGACCGCGGCCTCTTCTCCAGCATCAAGAGCATCTTCCGCAGGGGGTAGGGGCGCGATGCCGAAGTTTCCGTCGAAGGAATGGCTGGACGAGGCCGTCCGGCTCACGAACTCGGATCCCGAGTGCGCCATGGCCGGCAAGGGCTGGAAGGGCGACTTCGGGGCCATCATTGAAGCGGAGCCGGGCAAGCTGGCGAAGCCCTTCGTGGTGCATGTCGTCCCCGGGGACTGCCGCATCGAGAAGGCCCGCGTGCTGTCGGATCCGGACGACCTGGACGAGCTGGAGCCGGTGTACCTGGCCCGCGCGCCCTATTCCGTCTGGAAGCAGCTCCTGCTGGGCACGCTCGACCCGGTGGAGGCCGTGCTCAAGCGCCGCATCTCCATGCGCGGCGACCTGCAACCGCTCATCGAACGCATGCGCTACAAGGGCATCGCGGACCGCGTCTTCGCCGCGCTGAAGACCGAGTTCCCCGACGGCCCCTGAGGCCACAGGAGCGCGCACCCCATGGGCATCCGGGACACGTTGAAGAAGCAGGCGCTGGGCCTCTCCGGCAAGGCGATGGAGAAGCTCATGGGCGACGAGAAGCGCGCCATGGCCGTCGCCACCGCCATCGGCCGGGTCCAGCGCGGCAAGCAGGCGCTCGACCGGGGGCAGGACGAGGTGATGAAGGCCCTGAACTTCGCGCCCAAGAGCGAGTTCAAGGCCGTGGGCAAGCAGCTGGCGGGCCTCAAGCGCCGCCTGCGCGAGCTGGACGAGAAGCTGGAGTCACTGTCGGAAGGGTCCTCCTAGAAATTGCGTTGACACCCACGCGGACGAATGGCACTTATCGCCGCGTCCGTTGCGCAGCGGTGGGGCGCGGCGGCACACCGAAGTCGGGCGCATAGCTCAGTGGTAGAGCACTGCCTTCACACGGCAGGGGTCGCAGGTTCAAGCCCTGCTGCGCCCACACGAAGCGAAAGAGGCCGTGAGTCCTTCCAGGGCTCACGGCCTTTCGCTTTTCCAGCTCCCAACACTGTCACGCGGTCGCCGGGCAGGGTCCCCGTCGGCTGCTTCACGGCAGGGGGCCGTCAGTGTTGGGTTCCAGCGCAAACGGCACCGGCGGCCCTGGGGAAAGATCCAGCCGCTGTGTCACCGTCACGGCGTGCCCAGGACATTGCGATTCACGTGGGATCAGCAGGGTCGTGCGGTCGTGAACGGCCTTCCTCCGGACGACGTGCTGGCGGACTACCTGGCCCAGGAGCTGGGCTTCGAGCCGGCCCGGGCGCAGAAGATGCTGCGCGTCCTCAACGCCGTACGGCAGGGCAAGCGCGAGCGCTGGGACGTCACCGGCGACGCGTGGAGCCTGGAGCTGTCCCGCCTGCGGGCCTCCATCCACAGCGAGCAGACCATCCCCGGGCGCTCCCAGGTGCTGCCCCTGGAGGAGTTCGAGCTCGTGGTCCGCTCCTGGCTGGAGTTCATGGAGCTGTCGCGGGCCCACTGAAGCAAAAACGCCCGAGCCCCCACGCGCATCGGGGGCCCGGGCCTGGAGCCCCACACCCCATGGGACCCACACTGCTTCAAGTTCTCAGGGACGGGCCCGCGCGGCTCAGTTCTTGGTCGCGGGCGTGAGCTTCGTCGGATCGTCCGGCGTGTGGCGGGCCTTCACCAGCGAGGCCACGATGCTGGCGCCCAGCACCAGCGCGATGACGCCCAGCGACACCGCGGGCGACAGGTGCACCACGTCCACCAGCGCCATCTTCGCGCCCACGAAGATGAGCACGCCGGACAGGCCCACCTTCAGGTAGGTGAACTTCTCCATCGCCCCGGCCATCAGGAAGAAGAGCGAGCGCAGGCCCAGGATGGCGAAGATGTTGGACGTGAAGACGATGAACGGGTCGCGCGTCACGGCGAAGATGGCCGGGATGGAGTCCAGCGCGAAGAGCACGTCGGACGCCTCCACCAGCAGCAGCGCCATGAGCAGCGGCGTCGCCAGCCTGCGGCCGTTCTCCACCGCGAAGAAGTGCTGCCCGTGGAAGTTCGGCGTGGAGGGGATCACGCGCCGCGCGGTGCGCATGAGCCAGCCGTCCTCCGGGTGCTCCTCCGCGTTGCGCTGCACGAAGAGCTTGATGCCCGTGAGGATGAGGAACGCGCCGAAGACGTAGATGAGCCAGTGGAAGCGCTCCAGCATCGCCACGCCCGCGAAGATCATCACCGCGCGCAACACCAGCGCGCTCAGGATGCCCCAGAAGAGCACCCGGTGCTGGTAGAGCGCAGGGATCTTCAGCGCGGAGAAGATGACGACGAAGACGAAGATGTTGTCGACGGAGAGCGACTTCTCGATGAGGTAGCCGGTGAGGAACTCCATCCCCGGCACGGAGCCGAAGCGCCACCAGAGGACGGCGTTGAAGGTGAGCGCCAGGCTCACCCACACCGCGCTCCACGCGCCGGCCTCCTTGAAGCTCACCGCATGGGCCTTGCGGTGGAAGACGCCCAGATCCAACGCGAGCATCGCGATGACGAAGGCGATGAAGCCGGCCCACATGGCGGGGCTGGCGAGTGTGTGTATTGAGCCTGAGTCCAAGTCGTTCACCTGAAAGGGGGGGCTGGAAAGCCAACCCTCCTCAGATAGGAGTCACAGGACTCTTCGGCAAATAGGGAATCCGGACACGACCCTTCGGGAAAACCGAAGTGTTCCGGAGGAGGCATGGGGACGCCAGGGGGAGGCGGGCAATCGGGGGCCGCTGCCACTGGGGCCGTGATGGGAAGTGTTCACGATCGCCGCGGTTTGCAAAGACCCCGGCTGAGAACGCCTTCACCGGGCCCGTGAGACCAGCCAGGCGCTCGGACCCCCCGTGGCACGCGAGCCCGGGGCGCTGGGCGTGGGGAGGAAGCCGCCGGCGATGGCGTCGCGGCGCCTCCCGTCCCAGGGCCCCAGCACAAGGACACCCCCCTCCTGATGCGAAACCGCTTCGTCTTCACGTCCAGCGCCCTGCTGCTGGCGCTCCATGCTTCTGGCTGCGGCGCGAGCCCCGACAACGAGCCGCTCCCCACTCCGGAGGCCAGCGCCCCGGCGCCCGCTCCCGGCATCCCCACGGTTCCCCTCCCGGTCCCCGAACCCGAGGGCACGCCGGAGCCCGTCCCGTCGCAGACCGAGCCTCCTCCGGGCCCCACGTCGCCCGCCCCCACGCCGACGGCGCCGCTCCCGGAGCCGACGCCCGCTCCCGCGCCGTCGGGCGTGGATGGCTTCGGCGTGACGATGCTGTACCCGTCGAAGGCGGGCGGGGAGCAGTGGGCGCTCGCGGAGGACGCGACGGCGGATGCGCGCTTCGTCCCCCAGGGCAACATCACCCGCAACGCGGATGGCTCCTGGAAGATGAAGAGCTCCCAGGTGCGCATGAGCGCGTACCCGTCCACCGGCTACGACGCGAAGCAGATCGCCACCTATGATCGCGACGTGCTCGCGAGCCGGGGCTACATGCAGGCGGCGAACGACTGGAAGAACGTGGAGATGACCGGCTTCGTGAAGGTCAACGCGGCCTCCAACACCCAGGACAACTTCGCCTGGTACGCGCGGGGCGGGAAGCACAACAACAACAGCCAGGGCTGCGAGGGCAGCAGCTACAAGGGCGGCCTGCACTACGACGGCCGCGTGCGCTTCGAGAAGGAGACGTGGCACGTCTCCTACGACCAGGGGGCGTACAGGCCGGCCACCACGCCGCTCTTGGGCCGCTGGGTGGGCTTCAAGGCGGTGATGCGCAACGTGCCGGACGCGAACGGCGCGGAGGCGGTGAAGCTGGAGCTGTACGTCAACGAGAACGCCGACAAGGTCACCTGGAAGAAGGTCTACGACATGACGGACGCGGGGGACTGGGGCGGTGACGCGCAGCACTGCGGCGGCTCCGTGGGCGCCATGCCCATCACCTGGGGCGGGCCCATCGCGACGTTCCGGTGGGACAACGCCAACGACGTGGACTTCAAGTGGATGAGCGTCCGGGAGGTCCAGCCGTAGTCCGGTCTCCGACAGGGGCTTCGCACCCGGGGGGCCGTGGTCTTGGACGTTCCAGGTTCGCAGCCTTGCTGACGCCAGGGCGCGGGCCTGAAGCCCGCGCCCCCTACCGTCAGAAGAGGCCTCGTTCATGCGGATCACCTTCCTGGGTCATGCGGGCTTCGCGGTGGAGACCGCCGGGGCGCTCGTCGTCATGGATCCATGGCTGTCGCCCCAGGGGGCCTTCGACTCCGCGTGGATGCAGCTGCCGCGCAACCACCACCTGGCGCCCCGCGTGCGGGAGCTGCTGGAGACGCCGGGCAAGGAGCGCTTCCTCTACGTCAGCCACGAGCACAAGGACCACTTCGACCCGGAGTTCCTGGCCACCATCGCCCGGCGTGACTTCACCGTGCTGGTGCCCAGGTTCAGGCGCCCGGAGCTCCAGGAGCTCTTCGCGAAGTACGGCTGCAAGCGCGTCATCGCGTGCGAGGACTCGCGCGAGATCCCCATCAAGGGCGGCTACATCAAGCTCTTCGTCTCCGAGCAGGGCACCAACCGCGACTCCAGCGTGATGGTGCGCGGCGACGGCCAGTGCTTCCTCAACCTCAACGACTGCAAGATGCATGACCGGCTGGCGCGCGTCATCGCGGAGGAGGGGCCCATCGACGTCTTCTCCGCGCAGTTCTCCGGCGCCATCTGGCACCCCACCTGCTACGAATATCCGCGCGAGCTGTACGCGGAGGTTTCGCGCAAGAAGCGCGACAGCAAGTTCGAGGCGGTGGCGCGCGCGCTGGAGTCGGTGCAGCCGCGGGCCTACATTGCCTCGGCGGGCCCGGCGGCCTTCCTGGACCCGGCGCTCTATCCGCTGAACTTCGAGGACGTGAACATCTTCCCGCGCGCGCCGGACCTCTTCTCCTTCCTGGAGAAGCGCCTGCCGTCCGCGCCCACGCGCTACCTGGAGCCCATGCCCGGGGACGTGCTGGACGTGGGGACGCTGGAGTTCGTCTCCCAGGCGCCGGAGCGCGTGACGCCGGGGAACTTCAAGGCGTACGTCGAAGCGTACGCGAAGGACATGGCGCACCTCTTCCAGGAGCGCCACCGCGACCCGCCGCCCGAGGAGGTGGAGGCCATCCTGGCCCGGCTGCGGGAGGAGCTTCAGCGCAAGCTGGACCTGCTGGACCTGCATGGGCGGGTGGGCATGCCCCTCTACGTGGAGCTGGCGGAGGCGCCCACGCGGCTCTTGCGCGTGGACTTCACCGCCCGCCGCGTGGACGAGGTGCCGGAGCAGCGCGACACCTTCCGCTACGCGATGAAGGTGCGGGCCCGCGACATCGCGCGCGTGCTGGAGCGCAAGCTGAACTGGGAGGACTTCCTGCTCTCCTTCCGCCTGCGCCTGAGCCGCACCCCGGACGTGTACGAGCCCGTGCTGCACGGCTTCCTGGGCGTGGAGGTGGAGGACCTGCGCGAGTTCTGCGAGGGCATCCGCGCCACCGAGGCCCGGACGGAGCGCACCGTGGTGGAGGCCGGGGGCCGGCGCTTCTCCATCCAGCGCTTCTGCCCGCACCAGGGCGCGGACCTCTCCGAGGGCTGGGTGGAGGAGGGCCGCTACGTGGTGTGCCCGCGCCACCGCTGGCGGTTCGACCTGCACCAGGCCGGCGAATGCAAGACGAACAACGCCACGCTGTGCGCGGAGCCGCTCACGGACCTGCCGGAGCACGGGAAGCCGGCCCGCGGCGGCGACAAGGCCCCGGCCGACAGGGCTTCCGTCGACAAGGCCCCCGTCGAGCCGCCGCGCGCGTGAGGCCCGGCCCGGTGCGCCTCAGCTCCCCCGGTACGTGGAGAAGCCGTACGGGCTGAGGAGCAGCGGGACGTGGTAGTGCTCGTCGGTGGCGGTGATTTCGAACACCACCTGCACGTACGGGTAGAAGCCCTTCTGGCCCCGGGCCTGGAACCAGGCCCCGGTGTCGAAGGTGAGGCGGTAGACGCCGGGGGCCAGCGTGGAGGCCGTGCCCAGCAGGTCCTTCACCCGGCCATCCGCGTTGGTGGTGCCCCGGGACAGCTCCAGGAAGGACTCGCCCGTCGCCCGGGCTTCCAGCACCAGGGTGAGCCCCTCGGCGGGGCGGCCCGTGCTCGTGTCGAGGACATGCGTGCTGAGCGTGCTCATGGGGCGAGGAGCTTCTCCAGGCGGATGCGGGTGATCTTCGCGTGCTCACCGGCGGCGATCCGCAGCTCCACGTCGGTGGGGTTGTTCATGCGGCCCTGGAGCAGCGCGAGCATCTGCGCCGCGCTCTTGCCCGTGGCGCACACGAGGAAGATGAAGCCGTAGCGGGCCTCGTAGTCGCGGTTGCCCTGCGCCAGCGCCTCCAGCACCTGCTCGTCCGCGGCGGCCACGCCCTGCTGCTCCTGCGAGGACCACTGCGCGGTGGCGGCGTACTTCTCCCGCAGCCTGGACACGTCCCCGATGCGCGGGTGGTGCGTGAAGGCCTCCTTCCAGTCCTCCGGCCCGGTGCGCTCCCAGGCGGCGGAGGCCTCCGCGTAGAGGTGCTCCGCGTCGCGGAACGGGCGGACGGCGAGCATCGCCTCCACCCAGCGCCGGCTGCCGCAGCAGCGGGTGAGCGCCTGGGTGGCGTCCTCCGTCGTCGCGGTGTTCAGGCGCTCCAGCGGCGTGCTCACGCCGGCTCCCCGAAGAGGCGCAGCCGGCTGACGCCGCCGTCCGGGAAGATGTTGAGGCGCACGTGGGTGATGGGGCCCACGTCCTTCAGCTCCTTCTCGAAGACGTGGCAGTGGTCCGCCTGGAGCTTCGACTGGGGCAGCAGCTCCTTCCACTGGAGGTGGGTGGCGTTGGCGAAGTCCAGCAGCGGCTCCTCCAGGTGGATGCCCTCCAGCGAGCAGCGGTCCGGGAAGTTGCCCTTGAAGTAGTGGGTGTCCACCTCCGCGCGGCGCAGGGTGCCGGCCGTGGCCAGCTTCACGACGATCCAGTCGAAGCCCGGCACGCGCTTGCGGCGCGTCTCCCAGCCCTCGCCCATGTTGGCCGCGCGGCCCGGGAAGATGAGGTTGTCCTTCGTCCCGAAGAACTGGTCGTTGCAGGTGACGACGGAGCCGCCGTTCGCCGCCGCCGCCAGGTCCACCAGCCCCGCCTGCTTCAGCGCGTGCCAGTCCGGCAGCACCATGCCGTGCACGCGCAGGCGCGCCACGCCGCCGTCCGGGAAGATGTTGAGGCGCACGTGCGTGAATCTCCGCTCGTTGGCCACCGGGAACAGGTTGCGCGAGCCGCCGCGCAGGCGCGAGCGGGGCACCAGCTCCGTCCAGCGCGACACGTCCTCCGCCAGCGACTCCGCGGAGGGGTCGCCGTCCACCTCGCACGCCTCCAGGGAGGCGTACTCGGGGAAGTTGCCGAGGAAGTGATTCGTGTCCACGTCGATGCCGTGGATGGCGCCGGGCAGGCCCAGCTTCACGATGCACCAGTCGTAGCCGGGCACGCGCTTGCGGCGCGTCTCCCAGCCGTCCATCCACTTGCCGCGCTCCGTGTACTTGTCCGCGATGAAGACGCCGCGCCCGGGCTCCAGCATCGACTCCTTGGGCGCGAAGAACTCGTCGTTGGCCAGCAGGGCCCTGCCGCCCACCTTCGCGGCGGCCAGGTCAATCAGGTCGGCGAATGCGACGTGCATCGCCCCGGGTGCTTCGGCTTGCATCGGTGTTCCTCTCCTGGACGGGACGCTTCAGCCGCGCGGCAGCCACTGGCCGATGCGCGGGCCCGTCAGTCCCTCGGTGACGTCGAAGATACGCTGGCCGCGCAGGTATGTCCTCAACACCCGGCCTTCCAGCTCACGCCCCGCGTAGGGCGTCAGCCGGTGCCGGTGGCGGATGTCCTCCGGGGCCACCTTGAAGCGCGCCTCCGGGGCGAAGACGACGAAGTCCGCGTCCCGCCCTGGCTGGATGGCTCCTTTGCGTTCCGACAATCCCGCCAGTCGCGCGGTGCGTCGCGCCATCCGCTCCACCAGCACGTCCAGCCCCAGGCCGTGGGCGCGCATGCCCGTCCACACCGCCGACACGCTCAGCTGCAACCCGGCGATGCCGCCCCAGGCGCCGGAGAAGTCCCCGGCCTCCAGCTTCTTGAGCGCGGGCGTGCAGGGCGAGTGGTCGGACACCACCAGGTCGATGAGGCCGCTGGCCACCGCGCGCCACAGCCGCTCGCGGTTCTCCGCCTCGCGGATGGGCGGGGCGCACTTGAAGTGGGTGGCGCCCGCCTCAATCTCCTCCGCGCTGAAGGTCAGGTAGTGCGGGCACGTCTCCACCGTGAAGGGCAGCCCCTCCGCCTTCGCCTTCGCGATGTCGTCCAGCGCGTCCGCCGCCGACAGGTGGACGATGTGCACGGGCGCCCGGTGCTCGCGGCACAGGTCGATCATCATCCGGATGGCGTCCACCTCCCACGCGGCAGGGCGCGACGCGAGGTAGCTGGCGTACGCGCGCACGTCCCCGGCGAAGGGCGGCTCGTGGTCCGTCAGCTCCGCGTGCACCAGCAGGGGCACGCCGGCCTTCGCCAGCAGGGGCATGGCCACGTCCAGCACGTCGCGCGTGGCGGCGGGGAACTCATCCACGCCCGAGTGCACCAGGAACGCCTTGAAGCCGGGCGCGCCCGCGTCCACCATCGCCTGGAGCTCGCCCGCGTTGCCGGGGATGACGCCGCCCCACAGCCCGTAGTCGATGGCGCACTGGCCCGACGCGGACCCGGCCTTGGTGCGCAGCGCCGCCAGGGACGTGGTGGCCGGGATGGAGTTGAGCGGCATGTCCACCACGGTGGTGATGCCGCCCGCCGCCGCCGCCGCGGTCGCCGTGGCGAAGCCCTCCCAGTCCGTGCGGCCGGGCTCGTTGATGTGCGCGTGGCTGTCCACGATGCCGGGCAGCAGTGCGTCGCGGCCCACGTCCACCACCTGGGCGCCGCGCGGCACGTCCACCGTGGCGTCGATGCCTTCGATGCGCCCGTCGCGCACCACCACCGCGGCGGCGCGGATGCCTTCGGGCGTCACCACGCGCTCGCTGCGAAACACGGTCAGGGAGGTGCTCACGGCTCGAACTCCGTCAGGGCGTAGTCGGCGAGCGCGCGGAAGTGCTGCTCGCTGTCGTCGGTGTAGAGCTGGCGGGTGATGCCGCCCACCAGCCGGGGCAGGCTGTACTTCATGCCGGAGATGCTCGCGCCGCCGAAGCCCAGCGAGAGCAGGCACCCGAACGTGTAGTTGAACACGCCGTGGATCCACGGCGCGGCGCCCGGCGTCTTCTCCTGGAACTCGAAGGAGGGGCCCAGGTACGGGTGGCGCATCAGGTCCGCGTGCCGCTCGTTCTCCGGCGGGGTGAAGCGGTCCTTCCACAGCGCGATGTGCGGGTGCAGCTCCGCCAGCTCCGGCCGCATGGACAGGTCGGTGGTGAAGCCCGACGCGATGATGAGGAAGTCGAACGTGTGCGTGCCGTGCGGGGTGCGCACGACGGCCTGACCGTCCTGCTGCTTCACCTCCAGCCAGGGGCTCTCCGCGTGCAGGTGGAAGGCGGCGGAGCGGCGCGCGCGCTCGAAGGTGTCCTTGGGGGGGAGCTGCCCCATCTCGATGATCTGCCGGATGAAGCGCCAGCGGTCCTTGTCCGGCAGGTCTCCGTGGTGGCGCAGGAAGCCCGCGAACTCCGCCCAGCGGTAGGGATTGACGTTGGGCAGCTTCTTGCGCCGGTAGAACAGGTCCACCCGGCCCGCGCCCGTCTCCAGCGCCACCGACGCGTTGTCGAACGCGGAGGCCCCCGCGCCGAGCACGCCAATGCGCTTGCCGCGCAGCGACTCGAAGTCGATGGGGTCATGGGTGTGCGCCCACAGCGCGCGGGGCAGGGGCTGCACTTCCGGCGGCGCGTCCCAGCGGCCGGAGCCGTCGATGCCGGTGGCCAGCACCACCTTGCGCGCGAGCAGGGTCTCCGTCTCGCCGGCGTGCGTGACGGGGACCTGGAAGCAGTCCAGGTCCGCGCGCCAGTGCAGGGCGCCCGCCCGGGTGCCGCAGCGGATGGGGATGGCCAGCACGCGGCGATACCAGAGCAGGTAGTCCGCCCACAGCTCCTTCGGGATGAGGGCCACCTGGCGGAAGCCCTCCTCGCCGTGCTGCGCCTCGTACCAGGCGCGGAAGGAGAGGTTGGGGATGTTGTAGTCGGGGCCCGTGAGGTACTTGGGCGTGCGCAGGGTGATCATCCGCGCGAAGGTCTTCCACGGCCCGTGGAAGCCGTCCTTGCCGTCGTCCAGCACGAGCACGTTCGTCACCCGCTCGCGCATCAGCCCGAACGCGGCGCCCAGCCCGCTCTGGCCTCCGCCCACGATGAGCACGTCCAGGACGGGCCGGCCGTCCGGTGTCGAGCGGCGCGGCACCCAGCTCCGGGCGGGGTAGGAGAGGATGTCCAGGTCGCGCCGGAGGGCGTCTTCCAACGCCTCCAGGCCCTGCGGGGGACGGAGCGGCGAGGCCAGCGGTTCGCGGTCTTGCATCGGAGGGCAAGGAACCCACGCCCGGATGCTTCATGCAAGGGGGCGGACGGCCAATCGCCTCCCGTGGACGTCGGCCTGGAGGGCCCTCAGCGCCGCGAAGCCGTCCCGGTCTCCCGGGGCACCAGCAGCTCGAAGCGCACGCGCGCGTTGTCCGTGCGCATGCCGGCGGGCCCCTGCAGGGTGAGCGCTTCGGCGGGCAGCACGCCCTCCCAGACGCGCTTGCCGTCCACGTAGACGGTCAGCACGTCCGCGTCAATGCGGGCGCGCAGCTCATGCGGTTCGCCCTGCGCCAGCAGGTCCAGCGGCTCCATGAAGCGTGGCCGGACGGTGGTGTAGCCGGCATTGCCACACTCGCCGCTCTGGCGGTCGTCCGGGTTGCGCTTGTAGTTGACGACGATGCCCGCCGAGGGCGCGATGCGCCACATGGCATAGATGACGTTGCAGCCGTCCTGCGCGCGCAGCTTGAGCCCCACCTGCTGGCGCTCCACCCCGGAGGCCAGGGGCGCCACCGGCTCCGTGATGCCCAGCCAGGTGAAGCGCAGCCCGACGTCGTCACCCGTGGTCTCCGGAGCCACCGCGCGCTGCTTTGGCACTTCGATGCCGAAGCGCGTCCCGCCCAGGACGGCGCGCTGGAGCTCCACCACGTTGCCCTGGGTGACCTGGATCCGCTCCAGGGGGACGGGCTCCAGTGCGTCCGTCGGCGACGGGGTGTCCCGCAGGGCCTGGGGCGCGGGCGCGACGGGGGTGGGCTTCATCACGCTGTCGCGGGGACCGTTGCAGGCGCCATGGCTGAAGAGCAGGCCTCCCGCCCAGAGGATCAACACCGCCGACGACCCCAGCGCGATGATCCACCGTCGGCGCTCCTCGTTCATGGTTTCACCTCGCCCAGCAGGGCCTGCAGCGTCTCCAGGTGCGCCCCCAGGTACGCCTGCTCCGCCTTGAGGCGCGCCAGCTCCAGCAGCAGGTAGTCCCGGAAGCGGCGGACCTGCCGCGTCTCCAGCCGCTCCACCTCGCGAAGCTGCCCCTCCAGGTCCGACACCAGCGTGGACACCTCGCGCAGCCGCTGTTGTTCGCCCTGCTCGGTGATGCGCAGCTCGCCCAGCAACTGGCGCACCTGGCGGGGTGCGCCGTCCACCGCGTCGCGCGTCTCCTGGCGCCGGCCCTCGCGCGCCTGGGCGTTGGCCCGGCCCTGCCACAGGTGGCCCAGGTTGTAGCCCAGCGTGAGCTGGCCGAAGAGGGGCGTGTCCTGGTCCACGTCGAAGACCTCGTCGTAGCCGCCGCGCACGCTCAGCCGCCACGCCCGCGCCTTGCGCAGCCCTCCGGACAGCGCCTCCACCTGGTCGTCCGCGGACTCGAAGGCCATGAGCAGCGCGCCCAGGTCCTGCCCCTCGGGCAGCGCGGGCTCCAGCGCCAGCCGCGCCCGCGCCTGTTCGGTGTCGCGGGCCAGCGCGCGCAGGTGATCCAACCGCAGCTGCACCGCGTTGAGCTCCTCCAGCGTGGCGCCGCCGTCGCGCAGCTCGTCGCGCAGCTGGGACACCAGCGTCTCCGCGCGGGGCAGGGACTCCGCCAGGGCCTTCGCGCGGGCCTGCAGGGCGGCCGTCTCCCCCAGCCGCGTGCCCTGCTGCACGGCGCCCTGGAGCGCGGCGAGCGCCTGGTAGCGGCGGCACTCGGCCTCCGCGCGCGAGCGCAGCGTGTGGCCCCGGTAGATGCCCACGAAGTCGTAGCCCAGCCCCGCGGTCAGCCGCAGCTTGGGCGTCCCCAGGGGCGTCTCATCCGAGCCCCCCTGCGCGTCGCCCGCGTTCACCGCGCCGATGCTCGCGAAGACCTCCGGCGCCAGCTCCAACGCGGCCTCCGCGCGCGACGTCCCGCGCACGCGCTCGCAGTAACCCCGCGCGGGATCGCTCCGGGCGCGCACCGCGCCCGCGTCTTCCGCCGCCAGGGCCACGCCCGTCCACATCCCCACCAGGACCCCGCATGCGAGGGTTGTCCGCATCCACTGCTCCATGTCCACACTCCGGGGGGGAACTCACAGCATCAGGGGAGGACGGCCCAGGTGCAGCAGCTCCTCCCGAGCGGTCGGCGCGTCGCGAAGCTGGAGCTCCACCATCACGCCCCGCAAGTGGTACTGGCGGATGGGGTGCTGCTGGGAGACCTCTCCCTCCAGCACGGGGCCCACCACGCCCACCTCGCGGCACCACACCACCTTGAGGGCGCACGCGTAGAGCGGCGTGCCCTCGCGGGCGTGGGCCAGGTTCTCGTACGGCACGAAGGCCACCGTGAGGTTCTGCTCCACCGCCTTCAGGTACGGCGACCCGTGCACCACGCGCAGCAGCTGGTCGAAGCGGCGCAGGCTGTCGTCCAGCGCGCGCAGGTCCGCCTCCAGGCTCTTGCGCTGCGCCTCCGCCCGCGCCTGTTCGAGCACCGACAGCGTGTATTCACGCTCCAGCAGGAGCGTGTCCGTCGTCAGGCCCTCGGGCGCGTCGTCCTTGCCCAGGCCGTTCTCCGCGGCGGTGAGCCCCTCGCGCTCGCGCTTGAGGGTGTCCAGCCGCATGTCCAGGTCCACCGTCTCCTGCGCGAGCGACAGGTTGCTCTGCGCCATCTGCGCCAGGTGGTGGTTCAGGGTGAGCACCTCCTCGCGCTCCATCAGCTTCGCGCCGTAGAGCGCGCCCGTCCGCGTGCGCGCCAGGCCGCTGTACGCGCGGTTGGATTCGGCGATCTCTCCTCCCGCGCGCAGGTACTCCTGGCGCAGCGTGGACAGCCTGCGGGCCAGCCGGTCGCGGGAGGTCTTCTCGCCCTTGAGGGCCACGACGAAGCGCTGCTGGAAGGACCGCTCCGCGGCCAGGATGCGCTCCGCCTCCTGGAGGCGGTTGGCCACGTCGCGCCGCTTCGCCTGGAGCGCGTCGCGTTCGGACTCCTGCTGCGCCGCCTGCGCGTTGAGCTGCAGGACGCTGGGGTCGGTGGGCGACAGGATGGTGGGCGACACCCAGCGCGTGTTGGACAGGAAGAAGCCCTGCACCGACAGGAAGGACAGGAGCCCCACGAGGATCAGCGCCAGCAGCACCGACCCCATGAGCTTGTAGGCGGACACCGCGAGCGAGTTGAGCCGGTTGGCGACCTGTTGGTTCATGACGGGTTTCCCTCGCCTGCGGAGTGGGTGGAGAGCTTCGCGGGGGTGGGGGAATCAGCGGGGGCCGTCGTGGGGCTGCCACGCGTCTCCCAACTTCCGGAGTCCAGGGTCAGCAGCGCCAGCGGGGTGAACAGCGCGTACGTCACCGGCATCAGCAGGGCCATGGGCAGGAAGCTGGCCCCGGGCACGCGCCGGTCCTCGGGGAGGTGGCGCGTCTCCATCCGGTAGATGAAGCCCAGCAGGCCAATCACCAGGAAGTGGAACGCGAGGATGTCCCAGAACTCTCCGTTGAGGAGGTTGTGGACGATGACCAGGGGGTAGGCCAGGAGCAGCGCCAGCTGCGACACGTAGTGCACCGTGATGACCGGGTGCAGGCGCCACGCGTGTGACAGGCCGCAGAGCAGGTCCACCAGGTTGGAGCGCCGCCACCGCAGCTGCTGGGAGAAGTAGCCCGCCAGCGTGGACGGCGCCGCGGTGAAGCAGAACGCGTCCAGCGTGTAGACCGTCTCATAGTCGTGCTTGACGATCTGCCGGGTGAGGAAGCGGTCCTCGCCGTACTTGATGGGGATGCCCGCGATGGCGCGCGCCTCCAGGATGGGCTCCAGCTGGAGCAGCACGTGGCGGCGGTAGGCGGTGAGGCAGCCGGACAGGCACATCACCTGGCGGAACGAGCGCTCCAGGTCCTTCAGCCACTGCTGGGCGAAGTGGAACTTGATTTCAATCATCCGCGTCATCCAGTTCTGATGACGGTTGGTGACGAAGGTGCGCCCGCCCACGGCGGCGACGTTCGGGTGGACGAAGCGGCGGATGAGCTGGCGCACGGCGCTCCTGTCCACCACCACGTCGGAGTCCACGGAGACGATGATCTCCGCGTCCACCGCGGCGCGGACGCCCCGGTTGATGCCCTTGCGCTTGCCCATGTTCTCCGGGTTGCTCATCACCCGGACGTTGGGGTGCCCTTCAGCGGCCTTGTTCGCCCAGGCGACGCTGTCGTCCCGGGAACAGTCATCCACGACGATGATCTCCAGCAGCTCGCGCGGGTAGTCCTGCTCCAGCAGCGCGCGCACCGTGTGGTAGATGCCCTGGCCTTCGTTGAAGAGCGGAACGACGATCGCGACCCGGGGACGGTACGTGTCGTCCACCCGTTCAAACCGCCTGCCCTTCAGGCGCCGCAAGAAGGGGCCCAGGATGTAGCGGTTCATCAGGACCACGATGAACAGCAAATGGATGGGAAACAATTCCATCGGCCCCGCCCCCCCTCACGCCCACGCCTGCACCCCAACCCAGACGGCCGCTCCACCCATGTGAAGCGTCCGGAAGGTTGGGGGCCCTCGCACGTCGCGCCAACTGCCCCGGACCTGTGGGCAGTCGGCTGACGGGAAATGGGCAGGGGCTACGGGGACCGGGGCAGGGTGGAGGACGGTGACTCCACCCCGCCGGGCATCAGGCTCAGGGCAGTTGCATCAGCATGTACTTGGTGCCTCTGGCGAACTTGTACGGCCGCAGGCTCCCGGGCTCGATGAAGTAGACCTGTCCGGCGTACTTGCGCACCAGGGTGACATGGTTGAGGGCGGGGTTGTTCCTGTGGATTCCGGCGACAATGCCAATCGACCCGTCCTTCCACGTGGCCACGGTCTTCGCGATGCCGCGCAGGCTCCTCGCCGGTACCGCCACACTGCCGGGGAAGTGCTGCTCAAGCTGAGCCAGGCGCATCCCTTGCCCGCTGTTGTGGGAGGCGCTCGCTGGCGATCCCCGTATCGTGTGATAGCCCGCGATGCACCTGTTGCCACAGTTGTTCGTGTAGGCCAGCTTGTTGCGAGCGAGCAGTCTCCCCATGCCGACCTGGCTGGTTTCAGCGGCCAGCGCCGGACCGCTGTCGACCCTGGGCGGCCTGATGATGGACGTCGGCTTCGGGGCCGCGATGGAGCCGGCGATCCCGGTGATCGATCCAATCAGATAGTCCGTGGAGCCCGGGTCCACGTTGCTACCGATGTTCCAGGTCGAACGCATGTTCTGAGTACAGCCGGGACACCAGAAGATGACGCTGTCGCCAACGCCCGAGGAGAAGTTGGAGATCCGGTCGAGCCCGGCGTTCTGGCTCGCGACGAGGGCCTCGGCGCCTTCGTCGGTGTTGGCGATGGCGTCGATCGCGGCCGAGAGCGGGGCTCCCGTCGCGGCGTAGGTGTCGAAGTCGAAACCCTTGGAGGTGAAGCCGCTGCTGACCGCGACCATCACCATCAGGTGGTGGCCGGCGACAGTCCGTGTGCCGCCGGACGCCTGGGAGAGCACGGCGCCAGGCGTAGGCCGGATGGTGGACTGGGGATTGGCGCCGCCCGTGCCCTGCTGCCCAGGGCCCGGCACGTAGATTTCAATGGGATTGATCTCCGTGGGCCCGCCATTCCCGCCCGGGAAGCCACCCCCACCGCCAGGGCCCTCCTCCCCCGAACCGCCCACGTCCAGACCCGACGGGTCGGACAGGTTCACCGGATCGTTCATCGCGAAGGCGTAGGGGTGGGTGCTGGCCGCGGTGCGGGGAAGCAAGAGCGGATCCCGGCTCAGGAAGCGGCCCAGGACAGGGTCGTAGATGCGCGCCCCCAGGTTCGACAGGCCGAAGGCCGCCAGCGCGTCCCCTCCGTTCCATTGCGCGGACGTGTAGAGGCTCGTGCCCGGGGTCGCCGTGCCGGACGACGAGGCTTCGCCGAAGGGCTCGTAGTGCACCCGTTGCACGAAGTCTCCATCGCGGTCCATGAAGTGACGGCCGCCGCGCGACTCGCCGAACGGATAGACCCAGTCCTGCTTGTAACCCCTGCGGCTGGCGACGATGCCGCCCGCGCCCGGGATGTTGCGCGTGATGACCGACTCCACGGTGCCGTTCACCACCCGGTCCCGGCGCTCGAGCAGGTTCCCCATCTGCCACTCATGCCGTGCGTCGACGGCGTTCGCTCCCTGGAGGTCGATTTCGAACAGGGTGCCCAGCGCGCCATGGTGGAACGTGGCCTGGCCGTTCAGGTCGGAGATGGAGCGAACGGCGCCGGACGGGAAGTAGCTCAGCGTGCGCATCCCCCCGGGCGTGGGCTGGGACACGACGTTGCCCCGGGCATCATGGAGGATGTTGCAGAGCGTGCCCCCCAGGCCCCCGTTGCCGTAGCCGACGCGACAGATTTGATCGCGGTCGGTGGAGCGATAGCTGAGCGCGGTGTCCCTGTCCGCCGTCAGGTCGTTCTTCGTGACGACGTTGCCGAGCGCGTCGTAGGTGAAGCCCCACCGGGACAGCGTCAGCAGGCTGTTGGCGCGCACCGAGCCCGCCAGCCGCCCCAGCGCGTCGTAGGTGTGCGTGGTCGTGACGCCCTTGGCCAGGCCGTTGTCCAGCTCCACCCGCGACTTCTCACGGCCCATCGGGTCATAGCCCTGGCGGACGATGCGACGGGACCCGATTGAGGAGGCGATGCTCGCTTCGCGCAGCATCCGCCGGCCCACGTCGGCGTAGACGGTGTAGGACTGGGTCGCCCCGCCGTGCAGGGCCTTCCGGACGCGCCCGAAGACGTCGATCTCCTCCGCCAGGTACAGCTCCTGGTTGTCCGAGTAGCGCACCTGGGTCAGCCGGTTCGCGGAGTCGTACTGATAGACGGCGCCCTCGTAGTCGTAGTCGGTGTCGGGCAGGTGGAAGCCGACCTCCGCGAGCGCGCCGTCCGCGCGGTAGCGCATCTTCTCCACGTAGGTGGTGCCCGTGCTGTCGATGAACGTTCGCGCGTTCGCCCGACCCTGGGCGTCGTAGCTGTAATAGACGTTGCCGGCCGTGGACTTCGTCCAGGCAAGCCGCCCCAGCACGTTCGTCGGGAGGATGAGGGACGTGGCGCTCACCCCGACGTCGTAGAAGTAGTCGTGCTGCGTCCCGGGCTCCACCACGCCGTTGGTCAGCTCCTCCTGGTGCTTGAGTCGGCCCAGGGCGTCGTACTGGCTGATCAGCCGGTGGAACGCGGTGGGCGAGCGGGTCGCGTCGGTCCAGCTCACCTCCAGGGGGTCGCCCCAGTGGCTGTACGTCGCGCTCTGGAGGGCGCCCTCGGGATCCTTCCATTCGATGGGCTGCCCGAAGGAGTCATACGTCCAGGTGGACTGCACGGGGCTGCCCGGCGCGACCGGCTCCAGGAACCGGGTCATGCTGGTGAGATAGCCCAGGCGATCATGGGTGAAGGTGGCGTGCTCCAGCCGCGCCGTGCCCTTCATCGTGGAGCGGGACAGCACGCGGCCCGCGGCCGTCATCGTGGCGGTCCGTGTCACGCCCGCCTGCGCGCTGCCCGCGAGCAGGGAGGACGCGTCGCTGACGGTCACGACCTCCTGGTTGTTGGCGAACGTGCGGGTGTAGCAGGTGGGGTAGCGCTCCGCGGCCTCGTCCGTCGCGGTGGCGAGGGTCTGGGGGCCATGGCCCTGGATGTTGCAGAGCGGCGTGCCGTCCGCGTTGAAGTAGGCCGTCGTCCCGTAGGCGGTCGCCGCGGCCTGTGAGGTGGGGTACGGGTCGGCCGCGAACTTCACCCGGCCGAAGCCGTCGTAGGTGCGCTCGCCGATGATCATCTTCTCGTAGGCGTAGTCCCCGCCCAGCTCCAGCACGGTGCTGCGCTCGCGGCCGAGCTCGTCCACGAAGCCCGTCGCGGTGCGGCCCGGGGCGGAGGCCTCGGTGCCGGGGAGGACGGGCTCATTGAAGACCTTGGCCACGACCCTCCGGCCGAGCGGGTCCGTGCCGGAGAAGCCCAGGTAGGTGGTCGTGGACGTCACCCCGAGCGTGCCCCCGGGGGGCGTCAGGGTGGTGCGCACGGGCCGGCCGTAGCCGTCGTAGTCGGTGCCCTCCCGGGTCTGGTTCTCATCCAGCGTGCTCAGCGCGGCCAGGCTGATGGGGTCTCGCGTGATGGTGGTGATGAGGGCCGGAAGGCCCGTGGCATCCGTGCGCTGCGACACCGGCAGGAGCCCGAACGCATCATGGGTGAGGGTCTCGACGCGCAGGGCGCCGTCCTCGCGCTGGCGGGTGACGCTGGTGACGTTGCCTGTGAGGCCGTCGTAGCTCGCGTCGTAGAGGCGCACCGACCCCAGGAGGGCGCCGGTCTTCGTCTGGTAGCGGTCGCGCGTGTGGGAGGTGGGGCGGCCCGCGGAGACGCTGCCCGAGGGCAGGTTGTCATAGGTCCAGGAGTCGGACGCGTACGTCAGGTACGGGGTCTTGTCGCAGTACCAGTACCGCCGTGACCGCAAGGCGTGGAGCACCCGGGGGCCCGTGCCCGTGGGCGTGGCGTATTGCGTTTCGATGCAGATGTCGTCGTCGCTCTGGGCGAGGTCGTTCTTGTGGAGGACGTTGAGGATGCGCCCCTGGTCATCGATGGCGCGCACCTCCGACGCGCTCTGCACGTTGTTGGTGGACGGCGGCGCGGCCTGGCCCCGCCACGAGCGGGTGGCGGTCGCATGGAGGAAACCGTGCGCCGAGCACGTGAAGAAGTCCGTGGAGGAGCCCAGGGCGTCGCCCACCGACTGGTTGTAGTCATAGGGATAGACCATCTCGATGCAGTCCACGACCGACGTGCCGCTGCCAGGGATCTCCTCGAAGACCTTCGAGGCCCAGTCGTAGTGCGTGGCGCCCAGCCGGCGCGGGTCGGTGTTGACGTCGAGCCCGAGCAGCACCCAGGGATCGGTGCCGATGGCGCTGAACGTCGTGATGTCACGCACCTTTCCGGCCCGCAGGTAGCGATTGAAGCGGTCGTTCTTGGTGGTGGCGTCCGCGGGGGTGAACTCTGGCAGCGGGTAGGTGTCCGTGAGGGTCGCGGTGCCCTCGTAGTGGATGACCGCCTTCAGGTACGGGCTCTGCTTGACGGTGGAGCGCAAGGCGACGGAGCGCTGATAGCCGGGCAGGGCGAAGGACTGGAGCACCGAGTTGTACTTGAGCTCCGCGCCGCCATACGCGTAGCGCGTCGCGACCAGCGTGCCCCCCAGGCCCTGGGTCCCGGTGGTCTCCACCGACGTGGCGACGATCTCCGGGAAGGGCACCTGGTGCGCCATCAGCGTGTCCTCCTTCGCGGAGCGGTAGCCGACCGTCGTCCTCGCGCCGTAGCCGTTGTCCATCTGGACGAGTCGCCCCGCTTCGGGCTTGCCGGGCCGGCTGCCGCCGACCAGCTGGTACACGTTCAGGTTGGAGCCACTGAGCCCCACCACCTCCGGCATGCCGTCCCCGTCGAGGTCGTAGAGCCCGCTCCTCGTGAAGGACTCCCAGCCGTCACAGCGCTCCCGCTCCGACGAAAGGGAGAAGCCCTGGACCGAGCCATCCACTTCGATGTTCACGGGCGGGGCGAACCCGGCGCCGGTGCCCACGGAGACGAACCACTCGCCGGTGGACCTGTCCTTCTCCATGAAGTCGGGGATGCCGTCGCCCGTGAGGTCCCGCATGCCCATCTCGTGCCAGGCGAAGAACGTCGAGTCTCCTGGCGGACGCGGGTTGGGGGTGAGGCAGGACTGCTCCTGGATGCTCTTCTGGAGGATGATCATCGCCTGCCGCGAGATGGATGGCAGGATGAGCTGGACCTTGGTGAAGCCACTGCCCGTGCCCAGGGAGACGTACTTCCCGCTCTGGACCCGATCAACGAGGGCGTCGCCATTGACGTCGACGAGGGCACAGCTCATTCCCTGATGGTTGACGGAGCCCTGCGCGACGTACCAGTTGCCGACACCGCAGGAGGCGTGCGCCTGGATCGTGATGGGGGCTGAGAAGGGATTGTTGCCTTGGCCGCCGGCCGGGCCGCCGACGTTGATCACGGCCTCGATCTGGTTGTCGGCACCCGCGAGCGGCCGCAGGTTGAAGGCGCGGGGGATGTTGATGACCAGTCCTTCGGTGTCATCGGGCTCGGGGTTCGGCGGAGGGTCGGGCACCACGGCGACCCGGGACGAGTTGAAGACCAGGTCCGGAAAGCCGTCACCATTGAGGTCCTTCAGCTCCCATTCGGTGAACGTCTGCTCACTGTCGGCCTCGAGCAGCCCGTTCGCGTATCGCTCACCGCAGAGGCCATTGCCCCAACCGTCGGGATAGTCCTTCCATCGCCCGCCGTCGAAGCGCCAGCAGGCGCCGCGCTTCTGGCTCCGTCCGTTGGTGCGGCTGGCAAGGGGCAGGTAGTTGCCGCTGAGGGTGTGTCCCCGGGCGACGAGGACGTTGTAGAGGGCGCTGACGTTGAAGGTGCGCTGCAACCACGTGACGCCGGAGGCGCCGGTTCCCGGGGTGTTCAGGTAGACGACCCAGTTGCCGGGCTCCTTGCTGGCGTCGATGACGTCCACGCGACCGTCGCCATTCACGTCAATGGCCTGTCGCCACGTCCGGTTGTGGTTGATGGCGGTGGGGTCGGTGGAGAAGCGTCCGATCGCCGCGCCATGGACCTCCCAGGGGCCGGTCGCGAAGGTGGCGTCCGCGAGCTGGGCGATGCCCGTCCCCGCGCCGAGCGTGGTGGTGCCGCCCGCGGCGGGGCGGTTGAGCGCCACCCACAGCTTGTCGTTCTTCTTGAAGACGACGTCAGGCCGTCCGTCGCCCGTCACGTCGGTCAGGCTCTGCCAGGTGATGAAGCCCGTTCCGCCGCCGGCTGGCGGGCTGTAGTGGGTGTCCAGGCTGGTGCCGGAGATCTGCCCGGTGTGCACGCCAGCCGGCTGCGCCACGGTCTGCGTCAGCTGGTACTTGAGCTTGTTGTCGGTCGTCGCGCTCCCGTAGCCGAAGCTCGCGACCGGCAGCGCGACGGAGGCCTCCGGGGTGCCCTGCCGGCCCGACTGATGGACGGCGCTCAGGCGCGGTTGTTTCGTGTCCGCGTCCGGCAGGTAGGTGAAGGAATAGCGGCTCAGCCGCGTGAGCCCGCTGGCGCAGGTCGCCCGGCTGCTCACGTCGAGCGTGCTCAGGGTGCGCAGCCGCGTCACCACGCGGTCCGCCATCATGGACAGGCGCAGGGGCAACGCCTCGTTGGGGCCGTAGGTGAAGGTGAGCTCGTGCTTGTAACAGCCCTCCTGCGGGTGCTTGTTGTAGCGGACGGACTTCAGGTCCAGCGTGACGCCGCTGGCCCCGGTTGCCCCCGGCAGCTCGGGCGTGGAGAGTTCGTATTCAAGCTGGACGGTGTTCCCGTTGGTGCCGGTGATGGAGGTGAGCAGCCACAGGCCAACTCCAGCGAGGTTGATGTTCTCGTGGAAGGTCCAGGTGCGGCCCTCGCCGTCGTACATCACCCAGGCGACGCCCTCCTGTTTGAGGGAGAGGTCGGGCGCGTCCGTCCGCGCCACCCACGTCGTCCCCTTGGGCACCAGGTCGATCATCTGCCCCTGGAGTGACAGCAGGACCTGCTCACGCCCCACCGGCGCTTCGCCTCCCCAGCTGTGCTTGGGCCGGCGGTTCGCGAAGGTGGTGTCCCGGCGGATGTACGTGAGCGGGATGTCCCAGCCCAGGCCCACCGCGCCCACGCCCCGCGCCCCGGACCCGATGGCAACCGGCACAGGCAGGCCGCCGCGCGCGTTGGGGAAGTCCAGCGGAACGGAGGCCGAAAAGCCTCCTGACGCGTTCACGCTGCCCGGCTCCGTGCCGGTGTCCGAAGCGCGCCCGCCGTAGTGGCCGCCCATGGGCGAGATCTGCGCTCCGCCGAAAACCGGCCACATCACCGCGACAAGACCCATGGCCAGACCCAGCCAGGGACTCCGAGACATCCTCTTCATGTGTGTACCCCCTCAGGTACGACCTACACGTTCGCCGTTGCCGGCGCCCCGAGGAGGCTAATAAAGGAAAATCAGGATAAGTGGAAGACCCCGGGGTGAGACCCCAGCCTCCGTCCGCGATGGCTTCTCTTCAGGGCCCGTGTCGGGGGCGGGCGCCATGTCTCACGTCCCCTGTGCACATGTCTGTCTTCAGGTGCGACGGAGTTGAGGCGGGTGTTGGTTTGTGCGGGGCTTCGTGAAACCTGGCGCCTGGATTTGCAATTGATTGTCCAGGCCCCATTTCATGTAGCGCCAGGAGGCCGGTGCCTTGGGTTCGGGGGCAGCCCATGACGCGTTCGAAAGTCATGCCGTGGCGGGAGCAGGGGTTGGCTCCTCCGGCCTGGTTGCGCTGGCGTCCTGCGCCCGCGCGGCGCTTCAGGTGCCCACGATTTCGATGGTCAGGGGCAGGGAGAGGGGGAAGGGCACGACGTCGCTGCAGTTGATGCTGTACGTGCCGGAGAGGGTGGCCTGGAGCTTCGCGCCCGACTCCCGTCCGCCGGTCCCCTGGGTGACGGAGAGCTGGACGGAGCAGGACCCTGCCTCGCCTTCCCCGCCTTCGGTCGGAAACGCCAGGTCGCAGGAGCCCGGGTTCACCTTGAAGGTGGACTCGCCTGTCATCGCCCCGGTCAGGTCGCAGTCCAGACCGACGATGGCGAAGCGCAGGTCCGTCTTGGAGTTCGCCTCCTCGGTGATGGCGAGCGTGGTGGCGATGGGGTCGGTGGCTTCGGGGACCCCCGTCACGATGAGGCTCAGCTGGACGGGGTGGGTGCCCGACACGTTGGAGCGCGTGTCCTTGAGCTCCGGGGTCGTGTCTTCGTCGTCCCCACCGCCACACGCGGCGCAGACGAGGGAGAGGGCAGCGGCGGAGGTCAAGGCAAGCGTGCGGAACATGGAGGTCATCTTCTTTCGGTACCCGGAGGAAGTACATCGGGCCGCCCGTGTGGACGCGAGCCATCCATCGCTATTCAAACAGACGGGGCGCGCGGCAGCGCCCGGGCCCGGGCCAGGTCGCGCGCCAGCTCCGCTTCCCGCGTCTGCCGTTGGGCGGGGGAGGGGAAGGTGATGGATGCCAGGGATTCGACGGCGGCGGTGGCGATGCGGTCCACGCCGTCCCGGGACACCACGCCGGCCTGGAAGGCATCCACCGCCGCGCCCACGTAGGTGTCGAAGAAGTAGACGTGCTGGGCGCGCCATTCCTCGCGCTTGTCCTCCGGCGTCGCCACCACGTCGTGGATGAACACGGCGCGCACTGTCTGGGGTTGGGCGGCGCGCATCCGGGCGCCGAACTCCACGTCCCCCTGGCCGCTGTCGCCCACGAAGACGAAGCCGTACTCCGGGAAGAGGCGGGCGTAGCGCTCGAAGTTCTCGAACTTCTTCTGCGCGATGCGGGTGTTGCCCACCAGGTGGAAGAAGCTGCCGGAGAGCATCACCGCCAGGGGGACGCCGCGCTCGCGCAGGGACTCCAGCGTGGCGTTCTCAATGAGGCCCAGCGGATCCTGCGGTCGCGCGCTCACGAAGGTGAGGTCGCCCGCGCGGCCCGGGATGAGGCCCGGCCCCCGGTCCAGCTCCTGGTAGAACGCGAGCACGCCCGGGTACACCGTCTTGGACGGGTAGCGCTTGTCCACCCAGTTGGCGAAGAACGTGTCGTCGATGTCGCTGAGCACCTTGTTCTCGCCGCTGGGGACGGCCTCCGCCTCACGCTGGAAGTGCTTCAGCACGTCGCCGCGCACGGCCGCGTCGTCCACGTCGCCGAACACCAGCTGTTGCAGGTCGTGATGGTCGCCCCCGGCGTCCAGCAGGTTCTTGAACGCGGTCAGCTCCCGGCCCTTGAGCCCGAGGAACAGGTCGCGCAGCCGCCGCTCCGCCTGCGCGTGCGTGGCGCCCTTCTGGAGCGCGGTGGCCAGGGAGGCCCGCACGGGCAGGGACAGCTCCGGGGCCCGGTGCGTGCACAGCAGCTCCAATAGCGCGGTGTGGTGGTCCGGCCCCGCCAGCCGGTCATCCAGGTCCGACAGCAGGCGCACCAGGTCCACGTTGGACAGCAGGAAGTTCAGCTCCTCGCCGGTGGCGCCCCGGAGCAGGTCCAGGATGCGAAGCTCGTCGTCCCGGTCCGTGTGGCCGGTCATGTCCTTGCGCAGTGCCTGGAGCTTCGTCGTCGCGATGGAAAGGTCCACTGGGGATCCCCTGGCGGCGGGCCCGGTCCGGGCCGTGGAGCGCGAAGCCTACACCGTGACATGCGCGGCGGTTCCTGCTTCCCTTGCGGACATGACGCTGGCCTCTCCCTTCAAGCCCCTGGAGCTGCGATCCGACGAGGTCCATGTCTGGCTCGTCGAACCCGAGCGCATCGACGACCCGAGCCTCCTGGCGGCCTACCTGCCCCTGCTGGACGCGCAGGAGCGGGAGAAGCAGCGGCGCTTCCGCTTCGAGCGCCACCAGCGCCAGTACCTGGTGTCACACGCGCTGGTGCGCCTGACGCTGTCGCGCTACGCGCCCGTCGCGCCGGAGGCGTGGCGCTTCGTGCCCAACGCGTACGGCCGTCCGGCCATCGTGGGCCCGGAGGGGCAGTGGCTGCGCTTCAACCTGAGCCACACCGACGGCATGGCGCTCATCGCGGTGGGCCGGGACGTGGACCTGGGCGCGGACATCGAGGACGCGCAGCGGCCGGGGGAGACGGTGGAGATCGCCGACCACTACTTCGCCCGCACGGAGGTGCAGGCCCTGCGCGCGCTTCCGAAGGAGCGTCAGCGGGAGCGCTTCTTCGAGTACTGGACCCTGAAGGAGGCGTACATCAAGGCGCGCGGCGCGGGCCTGTCCCTGCCGTTGGATCAATTCGCGTTCGACCTGGTGCCGGGCCAGATGCCCGCCATCACCTTCGACCCCCGCATGGGGGACGTGCCGGACGTGTGGCAGTTCGTGCAGCACCGGCCGTCCGAGCGTCACCAGGCGGCGGTGGCCTTCCGCCGGCCCCGGGGCGGGGCGCTCACCGTGCGCTGGCAGCACACCGTGCCGCTCGCCGGGGACGCTCCGCCGCGCTTCGTGACCGTCTAGGGGACGGCCGTCGTCCAGCGCGCCAGGTCTTCACGCACGGCGGCCAGCACCGCGGGCGCGTGCGAGCGGATGAAGAAGTGGCCCCCGTCGAACTGGCGGATGCGCACGTCGGCGGTGGATTCTTCGCGCCAGTGCTCGATGAGCTCCGGGCCCACGTGCTTGTCCGTCTTGCCGCTGTAGACGGACAGCGGGATGTCCAGCTTCGCGGTGTCCAGCCCGTCTCCCGACCACGCCAGCCCGAAGTCCGCGCGCAGCGTGGGGATGATGAGGTCCAGCAGCTCCTTGTGCTGGAGGACCTCCTCCGGCGTGCCTTCGTATTCGCGCAGCTTCGCGATGAAGCCCGCGTCATCCAGCTGGTGGATGGGTTCGCGGTCGTTGTGCGAGGGCGGCGGCGCCGCGGCGGCGATGAAGCCCAGCGGCCGGGGGCCGCCCTGGCTGCGCAGCTTCCGGACCACCTCCAGCCCGATGCGCGCCCCCATGCTGTAGCCGAACACCACGAAGGGCCGGTCCATCAGCGGCAGCAGCACCGGCATCAGCGCCTCCAGCAGCTCCGGCAGCGACCTGTACGCCGGCTCCATCAGGCGCCGCTCCCGTCCGGGAAGCTGCACCGCGCACAGCTCCACGCCCGCGGGCAGGGCATTGGCCCAGGGCGTATAGATGGCCGCGCTCCCGCCGGCGAAGGGCAGGCAGAACAGGCGCAGCTTCGGCTCCGGCAGCGGCTTGCGGGACGGAAACCAGCGATCAGGGGAGGAGGGCGTCGGAGGGGTCGCGCTTCGCATGGGGCGGCCGTCTATACCATGCGCCCCCGTCCTGGAATGGCCTCCCGTACCCGGGGTGAAGCCCGCGCGCGGCCCCCGGCGCACGCCCGGTGAGACATCCCTCCGGACAGGGGGACGGCCCTGTCTCATCCGGCGTGTTTCAAGGGGAGGGGAGGCCCGCTGGAGGGCCTCATGGCTGTGCTACCTTCCCATCCCCTTGCGCTACGAGCTTTCACCTCTTGAGGCACTGGAAGCCGAGTCCCTCTTCATCCTCCGGGAGGTCGCGTCGGAGCTGGACCGGCCGGTGCTGCTCTTCTCGGGGGGGAAGGACTCCGCGGTGCTGTTGCACCTGGCGCTGAAGGCCTTCTGGCCGGCGCCGCCGCCGTTTCCCCTGATGCACGTGGACACGGGGCACAACTTCCCGGAGGTCCTCCGGTTTCGCGACGCGCGCGTGGCCACGCTGGGCGCGCGGCTCATCGTGGTGTCCGTGCAGGAGGCCATCGACGCGGGGCGGGTGACGGAGGAGAAGGGCCCGCGCGCGTCGCGCAACCGCTTGCAGACGCAGCCGTTGCTGGAGGCCATCCAGGCGCACGGCTTCAACGCCGTCCTGGGGGGCGCCCGCCGCGACGAGGAGAAGTCCCGCGCGAAGGAGCGCGTGTATTCCTTCCGCGACGAGTTCGGCCAGTGGGATCCCAAGAACCAGCGGCCGGAGCCGTGGGGGCTCTACAACGGCAGGCTTCACCGGGGCGAACACCTGCGGGTCTTCCCGCTGTCCAACTGGACCGAGCTGGACGTCTGGCACTACATCGCCCGGGAGGGCGTGGCGCTGCCGTCGCTCTACTTCACGCACCCGCGTCAGGTGTTCCACCGCGACGGGATGCTGATGGCGCACTCGCCTTTCCTGCCCCTGCTGCCCGGCGAGACGGTGATGACCCGGGCGGTCCGCTTCCGCACCGTGGGGGACATGACGTGCACCGCGTGCGTGGAGTCCAGCGCGGCCACGGTGGAGCAGGTCATCGCGGAGGTGCGGGCGTCGCGGGTGACGGAGCGCGGGGCCAGCCGCGCGGACGACAGGTTCAGTGAGACGGCGATGGAAGAGCGCAAGCGCGAGGGTTACTTCTAGTGGAGCTGTTGAGGTTCGCGACCGCGGGCTCGGTGGACGACGGCAAGAGCACCCTCATCGGGCGGCTGCTGTTCGACACGCAATCCCTCCTGGAAGACCAGCTCGCCGCCGTGGAGCGCACCAGCCACGCGCGGGGCGATGAGTACGTCAACCTGGCGCTGCTGCTGGACGGGCTGAAGGCCGAGCGCGAGCAGGGCATCACCATCGACGTGGCGTACCGCTCCTTCGCCACGGCGAAGCGCAGGTTCATCATCGCGGACACGCCGGGGCACCTCCAATACACGCGCAACATGGTGACGGGCGCGTCCACGGCGGACCTGGCGCTCATCCTGGTGGACGCGCGCAAGGGGGTGGTGGAGCAGACGCGGCGGCATGCCTTCCTCGCGTCGCTCCTGCGGGTGCCGCACCTGGTGCTGTGCGTGAACAAGATGGACCTGGTGGGCTACGACGCGGACGTCTTCGAGCGCATCCGCGAGGAGTTCCGCCAGTTCTCCATGAAGCTGGACGTGACGGACCTGGCGTTCATCCCCGTCTGCGCGCTGGGCGGGGACAACGTGGTGACGCGCTCCGGGAGGATGCCCTGGTATCAGGGCCCCACGCTGCTGCACCACCTGGAGAACGTGCACATCGCGTCCGACCGCGACCTCATCCACCTGCGCTTCCCCGTGCAGTCCGTCATCCGGCCCGCGTCCACGAAGCAGTTCCACGACCACCGCTCCTACGCCGGGCAGATCCTGGGCGGCGTGATGCGACCGGGCGATGAGGTGAAGGCGCTGCCGTCCGGCTTCACTACCCGCATCCAGTCGCTGGAGGTGGCGGGCAGGCCGGTGGCGGAGGCGTTCCCACCCATGTCGGTGAGCGTGACGCTGGAGGACGCGCTGGACGTCGGCCGCGGCGACATGCTGTGCCGGCCGGGCAATCCGCCCACGGTGGGTCAGGACGTGGACGCGATGGTGTGCTGGCTGTCGGACGCGGCGGTGCTCGGCGCCGGGGCGCGGCTGGCCCTCAAGCACACCACCCGCATGGCGCGCGCGATGGTGAAGCGGCTGCACTACCGGCTGGACGTCAACACGCTGCACCGTGACGTGGGCAGCCCCGGCCTGAAGCTCAACGAGGTGGGCCGCGTCACGCTGCGCACGACGGTGCCCCTCTTCTTCGACGCGTACCGCCGCAACCGGGGCACCGGCAGCTTCATCCTCATCGACGAAGGCACGAACGCCACCGTGGGCGCCGGGATGATCAACGGCCCCGCGGTGGAGGGGTAGACAGACGATGCGACAGGGTCCGGGGTTCATCCTCTGGTTCACCGGCCTGTCCGGGGCGGGCAAGAGCACGCTGGCCACCGCAGTGCTCCGGCGCCTTGAGCCCGTGCAGCGCGTGGAGCTGCTCGACGGGGACGAATTCCGCGCGTCCCTGTCCCGCGGCCTGGGCTTCAGCCGCGAGGACCGCGAGGAGAACGTCCGGCGCATCGGCTACGTGGCGCGCCTGCTGGCGAAGCACGAGGTGGGGGTCCTCACCGCCGCCATCTCCCCGTACCGCGGCTCCCGGGACGAGCTGCGCGCCCAGGCCACCCGGGCCGGCATCCCGTTCCTGGAGGTGCACGTCCACGCCAGTCTGGATGCCCTCATTGCCCGGGACGTGAAGGGGCTCTACAAGAGGGCCCTGGCGGGGGAGCTCTCCCGCTTCACCGGCGTGTCGGACCCGTACGAGCCGCCGGAGTCGCCCGAGGTCGTCGTCCGCTCCGACGCGGAGACGGTCGTGTCAGGGGTGGAGCGCATCCTTGAAACATTGAGGAATCACGGCCTGTTGGCACCCAGCGTCAGCGTCGCTTGAGCGGATCCGCTGGGAACGGAATCAAACAGGTGGAAAAGCACTCCCGTCTTCTCCTGAATCGTTTATCATCCAAGCAAGTTTGATTTCACCGGGACAGGGTCAACTCATGCATTTCGATGATATCGAGTACGTTGAGCTGTGCGTCGCCGACGTCTCGACCGCATCCGGTTTCTACACGGGCAACCTGGGTTTCCGTCGGGTGGCCGAGGGTGGACCGGAGACGGGGCTCACCGGAAGGCGCTCTGTCTTGTTGCAGCAGGGGACGCTGCGGCTCTTGCTGACGCAGGGGCTGGAGGCGGGTGACGTCTCATCCACGTACGTGGAAGCGCATGGCGACGGCGTCCGGGACATCGCGCTGCGCACGAAGGACGCGGTGGCGGCGTTCGGGCACGTCACGCAGCGCGGCGCGCAGCCCCTGCGGGAGCCGGTGGTGGGCAAGGACGGCGCGGGGCGGCGGATGCTCCAGGCGACGGTGGGCACGGTGGGGGACCTGGTGCACTCCCTCATCCAGTGCGACGCTCCGGTGGGCGCGTTCCTGCCGCCGGGCATGGTGCCGTGCGAGGCGCCGGTGCAGCTGGACTTCGAGCCGTTCGCCGGCCTGGACCACCTGGCCATCTGCCTGGAGCCGGGCACGCTGGACGCGACGGTGCGCTTCTACGAGCACGTCTTCGGCTTCCGGCAGTCCCACCAGGAGACGGTCCACACGGACGCCAGCGGGATGAACTCCAAGGTGGTGCAGAGCCTGTCCACGCGCATCTGCCTGCCGCTCCAGGAGCCCCTGTCCCGGGAGAACCCCGGCCAGATTGGCGAGTTCCTCCGCCGGCACGGCGGCCCCGGGGTGCAGCACCTGGCGCTGCTGACGAACGACATCGTGGGGTGCGTGCGCCAGCTCCAGCAGGGCCTGTCGTTCCTGGCCATCCCTCCGGCGTACTACGAGCGGCTGGAGTCACGGCTGGGCGCGCTGGCGTTCGACCTGGAGCCCCTGCGCGAGCTGGGCATCCTGGTGGACCGGGACGAGTGGGGCACGCTGCTGCAGACCTTCACCCGGTCCGCGCACCCCCGCCAGACGCTGTTCTTCGAGGCCATCCAGCGCCAGGAGGCCCGCGGCTTCGGAGGGGCCAACATCCGCGCGCTGTTCGAGGCGGTGGAGCGTGACTACGCGCGGGTCCAGGCGTGAGCGCGGCCACGGGTGACGCGGGGACGCTGCCGCTGGCGGCGTGGGCCCGGGAGCTGAAGCCGTCCGCCATCCAGGACATGCTCCAGCGCATCCACCGGCCGGGCATCCTGTCGCTGGCGCTGGGCCTGCCGGCCGCGTCGCTGTTCCCCTCGGCGGGGCTGGCGGAGGCCGCCGCGCGGGTGATGGCCGAGGAGCCGCTGGCGCTCCAGTACCGCCCCACGCTGGAGCCGCTGCGCCGGCAGGTGGTGGCGCTGATGGCCCGCCGGGGCGTGACGTGCGCGCCGGAGCAGGTGTTCCTCACCGCGGGCGGGCAGCAGGGGATGAGCCTGCTCACGCGGCTCCTGTTGGACCCGGGCGGCACGGTGCTCCTGGAGGACCGCGTCTACTCAGGCTTCCAGCAGGTGTTGGATCCGTTCCAGCCCAAGCGGCTCACGGTGCCCACGCACCCGGAGACGGGCATCGACGTGGACTCGGTGCGGGCGCTGCTGGAGCGCGGTGAGCGGCCCGCGCTGCTCTACACCATGAGCGACGGCCACAACCCGCTGGGCGTGAGCATGCCGCTCCAGGCGCGCGAGCGGCTGGTGGCCCTGGCGCGTGAACACCGGCTGCCCATCATCGAGGACGACGCCTACGGGCTGCTCCAGTACGAACCCCACACGCTGCCGGCGCTGCGCGGGCTGGAGGACCGGTGGGTGTACTACGTCGGCTCCTTCTCCAAGGTGCTGGCGCCCGCGCTGCGCGTGGGGTGGGTGGTGGTGCCGGAGGCCATGGTGGGGCGGCTGGCCACGGTGAAGGAGGCGAGCGACATCGACACCACGACGTTCGCCCAGCGCGTGGTGCTGGCGTTCCTGGAGTCCGGTGGGCTGCCCGCGCACCTGGAGCGGCTGCGCGCCGGCTACCGCGAGCGGCGGGACACGCTGCTGGCCGCGCTGGAGCGCCACCTGGCGCCCCGGGGGGCACGGTGGACGAAGCCCGCGTGCGGCATGTTCGTCTGGGTGGAGTTCCCCGACACCGTGGACACCACGGCGCTGCTCGGCAGGGCGCTGGAGGAGGTCCAGGTGGCGTTCCTGCCCGGACAGGCGTTCTCCGTGGCGGGCGGCCGCTCCGCGGCCCACGGCCTGCGCCTCAACTTCTCCCACGCCGAGCCCGCCGTCATCGAGGAAGCCGTCGCCCGGTTGGGCCGGGTCCTCGCGCACGGCTGAAGCGCCGCGCCCTGGAGCCTTCCGCCATGCGTCCCCTGTGCCTGGACGAGTACGAGCAGCAGGCCCGCGCGCGGCTGCCCGCGGACGTCTTCGACTACGTGTGCGGCGGCAGTGACGACGAGTGCTCCCTGCGCGACAGCCGGAGCGCCTTCGACGCGTGGTGGCTGCGGCCCAACGTGCTGGTGGACGTGTCCCGCTGCGACACGTCCGTGACGCTGCTGGGCACGACGCTGAAGCACCCGCTGGGCGTGGCGCCCATGGCGTACCAGTGCCTGGCGCACCCGGACGGGGAAGAGGCCACCGCGCGCGCGGCCGGCTCGCTGGGTGGGCTGATGGTGGTGAGCACCATGGCCAGCCGCTCGCTGGAGGACGTGGCCCGCGCCGCCACGGGGCCGCTCTGGTTCCAGGTGTACTGCTTCCGCGAGCGCGCGGTGACGGCGGCGTTGATCCGCCGCGCGGAGGCCGCGGGCTACCGGGCGCTGGTGCTCACGGTGGACACGCCCCGGCTGGGGCGCCGCATGCGGGACATGCGCAGCGGCTTCGGCCTGCCGGCCCACGTGCGCGCGGCCAACTTCGACACGGACGTGAGCCAGGCGCTGGCCACCCGCGCGCCGGGTGAATCCGGCATCGCGTCGCATGCGGCGCGGGACTTCGACGCCGCGCTGACGTGGGAGTCGGTGGCGTGGGTGCGCTCGGTGTCGCGGCTGCCGGTGGTCCTCAAGGGCGTGCTGACGGCGGAGGACGCGGAGCGCGCGGTGGCGGCGGGCGTGGACGGCCTCATCGTCTCCAACCACGGCGGGCGGCAGTTGGACGGCGCCATCCCTCCGCTGGAGGCGCTGCCGGAGGTGGTGGCGGCGGCGCGCGGCCGGTGCGAGGTGCTGGTGGACGGCGGCATCCGCCGAGGCACGGACGTGCTCAAGGCGCTGGCGCTGGGCGCGAAGGCGGTGCTGGTGGGGCGCCCGGTGTACTGGGGGCTCGCGGCGGGCGGTGAGGAGGGCGTGGGCCACCTGCTGTCCATGCTGCGCGAGGAGCTGGAGCTGGCCCTGGCCCTGTCCGGACGGCCCACCCTGGCGTCGCTGGACGGGTCGGTGCTGCGGCGCCGCGCGCCCTGACGCGGTAAGCGGTCGGGCTTTTCGGTTAGGCTTTCGCCCCGGAGGGGGTCCGCCGTGCCGATGCTCGTCTACAACCCAGGCCAGCCGGATGAGCTGTCCTATCCGCTGGGGGACGCGCCCGTCACCCTGGGGCGCGCGGATGACCAGACCATCTGCATCCCCCACCGCAGCCTGTCGCGCCAGCACGCGCGCATCGAACGCTCCGACGGGCGCTTCTTCGTCACCGACCTCCAGAGCAAGAACGGCACCTTCGTCAACGGCGAGCAGATCCGCCGCAAGGAGCTGCGCCCCGGCGACACGCTGACGCTGGGCGAGCTCGTCTTCCTGCTCACCCCCGAGGCGCCCCCACCGGTGGCGCCGGGCAGGGCGGGGGAGCCCTCCTCCGACGAGCCCCGTCCCCAGCTCACGCGCGCGCTCACCCGGGTGCCGCTGAAGACGCTGGTGCAGGCGGTGCCCGGGCCGGAGCAGTCCGCGTCGGAGGCGGCGAGCGCGGCCACCCGCGCGCGGGAGCGCCTGCGCATCCTCCAGGAGGTGGCGAAGCTGCTGTCCGTCACGGACGACTTCGACACGCTGCTGGGCAAGGTGTTGGACCTCGCGTTCCAGATCCTCCACGTCGACCGGGGCGTCATCCTGCTGCTGGATGAGCAGACCGGGAAGCTGGAGCCGCGCGTGTCGAAGACGGCGGAGGGCACGCCCGTGCGCGGGCCCATCTTCAGCCAGAACATCGTGGACTTCGTGCTGCGCCGCAGCGTGGCGGCCCTGTTCTCCGACGCGGTGAACGACCCGCGCCTGGACGCGGCCGACTCCATCATCTTCAGCTCCATCCGCGCCTCCATGTGCGTGCCGCTCAAGCCCCGGGACGAGGTGCTGGGCGTGCTGTACGTGGACAACCTCTCCACGCCCAACCGCTTCTCGGAGGACGACCTGGACTTCCTCGTCGCGTTCGCGGGGCAGGCGGCGCTGGCGCTGGAGAACGCCCGGCTCTACCGCCGCATCGAGCAGGAGACGGTGCAGCGCATGCAGCTCATCATGGACGCGAAGCTGGCCTCGCTGGCGTCCATGGTGGGCGGCATGGCGCACGAGCTGCGCAACCCGCTCAACTTCATCAGCAACTTCGCCGGCCTGTCGGTGGGCCTGACGGAGGACCTGGCGGGCGTGATGGCGCCGCAGCGCGAGCGGCTGGACGCCGCCTCCGTGCGCGACGTGGACGAGGCGCTGGACTGCCTGCGCACCAACGCGCGGAAGATCAACGAGCACGGCCGGCGCGCGGACGCGCTCATCCAGGGCATGCTCCAGCACGCGCGCCGCTCGCCGGGGCCGCGCGAGGCGGTGGACCTGAACGCGCTGGTCGCGGAGAGCATCGCCCTGGGCCAGGGCGGCGCTCGCGGGGAGCCGGTGCCCGTGCGGCTGGACGTGGAGTACGACCCCGCCGTGGCGGGCGTGGAGCTGGTCCGCGCGGACGTGGGGCGCGTCATCATCAACGTCGTGGACAACGCGCTCTACGCCCTGCGCCAGAAGTGGGCCGCCCAGGGGGCCGGGTACGTGCCGGTGCTCAAGGTCCGCACCCTGGCGCGGGCGGAGCAGGTGGAGGTGCGCCTGCGCGACAACGGCCCCGGCATCCCCGCGGCGAGCGCGGAGCGCATCTTCGACCCCTTCTTCACCACGAAGCCACCGGGGCAGGGGACGGGGCTCGGGCTGTCACTCAGTCATGACATCATCGTGCAGGGACACCAGGGCACCTTCCGCATGGAGACGGTGCCGGGCGAGTTCACGGAGTTCGTCATCACGCTGCCCCGGCGGGGGGCGCAGGTCGGTCGGCCGGTGTCCACGCAGGGGACCGGCTCGGGACGTGGTTGAGGCGCTGTTCGCAACGGTGTGAGGCTCGGGAGCGCGATGAAGAACCCCATGGACCCCAACCTGCTGGAGGCCTTCCAGGGCCGCTACGAGCTGCTGTCGGAGCTGGGCGAGGGCGGCTTCGGCCGCGTCTACAAGGCCCGGCAGGTGACGACCGGCCAGAACGTGGCGGTGAAGCTGCTGCGGCTGACGGAGGGCGCGACGCCGGAGTCGGTGGAGCGCCGCGGCGCGCGCTTCGAGCGGGAGATGAAGCTGTGCGCGCAGATGCACCACCCGAACATCGTGCGGCTCATCGACTCCGGGCGGGCGCAGGGCGGCGCCGTCTACTCCATCTTCGAGTTCGTCCCGGGCAAGAACCTGGCGCAGGTGCTCGCGGAGGAGGGCGTGTTGGATCCGGTGGAGGTGCGCCACCTGATGCTCCAACTGCTGGACGCGCTGGCGTGCGCGCACGCGCAGAACGTGGTGCACCGCGACCTGAAGCCCGCGAACGTCATGGTCGTGCCCACCGGCGCGCGCCGCAACGCGCTGGTGCTGGACTTCGGCATCGGGTCGGTGACGGATGAGCTGACGCGCGCGGAGCCGCAGCCGCGCATCACCTCCACCAACGAATCCCTGGGCACGCCGTCCTACGCGGCGCCGGAGCAGCTTCGCGGCCAGCCGCCCACGCCGCGCTCGGACCTGTACGCCTGGGGGCTGGTGTTCCTGGAGTGCCTCACCGGCAAGCGCGTCTTCGAGGGCGCCACCGTCGCGGAGGTCATCTTCCAGCAGCTGTCCGCGGAGCCGGTGCCCATCCCCGCGACCATCGCCGCGCACCCGGTGGGCAAGCTGCTCCAGCGCGCCACCGCCAAGGACCCGTCCCAGCGCACCGTCTCCGCGGAGGTGCTGCTGCGCCAGCTGGAGGCGGTGGACCTGTCCAACCTGCCGCGCAGGTCCGCGCCCGTGCGCATCCAGCCCGCGGCCCCCAACGCGGAGACGGCGACGGTGGAGCTGAGCAGCCGCACGCCCAACGCGCTGTCCACGCGCGCGCGCCGGTGGGCGGAGGGTGAGCGCCGGCAGCTCACCGTGGTGTGCTGCACGCTGTCCGCCACGGCGATGGCGCCGGGCCCGGTGGACATCGAGGAGCTGGACCACGTGCTGGGCGCCCAGCAGGAGGTCTGCATTGAAATCGCGCGGCGCTACAACGGCCACATCGCCAGCGCGCTGGGCGACATCGTCCTCTTCTACTTCGGCTATCCGGCGGCGCGGGAGGACGACGCCCGGCGCGCGGCGCAGGCGGCGCTGGACATGGTGGCGGAGGTGCAGCGCCGGGCCCGCGCCATCGAAGCCGAGCGCGGCACGCGGGTGGAGATCCGCGTGGGCCTGCACACGGGGCTCGTGGTGTCGCGCGAGCAGCGGGATCCCACGCTGTCCGGCCTGGGCTTCGTCGTGGGCACCACGCCGAAGCTGGCCTTCCGCCTGAGCACGTCCGCGCCCCCGGGGGCCATCCTCGTCACCGGGGACACGCAGCAGCTCGTGCGCAAGCACTTCCCGCTGGAGCCCGGGCCCGCGCCCGTCCACGACCTGCTGCCCCCCGGCCTGGAGACGTTCGTGCTCCAGGGCGCGGACGCGACGTGGAGCGGCACCGACGAGGCGCTCTCGCTGGTGGGCCGCACCCGGGAGCTGGACCTGCTCCTGTCGCGCTGGGAGCAGGTGCGGGCGGGGCAGGGGCAGGCGGTGCTCGTGTCCGGCGAGCCGGGCATCGGCAAGTCGCGCCTCACCCGCGAGCTGGGCGACAAGCTGGGCGTCGACCCGCATACGTGGCTGGAGGCCCGCTGCACGGCGGACAGCTCCAGCCAGGCGTACTTCCCGGTGGTGGACCTGCTCACGCGGATGCTGGATCCGAACCGCGACCTGTCCCCCGAAGGCCGGCTGAAGGGCCTGGAGGCGCTGCTGTCCGGCTACAGCTTCGACCTGCCGGAGTCGATGCCGCTGTTCGCGCCGCTCCTGTCCCTGCCGCTGCCGCCGGAGCGCTGGGCGCCGCTGGACGTGTCGCCGCTGAAGCACCGGGAGCTGACGCGCGACGCGCTGCTCGCGTTCCTCGCCGCGCTGGCGGAGCGCCAGCCGGTGGTGCTGGCGCTGGAGGACCTGCACTGGGCGGACCCGTCCACGCTGGAGCTGCTCAAGGCGCTGGTGGCGGAGGTGGCGTCGTCGCGCCTGTTCGCGGTGTTCAGCGCGCGTCCGGAGTTCGAGCCGCCGTGGCCCTCGTCGTCGGTGATGCAGGTGCAACTGGGCGCCCTGGCGCGCGCGGAGGTGGAGCGGCTGGCCTGCGCCGCGGCGGGTGGCCCGCTCTCCGCGGAGGCGCTGGAGGAGATCGCCGCGCGCACGGACGGCATCCCGCTGTTCATCGAGGAGCTGGTGCGCACGCTGCTGGAGTCCGGCGCGCTGGTGAAGCGCGAGGGCCACTTCGCGCTGGAGGTGGGCAAGGGGGGCCCGGTGGTGCCGGGCACGCTGCGCGACCTGCTCGTCGCGCGGTTGGATCGGCTGGGGCGCGGCAAGGAGACGGCGCAGGTGGCGTCGGTGCTGGGCCGCGAGCTGTCGCAGGAGCTGCTGCGCCACATCAGCCCGCTGACGCCGGAGGCGCTGGACGCGGACCTGGAGCGGCTGGTGGGCGCGGGGCTGCTGCACCGCAAGCGCCGGCCCAGGGGGCCCGTGTACCTCTTCAAGCACGCGCTGGTGCGCGACGCGGCCTACGACTCGATGCTCAAGCGGCACCGGCAGCAGGTGCACGCGAAGACGGCGGCGGCGCTGGAGGAGCACTTCCCGGAGGTGGTGAACGAGCGGCCGGACCTGCTCGCGCACCACCACGCGAGCGCGAACCTCAAGCGCAAGGCCATCGTCTACGCGCAGAAGGCCGCCTTCGCCGCGCTCGTGCGCTCCGCCTACGTGGAGGCCATCCTGTTCTCCCGGCTGGGCCTGTCGTGGCTGGACGCCATCGAGGAGCCGTTGGAGCGCGCGCAGTTGGAGCTGAGCCTCAACGGCGTGCTCGCCCCGGCGCTGATGTCCACGCAGGGCTGGCGCTCGCAGGACCTGCGCACCGTGGCCGAGCGGTCGCTGGAGCTGCTCTTCACCGTGGGGGAGAGCCCCTACGCGGCCCCGACGCTGTGGGTGCTGTCCATCTACTACCACCTGGGCGGCGACCAGCGCCGGGTGCGCGGCCTGCTGGACAGGCTGGTGGCGCTGGCGCAGCGCTCCGGTGACGCGGGGCAGGAGGCGGTGGCGCTCACCATCCTCTCCAACATCGAGCTGCTGGAGGGCCGGCTCGGGGAGGCGAAGGCGAAGGCGGAGCGGTGCGTGGCGCTGTTCGACCCCGTCGCGCACCGCATGCACCGCATCCTCTACGGGCAGGACACGCGCGTGGGCGGCGAGGTGGTGCTGTGCCGGACGCTGTGGCTCTTGGGCTTCGCGGATCAGGCGAGGGCGCACGGCGAGGCCGCGGTGGCGTGGGGCCGCGAGCTGAACCACGGCACCAGCATCGGCCTGTCGTTCATCTACCTGCTGCTGATGGCGCAGGAGCACGGCGACCGGACGGAGGTGACGCGGCTCCTCTCGCAGCACGCGGAGCTGTCGCACCGCTACGGGCTCGTGGAGCAGGCCGCCTACGTGGGCATCCTGCGCGGGTGGGCGGCGAAGGACCTGGAGGCCATGCGGCGGGGCGTGGCGATGCGCGAGGCGTTCGGCACGGAGATGGATCAGCCGGCGTACTACGCCATCCTGGCGGAGCTGGAGCTGGAGCTGGGCCACCTGGACACGGCGCTCGCCACGCTGGAGCGAGGCCAGGAGCGCGCGCGGGCCCTGGGTGAGGGCTACCACGAGTCCAGGATGCTGCGGGTCAAGGGCCGGGTGCTGCTCGCGCGGGACGGCGCCACGGCCCCGTCCGCGGAGGCGTGCTTCCGGCAGGCCGCGGACGTGGCTCACGCGCAGGGCGCGCGGATGCCGGAGCTGCAGGCCGTCACCGCGCTGGCGCGCCTACTCCAGACGTCGGGTCGACAGGAAGAAGCGCGGCAGCGGCTCCAGATAATCTACAGTACCTTCACCGAGGGGCTGGGAACGCCGCCCGTCATGGAGGCCCGCGCGCTGCTGGAGGCGCTGGGAGGAGACTGCTGACATGAGCAAGAAGAAGCCGGAGTCGAAGGCCGCGCCCACCAAGGCCCGCCCCGTGGCGCGCAAGCCGTCCTCGCCGGGGCTGGGTGCGAAGGCCACGGTGAATGACTGGCAGTCGGTGTGGATGCGCGCCGTCGCCCTGGCATGGAAGGAGCCCTCCTTCGAGAAGGCCCTGCTGGCCGACCCGCGTCAGGCGCTCAAGGAGCGCTTCGACTTCGAGATGCCCGCCGCCATCCAGCTCAAGGTCGTCCCGGCCACCGGCGCCGAGGCGGGCACCCCCAACGAGTGGAAGCTCGGCGGCGCGGAGGTGGAGCTGCCCCTGCCGAAGAAGCCGGCCAACGTGGCGGACCACGCCGTGGCCCTGTCCAGCCTCACGGACACGTACAACCGCTCGCACTGCTGCGGCAGCCCCTGCTGCTGAACCCGGCGTGACGCCCGCGTCCCCTGGGCTGGCTCAGGGGATTGGCGTCGAGCCACCGGACACCGCGAAGGCGCCCACGGACGCCTCCGCGAAGCCGTCCACCCCGGCCACGCGCTGGAAGAGGTCCGGGTCGCTGCGCCCCAGCGCGTAGGGCCGCAAGGCCAGCGCGGTGGACACCAGGTAGAGCGTCTGCACCAGCGCTCCGGTGTCCTGCAACACCAGCGAGTACGCCAGCGTCTCGTACTTCCACGCGAGCCGGGGCACGCGCGCCGCCACCACCATCAGCACCTCCGGCCGCTCGAAGGGCTCCACCGGCGAGCGGGCCTCGTCCAGCAGGGCCTGGAACTCCTGCGTGGGGCCGCTCAGCTTCTCCAGTTGGTGGCCCAGCGGATCGTAGTGGTACACGCCCGGGGGCAGGCCCTGGCACTCCCCGACGAGCGGGTACAGCTCCAGCGCGTACGCCGCGCCCGCGCCAGGGTAGGGCCGGTCGGTGACGTCGCCGTCGAGCGTGCTCCTCACGTCCCGCACGCGCGCGGCGCGGTACAGCAGCTCCCCCAGCTGCTTCACGGTGAGCGGGGTGGTGCCCCGGCCCCGGAGGCTGCGCCGGTTCTCCAGCACCTCGGTGAAGGACGCGTCCCCGGTGCGCAGCGCCTCCATGTCCGGGCGGTACAGCGCCACCGTCTCCTGCGCGACGGACGGCTTGAGCGCGGGCGGGTTGGGCAGCTCGCCCCGGAAGCGGTAGGTGGCGCCCGCGCGCGTCTGGTGGCCCCAGCCCCGCGAGCGCAGGTGGAAGAGCAGGTCATGCGGCTCCCACTGGCGCAGGGCGGTGAGCGTCGCCTCCGACGCCGGCACGTCCAGCCCCTCCGGCACCAGGATGCCCGTCTCCGCCAGCAGGCGCACCAGCTCCCGGAGCGTCACGGATTCGATGCCGGTGTTGAACTGGTTGAGCCGCGCCAGCAGCGTGGGGCGGGCCATGTCGAACAGCAGCGACACCACGCGCCGGTCATGCAGCACCGCGGTGGCGTGCACGGTGGGGCAGTCCAGCACCGCGTGCCCCGCCGCCATGCGCGTGTGCGCGAAGCGGGACAGTTGCAGGGGCACCAGCGCGTCGAACGTCGCGCGCCGGCGCAGGAACGACGCGGAGGCCGGCGTCAGCGTCATGAGCAGGTTGCCGCGCTCCTCCACCGTCCACGACAGCAGGCCGCCATCCCCGGCCAGGTCCAGCCAGTACCACGCGAGCGAAGCGTCCGTGCCCGCCGCGGCCGGCACCTCCGTCTCCTGGATGCCTCCGTCCGCGAGCGACTCGAAGACGGCGCGCACACCCGGGGCCAGCAGGCCCAGCCGCAGCGAGCGGCCCTGACCTTCCACGCGCGCGTCCTCCGCTTCGGGACAACGCAGCGCCACGCCTTCGGCGAGCGACAATCTCATGCGAGCGGCCTCACGGTTCCGCACCGTAGAACCGAGTCGGGTTTTCCCAGAGAACCTTTCGTAGACGACTTTCGGGTATCCGGTCACGCAAGGACAGCAGGGAACCCAACACGTCCTCTCCGTGGTCCAGATGGGGGAAGTCGCTGCCGAACAGCAGGCGCTCCTCCGGCAGGTGTCGCATCATGTCGGGCAGGTAGGGTTCATCCGGCTCCACCGACACGTAGCAATGGCGGCGCAGGTAGGCGGATGGAGCTTGTCGGAGGGTGGCGGAGACCTCGGCACCCACGGCGCGGTACTCCTCATCCAGGCGCCAGGACCAGTAGGGCAGCCAGCCGCAGCCGGCCTCCATCGCGCCGATGCGCAGGCCCGGGTGGCGCTCCAGCACGCCGCCCTGGAGCAGCGCCAGCAGCCCCATCATCAGCTCCATCGGGTGGGCGCAGGCGTGGTTGGCGAAGCGCGTGTCGAAGCGGTCCGCGCCCGCGGACGGCACGTAGACGTGGCCGCTGCCGTGCAGCACCACCGCCATGGAGCGGGCCTCGCACTCGGCCCAGAAGGGCTCATAGGCCGCGTCCGACAGGAGCCGCCCGCCAATGGGGTTGGGCCGCACCATCACCGCGCGCCAGCCGAAGCCGGCCACGCGGCGCACCTCCGCCACCATGGCCTCCGGTTCGTGCCGGCTGATGAGCCCCACGCCGCGCAGGCGCTCCGGGTCCAGCGCGCAGAAGCCGTGCAGCCAGGTGTTGTAGACGGACGCGTAGGCGGTGGCCACGCGCGGCTTCAGCGGCGAGAAGCCCTCCAGCAGCAGCGCGTAGGTGGGGAAGAGCGCCGCCCGGTCCACGCCCGAGCGGTCCATCTCCGCCAGGTACACGTCCGGCTGCGCCAGGAGCTCATTGCGGCCCAGTTGCTGGTAGGAGCGCGCGCAGAACGCCACCCACGCCCGCTCCGGCATGTGGTTCCACAGCGGCTTGCCGTCCACCTCCGGCAGGGGCTGCACGGGCAGCAGGCCCTGGGGGCCCAGCCGCTCCAGGCGCTCCTGGAGGGGTTCGTCCGGGAGGCGCCCGGGGCGGGGCGCGTGCTTGCGCAGCGCGGGCTCCAGGTGCTCCGCCCAGAGGCCGAGCGGCTCCAGGACGTGGCGGTCCGCGTCGAAGATGGGGAGGCCGTCACGCATCGCTCACCGTCCCCAGCTCGCCAACTCGTCGCGCACGTCCTTGAGCAGCGCTTCCAGCAGGCCGGTGCGGCGCGCCTGGGTGCGCAGGGCCTGCTCCTCGTCCGCCTCCAGCGCCCCGGCGTGTCCGCCGCGCGCCGCCACCGCCGCGTCGCACAGCTCGCGCAGGAACTCGTGGTGCTGCGGCTGGAGGGCGTGGAAGCCCTCGCCCCAGCGGGAGACGAAGTCCACCAGCACCTCGCGCGAGGCCTCGGGCACGTCGCGGCGGTCCGGCAGGTCGCGGCTCAGGCGCACGTACAGGTCCGGGAACACGTCCCGCATCGCCGTGGCGAAGGTGGCCGGCACGTAGACGGGCTGGGTGTCCGGGATGAGGTCGCCCTGGCGCTCCGCGTCCAGCACGGCGTCGAAGTCGGTGAAGAGCCGATCGTGCCGGCGACGCTCGTTCTGGTTGCGCGCGAGGAAGAACACCGTGCGCGGCAGCATCGCAGGCGCGGTGCGGCGGACCTCCTGGAGGGTGTCACCCAGCGCGGCGCGCTCGCCAGGCGTGAGGGCCCAGGCGCCGGTGGCCTCGCGGAGGAAGCGGTCGGTGACGGCCTCCGGCCACTCGGGCTCCACCACGCGCGGCGGGCGCTGGATGCCGGCGACGAAGCCCCGGATGCGCTCGCAGGCGGCGTCCCAGGTGGACAGCCGCTCCACCAGGTCGCGGAACCCTTCGAGCAACTGGGGCCGCGTCATGCCCAGGGGCATCACGTTGAGCACGATGGCGCCCCGGTCGCGGGACTGCGCCTTGCGGGGCGTGGCGAGCCGGCCCTCCGCGCGCAGCCGCGTCCACAGCTTCGTGCCTCGCGGTGCCTGGAGGGGCGCCACCACCACCCACGGCAGGTGCGCGCGCTGGATGTTGGCGTGCAGCGAGTTGAACACGGCGGGCGTGTCGTGATCGAACCCGACGATGAAGCTGCCCCGGGGCCCGATGCCGTGCGCTTGAATCTTCAGCAGGTCCCCGATGAGGTCCGCGCGCACGTTCTGGTGCTTCTGCGCTTCCTTGAGGGCGGCGGGATCGAAGGACTCGATGCCGAGCACGACGGTGTAGAAGTTCGCGTCCGCCATGCCCTCCAGCAGCTGGGCGTCGCGGCTCAGGTTCATCGTCACCTGGGTGAAGAAGCGCAGCGGGCGGGGCAGGGCGCGGTTGAGGGGCACCAGCCCCGCGAGCACCTCCTTCGCGTAGGCCGCGTCGCCAATGAACTCGTCGTCCGCGAAGAACACGCCCTCCGCGCCGAGCGCCGCGTGGCCCCGCACCTCCTCCAGCACCTGCGCCACGGGCTTGTGCCGCTGCTTGCGGCCGTACAGGTAGATGACGTCGCAGAACGAGCAGTCGAACGGGCAGCCGCGCGTCGTCTGCACGGAGCCCCAGGCGTAGCGCGGGAGGTCCGCCGCGATGCCGTCCCAGCGCGGCGGGGGGCTCTCGCTCAGGGCGGGCTTTTCAATCTGCCGGTATTCGGGGGCGTACTCACCCTGGAGGTAGTCCGCGAGGAAGCGCGGCCAGGTGCGCTCGGCCTCGTTGACGAAGAGGGCGTCGAAGAAGCCCCGGTAGTCCTCCGGCGCGGCGGAGATGGCGGGGCCTCCGGCGACGACGGTGGCGCCCCGGTCGCGGAAGAGGCCCCCCAGGAAGCGCGCCTGGTAGGTGAGGGCGGAGTACATCACCGACACGCCGACGATGTCGTAGTCCGGCAGCTCCGAGTCCACGCGCAGCTGCCCGTGCAGCTCCTCGTCCCAGATGTCCACGCGGAAGGTGTCCGGCGTGAGCGCCGCGAGCGTCGCGCAAGCCAGCGGCGTCATCGTCGCGCGCTTCACGAGCCCGCGCTCAGGGCAGAAGTCCTCCGTCTCCCGGTCGACGTGGCGTCGGTCCGGGCCGCATTGGATCAGCAGGATGCGGGGCTTGGGAGGGGAGGGCGACACGCGGGGGAGCGCTCAGAAATAGAAGGGGACGGGGTTGAGCTGCGCTTCGTTCAGCGGCGCGGACAGCCAGCCCATCCGCACCGGGACGTCATACAACCGGCCAGGGCCCAGGCGGGGCCAGAAGTGTCGCAGGCCCGGGACGATGACCTTCACCGCGGACATGCCCACGTCCGGGCGCCCCTGGTCCACCACCAGCACCTCCAGCCCCGCGCGTGAGGCGCGCGCGACGCACTCGATGACATCCTCGCGCAGGTCGTCATGCCACACGCGCGGGAAGTCGGAGCGGACGCGCGCCGGGGCCGCTTCGTCGGGATGCAGCCAGGTGGGGTCCGCGTGCGCGCCCAGGTCCCAGGGCGACGCGGACGTGTCCTTCGGGTCGTAGCACTGGGCCACCTCCGTGAGCGCGCGCTGCACGGCGAGCTTCGCGTCGAAGTGGCAGCCGCACCCGGCCCAGACCCGCCCGTGCGTGGACGACCCCACCAGCGCGGCGAACACCGGGATGCCCAGGTCGTGCGTGAGATCGATCACCCACAGCCGCAGGCCCAGCGTCCGGTAGTGCGCCTCCACGGACGTGAACCACGGCTCGTCGAAGCTGGCCAGCGCCACCCGGGGACGGCGCAGGCGGTTGTACCACCAGAGCGCCACCGCATCGCGCTCCACCAGCTCCAGGAACCCCTGGAGGATGGCCTCCTCCACGCAGTTGCCGGCCGCGTTCCCGTTGGAGTTGAAGTGGCAGAAGGGCCCGCCCTCGGGCGTGGGCGCGAAGAGGTACGCGAACGACGTGGGCACGTAGCGCCGCGCGCCGTGCGTGAGCGACCACGCGGGGCTCCAGTCCATGGGCTCATCCGCGTAGGGCCGGGGCACCGCCAGGCGCGCGTCGCGGTGCGCGGCGCCGTCAGGCCGGTTCGCGAGCTGCGTGGCGCCGTCAGGCCGGTTCGCGAGCTGCGTGGCGCTGAAGTGCTGGAGCACGGCGGGCGGCACGGCCTGGGGGCCCAGCGAGGACGCGGTGGCGTGGACGCGGGGCTCGTCGCCCTGGAACACGGCGCTGTAGCGCTCCAGCGCCTCGCCCAGGGCGCCCGCGCGGGCCTGGACCTCGGTGCGGCCCTTGCCGCTGGCCACGCGGTGGAAGTCGTCGGAGGCGGGCGCGTCCGTCCACGGACACACGCGGAAGATGGCGGACTGGATGTGGCCCAGCGGCGCGTCCCCCGGCACCGGGCGCAGGTCGCTCACCACGCCCGTCACCGGGCTCACGAGGTGGCGGTGGCGCTCCCACGTCTCCTCGGGCGTGAGGACGCGGTGGCCGCCGTCGTCGGTGAAGCGCTTGGGGCGCGAGACGAGCTCCAGCGGCTGACGGGCCCGCGCCTCCATCCAGCCCGGGTCCCCGCAGTCCGGGCACTGCGGGCGCCGCGTCACCGCGTGCGAGTCCAGCTTCCAGGTGGCGAAGTCGAGCGTCCACAGCCGCGAGTGCCGCGCCGCGTCCGCGCCCGCCTCCACCACCCAGCGCGCCACGAGCGTCGCCGCGAAGGACAGGCCCGCCTGCACCGTCGTGGGCAGGGCCGTCCGCGACGGCCGCGTCCGTCCTCCCCGCCGCGCGAGGTACTGCTCGATGGGGCGGTTGGCCCGAAGCCGCGCCGTGAGGCACGTCCAGCACGCGCCGTCCCCGGGGGCGAAGACGGGGCCCGCGTGACAGGCGGTGCCCGCGACCTTCACCGGCAGGAACGCCGCCCCGGCAGCGCGGGCCGCGCGCGCGAGCCCGAGCGCCTCCGGTGACAGGTAGTCATCCACCAGCAGGACGTGGCGCTCCGCGTCCTCGCGCACGTCCAGGCCGGTGTCTCCCAGCGCGTCCACCAGCCGCTCGGCGTCCTCGCCCGCGACGGCGCGCACGGCGACGGGCGTGTCCAGCAGCCGCCCGGCCGCGAACGCCGCGTCGATGCCCAACGCCTCCCAGAAGCCGGCGACCTCCGCGTCGAACACGTCCGCCGCCTCCTCCACGTGCCCGCGCTCCTCCAGGAGCGACAGCACGTAGAGCACCTCCGGCGCGGACAGCTGTCCCTCCACCTGGGCGATGACCTGGGCCACGGTGCGCTCGCCATCCAGCAGCGGGACGACGCGCGCGTGCGGCTCTCCCTCCAGCAGGAACTGGGCGCGCTCACCGACGAGGAAGACGCGCCGCGCATCGAGCACCTCGGCGCGCAGGTGGGGCTTGATGCGGAGGACTCGGTTCATGAGCGGGAGCCCGAGCCTACCTGTCGCGCGAGTCGGTGGATACGACCCGGGACGTGCGGGGGCCGCGCGGGCCCGCGTGCTAGAAAGCCGCGCATGGCCCGCATCCCCCCGGCGCAGCGCGAGCGCGTGTCTTCCTTCCCCGTCCCCGTCCGCCCCGCGCGCCTGCCTGGCCGCGTGGAGGTCACCCTGGTGCTGCGCCCCGGCGTGCCCCTGCCCACGGTGGAGGAGCTGTGCGCGGCGCCCCCGCGCCCTCCGCTCAGCCACGAGGCCTTCGAGGCGAAGTACGGCACGGCGAAGAAGGACTTGGCGGCGGTGGAGCGCTTCGCGAAGGAGCACCGCCTGCGCATCCTCTCCGTGCAGCGCGACCGGGGGCTCGTGCGGCTGGAGGGCCCGGCCGCGGCGATCCGCAAGGCCTTCGGCGTGGACCTCAAGCGCTTCGCCCAGGGCAAGCGGTCCTTCCTCTTCCACAGCAAGCCCGTCACGCTGCCGCGCGCCCTGCGCGACGTCGTGGAGGGGGTGCTCGGCCTGGACACCCGCCCGCGCGTCACCCACAGCTCGGCGTCGCTGCCCGTGCCCGCGGAGTCGGCGAAGCAGCTCGGGCTGCGCTCGTATCCGGCCGGGCAGGTGGCGAACCTCTACCGCTACCCCTCCACGCAGGGGGCGGGGCAGTGCGTGGGCGTCATCGAGCTGACGGGCGGCTACAAGCCGGAGGACCTGGAGGCCTACCTGTCCTGGATGGGCGTGGAGCGCGAGCCGCCGGTGAACGTGGGCCCCAACAAGCCGGGCCTCGGCGTCTCCTCCAACGCGGAGGTCACGATGGACGTGGAGCTGGTGTCCGCGGTGTGCCCGCAGGCGCGCGTCGTCGTCTACAACGCGGGCTCCAAGGACTACTCGCTGAGCGACTACCACCGCGTCTTCGCCATGGCGATCAGCGACCGGACGAACCGGCCGTCGGTGCTGACCACCAGCTGGTCCTTCTACGAAGGCACCCTCATCCAGCAGGACGAGGAGGCCGCCTTCGAGCGCCTCTTCAAGGAGGCGGCGCTCCTGGGCATCACGGTGTGCGCGGCCTCCGGAGACCTGGGCTCGCAGGTGCCCGTGGAGGGCGGCTCGCCCACGGGGGCCATCACGCTGGCGGCGCCCAGCTACCCGGCCGCGAGCGCGCTGGTGCTGGGCTGCGGCGGCACGACGCTGGAAGCCGAAGGCGACCGCATCGTCGCGGAGTCGGTGTGGAACCGCCTGGGCGAGGCCATGACCATGGGCTCCTTCGGCCCGACGGTGTCGGCGGGCGCGAGCAGCGGCGGCGTCAGCATGATGAACGCGCTGCCCCCGTACCAGGAAGGCATGCCCGTGCCCGTGCAGGTGACGACGGCCTGGAAGGACGGCGTGTTCCAGCGCACGACGCGCACGCCCGGACGGGGCGTTCCCGACGTCGCGGCCAACGGCGACCTGCACACCGGCTATCAAATCGTCTTCAAGGGCCAGCGGGGCGTGGCCGCGGGCACCAGCGCCGCGGCGCCCATGTGGGCCGCGCTCGTCACCCGCCTCAATGAGGCCCTGGGCGAGCGCGTGGGCTTCCTCAACCCCCGGCTGTATGCGTTGGTCCGCGCGGGCGAGCCCGTCGTCCGCCCCATCACCCGGGGCGGCAACGGCGCGTTCTTCGCCAGCGAGCGGCAGGTGTGGAACGCCTGCACCGGCCTGGGCTCACCGGACGGTGAGGGCCTGCTCGCGGGCCTGCGCAAGCTCCAGGCCCGCGAGGCCTGAGGGACGCGGCGCCGTGGGGCGGCCGCGTCCTTCCCCGTGGCTATTCGAGGATCCGCTCCATGCGCAGGTACGGGCGCTCGGCGGGGATGTTGCGGCCCCGGCAGACCTCCAGGAACTTGTTCGATTCGATCATCTGCGGCGCCGTCTCGTCGTACTGGAGCACCATGACGTGGCGCAGCCAGGGCTCCTGGCCCATGGCGTAGACGAAGGACTCGCGCGGCTTCAGGTGGTTGAGGATCTCCGTGGCGCGCGCGGAGTCGGAGCCGTTGAGCCGGCGCGACTGGTCCATCTTGCGCGGCAGGGGGTTGCTGAGCAGCGGGCCGTACATCCAGCTCATCGGGCCGCCCTCGCACTCCATGCCCAGGTAGAGCGCGTCCAGCGGGCCCACCAGCTCCTGGAGGTGCTCGTACATCCGGGGCTCCAGCGCGTTGGAGTCCGCGGCCATCAGCATCGCGCGGCCGCCCAGGCGCACCAGGTGCGCCGTCTTCGCCTGCACGGACAGGTCGCTGTGCTCGCCGATGAAGGGGATGCCCATCAGCGAACCGCCGGGGATGCGGATCTCCTGCAGGTCGTCGATTTCAACGACGTTGCGGAAGCCCGTCTTCTCCAGCATCAGGCGCAGCGACGGGTCCGCCAGCGAGAACGCGTTGGAGCGCGGCACGACGATGGTGCCGATGCGGTGACGCAGCTGGATGAGCGTCTCCATCATCAGGTGGTCGGCGTGGCCGTGGGTGATGAGGACGTAGTCGATCTTCTCCGGCAGGTCCGCGTGGGTGAAGCGCGCGTGCTCGGTGGGGAACTCGTAGCTGATGACGGGGTCGGTGAGGACGGACACCTCGCGCGTCTCCATCAGCACGCACGCGTGGCCGAAGTAGCGCACGCGCACGCCGGGGCCCGTGTACGGCTCCGGCTTGCGCGGGGCGGCGTCCGTGAAGAGGTCCGCGAACGCGTCCGCCGCGGAGGTCGGCACGCCCAGCATCTCCGCCACCTGCCCGGGGCTGCCCGGCGTGTGGCGCATGCGGAAGAGGGCGTCCAGGCCCTCGTGCCGGAAGGGCACCTGGAGCCACAGCGGCGTGTCCCCTTCGAGCCGGGGCGTGCTGAAGACGTACTTGCGCGCGTCGCCCGTGACGCGCATCAGCGACACGCTCTGCGACGACTCCTTGTAGAGGCCGCTGCGGTAGAGCAGGGGCTCCATGATGCGGGCGTTGGCCCGGTGGGCCAGGTCGTACGTGAGCTCCACGTAGCCCCGGAGCATGTCCGGCACCTTCGCGTAGAGCGGCTCCAGCGACTCACCCTTGGAGCTGGCCAGCAGCTGCTCCAGGTCCGCCAGCGCCTTGGCGTAGGCCAGGAAGTCCGCGTGGTCCTTCATGGTGCGGTCCAGCAGCGCCTTCACGTCCCCCACGCGCGACACGGGGTGGTTGATGAAGGGCCCGCCCATCAGCGCCGGGTTCTGCAGCGCGGCGACGTGCACGTCCGGGTTCGCGACGAACGACTGCATCAGCTTCAGGTGCAGCCGCGTGACGAACAGCGGCGCCGTCGCGGGCGACAGCAGGTACCACCAGACGTACCACTGGTTGAACAGTGGCTCGATGGCGACATCGGGCTTCAGGTACATGGGGCGCTCGAGCATGAGGAGGTCTCTCGGGTGCCGTCCGGAGCTTCATGACCCGGAGCGGATGGGATGTTGCTGCGAGTGAGGGGGAGCAGGCATCCGGCTTCCTCCGGAACCCGCTCGCACCCCGCCAATGTTGATGATTCACGGGATGACTTCAAGGCGGGAACACCCCGCCCGGGTGCACGGCTTCTCCGAATCCATGTTTCACGTCGGGGATTTTGACCGCTATTTCCTGGAAACACGGGGTTATCGCTGAGTTCGCATGCAGATTCCCAGAGAATAGCAAGAAGCACCGGCATGACATTTCTCGCTGGGTTTGTTTGCGGATACCATTATCCCCCTTGTGCGTGGGCGTGACCGACCTCCCCCGGTTCCTGCCCGGCGCCGCCAGCCATCCAGAGGAAGTCCACCATGCTTTTGGCGAGCCACGCGCCTGCCCATGCGACGTTGCTGGACCTGCTTGACGAGCGGGTCCTCCAGGCAGCGGAGAAGCGGCTCTACACCTTCCTGGAGGACGGCGAGGAGTCGGCGCTGACGTACGCGGGCCTGCGCGAGCGCGCGCGGGCCATTGGCGCGGCGGTGCAGGAGCACGGCGGGGCCGGTGAGCGGGTGATGCTGCTCTATCCGCCCGGGCTGGAGTACGTGGCGGGGTTCTTCGGGTGCCTGGCCGCGGGAGCGGCGGCGGTGCCCGCGTACCCGCCGGACCCCATGCGGCTGGAGCGCACGCTGCCCCGGCTGCGGGCCATCATCCAGGACGCGCGGGCGACGGTCGTGTTGACCACGTCGTTCGTGCTGTCGATGGTGGAGTACCTGTTCGAGCAGGCCCCGGAGCTGCGGGGGCTGAAGTGGGTGGCGACGGACACGGTGCCGAACGACGCGGCGGCGGCGTGGAAGGCGCCCGCGCTGAAGTCGGACTCGCTGGCGTTCCTCCAGTACACGTCCGGCTCCACGGGCACGCCCAAGGGCGTGATGCTCACGCACGGCAACCTGGTCCACAACCTGGGGCTCATCCAGCACGCGTTCGAGGCGCGGACGGACAGCGTGGCCATCATCTGGCTGCCGCCGTACCACGACATGGGGCTCATCGGCGGCATCATGCAACCCCTGTACGGGGGCTACAGCGCGGCGCTGATGTCGCCCCTGAGCTTCCTCAAGCGGCCCATGGCGTGGATGGAGGCCGTGAGCCGCTTCGGGGGCACCATCAGCGGCGGGCCCAACTTCGCCTTCGACCTGTGCGTGCGCAAGAGCACGCCCGAGGAGCGGCAGGCGGTGGACCTGAGCCGCTGGGAGGTCGCCTTCACCGGCGCGGAGCCCATCCGCCCGGAGACGCTGGAGCGCTTCCTGGAGGCGTTCGGCCCCAGCGGCTTCAAGCGCGAGGCCTTCTACCCCTGCTACGGGCTGGCGGAGGGGACGCTCATCGCCTCCGGAGGCCGCAAGTCGGCGCCGCCGCTGTTGATGACGCTGTCGAGCAGCGCGCTGGAGCAGCACCGCGCGGTGGCGGTCGGCGCGAGCGAGCCCGGGGCCCGGACGCTGGTGGGCTGCGGCCAGACCATCCTGGAGCAGCAAATCGCCATCGTGGATCCGGACACGCGCGAGCGGCGCGCGCCGGGGGAGGTGGGCGAGGTCTGGGTGTCCGGCCGGAGCGTGGCCATCGGCTACTGGGGGCGGGAGGAGTCGTCCCAGGAGACGTTCCAGGCGCGCATCGCCCAGGAGGACTCGCTGCCGTACCTGCGCACGGGCGACCTGGGCTTCCTCATGCCGGACGGTGAGCTGTACGTCACCGGGCGGCGCAAGGACCTCATCATCCTGCGCGGCCGCAACCACTACCCCCAGGACATGGAGGCGACGGTGGAGGTGGGCCACCCCGCGCTGCGGCCCGGTGGCGGCGCGGTGTTCTCGGTGGACGTGGGCGGCGAGGAGCGCGCGGTCGTCGTGCAGGAGATCGACGTGCGCAAGCTGGGCGGCCTGCGCCAGCAGTTCGAGGCGGCGGACGCGGCGATCGGCGTCATCCGCCAGCGGCTGGCGGAGCTGCACGAGGTGCAGGCGTACGCGGTGGTGCTCATCGAACCGGGGAGCCTGCCCAAGACGTCCAGCGGGAAGGTGCAGCGCCACGCGTCCCGCGCCGCGTTCCTCAACGGGACGTTGCAGGAGGTGATGGCGTGGCGGGAGCCGCCGCCCGAGCCGCCCTCCGGCTCCGGCCCTGGATCCGGTTCGGGTCCGGGCTCCGCGGGCACTGGCGGCGCTGGTGGCGCTGGCGGCTCCGCGGGCTCCGGAGCCACCGGGGCGCCTTCGCGCGGAAGCACCGCGGCGGCCGTGGCGCCGGTGACGAAGGCGGGCGCGGAGACGGCGGAGGCGCTGGAGGCCTGGCTGCGCGACGTGGTGGCCCGGCACCTGCGCGTGCGCCGCGAGGAGCTGGACCTCCAGGCGCCGGTGACGCGCTACGGGCTGGACTCGCTGGCGGCGGTGGAGCTGGCGCACGAGGTGACGACCGGCACGGGCCTGACGGTGCCCATGGAGGTGATGCTCCAGGGGCCGAGCATCGCGTCGCTGGCGCGGCAGCTCATCGCGCTCCGCGAAGCGCAGGGGCCGGGCCGCACGGCGCCGCGCCGCCTGGACGTGACGGGCGACCGCGAGGTGTCCTTCGCGCAGGCGCGGCTGTGGTTCCTGGATCAGTACGCGCCGGGCGACGTGGCCTACAACCTCCCGGCGGCGGTGCGGCTGGAGGGCGCGCTGGACGTGGTCGCGCTGGAGGAGACCCTCGCGGCGCTCGCCCAGCGGCATGACGCGCTGCGGACCACCTTCCGCACGGAGGATGGACGTCCGTTGCAGGTCGTCGCTCCGCACGCGGCGCTGCCGCTGGAGCGCGTGTCCTTCGAATCCCTGCCGGAGGCGGAGCGCGAGGCCGCGGCGTCGTCGCGGGCCCATGAGGAGGCGCGCCGTCCGTTCGACCTGTCGCGCGGGCCGCTGGTGCGCGCCACGCTGCTGACGCTGGACATGCGCACGCACGTGCTGGTGCTGGTGATGCACCACGCGGTGTCGGACGGCACGTCGATGGCGGTGCTCGTGCGTGAGCTGTCCGCGCTCTACGCGGCGCTGCGCGAGGGCCGACCGTCGCCGCTGCCGGCGCTGCCGCTGCGCTATGCGGACTACGCCGACTGGCAGCGGGAGGGGCTGGACGGGCCCGCGCTGGAGAAGCGGCTCACGTACTGGAAGCGGCAGCTCTCGGGGGCGCCCCGGCTGCTGGAGCTGCCCACGGATCGGCCGCGCTCCGTCGTGCGCGACGCGCGCGGTGAGCGCCTCCCGGTGGTGTTGGAGCGGACGCTGACGGACGCGGTGCGGACGCTGGCGGTGCGCGAGGGGGTGACGCCCTTCATGGTGCTGCTCGCGGGTTTCCAGGCCGTGCTCGCGCGCCATGCGGGGCAGGACGACGTCAGCGTGGGCACCGCCATCGCGGGAAGGGACCGGGCGGAGTTCCAGGGGCTGGTGGGCTTCTTCGTCAACACGCTGGTGATGCGCACGCGGCTGTCGGGCGCGCCCACGTTCCAGCAGCTCCTGGGCCGCGTGAGGGAGACGGCGCTGGGGGCGTACGCGCACCAGGACGTGCCGTTCGAGAAGCTGGTGGAGGCGCTCCAGCCCGCGCGCGAGCGGGGCCACACGCCGCTGTTCCAGGTGATGTTCATCCTGCAAGGCGCGCAGGTGGGCGCTCCAGTGCTGCCGGGCCTCCAGTCGCGCCTGCTGGACGTGCACACCGGCACCGCGATGTTCGATCTCACGCTGTCGCTCTCCGAGTCCGCGCAGGGCCTGGAGGGCTTCCTGGAGTACGCCACCGACCTGTTCGACGCGGACACCGTCGCGCGGCTGGCCGGACACCTGCGCGTGCTGCTCAAGGCCGCGGTCGCGGATCCGTCGCGCCCGGTGGACGCGCTGCCGCTGCTGGACGCGGCGGAGGCGAAGCACCTGCTGGCGCTGGCCCAGGGGCCCGTCACCGACTTCCCGGCGGAGGCCACCATTGCCTCCCTCTTCGCGGCGCAGGTCCTCCGCACGCCCGACGCGGTGGCGCTCATCGTCGGGGACACCCGGCTGACGTACCGCGAGCTGCGCCAGCGTGCGCGGGCCGTGGCGCGGGAGCTGCGCGCGCGCGGCGTGGGTCCGGAGTCGGTGGTGGGCCTGTGCGTGGACCGCTCGGTGGAGCTGGCGGTGGGGCTGCTCGGCATCCTGGAGGCGGGCGCGGCCTACCTGCCGTTGGATCCGGGATACCCGGCGGAGCGGCTCGTCTCCATGTGGCAGGACTCGGGCGCGCGGGTGCTGGTGGGCCCGCGCCACCTGGACGGCGTGCTCCCCGTCGCGGAGGCCCAGCGGCTGGTGTTGGAGGCGGGGCCGGAGGCAGGCGAGGCGCCAGCGGGCGACTTCCCGGACGCGGCCCCCCGCGAGTCGGACTCCGGCACGCTCGCGTACGTCCTCTACACCTCCGGTTCGACGGGGCGGCCCAAGGGCGTGCTCGTGCCGCACCGGACGGTGATGAACTTCTTCCGCGCGATGGACGCGCACGTCTCGCCGCGCTCGGGCACCTGGCTGGCGGTGACGAGCATCTCGTTCGACATCTCCGTGCTGGAGCTGCTCTGGACGTGGACGCGCGGCTTCCAGGTGGTGCTCGCGCCCGTGGGGCTGGAGCCCGTCGCGCTCGCCCAGACGCTGGAGCGGCACGCGGCCACGCACCTGCAATGCACGCCGTCGTATGCGCGCGCGCTCGCGGAGGAGCCCCGCGCGCTGGAGGCGCTCGGCGGTCTGGGCCAGCTGCTGGTGGGCGGTGAAGCACTCCCGGGTGCGCTCGCGGCACGCTTGCGGGCACGGGTTCCAGTATTGCTCAATATGTACGGGCCCACCGAGACGACGGTGTGGTCCTCGACGCATCGCGTGGAGGCGGAGCGCTCCGGCACGGTGTCGTTGGGGAGGCCGCTGGCCAACACCGGCCTGCACCTGTTGGACGCGCACCTGCGGCCCGTGCCCATGGGCGTCCCCGGCGAGCTGTTCATCGGGGGCGACGGCGTGGTGCGCGGCTACCTGGGCCGCCCGGACCTGACGGCGGAGCGCTTCGTTCCGGATGCGTTCGGTGGGACGCCGGGAGCGCGGCTGTACCGCACGGGGGATCGCGCGCGGTGGCGGACGGACGGGACGCTGGAGTTCCTGGGCCGCGTCGACCATCAGGTGAAGGTGCGCGGCTTCCGCATCGAGCCGGGCGAGGTGGAGTCCGTGCTGGGGCAGCACGCGGGCGTCGCGGCCTCGGTGGTCGTCGCGCGCGAGGACGTGCCGGGCGACGCGCGGCTGGTGGCCTACGTGGTCGCGAAGCCCGGACCGTCGCTGGTGGAGTCCGCGGTGCGCGAGCACGCACGGCGCCTGTTGCCGGAGTCGATGGTGCCGTCGGTGGTGATGGTGCTGGACGCGCTGCCGCTGACGCCCAACGGCAAGGTGGACCGCGCCGCCCTGCCGGTGCCGGAGGCCCCGCGCGCGGAGCACGGCTTCGTGGCACCGGGCACGCCCACGGAGGTGCTGCTCGCGGGACTGTGGGGGCAGTTGCTGCGCGTGGAGTCGGTCGGCTTGCACGACGACTTCTTCGCGCTCGGCGGCCACTCGCTGCTGGCCACGCGGTTGTCCTCCGCGGTGCGGGCCGCCTTCCAGGTCGAGCTGCCGGTGCGCGAGCTGTTCGACGCGTCCACGCTGGGAACGCTGGCGGCGCGCATCGACGCCATCCGGCTGGGACAGGCCGGGGTGCTGGGGCCCGCGCTGCACGCGGTGCCCCGCGACGGCGCGCTCGTGCCGTCCTTCGCGCAGCAGCGCCTGTGGTTCCTGGAGCAGCTGGAGCCGGGCAATCCCGCGTACCACATCCCCGTGGCCGTGGAGCTGGAGGGCGCGCTGGACGTGGGCGCGCTGGAGCGCGCGTTCGAGGCGCTGGTGCAGCGGCATGAAGCGCTGCGCACCACGCTGGTGGCGCCGGAGGGGCAGCCGTTCCAGGTCGTGGCCGCGCCGTCGCCGGTGCCGCTGGTGGGAAGGGACCTGTCCGCGCTGGAGGACGCGAGCGCGGAGGTGCGGCGCCTGATGGCGGAAGAGGCGCGCCGTCCGTTCGACCTGGCGCGCGGGCCGCTGCTGCGCCTCACGCTCTTGAAGTGCGCGCCCACGCGGCACGTGCTGCTGCTCACGATGCACCACGTCGTCTCCGACGGCGGCTCCATGCTGGTGCTGGTGCGGGAAGTGGCCGCGCTCTACGAAGCCTTCGTGGCGGGGCACGCGTCGCCGCTGCACCCGTTGCCGCTCCAGCCCGCGGACCACGCGGCGTGGCAGCGGGCGTGGCTCCAGGGTGAGACGCTGGAGGCCCAGCTCGCGTGGTGGCGGACGAAGCTGGAGGGCGCGTCGCACGTGCTCGCGCTGCCCACGGACCGGCCGCGTCCGGTGGTCCAGACGGCCGCGGGGGCGACGTTGCCGGTGCGCCTGTCGCCCGGCCTGACGGACGCCGTGCGCGCGCTGGCCCGGCGCGAGGGCGTGACGCCCTTCATGGTGCTGCTGGCGGCGTGGCAGGTGTTGATGGCGCGCCACGCGGGGCAGGACGACGTGCTGGTGGGCACGCCGGTGGCCGGGCGGGATCGCGCGGAGCTGGAAGGGCTCATCGGCCTGTTCGTGAACACGCTGGTGCTGCGGGCGAGGCTGGGGGAGGACCCGTCGTTCCGGGAACTGCTCCAGCAGGTGCGTGAGACGACGCTGGGCGCGTACGCGCACCAGGCGGTGCCGTTCGAGAAGCTGGTGGACGCGTTGCAGCCCCAGCGCGACCTGAGCCGCTCGCCGCTGTTCCAGGTGATGCTTGCGCTCCAGGAGGATCCGCTGCCGGAGCTGCGCCTGCCGGGGCTGTCGCTGCGGATGCTGGAGGAGGAGGGCGCGGGCGCGCAGTTCGACCTGAAGCTGTCGCTCACCGACGCGGCCTCCGGCTTCACGGGCACGCTGGAGTACAACACCGACCTCTTCGACGCGACGACGGTGGCGCGGTGGGCGGAGCACCTGGACGTGCTCCTCACCGCCGCCGTGGCCCATCCGGAGACGCGGGTGAAGTCGCTGCCGCTGATGTCGGGCGCGGAGCGCCACCTGCTGCTGGTGGACTGGAACGCCACGCAGCGTGACTACCCGTCGGACGTCACGCTGCACGGGCTGGTGGAGGCGCAGGTCGCGCGCACGCCGGACGCGGTGGCGGTCGACTTCGAGGGCCTGCGGCTGACGTACCGGGAGCTGGACGCGCGGGCCAACCAGCTCGCGCGGCACCTGCGCGAGCACGGCGTGGGGCCCGAGGTGCGCGTGGGCGTCTGCGCTGAGCGCTCGCTGGAGCTGGTGGTCGCGCTCCTGGGCGTGCTCAAGGCGGGCGGCGCGTACGTGCCCATCGACCCCTCGGCTCCGGCCGAGCGCCTGACGTACCAGGTGCAGGACTCGGCGGTGGCGGTGCTGCTCACGCAGCAGCACCTGGTGGACGTGCTCTCCGTGGGGGGCACGCCCGTGGTGTGCCTGGACTCGGACTGGGCCCACGTGGAGCGCCTGTCCTCGGAGCCGGTGGAGTCGGGCGTCGGGCCGGAGCACCTGGCGTACGTCATCTACACGTCAGGCAGCACGGGCCGCCCGAAGGGCGCGATGAACACCCACGCGGGCATCTGCAACCGGCTGCTCTGGATGCAGGAGGCCTACGGGCTGGAGCCCCGGGACGTCGTGCTGCAGAAGACGCCCTTCAGCTTCGACGTGTCGGTGTGGGAGTTCTTCTGGCCCCTCCTCACCGGAGCGCGGCTGCTGGTCGCCCGGCCCGGTGGGCATCAGGACGCCGCGTACCTGGTGGACGTGATGGCGCGCGAGGGCGTCACGACGCTGCACTTCGTGCCGTCGATGCTCCAGGTGTTCCTGGAGCAGCCGGGGCTGGAGCGGTGCACGGCGCTCCGGCGCGTGGTGTGCAGCGGTGAAGCGCTGCCGCTGGAGCTGAAGGACCGCTGCCTGGAGCGGCTGGGCGTGCCGCTGCACAACCTCTACGGCCCCACCGAGGCCGCGGTGGACGTGACCTTCTGGGCGTGCGAGCGCGACGACGGGCGCCGCAGCGTGCCCATTGGTCGGCCGGTGGCGAACACGCAGATCCTCATCCTGGACACGGCCCTGGAGCCGGTGCCGGTGGGGCTCGCGGGCGAGCTGTACATCGGCGGTGTGCAGGTGGGCCGGGGCTACCTGGGCCGCCCGTCGCTGACGGCGGAGCGCTTCGTGCCCAACCCGCACGGGGCCCCGGGGACGCGGCTGTACCGCACGGGAGATCAGGCCCGCATCCTGGCCGACGGCAGCATCGAGTACCTGGGCCGCCTGGACTTCCAGGTGAAGGTGCGCGGCTTCCGCATCGAGCTGGGCGAGGTCGAGTCGGCGCTGGGCCAGTGCGAGGGCGTGCGCGAGAGCGTGGTGGTGGTGCGCGAGGACGCGCCGGGCATCAAGCGGCTGGTCGCGTACGTGGTGGGACAGTCCGACGCGCGGGTGTCGGTGGAGGGCCTGCGCGCGGAGCTGAAGGCGCGGCTGCCGGAGTACATGGTGCCCGCGGCCTTCGTCGTCCTGGAGGCGCTGCCCCTGTCGTCGAACGGCAAGGTGGATCGCAAGGCCCTGCCCGCGCCGGAGGCAGGGACAGAGGTCACGGAGTCCTACGAGGCACCGAGGACGCGGACGGAGGAGACACTGGCCGGAGTCTGGGCCCGTGTGCTGGGCGTGGAGCGCGTGGGCGTGCGGGAGAACTTCTTCGCGCTGGGCGGCGACTCCATCCTGAGCATCCAGGTGGTGGCGAAGGCAGGGCAGGCGGGCCTGAAGGTGACGCCGAAGCAGTTGTTCCAGCACCCTACGGTGGAGCAGCTGGCGAAGGTGGTGGAGGCGGTTCGCGGGGCGGTGGGGGAGCAGGGGCTGGTGGAAGGCGAAGTGGCGCTGACGCCAATCCAGCGCTGGTTCTTCGAGAAGGAGATGCCGCGGGCGCACCACTTCAACCAGGCAGTGCTGCTGGAGGCGAAGGAAGGGGTGGAGGCGGAGCGGCTGGAGGAGGCGCTGCGAGCGTTGGTGGCGCATCACGACGCGCTGCGGATGCGCTACGTGCGCGGAGACTCCGGCTGGACGCAGCACAACGCGGGCCTTGAGAAGGCGCTGGTGCTGGAGCAGGTGGACCTGTCCGCGCTGTCCGAAGCCGAGCAGGCCCAGGCGCTCGCGGACGCGGTGGCTAGGACCCATGCGAGCTTGGATCTCCAAGAGGGCTTGCTGCTGCGTGCGCTGCTGATGGAGCGCGGAGCGGGGCGGACGTCGAGGCTGCTGCTGGTGGTGCACCACCTGGTGGTGGACGGCGTGTCATGGCGGGTGCTGCTGGAGGACCTGGGCACGGCGTACGTGCAGCGCAGCCAGGGCCGAGCGGTGGAGCTGCCGGCGAAGACGACGTCCTTCCAGGCGTGGGCGCGCAAGCTGGAGGCGTACGCGCGCGGACCGGAGCTGGAGAAGGAAGCGGCGTGGTGGCTGTCGCAGGCGCGTGAGGTGCCGGCGCTGCCGGTGGACACGTCGGGCGAGAACACGGTGGCGTCGGCGCGGGGCGTGGTGGCGGGGCTGGACGCGGAAGAGACGCGGGTGCTGCTGCAGGAGGTGCCCGCCGCGTACCGGGCGACGGTGAACGAAGTGCTGGTGGCGGCGCTGGCGCGGGTGCTGACGCGGTGGACGGGGCAGGGGCGGGTGCTGGTGGACGTGGAGGGGCACGGGCGTGAGGAGCTCTTCGCGGACGCGGACGTGACGCGGACGGTGGGGTGGTTCACGTCGCTGTACCCGGTGGTGCTGGAGGTGCCGGAGGCGGGGACGGCCGGAGACGCGCTGCGAGCGGTGAGGGACACGCTGCGGCAGGTGCCGGGCAAGGGCGTGGGCTACGGGCTGTTGCGCTACCAGGGCCCGGAGGCGGTGGCGGCGAAGCTGAAGGGGGGGCCGAAGGCGCAGGTGGCCTTCAACTACCTGGGGCAGTTCGACGCGCTGGCGACGGGTGCGGGAGGCTTCACGCTGGCGAAGGAGCCCTCGGGCCCCGCGGTGGGCGAGGGCGGTCCGCGCGGGCACGTGCTGGAGGTGAACGGGCTGGTGGTGGGAGGCCGGCTGGAAGTGACGTGGACGTACAGCGAAGCGCTGCACGCGCGGGCGACGGTGGAAGGGCTGGCGCAGGCGTACGCGGAGGCGCTGCGAACGCTGGTGGCGGGCCGGCAGACGGAGGACGCGGCGAGGTACACGCCGGCGGACTTCCCGCTGGCGAAGCTGGACGCGCGCACGCTCTCGCAGGTGCAGGCGAAGGTGGACGGCTTCGAGGACGTCTACCCGCTGTCGCCGATGCAGCAGGGTCTGCTCTTCCACACGCTGCTGGCGCCGACGTCCGGCATGTATTTCGAGCAGCTCTCCTGGTCCTTCCATGCGCCCCTGGACACGCAGGCGCTGCGACGGACGTGGGAGGAACTGGTGCAGCGGCACGCGGTGCTGCGCACGACGTTCCTCTGGGAAGGCCTGGAGGAGCCGTTGCAGGTGGTGCGCCGGCAGGTGGTGGTGCCGTGGCGCGAGCTGGACTGGCGAGGCCAGACGGAAGAGGCGCAGCGGCAGCAGTTGGAGACCTTCCTGGAGGAGGACCGGGTCCGGGGCTTCGACCTCGCGGAAGGTCCGCTCCTGCGCATCGCGCTGGTGCGGCTGGACACGAACATCCACCGGTTCATCTGGAGCTTCCACCACACGGTGCTCGACGGCTGGAGCATGGCCCTGCTGCTCAAGCAGGTCTTCGCGCTCTACCAGGCCCGGGTGCAGGGCCGCGTGCTCCCGAAGGGGCCCGCGGGCGCGAGCTACCGGGACTACATCGCGTGGCTGCGACAGCAGGACACGGAGCGGTCGGAGTCGTTCTGGCGCACGGAGCTCGCGGGCATCCAGGCCCCGACGCCCCTGCCGGGTGACACGCACGCGGCGGTGACCATGCCCCAGGGGCACGCCGAGCGTTCCATCCACCTCTCGTCGCAATCCACCGCCGCGCTCCAGGCCTTCGCGCGCCGTCAGCAGCTCACGTTGAACACGCTGGTGCAGGCGGGCTGGGCGTTGGTGCTCGCCCGTCACAGCGGCGAGTCCGACGTCGTCTTCGGCGCCACCGTGTCCGGCCGGCCCCCCGCGCTCCTGGGCGCGGAGGACGCGCCCGGTCTCTTCATCAACACGCTGCCGGTGCGCATGCACGTCCCGGCGGATGCCCCCGTGGTGTCGTGGCTGCGGCAGCTGCAGCTCCGTCAGACGGAGTCGCAGGCGCACGAACACGACTCGCTGGTGCGGGTGCAGGGCTGGAGCGAGGTGCCGCACGGAACGCCCCTGTTCCAGAGCCTCTTCGCCTTCGAGAACTACCCGCTGGACGCGTCGCTGATGGCGCAGGGCAACCCGCTCGGCATCCGCGATGTGCGGGGCATCGAGCGCAGCAACTATCCCCTCACGGCGCTGGCGCTCCCGGGCCGTGAGCTGGCGCTGAAGCTGTCGTTCGACACGCCCCGGTACTCCGCGGCGGGGGTGGATCGGCTGCTGGGACAGTGGATGCAGGCCGTGGAAGGCCTGGTGGCGAGCGAGGCCGGGCGGGTGTGGGAGGTCGGAGTCCTGTCGGTGGAGGAGCGGCAGCGGGTGCTGGTGGAGTGGAACCAGACGCAGGCGCCGTTCCCCGGCGACACGACGCTGCCCCAGCTCTTCGAGGCGCAGGTGGCGCGCACGCCGGAGGCGATCGCGGTCATCAGCGGCACCCGGCGCCTGACGTACCGGGAGGTGGAGGCGCGCTCGAACCAGCTCGCGCACCGGCTGCGGAAGCTGGGCGTGGGGCCGGAGTCGCCGGTGGGGTTGTGCGTGGAGCGCACGGAGGACCTCATCATCGGCACGCTGGGCATCCTCAAGGCCGGGGGCGCGTACGTGCCCCTGGACCCGAGCTACCCGAAGCAGCGCCTGGGCTACTTGCTGGAGGATGCGCGCGGCCCGGCGCTGGTGGCGCACTCGCACCTGCTGGACGCGCTGCCCGCGTTCAGTGGCCAGGCGGTGTGCCTGGACCGCGAAGCGGACTGGGCGGATGAGTCCACCTGCCCGGCGCCGGTGGCCGTGCAGCCGCAGAACGTCGCGTACTTCATCTACACGTCCGGCAGCACAGGGCGTTCGAAGGGCGTGGCGATTTCCCATCGCAGCGCCGTGGCCTTCCTGACGTGGGCCCTGGAGACGTTCAGCGCGGAGGAGACGCGCGCCGTGCTGGCGTCGACGTCGCTCAACTTCGACCTGTCCGTGTTCGAGCTGTTCACGCCGCTGGCGCGAGGCGGCACCGTGGTGGTGGTGCGCAACGCGCTCCAACTGGCGGAGGACAAGCCCGAAGCGGACGTGACGCTCATCAACACCGTGCCGTCCGCGATGGCGCAGCTGGTGCGGCTGGGCGCGGTGCCCCCGTCGGTGCGGGTGGTGAACCTGGCGGGTGAAGCGCTGCCGGAGTCGCTGGCGAAGCAGGTGTACGGCATCCCGACCGTGCAGGCGCTCTACAACCTCTACGGCCCCTCCGAGGACACGACGTACTCGACGTGGTCGCGCGTGGGGCGCGACGAGGTGCCGAACATCGGCCGGCCCGTGGCGAACACGCGGGCGTACGTGCTGGATGCGTCCTTCCAGCCCGTGCCCGTGGGCGTCGCGGGAGAGTTGTACCTGGCGGGCGACGGACAGGCGCGCGGCTACTTGCTGCGCCCGGACCTCACCGCGGAGAAGTTCCTGCCGGAGCTGCACGGCCCCGAGGGCGGCCGCATGTACCGCACGGGCGACCTGGCGCGCTGGCGCGAGGACGGCGTGCTGGAATACCTGGGGCGCGCGGACACGCAGGTGAAGGTGCGCGGCTTCCGCATCGAGCTGGGCGAGGTGGAGACCGCGCTGGCCCGGTGCGAGGGCGTGCGCGAGTGCGTGGTGGTGGCTCGGGACGAGGGGACGGTGGGCAAGCGGCTGGTGGCGTACGTGGCCGGAGAGGCCCTGGACGTCGCGAGCGTGCGCTCGGCACTGAAGGACGCGCTGCCGGAGTACATGGTGCCGTCCGCGTTCGTGGTGCTGCCGGCGCTGCCGCTCACCCCCAACGGCAAGGTGGACCGCAAGGCCCTGCCCGAAGTGGATGCGGTCGCGGACACGCGGCACACCTACGTCGCGCCCAGGACGCAGACGGAAGAAGTCCTGGCCGCGGAGTGGGCGCAGGTGCTGGGCCTTGAAAGGGTGGGGACGGGCGACAGCTTCTTCGATCTGGGAGGCCACTCGCTGCTGGCGACCCAGGTGATCTCGCGCATCCGCTCCACCCTGGGCGTGGAGCTGCCGCTGCGGGCGCTCTTCGAGGCGCCGACGGTCGCGGAGCTGGCCGCGCGCATCGACGAAGCGCGGCGGGGCACCGTGGGCGATGGGCCGCCTCCGCTGGTCGCGGCGCGGACGGAGGGCCCTGCGCCGTTGTCCTTCGCGCAGCAGCGGCTCTGGTTCATCGACCAGTTGGAGCCGGGCACCGCCACCTACAACATCCCCGCCGCCGTCCGGTTGGAAGGGCCGCTGGACGTGCCCGCGCTGGAGCACGCGCTCCAGTTCCTCCTCCTGCGCCATGAGGCGCTGCGCACGCAGGTCCGCTCCGACGACGGTCATCCCGTGCAGGTCATCCTGCCGGCGTGGGCGCTGCACCTGGTGCCCGTGGACCTGGGCGCGGTGGACGCAGCCGAGCGCGAGACCGAAGCGCAGCGGCTCGCGGGAGAGGAAGCCCGCCGGCCCTTCGACCTGTCCCGGGGCCTGCTGTTCCGGGCGACGCTGCTGCGGCTCGACGAACAGAAGCACGTGCTGCTGCTGACGGTGCACCACATCGTCTCCGACGGTTGGTCCATGGGCGTCCTCGTGCGCGAGCTGACGGCGCTCTACGAGGCGTTCCGCACGGGCCAGCCCTCGTCGCTGCCCGAGCTTCCGGTGCGCTACGCCGACTATGCGACGTGGCAGCGCGGCTGGTTGCAGGGGGACGCGCTGGAGGCGCGGCTCGGTTGGTGGCTGCGGCAGCTTGGCGAAGGTCCCCAGGCGCTGGAGCTGATGACGGATCGCCCGCGTCCGGCGGTGCAGACCTTCCGGGGCGCGCGCCTGCCCCTCGCGTTGCCCGCGAAGTTGTCGGAGGCGTTGCGAGCCCTGGGCCGTCGCGAGGGCGTGACGCCGTTCATGACCCTGCTCGCCGCGTGGCAGGTGTTGCTGTCGCGCTACAGCGGGCAGGACGACATCCGCGTGGGCACGCCCATCGCGGGGCGGGATCGCACGGAGCTGGAGGGGCTGTTCGGCTTCTTCGTCAACACGCTGGTGCTGCGCGCGAAGCTCGGGGGCGAGCCCACGTTCCGCGAACTGCTCAAGCAGGTGCGCGAGACGACGCTGGGCGCGTTCGCCCATCAGGAGGTGCCGTTCGAGAAGCTGGTGGACGCCCTGGCCCCTGAGCGGGACCTGCGCCGGCCGCCGCTGTTCCAGGTGATGTTCGCGCTCCAGCAGGAGACGCTGTCCGAGCAGAAGCTGCCCGGTGGCCTGTCCCTGTTCCCGATGGAGGCGGACGACCGCACGGCCAAGTACGAGCTGACGCTGTCGCTGACGGACACCCCGAAGGGGTTCCTGGGGTCGATTGAGTACAACACCGACCTGTTCGACGCGGCGACGGTGGAGCGGATGGCGGGGCACCTGGAGGTGCTGCTGGAAGGCATCGCGGCGAACCCGGACGCGAAGGTGGGGCGGCTGGAGCTGCTGACGGCGGAGGAGCGCCAGCGGCAGGTGGTGGCGTGGAACGCGACGCGCACGGCGTACCCGAGGCAGCAGTGCGTCCACACGCTGGTGACGGCGCAGGTGGAGCGCACGCCGGACGCGGTGGCGCTGGACTTCGCGGGGACGCAGCGGACGTACCGGCAGGTGGAGACGCGGGCGAACCAGCTCGCGAACCGGCTGCGGAAGCTGGGCGTGGGGCGAGGCTCGCGGGTGGGGCTGTGCGTGGAGCGGGGCGTGGGGATGGTGGAGGGGATGCTGGGCATCCTCAAGGCGGGGGCGGCGTACGTGCCGCTGGACGCGGCGTACCCACGCGAGCGGCTGGCGTTCATGGTGGAGGACGCCGGGGTGGAGGTGCTGGTGACGCAGGCGTCCCTGCGAAGCGCGCTGCCGGAGGGCGCGTCGCAGGTGGTGGACCTGGACGAGGGTGAGCTGGACGCGGAGCCGACGCACGCGCCGGAGAGCGGCGCGGGTGCGGAGGATCCGGCGTACGTCATCTACACGTCGGGCAGCACGGGGAAGCCGAAGGGCGTGTGGGTTCCGCACCGGGCAGTGGTGCGGCTGGTGGTGGAGACGAACTTCATCCAGTTGACGGCGGAGGACCGCGTCGCGCAGGCCTCGAACGCGTCGTTCGACGCGGCGACGTTCGAGGTGTGGGGCACGCTGCTGCACGGCGGCCGGCTGGTGGGGATGTCGCGGGACGTGGCGCTGTCGCCCGCGGCGTTCGCGGCGTACCTGCGCGACGAGTGCATCAGCGTGCTCTTCGTCACGACCGCGCTGTTCAACCAGTTGGTGGCGCAGTCGGCGGAGACGTTCCAGACGCTGCGCCAGCTCCACGTGGGCGGCGAGGCGGTGGACCCTGGGGCGATGCGCACGGCCCTGGCGAAGGGCGCGCCGCGCAAGCTGATGCACGTCTACGGCCCCACGGAGAGCACGACGTTCGCGACGTGGCACGAAGTGACGCAGGTGCCCGGGGACGCGGTGACGGTGCCCATTGGCAAGGCGCTGTCCAACACGGAGCTGTACGTCCTGGACGCGCGGTCGCAGCCGGTGCCCGTCGGGGTTCCTGGCGAGCTTTACATCGGCGGTGACGGTCTGGCGCTGGGCTACCTGGGCCGGCCGGAGCTGACGGCGGAGAAGTTCGTGCCGCATCCGTTCCACACGGAGCCGGGAGCGCGGCTGTACCGCACCGGCGATCAGGTGAAGCAGTTGCCGGACGGCAGCGTGGTGTTCCTGGCCCGCCTGGACTCGCAGGTGAAGGTGCGCGGCTTCCGCATCGAGCTGGGCGAAGTCGAGTCGGCGCTCCTGCGCTGCGAGGGTGTGCGCGAGAGCGTGGTGATGGTGCGCGAGGACACGCCGGGCCACCGTCGGCTGGTGGCCTACGTGGTCGGGCGCACGGACGCGCAGGTCACGACGGAGGGCTTGCGCACGGAGCTGAAGGCGAGGCTGCCGGAGTACATGGTGCCGGCCGTCCTCGTGGTGCTCCCCGAGCTGCCGTTGACGGTGAACGGCAAGGTGGACCGCAAGGCCCTGCCCACGCCGGAGCAGGTGGGCTCCATCAGCGAGTCCTACGAAGCGCCGAGGACGCGGACGGAGGAGACGCTGGCGGGAGTCTGGGCCCGCGTGCTGGGCGTGGCGAGGGTCGGCGTGCGAGAGAACTTCTTCGCGCTGGGCGGCGACTCCATCCTGAGTATCCAGGTGGTGGCGAAGGCGGGCCAGGCAGGCCTGAAGGTGACGCCGAAGCAGTTGTTCCAGCACCCGACGGTGGAGCAGCTGGCCAAGGTGGTGGAGGCCGTCCAGGGCGCCGTGGGAGAGCAGGGGCCGGTGGAAGGCGAAGTGGCGCTGACGCCGATCCAGCGCTGGTTCTTCGAGAAGGAGATGCCACAGGCGCACCACTTCAACCAGGCGGTGCTGCTGGAGGCGAAGGAAGGGGTGGAGGCGGAGCGGCTGGAGGAGGCGCTGCGGGCGCTGGTGGCGCATCACGACGCGCTGCGGATGCGCTACGTGCGCGGAGACTCCGGCTGGACGCAGCACAACGCGGGCGTGGGCGCCGGTGCGGTCCTGCGGCGGCTCGACCTGTCGTCGCTCGCGGGGGACGACGAAGCCCAGCAAGGGGCGATGGCCGCCGCCGCGAAGGAACTCCATGCGAGCTTGAGGCTGGAGGAAGGGCTGCTGCTGCGTGCGCTGCTGATGGAGCGCGGAGCGGGGCGGACGTCGAGGCTGCTGCTGGTGGTGCACCACCTGGTGGTGGACGGGGTGTCGTGGCGGGTGCTGCTGGAGGATCTGGGCACGGCGTACGTGCAGCGCAGCCAGGGCCGAGCGGTGGAGCTGCCGGCGAAGACGACGTCCTTCCAGGCGTGGGCGCGCAAGCTGGAGGCGTACGCGCGCGGACCTGAGCTGGAGAAGGAAGCGGCGTGGTGGCTGTCGCAGGCGCGTGAGGTGCCGGCGCTGCCGGTGGACACGTCGGGCGAGAACACGGTGGCGTCGGCGCGGGGCGTGGTGGCGGGGCTTGACGCGGAAGAGACGCGGGTGCTGCTGCAGGAGGTGCCCGCCGCGTACCGGGCGACGGTGAACGAAGTGCTGGTGGCGGCGCTGGCGCGGGTGCTGACGCGGTGGACGGGGCAGGGGCGGGTGCTGGTGGACGTGGAGGGGCACGGGCGCGAGGAACTCTTCGCGGACGCGGACGTGACGCGGACGGTGGGGTGGTTCACGTCGCTGTACCCGGTGGTGCTGGAGGTGCCGGAGGCGGGGACGGCCGGGGACGCGCTGCGAGCGGTGAGGGACACGCTGAGGCAGGTGCCGGGCAAGGGCGTGGGGTATGGCCTGTTGCGCTACCAGGGTCCGGAGGCGGTGGCGGCGAAGCTGAGGGGAGGGCCGAAGGCGCAGGTGGCCTTCAACTACCTGGGGCAGTTCGACGCGCTGGCGACGGGGGCGGGAGGCTTCACGCTGGCGAAGGAGTCCTCGGGCCCGGCGGTGGGCGAGGGCGGGCCGCGCGGGCACGTGCTGGAGGTGAACGGGCTGGTGGTGGGAGGCCGGCTGGAAGTGACGTGGACGTACAGCGAAGCGCTGCACGCGCGGGCGACGGTGGAAGGGCTGGCGCAGGCGTACGCGGAGGCGCTGCGGACGCTGGTGGCGGGCCGGCAGACGGAGGACGCGGCGAGGTACACGCCGGCGGACTTCCCGCTGGCGAAGCTGGACGCGCGCACGCTTTCGCAGGTGCAGGCGAAGGTGGACGGCTTCGAGGACGTCTATCCGCTGTCGCCGATGCAGCAGGGCATGCTCTTCCACGCGCTGCTGGCGCCGACGTCGGGCGTCTACTTCGAGCAGCTCTCCTGGGCCTTCCACGCACAGCTCGACACGAGCGCGCTGCGACAGGCGTGGGAGGCGTTGATTGCCCGGCACCCCGTGCTGCGCACGACGCTGTTGTGGGAAGGCCTGGAGGAGCCGTTGCAGGTGGTGCGCCGGAAGGCGTCGCTGCCGTGGCGGGAGATCGATTGCCGGGGCCTGTCTCCCGCGGAGCAGCAGGCGCGGTTGGAGACGTACCTGGAGCAGGACCGCGCCCAGGGCTTCGACCTGATGCAGGGGCCCCTGATGCGCGTGGCGATGGTGCGGCTGGACGCGCACGTCCACCGCATCGTCTGGAGCTTCCACCACACCATCCTGGATGGCTGGAGCCTGGGGCTGGTGGTGCAGGATCTGTTCGGTTGCTACGACGCGCTCACGCGAGGGCAGCCCGCGCTGGCGCCCGTGCGTCCGTTGTTCCGGGACTACATCGAATGGCAGCGGCGACAGGACCCGGCCCGCTCGGAGGCCTACTGGCGGGAGCGGCTGGCGGGCTTCACCGCGCCCACGCCGTTGCCGCTCGACAAGGGCACCGGCGGCGACGACAGCGAGTCCGTCCACCGGCACGGCTCCCAGGAGATCGCGCTCTCCTCGGAGGTGACGTCCGCGCTCGAAGCCTTCACGCGCCGCCACCAGCTCACGCTGGGCGCCGTGGTGCAGGGGGCGTGGGCCCTGCTGTTGCTGCGCTACAGCGGTGAGTCGGACGTCGTCTTCGGCACCACCGTCTCCGGGCGCCCCTCGGAGCTCGCCGGGGTGGACGGGATGATGGGCCTGTTCATCAACTCGCTGCCGCTCCGGGTGCGGCTGGAGTCGGACGACACGCTCGTGTCCTGGCTCCAGGCGCTCCAGACGCAGCAGGTGGCCCTGGTCGCCCACGAGCACTGCCCGCTGGTCCAGGTGCAGGCCTGGAGCGAGCTGCCTCGGGGCAAGCCCCTCTTCGAGAGCCTCGTCGTCGTGGAGAACTACCCGCTCGACGCCTCCCTCCGGGAGCGCTTCCGGAACCTGGACGTGCGCGACTTCGACGGACGGGAGCGGATGACGCTGCCGCTCGCGCCCGCGGTCATCCCCGGCGAGAAGCTGGGCCTGCGGCTGTCGTACCAGTCGTCTCGCTTCGACACGGAGGCCATGACCCGGCTCCTGGGCCACTGGCGCACGGTGCTGGAGGGCATCGCCTCCGCGGCGCCGGACCTGCGCGTCACCCACCTCCCGCTCCTCACGGCGGACGAGCGGCGCCAGGTGCTGAAGGACTGGAACGAGACGCGGGCGCCCCTGGAGGACGAGGCGTCCCTGCACGGCCTCTTCGAGGCGCAGGTCGCGCGCACGCCGGACGGTATCGCGGTGGAGTGGAACGACACGCGCTGGACGTACCGCGAGCTGAACGCGCGGGCCAACCAGCTGGCCCGGCACCTGCGGGGCCTGGGCGTGGGCCCGGAGGTCCGCGTGGGCGTGTGCCTGGAGCGCTCCCCGGAGCTGCTGATGGCGCTGCTGGGCATCCTCAAGGCGGGCGGCGCGTACGTGCCCATGGATCCCGCCTATCCGGCACACCGGCTCGCCTTCCTGTTGGAAGACACGCGGGTGCCCGTGCTCGTCACCCGCGAGGAGATCGCGGACGAACTGCCGTCGCGCGGTGAGCAGCTGGTCTGCGTGGACTCCGATGCGGCGAGCCTCGCGCGCCAGTCCTCCGACGACCTGCCCCGGCACGCCGGAGGCCGCAACCTGGCGTATGTCATCTACACGTCGGGCAGCACGGGGCAGCCCAAGGGCGCGCTCGTCGAACACCGGGGCATCGTCAACACGCTGGCCCGCGCCGTGCCGGACTTCGACGTGCGCCCTGGCACGCGCACGCTCCAGTTCGTGTCGATGAGCTTCGACGTGTCGCTGCTGGAGATCTTCGCCACGCTCACGGGTGGAGGCACGCTGGTGCTGGCGCCCCGCGAGGCGCTGCAACCCGGCCCGGAGCTGACGCGGCTGATGCGCGAGCGGAACATCACCACGTCGGTGCTGCTGCCCTCGACGCTGGCGGTGCTGTCCTCCGAGGACTTCCCCACGCTCCAGACGGTGGTGACGGGCGCGGAGGCGTGTTCGGCGGAGCTGATGGACCGCTGGGCACACGGCCGGCGCTTCGTGAACTCCTACGGTCCCACCGAGGCGAGCATCACCGTGACGAGCGCCGTCTGCGCGCCGGGCTCGGGGACGCCGCCCATTGGCCGGCCGTATCCGAACGTGCACGTCTACGTGCTGGACGCGGGGCGGTCGCCGGTGCCCGTGGGCATCCCGGGCGAGCTGTTCATCGGCGGAGCCGGCGTGGGCCGGGGCTACCTGGGCCGCCCGGAGCAGACGGCGGAGCGCTTCGTGCCGGATCCGTTCAGCGAGGAGCCGGGAGCGCGCCTGTACCGCACGGGCGACCTCGTGCGCTACCGCGCGGGTGGACAGCTGGAGTTCGTCGGCCGCACCGACCATCAGGTCAAGGTGCGCGGCTTCCGCATCGAGCTGGGGGAGATTGAAGCGGCGCTCGCGGGCGCGGGGTCCGTGCGTGAGGCCGTCGTGCTCGCCCGCGAGGACGTGGCCGGAGACCGGCGCCTCGTGGCCTACGTCGTGCCCCTGGAGGACGAACAGGTGGAGGCCGGGGCCTTGCGGCGCTACCTGGACGACAAGCTGCCGGAGCACATGGTGCCCTCGGCCTTCGTCGTCCTGGACGCGATGCCGCTCACCCCGAACGGCAAGGTGGACCGCAAGGCCCTGCCCGCGCCGGACGCGGTGCGCACCGAACAGGGACCGACCTACGTCGCCCCGCGCACGCCCGTGGAGGAGACGCTGGCCGCGACGTGGAAGGAGCTGCTGGGCGTGTCCCAGGTCGGCATCCACGACGACTTCCTGGAGCTGGGAGGCCACTCGCTCCTCGCGACGCAGGCCATCTCCCGCATCCGCGCCGCGCTCGGCGTGGAGCTGCCGCTGCGCGCGTTGTTCGAGGCCCCCACCGTCGCCGCGCTCGCCGCCCGGGTGGAAGCCGCCCGGGAGCAGGCGCTGCCCCGCGTGCCGCCGCTGACGCCCGCGCCGCGCACCGGAGCGCTGCCGCTGTCGTTCGCGCAGCAGCGCCTGTGGTTCCTGGAGCAGCTGGACCCCCAGGCCGCGCTGTACAACATCCCCAGCGTCCTGCGGCTGGAAGGCCCCCTGGACGCGGGCGCGCTGGAGCAGGCGTTCAACGCGCTCATCCGCCGCCACGAAACCCTGCGGACGACGTTCCACGCCGAGGACGGAAAGCCGTTCCAGCGCGTCTCCGACGCCCCGGCGTTCCTGCTGGAGGCGGTGGACCTGCGGGAACTCGGGGAGGCGGAGCGCGAGCAGGAGGCCTGGAGGCTGGCCCGGGCGGACGCCGTGCGCCCGTTCGATCTGCTTCACGGCCCGCTGCTGCGCGTGACGCTGCTGCGAACCGGTGAGCACACGCACCTGTTGCTGCTGACGATGCACCACATCGTGTCCGACGGCTGGTCCGCGGGCGTGCTGGTGAGGGAGCTGGTGGCGCTCTACGCCGCGCGCCTGGAGCAGCGCGACGCCGAGCTGCCCGTGCTGCCCGTGCAGTACGCGGACTACGCCGTCTGGCAGCGGGACTGGCTGCAAGGCGAGGCGCTGGAGGAGCAGGTCGGTTGGTGGCGGCGGCAACTGGACGGAGCCCCCGCCGCGCTGGAGGTGCCGACGGACAAGGCGCGCCCGGCGACGCTGTCGGCGCGCGGAGGTTCGGTCCCGGTGCGGTGGTCGAAGGACCTGACCGACGCACTGAGGGCCCTGGGCCGTCGCGAGGGCGCGACGCCGTTCATGGTGCTGCTCGCGGCCTGGCAGGTGTTGCTGTCGCGCTACAGCGGGCAGGACGACGTCAGCGTGGGCACGCCCGTCGCGGGCCGCACGCAGGCGGAGGTGGAGGGACTCGTCGGCCTGTTCCTCAACACGCTGGTGCTGCGCACGCGGCTGGCTCCGGACGACAGCTTCCGGACGGTCCTCGCGCGCGTGAAGGAGACGACGCTGGGCGCGTTCGCGCACCAGCAGGTGCCCTTCGAGCGGCTGGTGGATGCGCTGCGGCCGGAGCGTGACCTGGGCCGCACGCCGCTGTTCCAGGCGATGCTCGTGCTCAACACGGAGGTCGATACGGAGCTGACGCTGGGAGACCTGTCCCTGCGCCGGGTGGACATCGAAACCCAGACGGCCAAGTTCGAACTCAACCTGTCGCTGAGCGATGCCCCGTCAGGCTTCCAGGGCGCGCTGATGTACAGCGCCGACCTGTTCGAGCACTCGACGGCGGAGCGGATGGTGGAGCACCTGCGGACGCTGCTGGAGGGGCTCGCCGCGGACCCGGAAGTGTCCGTGGGCGCGTTGCCCCTGCTGGGCGCCGCCGAGCGGCAGCAGGTGTTGAAGACGTGGAACCAGACGGCGGAGGCCACTCCGTCGGAGTGCATCCACGCGCTCTTCGAGGCGCAGGCGAAGCGGATCCCCAACGCCGTGGCGGTGGTGGCGGACGGACGTCAGCTCACCTACGCGGAACTCGACGCGCGCGCGAACGGCGTGGCGAAGCGGCTTCAGGCGCTGGGAGTCGGTCCCGAGTCCCTGGTGGGCCTCTACGTGGAGCGCACGGTGGAGTCCATCGTGGGCCTGCTGGGCATCCTCAAGGCGGGTGGCGGCTACGTGCCCATGGACACGTCGTTCCCGACCGCGCGCGTGAAGGCGATTGTCGATGACGCGAGCTTGAGCGTGGTGGTGACGCAGCGGGCGTACGCGAACGCGGTGGCGAACCTGGACCGCCAGACGCTGATCGTGGAGGACGTGGTCGCGGAGGCGACGCGCATGGAGTCGGGCGTGCGCGGTGAGAACGCTGTCTACGCCATCTTCACGTCAGGCAGTACGGGGCGGCCCAAGGGCGTGGTGGTGGAGCACCGGCAGCTGGGCAACTACGTGGCGAGCATCCAGGGGCGGCTGAAGCTGACGGAAGGAATGAGCTTCGCGTCGGTGACGACGCTGGCGGCGGACCTGGGGCACACGGCCGTCTTCCCGATGCTGTGCGGGGGCGGGACGCTGCACCTGGTGGGCAAGGACGTGGCGTCGGACGCGGAGGCGCTGGGCGCGTACATGCAGGCGCACCGGGTGGAGGGCTTGAAGGTGGTGCCCTCGCATTTGAGGGCGTTGCTGAGCGGGCCGAGTGCGAAGCAGGTGCTGCCGCTGAAGCGACTGGTGGTGGGCGGTGAGGCGTCGGACAGGGCGCTGGTGGAGACGGTGCGTCGGCTCGCGCCGGAGTGCGCCGTCTTCAACCACTACGGCCCGACGGAGACGACGGTCGGCGTGCTGACGAACGCGGTGGAGGGTGCGTGGGAGGAGGGCGCGGGGACGCTGGCGCTGGGCCGTCCGATTGGGAACGCGAGGATGTACGTGCTGGACGCGAGCGGGCGTCCGGTGCCGCGAGGGGTGGCGGGGGAGCTGTACGTGGGTGGTGCGGTGGTGACGCGCGGGTACGTAGGGCGCCCGGAGCTGACGGCGGAGCGGTACGTGCCGGACGCTTACAGCGAGGAGGCGGGAGCGCGGCTGTACCGGACGGGAGACAAGGTCCGGCAGCGGGAGGACGGGAAGCTGGAGTTTTTGGGTCGCGTGGACTTCCAGTTGAAGGTGCGCGGCTACCGGGTGGAGTTGGGCGAGGTGGAGGCGGGGCTGGGGGCGTGCGAGGGCGTGCGCGAGGCGGTGGTGGTGGCGCGGGAGGACGTGCCCGGGGACAAGCGGCTGGTGGGGTACGTGGTGGGGAAGGCGGGCCACGCGGTGGACGTGGCGACGCTGCGAAGCGAGCTGAAGGGTCGGCTGCCGGAGTACATGGTGCCCTCGGCGCTGGTGGTGCTGGAGGCGCTGCCGCTCAACGCCAACGGCAAGGTGGACCGCAAGGCCCTGCCCGCACCGGATGCGGACGCGGAGCCGCGTGCTCGGGAGTTCGTGGCCCCGCGCAGTGAGCTGGAGCAGCAGCTCGCGAACATCTTCTCGGAGCTGTTGAACGTGAAGCAGGTGGGCATCCACGACGGCTTCTTCGAGCTGGGTGGCCACTCGTTGTTGGCGACGCAGGCCATCTCCCGCATCCGCCAGACGTTCGAGGTGGAGCTGCCGCTGCGCGAGCTGTTCGAGTCGCCCACGGTGGAGACGCTGGCGGTGCTCGTGATGGAAGCCCAGGCCGCACAGGTGGATCCCGAAGAGCTGGCGGCGTTGATGGCGGAGATGGAAGAGATGTCCGGAGACGAGGCGCAGGCCCTCCTGGACGCGGAACTGGCGAACGGCAGGAAGACCTCCAATGAGTGACTCGTCGAAGCGTTTCTCCTCCCTGTCGCCCGAGAAGCAGGACCTGCTGATGCGGAAGCTGCGCCAGAAGAGCGCGGCCACTCCGGCGGCGACCCTGGTGGCGCGTCCCAGGAACGCGCTCTCCTTCCCGCTGTCGTTCGCCCAGCAGCGGCTGTGGTTCCTCGACCAGTTCGAGCCCCAGAACCCGCAGTACAACATCCCGCTCGCGGTCCGCCTGGACGGCCCCCTGGACGTGCCGGCCCTCCAGCGCTGCCTGGACGAGCTCGTGCGCCGTCACGAGGTCCTGCGCACGACGCTGCGCGCGGAAGAGGGCGGCGCGGTGCAGGTCATCTCGCCTCCGGAGCCCCTGACGCTCACCCAGGTGGACCTCCAGGCCCTGCCCGCCGAAGCGCGCGAGGCCGAGGCCCGCCTGCGGGTGTACCGCGACGTGCAGCAGCCCTTCACGCTCTCCGTGGGGCCGTTGCTGCGCGCGATGCTGCTCAAGCTCTCCGCCACGGAGCACGTGCTGCTCCTGACGTTGCACCACGTCATCTCCGACGGCTGGTCGCGCGGCATCTTCCTGCGGGAGTTCCTGGCGCTCTACGGAGCGTTCAGCCAGGGGCAGCCGTCGCCGCTGCCGGAGTTGAAGATCCAGTACGTGGACTACGCGGCCTGGCAGCGTGAGTGGCTCCAGGGGCCGGTGCTCGACGCGCAGCTGGAGTACTGGCGCAAGCAACTGCACGGGGCCACCCAGGCCATCGAGCTGCCCACGGACCGGCCCATCCCGGCGGTGCCTTCGGTCAATGGCGCGGTGGTGACGGCCCACTATCCCCGCGAGGTGGAAGCGGCGCTGAAGGCGCTGGGCCAGAAGGAAGGCGCCACGCCGTTCATGGTGCTGCTCGCCGCGTGGCAGGTGCTGTTGTCGCGCTACAGCGGACAGCAGGACGTGAGCGTGGGCTCGCCCATCGCGGGTCGCAACCGCGCGGAGCTGGAAGGCCTCATCGGCTTCTTCGTCAACACGCTGGTGCTGCGCGCGAACCTGGAGGGCAACCCCACGTTCCGGGACCTGCTCAAGCAGGTGCGTGAGACGACCCTGGGCGCCTATGCGCACCAGGAGGTGCCGTTCGAGAAGCTGGTGGAGGAGCTCAAGCCCGAGCGCAACCTGAGCCGCTCGCCGCTGTTCCAGGTGATGTTCTCCGTCGTGAACGGGGCGCCGTCCTCCACGGCGGTGACCGGAGCCGGGCTGTCCCTGCGCGCCCTGGAGACCGAAGGCAGCACCGCCAAGTTCGAGCTGTCGCTGGACATGGTGGAGACGGGCCAGGGACTGACGGCCGCGCTCGAATACAACACGGACCTCTTCGACGCGGCGACGGTGCAGCGCCTGCTGGCGCACTTCGGCGTGCTGCTGGAAGGCATCGCTTCGAGCCCGGATGCGCGGGTGCTGGACCTGCCGATGCTGGGCGAGGCGGAGCGGCGCAAGGTGCTCGTCGAGTGGAACGACACCGACGTGGCGCTGCCGGCGGAGCAGGGGATTCCGGAGCGCTTCGCGGAGCAGGCGAAGCGGACGCCGGGAGCGCAGGCGGTGGTGGCGCCGGGAGAAGCGGCGCTGACGTACGGGGAGCTGGAAGCGCAGGCGAACCAGTTGGCGCACCACCTGCGAAGCCTCGGGGTGGGCCCCGAGGTGCTGGTGGGCGTGTGCCTGGAGCGCACGCCGAGGCTGCTGGTGGCGCTGCTGGGCATCCTGAAGGCGGGTGGCGCGTACGTGCCGTTGGACCCGTCGTACCCGGCGGACCGACTGGCGCTGATGGTGTCCGAGTCGAGGATGTCGCTGCTGCTGACGCAGCAGTCGCTGGAGGGCACGGTGGAGGCGCCGGGCCTGCCGCGCTACCTGCTGGACGTGGAGGCCGCCGCCCGCGCGGGCCTGCCCACGGAAGCGCCGACTCGGAGGGCTTCGTCGGAGAACCTGGCGTACGTCGTCTTCACGTCGGGGAGCACGGGGACGCCGAAGGGCGTGATGGTGTCGCACCGAAGCTGGGCGAATGCGTACCTGGGGTGGGAGCGAAGCTACGGGCTGAAGGAGGCGTGCCGCAGCCACCTGCAGATGGCGAGCTTCTCCTTCGACGTCTTCGGCGGAGACTTGTCCCGGGCGCTGTGCTCGGGAGGCAAGCTGGTGCTGAGCCCGCGCGAGTGGCTGCTGGAGCCTGGGAAGCTGCACGGGTTGATGGAGGCGGAAGGCGTCGACTGCGCGGAGTTCGTGCCGGCGGTGCTGCGAGGGCTGCTGCAGCACCTGGAGGAGACGGGGCAGCGGCTGGAGGCGATGAAGGTGCTCATCGCGGGCTCGGACGCCTGGTACGTGAATGAGTATCGGCGCATCCGAGGGGTGATTGGAGCCACCACACGCCTCATCAACTCGTACGGCATCAGCGAGACGACGATTGACAGCACGTGGTTCGAGAGCGACGCGCTGGCAGCGGGAGACAACCGGCTGGTGCCGATTGGGAAGCCCTTCGCGAACGTGCGGATGTACGTGCTGGACGGTGCACTGAAGCCGGTGCCGTCGGGGGTGGCGAGCGAGCTGTACATTGGCGGAGAGGGCGTGACGCGCGGGTACTGCCACCGTCCGGAGCTGACGGCGGAGCGCTTCGTGCCCAACCCGTACGGGGCACCGGGCTCGCGGCTGTACCGCTCGGGAGACAGGGCGCGGCACCTTTCGGACGGGAACATCGAGTTCCTGGGCCGGGCGGACACGCAGGTGAAGCTGCGTGGCTTCCGGGTGGAGCTGGGCGAAATCGAGTCGGTGCTGGGCAAGCACCCGGCGGTGCGCACGGCGGTGGTGCTGCTGCGGGAGGAGCCGCGTCGGCTCATCGCGTACGTGGTGGCGCCGGAGGGGACGGAGGCCGTGGGGCTGCGCGACTTCCTGCGCGAGCGGCTGCCGGAGTACATGGTGCCGGCGGCGTTCGTGGTGCTGGAGGCGCTGCCGCTGACGCCGAACGGGAAGGTGGACCGCAAGGCGCTGCCGACGCCGGACGGGGCGCAGGAGGCGGGGCAGCACGTGGCGCCGCGGACGCCGACGGAGGAGTTGCTGGCGCAGGTGTGGGCGCAGGTGCTGGGCGTGGCGAGGGTGGGGGCGGAGGACAACTTCTTCGACTTGGGCGGGCACTCGCTGCTGGCGACGCAGGCGATGTCGCGGGTGCGCAGCGCCTTCGGCGTGGAGCTGCCGCTCCGGGCCCTCTTCGAGGCGCCGGCCATCGCGGCCCTCGCGTCGCGCGTGGACGAAGCGCTGCGGGCACGGCAGGGCGTGAAGGTGCCGCCGCTGACCCCCATGGTGCGCACCGGCGAGCTGCCGCTGTCGTTCGCGCAGCAGCGCCTGTGGTTCCTGGATCAGCTCCAGCCGGGCAGCGCCTCCTACAACGTGGCGACCGCCGTGCGTCTGGAGGGGGAACTGGACGTGGCGGCCCTGGAGCACGCGCTGACGGAGCTGGTGCGTCGGCATGAGGCCCTGCGGACCACCATCCAGTCCCAGGATGGCCTGCCGTTCCAGGTCATCTCCCCCCCGGGGGCCCTGGCGTGGGACGTCATCGACGTGAGCGGACACGCGGAGCGCGATGCCGAGGCCCGGCGTCTCGTCGATGCGTCAACCCGCGCGCCGTTCGACCTTGCCCGGGGACCCTTGCTGCGCACGCGGCTGGTGCGCCTGGGTGAGCGCGAGCACCTGCTCGCCATGGTCATGCACCACATCGTCTCCGACGGTTGGTCCATGGGCGTCCTCGTGCGCGAGGTCGTCGCGCTGTACACCGCGCACCTGGCGGGCCGTCCCGCGCCCCTGCGGGAGCTGGCGGTGCAGTACGTGGACTACGCCGCGTGGCAGCGCGGGTGGTTGAAGGACGAGGTGCTCGACGCGCAGGTGGCGTGGTGGCGGCAGCAGCTGGAGGGCGCGCCCCGCGTCATCGAGCTGCCCACCGATCATCCGCGCACGGCCGCCCCGCTGCTCGGTGGGGCTCGCCGCTCCATGACCATCTCCCCGGCGCTGCGGGACGCGCTGTGGAACCTGGGCCGCAAGGAGGGCGTGACGCCCTTCATGCTGCTGCTGGCGGCGTGGCAGGTGATGCTGTCGCGCTACAGCGGCCAGGACGACGTCAGCGTGGGCACGCCCGTCGCGGGCCGCAACCGCACGGAGCTGGAAGGGCTCATCGGCTTCTTCGTCAACACGCTGGTCCTTCGCGCCCGGCTGGGCGGCGAGCTCACCTTCCGGGACCTGCTCAAGCAGGTGCGGGAGACGACGCTCGGCGCGCAGTCGAACCAGGAGGTGCCGTTCGAGAAGCTGGTGGAGGCGCTGCGCCCGGAGCGCGACCTGTCCCGCCCGCCGCTGTTCCAGGTGATGTTCACGTTCCAGAACGCGCCCCCGCCGGAGGCGATGCTCCCCGGTGGCTTGCGCTTGAGCCCGGTGGAGACCGCCACCCACGCGGCGAAGTTCGAGCTGTCGCTGTCCCTGGCGGACTCCGCGGACGGCCTGCTCACGGCCATCGAGTACAGCCCGGAACTCTACGACGACGCCACCGCCACGCGGATGCTCTCCCACCTCCAGGTCCTCCTGGAGTCCATCGTGGAGGAGCCCGGCCAGCGCGTGAGCGACCTGCCGCTGCTCGCGGACGCGGAGCGCCAGCAGGTCCTGGTGCAGTGGAACGCCACCGCGCGCGACTACGCGCGGGACACGAGCGTGAATCACCTGTTCGAGGCCCAGGCCGCCCGGACGCCGGATGCGGAAGCCGTGCGCTTCGAGGGCGAGGTCCTCACGTACGCGCAGCTGGACCGTCAGGCCAACCAGCTCGCGTGGCACCTGCGCGAGCTGGGCGTCGGGCCCGAAGTGCGCGTGGGCCTGTGCGTGGACCGCTCGCCGCAGATGGTGGTGGGCCTGCTCGGCATCCTGAAGGCCGGTGGCGCGTACGTGCCGCTGGACGCGACGTACCCGGCGCCGCGACTGCGCTTCATGCTGTCCGACGCCAGCGTGGCCGTGGTCGTCACGTTGCAGCGGTTCGCGGACACGCTGCCGCTGGCGGACGAGCGGGTGGTGCTGCTGGATGCCCATGCGGTCGGGGTGCGCTTGCGTCCGGTGACGCCGTGCGACGCGGGCGTGGACGCGGGACACCTCGCGTACGTGCTCTACACGTCCGGCAGTACCGGTCAGCCCAAGGGCGTCATGGTGCCGCATGGCGGGTTGAACAACTACGTCTCCTGGGCCCTGGAGGCGTATGGGCTGGAGCAGGGCATTGGCGCGCCGGTGCATTCGCCGGTGGTGTTCGACCTGACGGTGACCAGCCTCCTGGTGCCGCTCGTCGCGGGCCGGGGCGTGTGGCTCCTGCCGGAGTCGGATGGCGTGGAGGGCCTGGCCCGGTCGCTGCGGGCCCGGGCGGACTACAGCCTGGTGAAGCTGACGCCAGCGCACTGGGAGCTCCTGCGCCAGACGCTGCCGGCCTCCGAGGCGGCGGGGCGCGTGGGTGCGCTCGTGGTGGGCGGCGAAGCCCTGCCTCCCGCGAGCCTGGACTTCTGGCGGCAGCACATGCCGGGCACGCGGCTCATCAACGAGTACGGCCCCACGGAGACGGTGGTGGGTTGCGCCGTCTACGACGTGCCGCGTGACGCGGACGTGTCGGCGGGGGTGCCCATCGGGCGGCCCATCGCGAACACCCGGCTGTACGTGCTGGACGCGCGCCTGCGTCCCTCGCCGCTGGGCGTGGCGGGCGGGCTGTACGTGGGTGGCGACGGCGTGACGCGCGGCTACCAGCAGCGGCCGGAGCTGACGGCGGAGCGCTTCATCCCGGATCCGTTCAGCACGGAGCCGGGCGCGCGGATGTACCGCACGGGCGACGTGGCCCGGTGGCGGGCGGACGGACAGCTGGAGTACCTGGGCCGGGCGGACTTCCAGGTGAAGGTGCGTGGCTATCGCGTCGAGCTGGGCGACATCGAAGCGGCGCTGTCGCGGCAGCCCTCGGTGCGTGAGTCGGTGGTCGTGGTGCGCGAGGACGTACCCGGGGACAAGCGGCTGGTGGGCTACGTCACGGGCGAAGCGGTGGACGTCGCCGCCGTGCGTGCGTCGCTCCAGGAGCAGTTGCCGGCGTACCTGGTGCCGTCCGCCCTGGTGGTGCTGGGAGCGCTGCCGCTCACGTCGAACGGCAAGGTGGACCGCAAGGCCCTGCCGGTGCCGGAGGGAGAGGCGCGCAAGGACGCGGACCTCGGGAGCCTCCGCACGCCGACCGAGGAGCTGATCGCCGGTCTCTTCGCGCAGGTGCTGGGCGTGGAGCGGGTGGGGCCCCGGGACGACTTCTTCGAGCTGGGCGGGCACTCCCTGCTGGCGACGCGCGTGGTGGCGCGGCTGTTCGGCCTCTTCGGCGTGGAGCTGCCGTTGCGCGAGCTGTTCGACGCGCCCACGGTGGAGAAGCTGGCGCGCCGGGTGGATGCACGGGCCCAGGCGGGTGACGCGCGGCCGGCTCCGGCGCTGGTGCGGGTGCCGCGCACGGAGGCGCTGCCCCTGTCGTTCGCGCAGCAGCGGATGTACTTCCTGGAGCAGCTGGAGCCGGACAGCCCGCTCTACAACATCCCGAACGCCATCCGGCTGGAGGGCACGCTGGACGCGGACGCCCTGGAGCGCGCGTTCGATGCGCTGCTCCAGCGTCACGAAGGCCTGCGGACCACCTTCCACGCCGACGCGGAAGGGCGCCCCTCGCAGCGCATCGCCGCGGAGCTGAAGGCGGGGCTGGTGCGGGTGGACCTCCGCGACCGTCCCGAAGCCGAGCGGGAGGCCGAGGCCGGGCGGCTCGCTCGCGCCGAAGCGCTGCGTCCCTTCAACCTGGGACAGGGCCCGCTGCTGCGCGCGACGTTGCTTCGCACGGGTGAGCGCCAGCACCTGCTGGTGGTGTTGCTGCACCACATCGTGTCCGACGGCTGGTCCGCGGGCGTGCTGGTGCGCGAGCTGGGCGCGCTGTACGCGGCCTTCAGCGCGGGCCGGCCATCACCGCTGCCCGAGCTGCCGTTGCAGTACGCGGACTACGCGGCGTGGCAGCGCGAGTGGCTGCGCGACGAAGCGCTGGAGGAGCAGGTCGGCTGGTGGCGGCGCGAGCTGGAGGGTGCCCCCGCCGCGCTGGAGCTGGCGACGGACAAGGTGCGTCCCGCGACGTCAACGTCCCGGGGAAGCTCGGTGCCGGTGGAGCTGTCGAAGCCGCTGTCGGACGCGCTGAAGGCCTTGGGGCGCCGTGAGGGTGCGACGCCGTTCATGGTGATGCTCGCGGCGTGGCAGGTGTTGCTGTCGCGCTACAGCGGACAGGACGACGTCAGCGTGGGCACGCCCGTCGCGGGTCGGTCGCGCGCGGAGGTGGAGGGGCTCATCGGCCTGTTCCTCAACACGCTGGTGCTGCGCACGCGCCTGTCGCCGGAGCTGGGCTTCCGGCAGGTGCTGGGCCGGGTGCGCGAGACGACGCTGGGAGCGTTCGCGCACCAGCAGGTGCCGTTCGAGAAGCTGGTGGAGGCACTGCGCCCGGAGCGCGACCTGGGCCGCACGCCGCTGTTCCAGGCGATGCTCGTGCTCAACACCGCGGTCGATACCGCGCTGGCCCTGCCAGACCTCACGCTCCGTCCGGAGCCCGTCGAGGGCGAGCACACCAAGTTCGAGCTGAGCCTGTCGCTCACCGCGTCGGACGAGGGCTTCCGCGGTGCGCTCGGGTACAGCACGGAGCTGTTCGAGCGGACGACGGTGGAGCGGATGGTGGAGCACCTGCGGGTGCTGCTGGAGGGCGTGGCCGCGAACCCGGACGTGCCCGTGGGTGCGCTGTCGCTGTTGGGCGACACCGAGCGCCTGTTGGTGCTGAAGACGTGGAACCAGACGGCGGAGGTCGTGCCGTCGGAGAGCATCCACGAGCGCTTCGAGGCGCAGGTGGAGCGGGTGCCGGGCGCGGTGGCGGTGGTGGCGGACGGGAAGCAGCTCACGTACGCGGAGCTGGACGCGAAGGCGAACCGGCTGGCGCGGGCGCTGGTGAAGCAAGGCGTGGGCCCCGAGGTGCTGGTGGGCCTCTACGTGGAGCGCACGGTGGAGTCCATCGTGGGCCTGCTGGGCATCCTCAAGGCGGGCGGCGGGTACGTGCCGATGGACACGTCCTTCCCTGCGGCGCGAGTGAAGGCGATTGCGGAGGACGCGAGCCTGCGGGTGGTGGTGACGCAGCGGGCGTACGCGCAGGACGTGGCGGGGCTGGGCTGCACCACCGTCGTCGTCGAAGCGGTGGAGGAAGCGGGCGGGAGCACCGAGCGCGTGGCGTCGGGCGTGCGCGGTGAGAATGCCGTCTACGCCATCTTCACGTCGGGCAGCACGGGGCGCCCGAAGGGCGTGGTGGTGGAGCACCGGCAGCTGGGCAACTACGTGGCGAGCATCCAGGGCCGGCTGATGCTGACGGAGGGAATGAGCTTCGCGTCGGTGACGACGCTGGCGGCGGACCTGGGGCACACGGCCGTCTTCCCGATGCTGTGCGGGGGCGGGACGCTGCACCTGGTGGGCAAGGACGTGGCGTCGGACGCGGAGGCGCTGGGCGCGTACATGCAGGCGCACCGGGTGGAGGGCTTGAAGGTGGTGCCCTCGCACTTGAGGGCGTTGCTGAGCGGGCCGAGTGCGAAGCAGGTGCTGCCGCTGAAGCGACTGGTGGTGGGCGGTGAGGCGTCGGACAGGGCGCTGGTGGAGACGGTGCGTCGGCTCGCGCCGGAGTGCGCCGTCTTCAACCACTACGGCCCGACGGAGACGACGGTCGGCGTGCTGACGAACGCGGTGGAGGGTGCGTGGGAGGAGGGCGCGGGGACGCTGGCGCTGGGGCGTCCGATTGGGAACGCGAGGATGTACGTGCTGGACGCGAGCGGGCGTCCGGTGCCGCGAGGGGTGGCGGGGGAGCTGTACGTGGGTGGTGCGGTGGTGACGCGCGGGTACGTAGGGCGCCCGGAGCTGACGGCGGAGCGGTACGTGCCGGACGCTTACAGCGAGGAGGCGGGAGCGCGGCTGTACCGGACGGGAGACAAGGTCCGGCAGCGGGAGGACGGGAAGCTGGAGTTTTTGGGTCGCGTGGACTTCCAGTTGAAGGTGCGCGGCTACCGGGTGGAGTTGGGCGAGGTGGAGGCGGGGCTGGGGGCGTGCGAGGGCGTGCGCGAGGCGGTGGTGGTGGCGCGGGAGGACGTGCCCGGGGACAAGCGGCTGGTGGGGTACGTGGTGGCGAAGGCGGGCCACGCGGTGGACGTGGCGACGCTGCGAAGCGAGCTGAAGGTGCGGCTGCCGGAGTACATGGTGCCCTCGGCGCTGGTGGTGCTGGAGGCGCTGCCGCTCAACGCCAACGGCAAGGTGGACCGCAAGGCCCTGCCCAAGCCGGAGCGCACGGAAGCGGAGGCCCGGGACTACGTCGCGCCGCGCACGCCCACCGAACAGACCCTGGAGCGCATCTGGGCCCAGGTGTTGCGGCTGGAGCGCGTGGGCATCCACGCCAACTTCTTCGAGCTGGGCGGCGACTCCATCATCAGCCTCCAGATCGTCGCGCGCGCCGCGCAGGCCGGCCTGCGCATCACCACCCGACAGCTCTTCCAGCACCAGACGATCGCCGCGCTGGCGGTCGTCGCCACGACGGCCCAGCTCGTCGTCGCGGAGCAGGGTGAGGTGCGCGGGTCCGTCCCGCTCACGCCCATCCAGCGCCGGCTCTTTGAAGAAGACGTCGTTGATCCGCATCACCTCAACCAGTCGTTGATGATTGAGGTCCGCCGTCCGGTGGACGCCGCGCTCCTGGAGCAGGCGCTCCGTCACCTCGTCGCGCACCACGATGCCCTGCGATTGCGCTTCACCCGCGAGCCCCAGGGTTGGTCACAGGAGAACGTCGGCGTCGAACAGCCCCTGACGCTGCGGCGGCTGGACGTCTCCGCGCTGGACGAAGCCGCGAAGGCGCAGGCCCTCCAGGAAGCCGCGGCCCAGGTGCAGGCGAGCCAGGTGCTGGAGGAGGGCCTGCTGCTGCGCGCGATGTTGATCGAGCGTGGGGAAGGCCACACGGCCCGCCTGCTGCTGGCGGTGCATCACCTCGCGGTGGACGGTGTGTCCTGGCGCGTGCTCCTGGAGGACCTGGAGACCGCCTATCAGCAGCTCGCGTCGGGCCGCCCGGTGCGGCTACCCGCGAAGACGACCTCATTCCAGACGTGGGCCCGCAAGCTGGAGGCCCATGCCGGCACCCCCGAGGTGCTGGCCGAGCGTGCCTTCTGGCTGGACGGCACCCGGAGCGTCGCGCCGCTGCCCGTGGACCGGGCCGGCGGTGAGAACATCGTGGCTTCGACGAAGAGCGTGTCGCTGTCGCTCGACGTGGAGGAGACGCGACTGTTGTTGCAGGAAGTGCCCGGCGCGTGGCGTGCGCAGATCAACGACGTGCTGCTCGCGGCGCTGGTGCAGTCCATGGCGCGCTGGACGGGGCAGCCCCGCGTGCGCGTCAACCTGGAAGGCCACGGCCGCGAGGAGCTGTTCGCGGACGCGGACATCTCCCGCACGGTGGGTTGGTTCACCGCCGTGTATCCCGTGCTGCTGGAGGTGCCGGTGTCCGGCAGCCCCGGTGACGGCCTGCGCGCGGTCCGCGACACCCTGCGGCGCCTGCCGGGCAACGGCCTGGGCTACGGGCTCCTGCGCTTCATGGGCGATGACGCGACCGTGGAAGCCCTGCGCGCCGCGCCCCCCGCGCAGGTGTCCTTCAACTACCTGGGACAGTTCGACGGCGTCGCGTCCGGAGCAGGGGACACCGCCTTCGGCATCGCCCGCGAGGGCAGTGGTCCAGTGCGCAGCCCCCGTGCTCCGCGCCGACACGTCCTGGACGTCAGCGGACTGGTGCTGGACGGACAGCTCCAACTGAGCTGGGGCTACAGCGAGAACCTCTACGACCCGGCGACCATCGAGTCCCTGGCCCGGGACTTCGTGGCCGCGCTGCGCACGCTCATCTCGACCCGCGCGTCGGAGGACGCGGCGCGCCGCACGCCCACCGACTTCCCGCTCGCCCGGGTGGACGCGTCCGGGCTGGAGCGCGTCCTCGCGGCGGTGCCCGACCTGGAGGACCTATACCCCCTGTCGCCCATGCAGCAGGGCATGCTCTTCCACACGCTGCTGGAGCCGGCGTCGGGCGCGTACTTCGAGCAGCGCTCGTGGAGCTTCCACTCAGCGCTGGACCTGGGCGCCCTCAAGCAGGCCTGGGAGGACGTCCTCGCGCACCACCCGGTGCTGCGCACGTCCTTCTTCTGGCAGGGCCTGGAATCCCCCCTCCAGGCCGTGCACGCCCGCGTGACGCTGCCGTGGATGGAGCTCGACTGGCGCGGGCTGCCCGCCGCGGAACAGCAGTCGCGGCTGGAGTCGTTCCTCGCGGAGGACCGGGCGCTCGGCTTCGAGCTGTCCCGAGCGCCCCTGATGCGGGTGGCGCTGCTCCGCACGGAGGAACATGCGTACCGCCTGGTGTGGAGCTTCCACCACCTGCTGACGGACGGCTGGAGCTCGGCGCTCCTGCGACAGGCCGTCTTCCTCCGCTACGCCGCGCTGGTGAAGGGCCAGGCCCCGGCCCTGGCGAAGGGCCCCCCGTATCGCGAGTACATCGCCTGGCTCCAGCGCCAGGACCTCGCGCGCACGGAGTCCTTCTGGCGTGACACCCTGGCGGGCTTCACCGCCGCCACGCCGCTCCCGGCGGGCGCCGCGTCCCGCACCCTGGCCAGCGGGGGCCTGTCGGAGCAGGCGGTGCTCCTGCCGACCGCGACGACCGAGGCGCTCCAGGCCTTCGCGCGCCGGCACCAGCTCACCCTCAACACCCTGGTGCAGGCCGCGTGGGCGCTCGTGCTCGCGCGCCACGCGAACACGTCCGACGTCGTCTTCGGCGCGACCGTCGCGGGACGTCCGTCGGAGCTGGCCGGCGTCGACACGATGCTGGGCATGTTCATCAACACGCTGCCCGTGCGCGTCCGCCTGGAGGAGCAGGCCACCGTCGTCCCGTGGCTCCAGCGGTTCCAGTCGCAGCAGGTGGAGCTGCGCAACCACGAGCACAGCCCGCTCGTGCAGGTGCAGGGCTGGAGCGACGTGCCCCGGGGAACGCCCCTCTTCGAGACGCTGCTCGTCTTCGAGAACTACCCCGTCGACACCGCAGTGGACACGCAGGCCCGCCAGTTGGACGTGCGCGACTTCCACGCCTTCGAGCGGACGAACTACCCGCTCACCGCCGTGGCCGCTCCCGGCCGCGAGCTGCTGCTCAAGCTCGCGCATGAGACGCCGCGCTTCGACGAGGCCACGGCGAAGGCCCTGCTCGGCCAGTGGCGCCGGGCCCTGGAGGCGCTGGCCGCGCGGGACACCCAGCGGATCGCGGAGGTGACGCTCCTGTCGTCGGAGGAGGCGCACGCGCTGCGCGACGCCTGGAACGCGACGCACGCGGAGTACCCGCGCACGCTCGCGGTGCAGCAGCTCTTCGAGTCCCGCGCCGCGCAAGCCCCCGACGCGGAGGCCCTGCGCTGGAACACCGGCCGCATGACGGCCGGTGCCCTGGATGCGCGCGCGAACCAACTGGCGCACCACCTGCGCACGCTGGGCGTGGGCCCGGAGTCGCGCGTGGGCATCTGCCTGGAGCGTGGCCCCGACCTCATCGTCGCGCTCCTGGGCGTGCTCAAGGCGGGGGGCGCGTACGTGCCCCTGGATCCGACCTATCCCGAGGACCGCTTGGGCTACATGGCCCGCGACGCCGGCCTCTCCGCGCTGCTGACGCACCAGCACCTGGAGGCGCGCCTGCCCGGCGTGAGCACCCCGGTCGTCCGCATGGACGCGCTGGAGGCCGTGCTCGCGGCGCAGCCGACCACCCGCCCGGAGGTGGCGGCGCTCCCGGAAGCGCTCGCCTACGTCATCTACACGTCCGGCAGCACCGGCCGCCCCAAGGGCGTGATGGTGACGCACGGGGGCGTGGTCAACTACCTCGTCTGGACGCTGGGCGCGTACCGCGTGGCGGAGGGGCAGGGTGCGCCGGTGCACTCGTCGTTCTCCTTCGACCTCACGGTGACCAGCCTCCTGGCCCCGCTCGCCGCGGGCCGTCCCGCCGTGCTGGTGGACGAAGCCGTGGGCGCGGTGGAGGGCCTGGGTGATGCCCTGCGCCGTCAGGCCGACCACAGCCTCGTGAAGCTGACGCCCGCGCACCTGCGCCTGCTGGAGGCGCAGCTCGGGGAGCAGGACGCCGCCGGCCGGGCCCGCGCCTTCGTCATCGGCGGCGAGGCCCTGGGCTACGAGGCGCTGGAGCACTGGCGGCGGTACGCGCCGGGCACGCGGCTCATCAACGAGTACGGCCCCACGGAGACGGTGGTGGGTTGCTGCATCCACGAGGTGCGGGAGGATGAGCCGCGCACGGGCCCCGTGCCCATCGGTCATCCCATCGCCAACACGCGCCTGTACGTGCTGGACGCGGCGGGCCGGCTCGCGCCGCTGGGCGCGGTGGGCGAACTCTTCGTCGGTGGCGACGGCGTGGGCCGGGGCTACCTCGGGCGCCCGGACCTGACCGCCGAACGCTTCGTGCCGGATCCGTTCAGCACGCAGCCCGGTGCGCGCCTGTACCGCACGGGCGACAGCGTGCGTCGCCGTGCCGACGGCGCGCTGGAATACCTGGGTCGCCAGGACGACCAGGTGAAGGTGCGCGGCTTCCGCATCGAGCTGGGCGAAATCGAGGCCGTGCTGACGGCCCTCCCGGACGTCGCCGCGGGCGTGGTGCTCGCGCGCGAGGACGTGCCCGGGGACAAGCGGCTGGTGGGCTACGCGGTGCCGAAGGCCGGCGCCACGCTGGACGCCGCGTCGCTGCGGGCCGCGCTGCGCAGGACGCTCCCGGACTACCTCGTCCCGGTGGCCTTCGTGGTGCTGGACGCGCTGCCCGTGGCGGTGACGGGCAAGGTGGACCGCAAGGCCCTGCCCGCGCCGGAGGCCGCACGCCCGGGGGAGGACTCGGGCTTCGTGGCGCCGCGCACGCCGGAGGAGGAGCTGCTCGCCGGACTCTTCGCGCAGGTGCTGGGCGTGGAGAAGGTGGGCCTGCACGACGACTTCTTCGCGCTGGGCGGACATTCGCTCCGGGCGACGCAGGCGGTGTCGCGTGCTCGGGACGTGTTCCAGGTGGAGCTGCCCCTGCGCGACCTCTTCGAGGCGCCCACCGTCGCGGGGCTCCTGCCGCGCCTGCTGGACGCCAAGGCGAAGGACGCCGAGGGCCCGCGCGTGCCGCCCCTGGTGGCCGTGCCGCGCACGGATGCGCTGCCGCTGTCCTTCGCGCAGCAGCGCCTGTGGTTCCTGGACCAGTTGGAGCCGCAGGGTGCGTTCCACAACGTGCCCGCCGCGCTCCGGCTCCAGGGCACGCTGGACGTGGCCGCGCTGGAGCGGGCGTTCGCGGAGCTGTTCCGCCGCCATGAGTCGCTGCGCACCGTCTTCCGCTCCGAGGAGGGCCGGCCGCTCCACGTCATCCTGCCGGTGCCGGAATCGCCGCTGCCCATGCAGGACCTGCGCTCGCTGCCCGGGTCCACCCGCGAGGAGGAGGCGCTCCAGCGGGCCCAGGACGAGGCGAAGCGCCCCTTCGATCTCTCGAAGGGACCGCTGCTGCGCGTGACGTTGCTACAGCTCGCGGAGCAGGAGCACCTGCTGCTCTTGACCATGCACCACATCGTCTCCGACGGCTGGTCCATGGGCGTGCTCGTGCGCGAGGTGGTGGCCCTCTACGAGGCCTTCCGCCTGGGCCAGCCGTCGCCGCTGCCGGAGCTGACCCTCCAGTACGCGGACTACGCGGCCTGGCAGCGCAAGTGGTTGGAAGAGGGCGCCCTGGCCCGGCAGCTCGCGTGGTGGCGCAAGCAGCTGGACGGCGCGCCGCAGACGGTGGACCTGCCCACCGACAGGCCCCGGCCCACCGTGCAGTCGCACCACGGCGAGCAGCTCCAGGTGCTGGTGCCGCCTTCGGTGATGGCGGAGCTCCAGGCCCTGTGCCGCCGTGAAGGCGTCACGCTGTTCATGGCGCTGCTCGCGGGCTTCCAGGTGGTGCTGTCGCGCTACACGCGCCGCACGGACATCGTGGTGGGCACGGACATCGCCAACCGCAACCGCGCGGAGACCGAGGGCCTCATCGGCTTCTTCGTCAACCAGCTCGTCCTGCGCGGCGACCTGGGCGGCGACCCCACCGTGCGCGAGCTGCTGGCGCGCGCGCGGGAGACGGCGCTGTCCTCCTACGCGCACCAGGACCTGCCCTTCGAGGAGCTGGTGAAGGAGCTGAACCCCAAGCGCAGCCTGGGGCAGGCCCCGCTGTTCCAGGTGAAGCTGGTGCTCCAGAACACCCCCGCGTCGCGGCTGGAGCTGCCCGGCCTGAAGCTCACCCAGGTGGGCCAGGAGGCCACGCGCGCCAAGCTGGACCTGACCGTCGCGGTGCAGGAGACGCCCCAGGGGCTCGCCTGCGTCTGGGAGTTCGCCACCGACCTGTTCGACACGTCGACCGTGGCCCGGATGGCGAAGCACTTCGAACAGGTGCTGGAGGGCCTCACGCGCGAGCCCTCCCGCCGCCTGTCCTCGCTGTCCCTGCTCACCGGCGAAGAGCGCCGCACGCTGCTGGAGACGTGGAACGACACCCGCACGGCGGAGCTGCCGGGCCCCACGGCCACCGCGCTGTTCGAGGCGCAGGCCGCGCGCACGCCCCAGGCGCTGGCGGCGGTGTTCGGCGCGGAGTCGCTGACGTACGCGCAGCTCGACGCGAAGGCCAATCAGCTCGCGTGGCACCTGAAGCAGGGCGGCGTGGGCATCGAGTCCCGGGTGGGACTGTGCGTGGAACGCTCGCTCGACATGGTGGTGGGCATCCTGGGCATCCTCAAGGCGGGCGCGGCGTACCTGCCCCTGGACCCGTCGTACCCGGCTGACCGCCTGGCCTACATGCTGGCGGACGCGGCGGTGCCCGTCATCGTCACGCAGGACGCCCTGGCGGATGAGCTACCGTCGCAGGGTGAGCTGCTGGTGTGCCTGGATTCGGATGCGGCGCGCATCGCGAAGCATCCCGTGACGGCGCCCCCGGTGCAGTTGGAGCCGGAGCACCTGGCGTACGTCATCTACACGTCGGGTTCGACGGGAAGGCCGAAGGGGACGTTGCTGCACCACCGTGGCTTGTGCAACACGGCCACGGCGGCCATCGCGGCGCTGGGCATCACGCCTTCCAGCCGCGTCCTCCAGTTCGCGGCGTTCGGCTTCGACGCGTCCGTGTGGGAGACGTTCTCCGCGCTGCTGGCCGGCGCGGCCCTGCATCTGACGCCGCGCGATGAGCTGCTGCCCGGCCCCCCCCTGCACGGCCTGCTGAAGTCGCGGGGCATCACCACGGTGACGCTCACCCCGTCGGTGCTGGCGCAGCTCTCCCCGGAGGATCTGCCCGCGCTCACGTCCGTGGCCGCCGCCGGTGAGGCGTGCTCCGCGGAGCTGGTGCGCCGCTGGTCCCCGGGCCGCCGCTTCCTCAACGCGTACGGCCCCACGGAGGTGACGGTGTGCGCCACCGTCCGGGCGAACGTGGATCCGGAGCGGCCCACCATCGGCACGCCGCTGCCGAACGTGCGGGTGTACGTGCTGGACGACCACGGGCAGCCGGTGCCGGTGGGCATCCCCGGCCAGTTGCACGTGGGCGGCGTGGGACTGGCGCGGGGCTATCTGCACCGCGCGGACCTGACGGCGGAGCGCTTCGTGCCGGACGCCTTCGGCCCCGACGCGGGAGGGCGCCTGTACGCGACGGGCGACCTGGTGCGCTACCTGCCGTCCGGGGACATCGAGTTCCTGGGCCGCATCGACCACCAGCTCAAGCTGCGCGGCTACCGCATCGAGCTGGGCGAGGTGGAGGCGGCCATCGCGGACCATCCCGCCGTGGAGGCCACCGTCGTCCTCCTGCGCGAGGACGTGCCCGGCAACCCCCGGCTCGTGGGCTACGCGGTGCCCCGCGAGGGCGAGGTGCTGGACGTGCGCGTGCTGAAGGACGCGCTCCTCGCGCGCCTGCCCGAATACATGGTGCCCACCGCCTTCGTGTCGCTCCCGGCGCTGCCGCTCACGCCCAACGGCAAGCTGGATCGCCAGGCGCTGCCGGCACCGGACTCCGAGCGGCCCGAGCTGGAAAAGGGCTACGTGGCGCCGCGTGACGCGCTGGAGGAGGAACTCGCCGGCATCTGGGCGGAGCTGCTCGGCGTCAAGCAGGTGGGCGTCCACGACGACTTCTTCGAGCTGGGAGGCCACTCCCTCCTGGGCACCCAGCTCATCTCACGCATCCGCACGACGTTCGACGTGGAGCTGCCGCTCCGGGACATCTTCGAGTCCCCGACGGTGGAGAACCTCGCCGTCCACATCGTGCAGGCCCAGGCCGCGCAGACGGATCCCGCGGAACTCGAACGACTCATGGGGGAGCTGGAGAACCTTTCCGCCGAAGAGGCGGAGGCGCTCCTTTCCTCTGACGAAGTGCTCCCCCAGGACGACAGCAAGAAGGTTTCCAGCAATGAGCAGTGACGCAGACAAGCGCATCGCAGCCCTGTCCCCCGAGAAGCGCGCCCTCCTGCTCAAGCAGCTGCGCCAGCAACAAGCCCAGCAGGGCAAGCCCGCGCGCGCGCCGGTCATCGCCTCGCGTCCCCGGGATGGGTCGCCGCTGCCGCTGTCCTTCGCCCAGCAGCGCCTGTGGTTCCTGGACCAACTGGAGCCGGAGAGCGCGCTCTACAACATCCCCCTGGCCATCGAGCTGAAGGGCGAGCTGAAGCGCGACGCCCTGGAGCGGGCGTTCACGGCCCTCCAGGAGCGCCACGAATCGCTGCGCACCACCTTCCGCACCACGGAGGCGGGGCCCGTGCAGGTCATCGCGCCGCCGTCGCCCATGACGCTGGACGTGGTGGACCTGCGCGCCCTGTCCGGCGCCGCCCTCCAGGACGAGCTGCAACGGTTGGTGCGCGAGGGGTCGCTGCGCCCGTTCCACCTGACCCGGGGCCCGCTGGTGCGCGCGTCGCTCCTGCGCACCCAGGAGCGCGAGCACGTCCTGCTCGTGACGATGCACCACGCCATCTCCGACGGCTGGTCCATGGGCGTCGTCATCCGCGAGCTGGCCGCGCTCTACGACGCGTTCCTCCACGGCCGCCCATCCCCGCTGCCCCCGCTGGCGCTCCAGTACGCGGACTACGCCGCGTGGCAGCGCGAGTGGCTCCAGGGCGAGACGCTGGAGGCGCAGCTCAAGTGGTGGAAGGAGCAGCTCTCCGGCGCGCCGGACGTCATCGCCCTGCCCACGGACCGGCCGCGTCCTGCGGTCCAGAGCTCGCGCGGCGCGAAGCACTTCGTGCAGTTCCCGCGGGAGGTGTCCGAAGCGCTCAAGGCGCTCGGGCAGAAGGAGGGCGCGACGCCCTTCATGACGCTGCTGGCGGCGTGGCAGGTGCTGCTGGCGCGCTACACCGGCCAGGAAGACCTCCGGGTGGGCACGCCCATCGCGGGCCGCAACCGGGCGGAGCTGGAGGGGCTCATTGGCTTCTTCATCAACACCCTGGTGCTGCGCGCTCGGGTGACGCCGGAGATGACCTTCCGGCAGGTACTCGCGCAGGTGCGGGAGCGGGCGCTCGGCGCGTTCGCGCACCAGGAGGTGCCGTTCGAGAAGCTGGTGGATCTGCTCCAGCCGGTGCGCTCGCTCAGCCACTCGCCGCTGTTCCAGGTGATGTTCAGCCTGCAGAACGCGCCGGTGTCGGAGCTGGTGATGCCGGAGGTGGCCCTGCGCACGCTGCGCGTGGAGGCGCAGACGACGAAGTTCGAATTGACGCTGTCGCTGTCGGACACGCCGGCCGGCTTCTCCGGGTCCATTGAGTACAACACCGACCTGTTCGACGCGGCGACGGTGGAGCGGATGGCGGGGCACCTGGAGGTGCTGCTGAAGGGCATCGCGGCGAACCCGGACGCGAAGGTGGGGCGGCTGGAGCTGCTGACGTCGGAGGAGCGCCAGCGTCAGGTGGTGGCGTGGAACGCGACGCGCACGGCGTACCCGAGGCAGCAGTGCGTCCACGCGCTGGTGACGGCGCAGGTGGAGCGCACGCCGGACGCGGTGGCGCTGGACTTCGCGGGGACGCAGCGGACGTACCGGCAGGTGGAGACGCGGGCGAACCAGCTCGCGAACCGGCTGCGGAAGCTGGGCGTGGGGCGAGGCTCGCGGGTGGGGCTGTGCGTGGAGCGGGGCGTGGGGATGGTGGAGGGGATGCTGGGCATCCTCAAGGCGGGGGCGGCGTACGTGCCGCTGGACGCGGGCTACCCACGCGAGCGGCTGGCGTTCATGGTGGAGGACGCCGGGGTGGAGGTGCTGGTGACGCAGGCGTCCCTGCGCAGCGCGCTGCCAGAGGGCGCGTCGCGGGTGGTGGGCCTGGACGACGGTGAGCTGGACGCGGAGCCGACGCACGCGCCGGAGAGCGGCGTGGAGGCGACGGACCCTGCGTACGTCATCTACACGTCGGGCAGCACGGGCAAGCCGAAGGGCGTGTGGGTGCCGCACCGGGCGGTGGTGCGGCTGGTGGTGGAGACGAACTTCATCCAGCTGTCGGCGGCGGACCGCATCGCGCAGGTGTCGAACGCGTCGTTCGACGCGGCGACGTTCGAGGTGTGGGGCGCGCTGCTCAACGGCGGCCGGCTGGTGGGGATGTCGCGGGACGTGGCGCTGTCGCCCGTAGCGTTCGCGGCGTACCTGCGCGACGAGCGCATCAGCACGCTGTTCGTGACGTCCGCGCTCTTCAACCAGTTGGTGGCGCAGTCGGCGGAGATGTTCCAGACGGTGCGTCAGCTCCACGTGGGCGGTGACGCGGTGGATCCGGGCGCGGCGCGGGCGGTGCTCGCGAAGGGCGCGCCGGGGAAGTTCGTCAACGCGTACGGCCCCACGGAGAGCACGACGTTCGCCGCGTGGCATGCCGTGGACGCGCTGTCCGACGACGCGGTGACGGTGCCCATCGGCCGGCCGCTGGCCAACACGGAGCTGTACGTCCTGGACGCGGAGCTCCAGCCGGTGCCCGTGGGCGTGCTGGGCGAGCTGTACATCGGCGGTGACGGCCTGGCGCTGGGCTACCTGGGTCGGCCGGAGCTGACGGCGGAGAAGTTCGTGCCGCATCCGTTCCGCACGGAGCCGGGGGCGCGGCTGTACCGCACCGGCGATCAGGTGAAGCAATTGCCGGACGGCAGCGTGGTGTTCCTGGGGCGCTTCGACTCGCAGGTGAAGGTGCGTGGCTTCCGCATCGAGCTGGGCGAGGTGGAGTCCGCGCTCAGCCGCTGCGAGGGCGTGTCGGAGAGCGTCGTGGTGGTGCGGGAGGAGACGCCCGGCATCAAGCGGCTGGTGGCGTACGTGGGCGGCGCGGAGGCGACGCGTCCCACGGTGGACGCCCTGCGCACCGCGCTGAAGGGCCTGCTGCCGGAGTACATGATCCCGGCCGCGTTCGTGATGCTGGAGTCCCTGCCGCTGACGCCCAACGGCAAGGTGGACCGCAAGGCGCTGCCGGCGCCGCAGGGTGAGCGGCCGGATTCGGGCAGCGCCTTCGTCGCGCCCCGGACGCCGGAGGAGCAGACGCTGGCGGCCATCTGGGCGTCGGTGCTGGGCGTGGAGAAGGTGGGCATCCACGACAACTTCTTCGCCCTGGGCGGCGACTCCATCATCAGCATCCAGATCATCTCGCGCGCCAACCAGGCCGGTCTGCGCCTGATGGCGAAGCAGCTCTTCCAGCACCAGACGGTGGCGGAGCTGGCCCAGGTGGCCACCGCCGCGCTCGCCTCCCAGGCGGAGCAGGGCGTCGTGCGGGGACCGCTGCCGCTCACGCCCATCCAGGCGTGGTTCTTCGAGCGAGACCTGACGCAGCCGCACCACTTCAACCAGGCGGTGATGATCGAAGCGCGCCAGCGCGTGGACGCCGGGATGCTGGAGAAGGCCCTGGCGCGGCTGGTGGAGCACCACGACGCCCTGCGCCTGCGCTACGTGCGGGGCGAGGCCGGGTGGATGCAGGAGAACGCGGGCCTGGAGCAGCCCGTGTCCCTGCGGCGTCAGGACGTCTCCGCGTTCGCGGGGGATGAGGACGCGCAGCGGCGGGCCATCCAGGCCGCCGCCACCGGGCTGCACCAGAGCCTGCGCCTGGACGAAGGGCTCCTCCTGCGCGCCATGCTGTTCGAGCGCGGCGAAGGCCAGACGGAGCGCCTGCTGCTCGTGGTCCACCACCTCGCGGTGGACGGCGTGTCGTGGCGCGTGCTGCTGGAGGACCTGAACACCGCGTACCAGCAGCTGCGTCGCGGCGTGCCCGTGGCCCTGCCGGCGAAGACGACGTCGTTCCAGGCCTGGGCGCGTCGACTGGAAGCCCACGCGAGCAGCCCGGAGCTGGAGTCGGAGCGGGCCTTCTGGCTGGGCGGGACCAGGGAGGTCGCGCCGTTGCCGGTGGACCGCACGGGTCCCAACACGCTCGCGTCGGCGGACAGCGTCCGCGCGGTGCTGGAGGTGGAGGAGACGCGCGCCCTCTTGCAGGAGGTGCCGGCGGCGTACCGGGCGCACATCAACGACGTGCTCCTGGCGGCGCTGACGCACGCGCTGACGCGCTGGACGGGGCAGGACCGCGTGCGCATCAACCTGGAGGGCCACGGCCGCGAGGAGCTGTTCGCGGACGCGGACATCTCCCGCACCGTGGGCTGGTTCACCACGGTGTACCCGGTGCTGCTGGAGGCCCCGGCGGGAGGCTCGCTGGGTGACGGGCTGCGCTCGGTGCGCGACACGCTGCGGCGCCTGCCCAACAAGGGCCTGGGGTACGGGCTCCTGCGCTACCTGGGTGACGGGGCGGAGGCCGCGAAGCTGCGGGCGGTGCCCCCGGCGCAGGTGGCTTTCAATTACCTGGGCCAGTTCGACGCGATGGCCGCCGGGGAGTCGATGTTCGGCCTCGCCAAGGAGCCCGCGGGCCCGGGGCAGGGCGAGGGAGGGCTCCGCACCGCGCTGCTGGAGCTGAACGGCCTGGTCATCAATGGCCGACTGGAGCTGTCCTGGACGTACAGCACCCACGTCCACGAGCGCGCCACCGTCGAAGCGGTGGTGGAGTCGTTCCTCGGGGCGCTGCGGAGCCTCATCGCCAACCGCCAGTCGGACGACGCGAAGCGCTACACGCCCGCGGACTTCCCGCTGGCGAGGCTGGACGCGCCGGGACTCGTGCGCCTGCAGTCCGGCGCCCCCGACCTGGAGGACGTGTACCCGCTGTCCCCGCTCCAGCAGGGCATGCTCTTCCACGCGCTGCTGGAGCCCGCGTCGGGCATGTACTGCGAGCAGATGGCGTGGAGCTTCCACGGCACCGTCAACCTGCCGGTGATGCGCCGCGCGTGGGAGCTGCTCGTGGCGCGCAACCCCGTGCTGCGCACGTCGTTCGTGTGGGACGGGCTGCCGGAGCCGTTGCAGGTGGTGCACGCCTCGGCGGAGCTGCCGTGGCGGGAGCTGGATTGGCGCGGCCTGTCGTCCGAGGAGCAGCAGGAGCTGTTCCAGCAGTACCTGGTGGAGGACCGCGCGCGAGGCTTCGACGTGGGCCGCGCGCCGCTGCTGCGGCTGACCGTCGTCCGCCTGGATGAGCAGGTGCTGCGCTGCCTGTGGAGCATCCACCACCTGCTGCTGGACGGGTGGAGCATGTCGCTGCTCATCCAGGAGCTGTTCGCCCTCTACCGCGCGTTGGACCAGGGGCTGGCGGTGCCCACGGAGCGCGCGGTGCCGTACCGCGAGTTCATCGGCTGGCTCCAGCGGCAGGACGCGTCCCGGATGGACGCGTTCTGGAAGCGCGAGCTGGCGGGGCTGCACGCCCCCACGCCGCTGCCGTACGATGACCGCGCGGCCCAGGCGAAGCTGCACGCGCAGGACCACGCGGAGAAGTCCATCCGCCTGTCCGCCGCCTCCACGGTGGAGGTGGACGCGTTCGTCAAGCGCCACCAGCTCACGCTGAACACCCTGGTGCAGGCGGCGTGGGCGCTGGTGCTCGCGCGGCACAGCGGCGAAGCGGAGGTGGTGCTGGGCGCCACCGTGTCCGGCCGCCCGTCTGACCTTCCAGGCGTCGAGCGCATGACGGGCATGTTCATCAACACGCTGCCGGTGCGCGTGCCCGTGCAGGCGCGGGAGCCGGTGGTGGCGTGGCTGCGCCAGCTCCAGGCGCGGCAACTGGAGCTGCGTCAGTACGAGCACAGCCCGCTGGTGCGGGTGCAGGGCTTCAGCCAGGTGCCGCGAGGCACGCCGCTGTTCCAGAGCCTCTTCGTCTTCGAGAACTACCCCATCGACTCAACGCTGAGCCAGCGCGCCAGCGTGCTGGAGGTGCGTGACGTCCAGGGCAGCGAGCGCAGCAACTTCCCGCTGACGGCGTCGTCCAGCCCCAGCCGGGAGCTGCTCCTGAAGCTGGCCTTCGACACGCCGCGCTTCGACGTGGCGACCATCGAGCGGCTGCTGGGGCAGTGGAAGCGCGCGGTGGAAGGACTGGTGGCGGCGGAGTCGGGGCGCGTGTGGCAGGTGGGCGTGCTGTCGGCGGACGAGCAGCGCCGGGTGCTGGTGGAGTGGAACCAGACGGCGGTGCACTACCCGCGCGAGGCGAGCATCGGTGACGTCTTCGCCGCGCAGGTGGCGCGGCGGCCGGACGCGGTGGCGTTGGAAGCGGGCGACGTCCAGCTGACGTACGCCCAGTTGGACGCGCGGGCCAACCAGCTCGCGCACCTGCTGCGTGCGCGCGGCGTGGGCCCGGAGTCGCGGGTGGCGCTGTGCCTGGAGCGCGGCATCGACCTGGTGGTGGCGCTGCTCGGCATCCTCAAGGCGGGCGGCGCGTACGTGCCGCTGGAGGCGGACTACCCGCGCGACCGGCTGGCGTTCATGCTGTCGGAGGCCGGACCCCGGGTGCTGGTGACGACGCGCGAATTGGGCGCGCGGCTGCCCACCGAAGGCCTGGACGTGCTGTGCGTGGAGGAGGAGCGCGAGGCGCTCTCGCGCCAGCCCACCGCTCCGGTGGTGGGCGGGGTGGGGGGCGGCAACCTGGCCTACGTGGACTTCACGTCGGGCAGCACGGGCCGTCCCAAGGGCGTGTGCACGGAGCACGCGAGCGTGCTGCGCACGGTGCTCCACCCCAACTACGCGCGGCTGGAGGCGGAGGACACGCTGCTGCTGGTGGCGCCGGTGTCCTTCGACGCGTCGACGCTGGAGGTCTGGGGCGCGCTGCTCAACGGCGCGCGGCTGGTGGTGTACCCGCCGGTGCCGGTGGGTGACGTGAAGGAGATGGAGGGGGTGCTGAAGCGGCACGGGGTGACGGTGCTGCACCTCACCGCCGGCCTCTTCACGCAGATGGTGGAGGGCAACCTGGAGGGGTTGCGCGGGGTGAAGCAGCTCCTGACGGGTGGCGACGTGGTGTCGGCGCCGCACGTCAAGCGCGCCCTGGAGACGCTGGGCGTGACGGTGACGGCCTGCTACGGGCCGACGGAAGGCACGCTCTTCACGAGCTGCCACCGCATGGAGACGGCGGAGTCCGTCGGGGCGACGGTGCCCATCGGCCGCCCCATCGGCAACACGCAGGTGTACGTGCTGGACGGGCAGTGGCAGCCGGTGCCCGAGGGCGTGGCGGCGGAGCTGTACGCGGCGGGCGACGGCCTGGCGCGCGGCTACCTGGGCCGGCCGGAGCTGACGGCGGCGGCCTTCCTGCCGAACCCCTACGGCCCTCCGGGCAGCCGCATGTACCGCACGGGCGACCTGGCGCGGTGGCGCGCGGACGGCGTGCTGGAGTTCCTGGGCCGCGGCGACACGCAGGTGAAGGTGCGCGGCTTCCGCGTGGAGCTGGCGGAGGTGGAGGCCGCGCTGGGCCGCTGCGAGGGCGTGCGCGAGTGCGTGGTGGTGGCGCGCGGCGAGGGCGCCGGCAACAAGCGGCTGGTGGCGTACGTGGTGGGCGAAGGCCTGGACGTCGCGAGCGTGCGGACGACGCTGAAGGACGCGGTGCCGGAGTACATGGTGCCGTCGGCCTTCGTCGTCCTGCCTGCGCTGCCGCTCACGGCCAACGGCAAGGTGGACCGCAGGGCCCTGCCGGAGCCGCGTGAGGCGGGCGTGGAGGTGTCCGGCAGCTACGTGGCGCCCCGGACGCCGACGGAGGAGGTGCTCGCGGGCGAGTGGGCCCAGGTGCTGGGCGTCGGGCGCGTGGGCACGCGCGACAACTTCTTCGAGCTGGGCGGACACTCGCTGCTGGCCACGCAGGCCATCTCGCGCATCCGCTCCTCGCTGGGCGTGCAGTTGCCGCTGCGGGCCCTCTTCGAGGCGCCCACGGTCGCGGAGCTGGCGCTGAAGGTGGACGCCGCCGCGCTGGGAGCGAAGGCGCCCCCCCTCCTGCCCGTGGCGCGCTCGGAGGCGCTGCCGCTGTCGTTCGCGCAGCAGCGTCTGTGGTTCCTGGACCAGCTGGAGCCCGGCTCCACGGCCTTCAACATGTTCACCGCCCTCCGGCTGGAGGGCACGCTGGACGTGGCCTCGCTGGAGCGCGCGTTCCAGGAGCTGGTGCGGCGGCATGAGTCGCTGCGCACCACGTTCCAGGCCGTGGGCCAGGAGCCGGTGCAGCGCATCTCGCCCGTGCCGGAGCAGGTGCTCGCGCGGGTGGACCTGCGCGCGCTGGAGGAGAGCGAGCGCGAGCTGGAGGCCCGGCGCATCTCGGGCGTGGAGTCCCGCTGGCCCTTCGACCTGGGCCGGGGGCCACTGTTCCGGGCCACGCTGCTCCAGTTGGGAGAACGGCAGCACCTGCTGCTGCTGGCCAAGCACCACATCATCTCCGACGGCTGGTCCATGGGCGTCCTCGTGCGCGAGGTGACGTCCCTCTACGAGTCGTTCCGCACGGGCCAGCCCTCCACGCTGCCGGAGCTGCCGGTGCAGTACGCGGACTACGCGGCCTGGCAGCGCGGCTGGCTGAAGGGCGACGCGTTGGAGGCGCAGCTCGCCTTCTGGCGCTCGCAGCTCGGGGGCGCACCGCGCCTGCTGGAGCTGCCCACGGACCGTCCGCGTCCGGCGGTGCAGGGCACGCGCAGCGCCATCCTCCACCGGATGCTCCCGGAGCGGCTGCTGCACGCCCTGCGCGCGTTGGGACAGCGCGAGGGCGCGACGCTGTACATGACGCTGCTCGCGGGCTTCCAGGTGTTGCTGTCGCGCCACAGCGGCCAGACGGACATCGTGGTGGGCGCGGACATCGCCAACCGCCACGTCGCGGAGACCGAAGGCCTCATCGGCTTCTTCATCAACCAGCTCGCCCTGCGCGCGCGGCTGGAGGACGACCCGACCTTCCTCACGCTGCTGGGCCGGGTGAAGGACACGGCGCTGGGGGCGTACGCGCACCAGGACCTGCCGTTCGAGGAGCTGGTGAAGGCGCTCAACCCCGAGCGCAGCCTCGCGCACGCGCCGCTGTTCCAGGTGAAGCTCATCCTGCAGAACACGCCCACGTCCGCGCTGGAGCTGCCGGGGCTGAGCTTCCGCGCGTCGGGCGCGGAGTCGGTGTCCTCGAACCTGGACCTGACGCTCTCCATCACGGAGACGCCGCAGGGCCTGTCTTGCCAGTGGGTCTACAGCACGGACCTGTTCGACGCGGCCACCATGGACCGCATGTCCACGCGGCTGCGCGCCCTGCTGGAGTCCGCGGTCGCCGCACCCACGGCGCGCGTCTCGTCGCTCACGGTGCTGCCCGCCGAGGAGCGCCGCACGCTGCTGGAGGATTGGAACGACACCGCGCTGGCCCTGCCCGAGGAGGGCGGGCTGCACGGCCTGGTCGAGGCCCAGGTGGAGCGCACGCCGGACGCGGTGGCGGTGGAGTTCCAGGGCGAAGCGCTGACCTACCGCGAGCTGAACGCGCGGGCCAACCAGCTCGCGTGGCACCTGCGCGGCCTGGGCGTGCGCGCGGAGACGCGCGTGGGCGTATGCCTGGAGCGCTCGCTGGACCTGGTGGTGGCGCTGCTCGGCGTGCTCAAGGCGGGCGGCGCGTACGTGCCGCTGGATCCGTCCTATCCCTCCGAGCGGCTGGGCGCGATGTTGGAGGACGCCCGCGTCCCGGTGGTGGTGACGCAGGACACGCTGGCGGATGAGGTGCCCTCGCGCGGCGAGTGGCTGCTGTCGGTGGACGCCGAGGCGGCGGTCATCGCGCGCAAGTCGAAGGAGAATCCCCCGTCGCTGACGGACGCCCGCAACGCGGCCTACGTCATCTTCACCTCCGGTTCGACAGGGCGGCCCAAGGGCGTGCTCGTGGAGCACCGGGGCATCCGGAACACGATCCTCCGCACGGTGGCGGACTTCGACATCCAGCCGGGCCGGCGCGTCCTCCAGTTCACCGCGTTCGGGTTCGACGCCTCCGTCCTGGAGATCTTCGGCACGCTCGTGGGCGGAGGCACGCTGGTGCTCGTGTCGCGCGACGCGCTGCTGCCAGGGCCGGAGCTGACCGCGCTGCTGCGCGACCAGCACGTCACCACCTCCGTGCTGCTGCCGCCGGTGCTCGCGGCCCTGCCGCAGGAAGCGCTGCCGGAGCTCCAGACGATCATCTCCGGCGCGGAGGCCCTGCCGTCGGAGCTGGTGGAGCGCTGGGGCGTGGGGCGCCGGTTCGTCAACTGCTACGGCCCCACGGAGATCAGCGTCACCGCGACCAGCGCGGAGTGCGCGCCGGGCGAGGGGCGGCCCGGCATCGGTCGGCCGTACCCGAACACGCGGCTGTACGTCCTGGACGTGGCGGGGCAGCCGGTGCCCACGGGCGTGCTGGGCGAGCTGTTCATCGGCGGCGTGGGCGTGGCGCGTGGCTACCTGGAGCGCCCGGACCTGACGGCCGAGCGCTTCGTGC
>NZ_JAPNJY010000044.1:0-393303 GCF_026626625.1 Corallococcus sp. BB11-1 | reverse complement strand
CCGGTTGTCGGCCGTGGAGCACGTGCTCCTGTTGTCGGTGCACCACATCGTCTCCGACGGTTGGTCGCGTGGGGTGCTGGTGCGGGAGGTGGCGGCCCTCTACGGCGCGTACAGCACCGGGCAGCCCTCGCCGTTGCCGGAGCTGGCGGTGCAGTACGCGGACTACGCGGCCTGGCAGCGCGACTGGTTGCAGGGCGACGTGCTGGAGGCGCAGCTCGCCTACTGGAGGCGGCAGCTGGGCGGCGCACCGCACGCGCTGGAGCTGCCGACGGATCGGCCGCGTCCGGCGGTGCAGACGTTCCGGGGCAGCAGCTGCTCCGTGACGATGCCCCTGTCGCTGCGCGATACCCTGTGGGCGTTGAGCCGCGAGGAGGGCGCGACGCCCTTCATGACGTTGCTCGCCGCATGGCAGGTGCTGCTCTCCCGCTACAGCGGGCAGGACGACATCAGCGTGGGTACGCCCATCGCGGGCCGCAACCGCACGGAGCTGGAAGGCCTCATCGGCTTCTTCATCAACACGCTGGTCCTGCGCACTCAGGTCGCGGGGGATGCCACCTTCCGTCAGGTGCTGCGGCAGGTGCGGGAGGTGGCGCTGGGCGCCTACGCGCACCAGGAGGTGCCGTTCGAGAAGCTGGTGGAGGAGCTGAAGCCCGAGCGCGACATGAGCCGCTCGTCGCTCTTCCAGGTGATGTTCTCGCTCCAGAACGCGCCCCTGCCCACGGCGCAGCTCCCGACCGGACTGCGCTTGCAGCCGGTGGATGCCGAAGGCGACACCGCCAAGTTCGAGCTGTCGCTGGACATGGGAGACCGGGGCCAGGGCCTGTCGGCGTCGCTCGAATACAACACCGACCTCTTCGACGCGGCGACGGCCCAGCGACTGCTGGCGCACTTCAGCGTGCTGCTGGAGGGCATCGCGTCGAGCCCGGATGCGCGGGTGCTGGACCTGCCGATGCTGGGCGAGGCGGAGCGGCGCAAGGTGCTCGTCGAGTGGAACGACACCGACGTGGCGCTGCCTGAGGGGCAGGGGATTCCGGAGCGCTTCGCGGAGCAGGCGAAGCGGACGCCGGGAGCGCAGGCGGTGGTGGCGCCAGGAGAAGCGGCGCTGACGTACGGGGAGCTGGAGGCGCAGGCGAACCAGTTGGCGCACCACCTGCGAAGCCTCGGGGTGGGCCCCGAGGTGCTGGTGGGCGTGTGCCTGGAGCGCACGCCGAGGCTGCTGGTGGCGCTGCTGGGCATCCTCAAGGCAGGGGGCGCGTACGTGCCGTTGGACCCGTCGTACCCGGCGGACCGACTGGCGCTGATGGTGTCCGAGTCGAGGATGTCGCTGCTGCTGACGCAGCAGTCGCTGGAGGGCACGGTGGAGGCGCCGGGCCTGCCGCGCTACCTGCTGGAGGTGGAGGCCGCCGCCCGCGCGGGCCTGCCCACAGACGCGCCCGTACGCACGGCTTCGTCGGAGAACCTGGCGTACGTCGTCTTCACGTCGGGGAGCACGGGAACGCCGAAGGGCGTGATGGTGTCGCACCGCAGCTGGGCGAACGCGTACCTGGGGTGGGAGCGAAGCTACGGGCTGAAGGAGACGTGCCGCAGCCACCTGCAGATGGCGAGCTTCTCCTTCGACGTCTTCGGCGGGGACTTGTCCCGAGCGCTGTGCTCGGGAGGCAAGCTGGTGCTGAGCCCGCGCGAGTGGCTGCTGGAGCCTGGGAAGCTGCACGGGTTGATGGAGGCGGAGGGCGTCGACTGCGCGGAGTTCGTGCCAGCGGTGCTGCGAGGGCTGTTGCAGCACCTGGAGGAGACGGGGCAGCGGCTGGAGGCGATGAAGGTGCTCATCGCGGGCTCGGACGCCTGGTACGTGAATGAGTACCGGCGCATCCGAGGGGTGATTGGAGCCAGCACGCGCCTCATCAACTCGTACGGCATCAGCGAGACGACGATTGACAGCACGTGGTTCGAGAGCGACGCGCTGGCAGCGGGAGACAACCGGCTGGTGCCGATTGGGAAGCCCTTCGCGAACGTGCGGATGTACGTGCTGGACGGTGCGCTGAAGCCGGTGCCGTCAGGGGTGGCGAGCGAGCTGTACATTGGCGGAGAGGGCGTGACGCGCGGGTACTGCCACCGTCCGGAGCTGACGGCGGAGCGCTTCGTGCCCAACCCGTACGGGGCACCGGGCTCACGGCTGTACCGCTCCGGGGACAGGGCGCGGCACCTGTCGGACGGGAACATCGAGTTCCTGGGCCGGGCGGACACGCAGGTGAAGCTGCGTGGCTTCCGGGTGGAGCTGGGCGAAATCGAGTCGGTGCTGGGCAAGCACCCGGCGGTGCGCACGGCGGTGGTGCTGCTGCGGGAGGAGCCGCGTCGGCTCATCGCGTACGTGGTGGCGCCGGAGGGGACGGAGGCCGTGGGGCTGCGCGACTTCCTGCGCGAGCGGCTGCCGGAGTACATGGTGCCGGCGGCGTTCGTGGTGCTGGAGGCGCTGCCGCTGACGCCGAACGGGAAGGTGGACCGCAAGGCGCTGCCGACGCCGGACGGTGCGCAGGAGGCGGGGCAGCACGTGGCGCCGCGCACGCCGACGGAGGAGTTGCTGGCGCAGGTGTGGGCGCAGGTGCTGGGCGTGGCGAGGGTGGGGGCGGAGGACAACTTCTTCGACTTGGGCGGGCACTCGCTGCTGGCGACGCAGGCGATGTCGCGGGTGCGCAGCGCCTTCGGCGTGGAGCTGCCGCTCCGGGCCCTCTTCGAGGCGTCCACCGTCGCCAAGCTCGCGCTGCGGGTGGAGGCCGCGCAACGGGCCGGGCAGGAAGCCCAGGTCCCGAAGCTCGTGGCGGTGGACCGCGCCGCCAGCGACCTGCCGCTGTCGTTCGCGCAGCAGCGCTTGTGGTTCCTGGATCAGCTCCAGCCCGGCAGTGCCTCCTACAACATGGCCACCGCGGTGAAGCTGTCGGGGCGCCTGGATGTGCCGGCCCTGCAGCGCACGTTCGCGGAGCTGGTGCGTCGGCACGAGGCCTTGCGGACGACCTTCGAGACCCGGGACAGCCAGCCGGTCCAGGTCATCGCTCCTCACGTCGTATCCGCGCTTGAGGTGATCTCGCTCGCGGGAAGGACTGCCTCCGAGCAGGCCGCCGAAGTGAACCGGTTCGCGAGGGAGGAGACCACCCGTCCGTTCGATCTGAGCCGGGGGCCGCTCTTCCGCGTGAAGCTGGCGCGGCTGTCGGACACGGAACACGTCCTGGTGCTGGTGATGCACCACATCGTGTCCGACGGCTGGTCCATGGATGTGCTGGTGCGCGAAGTGGGCGCGCTCTACAGCGCCTATGCCGCGGGTCGCGCGTCGCCGCTGCCGGAGCTGGAAGTGCAGTACGCGGACTACGCGGCCTGGCAGCGCGGCTGGTTGCGAGGAGACGTCCTGCAGGGACAGCTCGGTTGGTGGCGCCAGCAGTTGGAGGGAGCCCCGCACGCGCTGGAGCTGCCGACGGATCGGCCGCGCCCCGCGACGCAGAGCTTCCGGGGCGCGAGGACCGGGATCCAGTTGCCGCGAGCCATCGAGGAGGGAGTGGCGGCCCTGGCCCGTCAGGAGGGCGCGACGTCCTTCATGGTGCTGCTGACCGCATGGCAGGTGTTGCTCGCCCGGTACAGCGGGCAGCAGGACATCAGCGTGGGAACGCCCATCGCGGGCCGCAACCGCACGGAGCTGGAGGGCCTCATCGGCTTCTTCGTGAACACGCTGGTGTTGCGCACGAAGCTGGAGGACGGCGCGAGCTTCCGTCAGGCACTCCGACAGGTTCGCGAGACGACGCTGGGCGCGTACGCGCACCAGGAAGTGCCCTTCGAGAAGCTGGTGGAGGAGCTGAAGCCGGAGCGCGACCTGAGCCGCTCGCCGCTCTTCCAGGTGATGTTCACGCTCCAGAATACGCCGGGCGGCGCAGGGGAAGCGTTGCCGGGTGGGCTCGTGCTGAGCCCGGTGGAGACGGAAGGAACGACCGCGAAGTTCGACCTGTCCCTGGGAATGGCGGAGACGGGTCGAGGCCTCGCTGCATCGCTCGAATACAACACGGACCTGTACGACGCGGAGACGGCCCAGCGGCTGCTGGGGCATCTCGGGACGTTGCTGGGCGCGATCACGAAGAACGCGGATGCGAGCGTCTGGGCGCTGCCGCTGCTGGAGGCGGAAGAGCGCCAGCAGGTGCTGAAGGGCTTCGCGGGTACGCCGGCCCGGAAGCATGAGGGGCCGGAAACCCTCCATGCTCTCTTCGCGGCCCAGGCTGCGAAGACGCCGGGTGCGGTGGCGGTGGTGCACGAGGGTGCGGCGCTGAGCTACGCGCAGGTGGAGGCGCGAGCGAATCAGTTGGCGCGTCACCTGCGGACGCTGGGGGTGGGAGAAGAGAGCCGGGTGGGCGTGTGCGTGGAGCGCTCGGCGGAGATGGTGGTGGCGCTGCTGGGCGTGCTGAAGGCGGGAGCGGCCTACGTCCCGCTGGACGCGACGTACCCGAAGGACCGACTGGCCTACATGCTGGAGGGCACGAGCGCTTCGGTGGTGGTGACGCAGGCGGGCCTGGAAGACGTGCTGCCGGAGTTCACGGGTCAGCGCGTGCGTCTGGACGCGGACGCGAGCGTGCTGGCCGCGTACTCGGAAGCGACGGTGGCGCTCACGAGCGCTGCGGAGCAGTTGGCGTATGTGCTGTACACGTCGGGAAGCACGGGTCGTCCGAAGGGCGTGGCGGTGACGCACGCGAGCGCGGTGGCGTTCCTGAAGTGGGCGACGGGGACGTTCAAGGCTGAGCAGTTGAAGGGCGTGCTTGCGGCGACGTCGCTGAACTTCGACCTGTCGGTGTTTGAAGTCTTCGCGCCGCTGGTGAGTGGCGGCACGGTGGTGGTGGCGGAGAACGCGCTGGCGCTGGCGGGGCTGAAGGAAGCCGGGCGTGTCACGTTGCTGAACACGGTGCCGTCGGCGGTGGCGGAGCTGGTGCGAAGCGGAGGCATTCCGGCCACGGTGCAGACGGTGAACCTGGCGGGCGAAGCGCTGCCGAACCGGCTGGTGCAGGCGCTGTACGGGCTGGGGCAGGTGAAGGAGGTCAACAACCTCTACGGCCCGACGGAGGACACGACGTACTCGACGCACGCGCGAGTGGAGCGCGGGGCGAAGACGGAGCCGCGGATTGGGCGTCCGCTGGAAGGTACGCAGGCGTACGTGCTGGACGCGAAGGGTCAGCCGGTGCCGGTGGGCGTGCCGGGCGAGCTGTACCTGGGCGGAGAAGGCCTTGCGCGCGGCTACCTGGGCCAGCCCGGGCTGACGGCGGAGCGCTTCGTGCCGGACGGCTTCAGCGAGGAGCCGGGAGCGCGGCTGTATCGCACGGGAGACAAGGTGCGGTGGGGCCGGGACGGGGCGCTGGAGTACCTGGGCCGGATGGACTTCCAGGTGAAGGTGCGAGGCTTCCGCATCGAGCTGGGAGAAGTCGAGGCGGCGTTGGGCGAGCAGGCGCAGGTGCGGGACGTGGTGGTGGTGGTGCGGGAGGACGCACCGGGCGACAAGCGACTGGTGGCGTACGTGGTGGCGCAGGCGGGCCAGACGGCGGACGCGGCGACGCTGCGCGGTGCGCTGAAGGGGCGGCTGCCGGAGTACATGGTGCCGTCGGCCTTCGTGGTGCTGGAGGCGCTGCCGCTCAACGCCAACGGCAAGGTGGACCGCAAGGCCCTGCCGAAGCCGGAGGCAGGCGCGGAGCGCACGCAGAAGTACGTGGCCCCGCGCACGAAGACCGAGGAGGTGCTGACGAACCTCTGGGCCCAGGTGCTGGGCGTGAAGCAGGTGGGCATCCAGGACAGCTTCTTCGAACTGGGAGGCCATTCGCTGCTGGCGACGCAAGCGGTGTCGCGCATCCGCACGGCCTTCAACGTCGAACTGCCGTTGCGAGCCCTCTTCGAAGCCCCCACGGTCGAGGAGCTGACCCTCAAGGTGGAGACGGCCCGAAGCGCGGGGCTCGCACTGACGGCCCCGCAGCTGGAGGCCCAGCCGAGGACGGGCCGTGAGCCGCTGTCCTTCGCTCAGCAGCGCCTGTGGTTGCTCGATCAACTCCAGCCGGGAGGCGCGTCGTACAACCTCCCCCTGGCGGTGCGGCTGACCGGCACCGTGGACGTGGAAGCCCTGCGTCGGACCTTCCAGGAACTGGTGCGGCGTCACGAGTCCCTGCGCACGACGTTCCAGGTGCATGACGGCCAGCCCTTCCAGGTCGTCGCTCCGTCGCAGGAAGTGGCCTGGGCCTTCAAGGCGCTGGAGGGCCTGCCCGAAGCACAGCGTGAGCTGGAGTTGCGGAAGCAGGTGAGCACGGACGCGCTGCGTCCGTTCGATCTGAGCCAAGGGCCGCTCTTCCGCGCGACGTTGGTGCGGTTGACGGAGACGGATCACGCACTGGTGCTGGTGATGCACCACATCGTGTCAGACGGCTGGTCGATGGACGTGCTGGTGCGCGAAGTGTCGGCGCTCTACGGCGCGTATGCAGCGGGCCGCCCGTCGCCGCTGCCGGAGCTGGCGGTGCAGTACGCGGACTACGCAGCCTGGCAGCGCGGCTGGCTGAAGGACGAGGTGCTGGAGGCGCAGCTCGGTTGGTGGCGTCAGCAGTTGGCCGGAGCCCCGCATGCGCTGGAGGTGCCGACGGACCGGTCGCGTCCGGCGGTGCAGCGCTTCCATGGCGCCAATGCCTCGGTGCTCCTGCCGAAGTCATTGAATGAGTCGCTGAAGACGTTGGCCCGCCAGGAGGGCGCAACGTCCTTCATGGTGCTGCTGGCGGCGTGGCAGGTGCTGCTGGCGCGCTACAGCGGGCAGCAGGACATCAGCGTGGGAACGCCCATCGCGGGCCGCAACCGCACGGAGCTGGAAGGGCTCATCGGCTTCTTCGTCAACACGCTGGTGCTGCGCACGAAGCTGGAGGAGCGCGCGAGCTTCCGTCAGGTGCTGCGTCAGGTGAAGGAGACGACGCTGGGTGCGTACGCGCACCAGGAAGTGCCGTTCGAGAAGCTGGTGGAGGAGCTGCGTCCGGAGCGCGACCTGAGCCGCACGCCGCTGTTCCAGGTGATGTTCACGTTGCAGACGGTGTCGCCAAACACGGGAGAGGTGCGTCCGAGCGAAGGGCTCACGCTGCGCTCGCTGGACACCGAAGGGGCAACGGCGAAGTTCGACCTGACGCTGGGGATGGCGGAGACGGAGCAGGGCCTCGCGGCGTCGCTCGAATACAACACGGACCTGTACGACGCGGAGACGGTCCAGCGGATGCTGGGCCACCTCGGGACGTTGCTGGGCGGCATCGCGAGGGACTCGGATGCGGGTGTCTGGGACTTGCCGTTGCTGGAGGCGGAGGAGCGCCAGCAGGTGCTGAAGGGTTTCGCGGGCGTATCCAACCGCGAACATGAACCAATGGCGGAGGGTGTTCAGACGATCCACGGCCTCTTCGCGGCGCAGTCTGCGAAGACGCCGGCTGCGGTGGCGGTGGTGCACGAGGGTGCACGGCTGACGTACGCGCAGGTGGAAGCGCGAGCGAATCAGTTGGCGCGCCACCTGCGGACGCTGGGCGTGGGAGAAGAGAGCCGGGTGGGCGTGTGCGTGGAGCGCACGACCGAGATGGTGGTGGCGCTGCTGGGAGTGCTGAAGGCGGGCGCGGCCTACGTGCCGTTGGACGCGACGTACCCGAAGGAGCGACTGGCCTACATGCTGGAGGGCACGGGCGCGCCGGTGGTGGTGACGCAGGCGGGCCTGGAGGACGTGCTGCCGGAGTACACGGGCCAGCGCGTGCGTCTGGACGCGGATGCGAAGGTGCTGGACGGCTACGCCTCCTCGGCCCTGAGCGAGAGCAGCGTCCCGAGCCAGTTGGCGTACGTGCTGTACACGTCGGGAAGCACGGGTCGTCCGAAGGGCGTGGCGGTGACGCACGCGAGCGCGGCGGCGTTCCTGAAGTGGGCGACGGGGACCTTCAAGGCTGAGCAGTTGAAGGGCGTGCTGGCGGCGACGTCGTTGAACTTCGACCTGTCGGTGTTCGAAGTCTTCGCGCCGCTGGTGAGCGGCGGCACGGTGGTGGTGGCGGAGAATGCGCTGGCGCTGGCGGGGCTGAAGGAAGCCGGACGCGTCACGTTGCTGAACACGGTGCCGTCGGCGGTGGCGGAGCTGGTGCGAAGCGGAGGCATCCCGGCCACGGTGCAGACGGTGAACCTGGCGGGCGAAGCGCTGCCGAACCGGCTGGTGCAGGCGCTGTACGGGCTTGGGCAGGTGAAGGAGGTCAACAACCTCTACGGCCCGACGGAGGACACGACGTACTCGACGCACGCGCGAGTGGAGCGCGGAGCGAAGACGGAGCCGCGGATTGGACGCCCGCTGGAAGGCACGCAGGCGTACGTGCTGGACGCGAAGGGGCAGCCGGTGCCGGTGGGAGTGCCGGGCGAACTGTACCTGGGCGGCGAAGGGCTGGCGCGCGGCTACCTGGGCCAGCCTGGGCTGACGGCGGAGCGCTTCGTGCCGGACGGCTTCAGCGAGAGGCCGGGAGCGCGGCTGTACCGCACGGGAGACAAGGTGCGGTGGGGCCGGGATGGGGCACTGGAATACCTGGGCCGGATGGACTTCCAGGTGAAGGTGCGAGGCTTCCGCATCGAACTGGGAGAGGTGGAGTCCGCGCTGGGCGAGCAGCCGCAGGTGCGAGACGTGGTGGTGGTGGTGCGGGAGGACGCACCGGGAGACAAGCGGCTGGTGGCGTACGTGGTGGCGCAGGCGGGCCAGACGGCGGACGCGGCGACGCTGCGGAGCGCGCTGAAGGGCCGGCTGCCGGAGTACATGGTGCCGTCGGCCTTCGTGGTGCTGGAGGCGCTTCCGCTCAACGCCAACGGCAAGGTGGACCGCAAGGCCCTGCCGAAGCCGGAAGCAGGCGCGGAGCGCACCCACGTCTACGTCGCACCGAATACCCAGACGGAAAGCGTTCTCGCTTCGGTGTGGGAGGCGGTCCTGGGCGCGAAGCAGGTAGGCGTCCACGACAACTTCTTTGAAATGGGAGGCCACTCGCTGCTGGCGACGCAGGCGGTGTCGCGCATCCGCACGGCCTTCAACGTCGAACTGCCGTTGCGAGCCCTCTTCGAGGCCCCCACGGTCGCGGAGTTGGCCCTCAAGGTGGAGGCGGCCCGAAGCACGGGGCTCGCACTGACGGCCCCGCGGCTGGAGGCCCAGCCGAGGACGGGTCGGGAGCCGCTGTCCTTCGCTCAGCAGCGCCTGTGGTTGCTCGAACAGCTCCAGCCGGGAGGCGCGTCGTACAACCTCCCCATGGCGGTGCGGTTGACGGGGGCGCTGGACGTCGACTCCTTGCAGCGCACCTTCAATGAGCTGGTGCGGCGTCACGAGTCCCTGCGCACGACGTTCCAGGTGCATGACGGTCAGCCCTTCCAGGTGATCGCCTCGTCCCAGGACATGGCTTGGGGCCTCACGGCACTGGACGGCCTGCCTGATTCGCAACGTGAAGTGGAGCTGCGGAAGCAGGTGAGGGCGGAAGCGCTGCGCCCGTTCGATCTGAGCCAGGGTCCGCTCTTCCGCGCGAAGTTGCTGCGGTTGAGCTCCACCGAACATGTGTTGGTGCTGGTGATGCACCACATCGTGTCTGACGGCTGGTCGATGGACGTGCTGGTGCGCGAAGTGTCGGCGCTCTACGGCGCGTATGCAGCGGGCCGCCCGTCGCCGCTGCCGGAGCTGGCGGTGCAGTACGCGGACTACGCGGCGTGGCAGCGCGGCTGGCTGAAGGACGAGGTGCTGGAGGCGCAGCTCGGTTGGTGGCGTCAGAAGTTGGCCGGAGCCCCGCACGCGCTGGAGTTGCCGACGGACCGGTCGCGTCCGGCGGTGCAGCGCTTCCACGGCGCCAATGCTTCGGTGCTCCTGCCCAAGTCGTTGAATGAGTCGCTGAAGACGTTGGCCCGCCAGGAGGGCGCGACGTCCTTCATGGTGCTGCTGGCGGCGTGGCAGGTGCTGCTGGCGCGCTACAGCGGGCAGCAGGACATCAGCGTGGGCACGCCCATCGCGGGCCGCAACCGCACGGAGCTGGAAGGGCTCATCGGCTTCTTCGTCAACACGCTGGTGCTGCGCACGAAGCTGGAGGACGGCGCGTCCTTCCGTCAGGTGCTGCGCCAGGTGAAGGAGACGACGCTGGGTGCGTACGCGCACCAGGAAGTGCCGTTCGAGAAGCTGGTGGAGGAGCTGCGTCCGGAGCGCGACCTGAGCCGTACGCCGCTGTTCCAGGTGATGTTCACGTTGCAGACGGTCTCGCCAAACACGGGAGAGGTGCGTCCGAGCGAAGGGCTCACGCTGCGCTCGCTGGACACCGAAGGGGCAACGGCGAAGTTCGACCTGACGCTGGGGATGGCGGAGACGGAGCAGGGCCTCGCGGCGTCGCTCGAATACAACACGGACCTGTACGACGCGGAGACGGTCCAGCGGATGCTGGGGCACCTCGGGACGTTGCTGACGGCGATCGCGCAGGATGCCGACGTCAATGTCTGGGCCCATTCGCTGCTGAAGACGGAGGAGCGTCAGCAGGTGCTGAAGCACTTCGCGGGCACCCTCGCCCATGAGCGTGCGGTCACGGGGACGATCCACGGCCGCTTCGCGGTGCAGGCTGCGAAGACGCCGGAAGCGATGGCGGTGGAGCACGAAGGAGAAGGGCTGACGTACGCACAGGTGGAGGCGCGAGCGAACCAACTGGCGCGGCACCTGCGGACGTTGGGTGTGGGCGAAGAGAGCCGGGTGGGCGTGTGCGTGGAGCGCTCGGCGCAGATGATGGTGGCGCTGCTGGGGGTGCTGAAGGCGGGGGCGGCGTACGTGCCGCTGGACGCGATGTACCCGAAGGAGCGACTGGCCTACATGCTGGAGGGCACGGGCGCTTCGGTGGTGGTGACGCAGGCGGGCCTGGAGGACGTGCTGCCGGAGTCCACGGGCCAGCGCGTGAGGCTGGACGCGGATGCGGCGGTGCTGGCCGCGTACGCGGAGGAGAGCCTGGGAGAAACCAGCTCGGCGGAGCAGCTGGCGTACGTGCTGTACACGTCGGGAAGCACGGGCCGTCCGAAGGGCGTGATGGTGCGCCACGGAGCGGTGCTGAACCTGCACGAGGGGCTGAAGCGGACGGTGTACCAGGGGTTGGGTGCGGGCTCGCGGGTGAGCCTCAACGCGCCGCTGGTATTCGACGCGTCGGTGCAGCAGTGGGTGCAGCTGCTGGACGGGCACTGCCTGTGTGTCGTGCCGGAGGCCACGCGCAAGGACGCGGAGGCGCTGGTGGCGTGGCAGCGGCGCAACCGGGTGGTGGCGCTGGACTGCACGCCGTCGCTGCTGAGGCTGCTGCTGGCGGAGGGGCTGCTGGAAGGAGAGGGCGCGCCGCAGTGGGTGGTGTCAGGCGGTGAAGCCATCGACGAGGCGACGTGGGCGGAGCTGGGTGAGTCGGAGCGCACGCGCAGCTTCAACGTGTACGGCCCGACGGAGTGCACGGTGGACGCGACGTCCATCGCGGTGAAGGCGGGGACGCGGCCGAGTCTGGGCGGCCCGCTGCACAACGTGCGGACGTACGTGCTGGACGCGAAGGGGCAGCCGGTGCCGGTGGGCGTGCCGGGCGAGCTGTACCTGGGCGGCGAGGGCCTGGCGCGCGGCTACCTGGGCCAGCCCGGGCTGACGGCGGAGCGCTTCGTGCCGGACGGCTTCAGCGAGGAGCCGGGGGCACGGCTGTACCGCACGGGGGACAAGGTGCGGTGGGGCCGGGACGGGACGCTGGAGTACCTGGGCCGGATGGACTTCCAGGTGAAGGTGCGAGGCTTCCGCATCGAGCTGGGAGAAGTCGAAGCGGTGCTGAGCGCGCAGCCGCAGGTGCGCGACGCGGTGGTGGTGGTGCGAGAGGACGCGCCCGGAGACAAGCGGCTGGTGGCGTACGTGGTAGCGACGGCGGACGCGGCGACGCTGCGGAGCGCGCTGAGAGAGCGGCTGCCGGAGTACATGGTGCCGTCGGCCTTCGTGGTGCTGGACGCGCTGCCGCTCAACGCGAGCGGCAAGGTGGACCGCAATGCCCTGCCCAGGCCGGAGGCAGGCGCGGAACGTACGCAGGACCACGTCGCTCCCCGAAACCAGACGGAGCAGGTGCTCGCCTCGATCTGGGAGGCGGTGCTGGGCGCGAAGCAGGTCGGCATCCACGACAACTTCTTCGAATTGGGCGGCCACTCGCTGCTGGCGACGCAGGCGATGTCGCGCATCCGCACGGCCTTCAACGTCGAACTGCCGTTGCGAGCCCTCTTCGAGGCGCCGACGGTGGCGGGGCTGGCCCTCAAGGTCGAGGCGGTGTTGGCCGCGAGCCCGGGCCTGTCCGTGCCGAAGCTGGTGGTGTCCGCGCGCACGGGCGCGGAGCCGCTGTCCTTCGCGCAGCAGCGCCTCTGGCTGCTGGATCAGCTCCAGCCTGGGAGTGCTTCGTACAACCTGCCCGCGACGGTGCGCCTGACGGGTGCGCTGGACATCGAAGCCTTGCGGCGTACGTTCCAGGAACTGGTGCGCCGTCATGAAGCCCTGCGCACGACGTTCCAGGTGCGAGACGGGCAGCCCATCCAACACATCGACTCCACGCGCGACCTGGCGTGGGACGTGGTGGCGCTCGATGCAGTGGAGGCCTCGCGGCGCGAAGGCGAAATGCGGCGCCGGGTGGAGCTGGAAGCGCGGCGTCCGTTCGACCTGAGCCGGGACTCCCTGCTCCGCGTCACGCTGCTGCGCCTGTCCGAGCAGGATCACGTCCTGGTGCTGGTGATGCACCACATCGTGTCGGACGGCTGGTCCACGGGCGTCCTCGTGCGCGAAGTGGGCGCGCTCTACTCGGCCTTCTCCCAGGGGCGTCCGTCTCCCTTGCCGGAGCTCCCGGTGCAGTACGCGGACTACGCGGCGTGGCAGCGCGGCTGGCTGCGGGGCGAGGTCCTGGAGTCGCAGTTGTCCTGGTGGCGGACCCAGCTCGAGGGCGCACCGCATGCGCTGGAGCTGCCCACGGACCGGCCGCGCTCCGCGGTGCAGACGTTCCGGGGCGCCCACCGCTCGGCGCAATGGTCGAAGGGGCTCGGAGAGCAGCTCACGGCCCTGGCGCGCCAGGAGGGCGCGACGCCCTTCATGGTGCTGCTGGCGGCGTGGCAGGTGCTGCTGGCTCGGTACAGCGGACAGCAGGACATCAGCGTGGGGACGCCCATCGCGGGCCGCAACCGCACGGAGCTGGAAGGGCTCATCGGCTTCTTCGTCAACACGCTGGTCATTCGCTCGCGGCTGGAAGGCAGTCCGTCCTTCCGGCAGGTGCTGCGCCAGGTGAAGGAGACGACGCTGGGGGCGTACGCGCACCAGGAGGTGCCGTTCGAGAAGCTGGTGGAGGAGCTGAAGCCGGAGCGCGACCTGAGCCGCTCGCCGCTGTTCCAGGTGATGTTCACCCTGCAGAACGCGGAGTCGGCAGCGCCGCAGGCACCCTCCTCGGAAGGCGCGCTGTCGCTGCGCTCGCTCGAAACGCTCGGGGACACGGCGAAGTTCGACCTGACGCTGTCCATGATGGAGGACCCCGCGGGACTCTTCGCGTCGCTCGAATTCAATACGGACCTCTTCGACGCCGCGACGGCGGAGCGGATGCTGAAGCACCTGGGGATGCTGCTGGAGGGCCTGGCGAAGGACGCGGATGCGGACGTGTGGGACGTCTCGCTGCTGGATGCGGCCGAGCGTCAGCAGGTCCTGCTGCGCTGGAATGACACCCGGGTCGCGTTCCCCGACCAGGGGGCCGTGCACGAGCGCTTCGCGGCCCAGGCCGCGCGGACGCCCGAGGCGCTGGCGGTGGAGTCGGCCGCGGGCGTGCGGCTGACGTACGGAGCGCTGGAGGCCCGGTCCAACCGGCTCGCCCGGCACCTGCGCGCGTTGGGCGTGGGGCCGGAGGTCCGCGTGGGCCTGTGCGTGGAGCGCTCGCCGGAGATGGTGGTGGGCATGCTGGCCGTGCTCAAGGCGGGCGGCGCGTACGTCCCCCTGGATCCAGCCCATCCTCGCGAGCGACTGGCGTACCTGCTGGAAGACGCACGGATGCCGGTGGTGCTCACGCAGCGCTCGCTGCGGGAAGCGTTGCCGGAGGGCGCGGCGAACGTGCTGTGCCTGGACTCGAACTGGGAGACCCTCGTGGCCCCGGAGGCCGGAACGCCGGCTCCGGCGGCGGCGGGACAGCTCGCCTACGTCATCTACACGTCGGGCTCCACCGGACGGCCGAAGGGCGTGGAGGTTGAACACGCGAGCCTGGGCAACCTGGTGACGTGGCATCAGCGCGCGTACGGGGTCACGGAGGAGGACCGCACGACGCAGCTCGCGGGTCTGGCCTTCGACGCGTCCGTCTGGGAGATCTGGCCCACGCTCACCGCGGGCGCGAGCCTGCACCTGCCGCCGGAGGAGGTGCGCACCGCGCCCGCGGAGCTGGTGCACTGGCTGACCGAGCAGCGCATCACCGTCGCGTTCCTGCCCACGGTGCTCGCGGAGGCGGTGGTTGCCCGCGAGTGGCCCGAAGCGACCACGCTCCGCACGCTGCTGACGGGCGGAGACCGGCTGCACCGCGTGGACGTCGACGGCCTGCCGTTCCAGGTCGTCAATCACTACGGCCCCACGGAAGGCACGGTGGTCTCCACCTCGGCGGTGGTGCGTGCGTCGACGCAGGCGCCGCCCATCGGCCAGCCCATCACCAACATGCGGGCCTACGTGCTGGATGCCCGTCTGCGGCCGGTCCCCGTCGGGGTCGGCGGCGAGCTGTACGTGGCGGGCGCGGGCGTGTCGCGTGGCTACCTGCGGCGGCCGGAGCTGACGGCGGAGCGCTTCCTGCCGGATCCGTTCGCCACCGAGCCTGGAGCCCGGCTGTACCGGACGGGCGACCGGGTGCGCTGGCTGTCCGAAGGGACGCTGGAGTTCCTGGGCCGCGCCGATGATCAGGTCAAGGTCCGTGGCTTCCGCATCGAGCCCGGAGAAATCGAACAGGCGCTGTCCCTGCATCCGGCGGTGCGCGAGCGCGTCGTCGTCGTGCAGGACGACGCCCGGGGTGGCAAGCGGCTGGTGGCCTACGTCGTGGGCGAAGGCGGAGCGACCCTGGAGACGGGCGCGCTCCACGCCTTCCTGCGCGACCGGCTGCCGGAGTACATGGTGCCGTCGGCCTTCGTGGTGCTGGACGCGCTGCCGCTCAACACCAGCGGCAAGGTGGACCGGCGCGCGCTGCCGGCCCCCGAAACGGGCCTGTCCCGGACGGGGCCGCGGGTGGCTCCGAGCACCCCCACGGAGGTGCTGCTGGCGAGCCTCTGGGCCCAGGTCCTGGGCGTGCCCCAGGTCGGCGCGGAGGACAGCTTCTTCGAATTGGGTGGGCATTCGTTGCTGGCGACGCAGGCGATGTCGCGCATCCGTTCGGCGTTCGGCGTGGAGCTGCCGTTGCGTGCGCTCTTCGAGGCACCCACGGTGTCCCGTCTGGCGCTGAAGGTGGACGAAGCGGTGCGTGCGACGCACGGCACCTCACGGTCCGAAATCCCGGCCCTGGTGCCGGTGGCGAGGACGGGCGCGGAGCCGCTCTCGTTCGCGCAGCAGCGCTTGTGGTTCCTGGATCAGCTCCAGCCGGGCAGTGCCCAGTACAACCTGCCCGCCGCCATCCGGCTGTCGGGACGGCTGGACGTGCCGGCCCTGGAGCGCACGTTCGCGGAGCTGGTGCGCCGGCATGAGGCCCTGCGGACCACGTTCCAGGTTCGCGATGGCGAACCGGTCCAGGTCATCACGCCGAAGGAGTCGGGGACGCTGGTCATCGTCGACCTCTCCGCGCGAGCAGCCGATGCGCGGGAGGCCGAGGTCCGGCGCTTCGTGGAGGCGGAGACGGCGCGTCCGTTCGACCTGGGCCAGGGCCCGCTCTTCCGCTCGACGCTGCTTACGGTGTCGGAGCAGGAGCACGTGCTGGTGCTGGTCATGCACCACGCGGTGTCGGACGGCTGGTCGATGCGGGTGCTGGTGCGCGAAGTGGTCGCGCTCTACACCGCGTTCTCGGAGGGCCGGGTGTCGCCGCTTCCGGAGCTGTCCGTGCAGTACGCGGACTACGCGGCCTGGCAGCGCGGCTGGCTGAAGGGCGACGTCCTGGACGCGCAGTTGTCCTGGTGGCGTCAGCAGTTGTCCGGCGCCCCGAGGGCCATCGAGCTGCCGACGGATCGCCCAAGGCCCGCGATCCAGACGGTGCGGGGGGCGCTCGAATCGGTGCGGCTGCCGAAGTCGCTGGAAGCAGCGGTGTCGACGTTGGCCCGCCAGGAGGGCGCGACGTCCTTCATGGTGCTGCTGGCGGCGTGGCAGGTGCTGCTGGCGCGCTACAGCGGTCAGCAGGACGTCAGCGTGGGAACGCCCATCGCGGGCCGCAACCGCACGGAGCTGGAAGGGCTCATCGGCTTCTTCGTCAACACGCTGGTGCTGCGCACGAAGCTGGAGGACGGCGCGTCCTTCCGTCAGGTGCTGCGCCAGGTGAAGGAGACGACGCTGGGTGCGTACGCGCACCAGGAAGTGCCGTTCGAGAAGCTGGTGGAGGAGCTGAAGCCGGAGCGCGACCTGAGCCGCTCACCGCTCTTCCAGGTGATGTTCACCCTGCAGAACAGCGCGAATGGTGCGGACGAGAGCCTGCCCGAAGGGGCCGGTCTGTCGTTGCGTCCGGTGGAGTCGGCTGGCGCGACGGCGAAGTTCGACCTGACGCTGGCGATGTCGGAGACGGGCCAGGGGTTCGCTGCGTCGCTCGAATACAACACGGACCTGTACGACGCGGAGACGGCCCAGCGGCTGCTGGGGCACTTCGGGACGTTGTTGGACGGGCTTACCCGGAACGCGGATGCGAGTGTCTGGGAGCTGTCGTTGCTGGAGACGGACGAGCGCCAGCGGGTGCTGAAGCACTTCGCGGGCACGGTGTCCGTCGAGGCTCGTGACGTCCTGGCCGACGGTGCCGGGACGATCCACGGCCGCTTCGCGGTGCAGGCGGCGAAGACGCCGGGCGCGATGGCGGTGGAGTACGAAGGGGAGGGGCTGACGTACGCACAGGTGGAGGCGCGAGCGAACCAACTGGCGCGGCACCTGCGGACGTTGGGTGTGGGCGAAGAGAGCCGGGTGGGCGTGTGCGTGGAGCGCTCGGCGCAGATGATGGTGGCGCTGCTGGGGGTGCTGAAGGCGGGGGCGGCGTACGTGCCGCTGGACGCGATGTACCCGAAGGAGCGACTGGCCTACATGCTGGAGGGCACGGGCGCTTCGGTGGTGGTGACGCAGGCGGGCCTGGAGGACGTGCTGCCGGAGTCCACGGGCCAGCGCGTGAGGCTGGACGCGGATGCGGCGGTGCTGGCCGCGTACGCGGAGGAGAGCCTGGGAGAAACCAGCTCGGCGGAGCAGCTGGCGTACGTGCTGTACACGTCGGGAAGCACGGGCCGTCCGAAGGGCGTGATGGTGCGCCACGGAGCGGTGCTGAACCTGCACGAGGGGCTGAAGCGGACGGTGTACCAGGGGCTGGGTGCGGGCTCACGGGTGAGCCTCAACGCGCCGCTGGTATTCGACGCGTCGGTGCAGCAGTGGGTGCAGCTGCTGGACGGGCACTGCCTGTGCGTCGTGCCGGAGGCCACGCGCAAGGACGCGGAGGCGCTGGTGGCGTGGCAGCGGCGCAACCGGGTGGTGGCGCTGGACTGCACGCCGTCGCTGCTGAGGCTGCTGCTGGCGGAGGGGCTGCTGGAAGGAGAGGGCGCGCCGCAGTGGGTGGTGTCAGGCGGTGAAGCCATCGACGAGGGAATGTGGGCGGAGCTGGGTGAGTCGGAGCGCACGCGCAGCTTCAACGTGTACGGCCCGACGGAGTGCACGGTGGACGCGACGTCCATCGCGGTGAAGGCGGGGACGCGGCCGAGTCTGGGCGGCCCGCTGCACAACGTGCGGACGTACGTGCTGGACGCGAAGGGTCAGCCGGTGCCGGTGGGCGTGCCGGGCGAGCTGTACCTGGGCGGAGAGGGCCTGGCGCGCGGCTACCTGGGCCAGCCTGGGCTGACGGCGGAGCGCTTCGTGCCGGACGGCTTCAGCGAGGAGCCGGGGGCACGGCTGTACCGCACGGGGGACAAGGTGCGGTGGGGCCGGGACGGGACGCTGGAGTACCTGGGCCGAATGGACTTCCAGGTGAAGGTGCGAGGCTTCCGCATCGAGCTGGGAGAAGTCGAAGCGGTGCTGAGCGCGCAATCGCAGGTGCGCGACGCGGTGGTGGTGGTGCGGGAGGACGCACCCGGAGACAAGCGGCTGGTGGCGTACGTGGTGGCGACGGCGGACGCGGCGACGCTGCGAAGCGCGCTGAAGGAGCGGCTGCCGGAGTACATGGTGCCGTCGGCCTTCATGGTGCTGGACGCGCTGCCGCTCAACGCGAGCGGCAAGGTGGACCGCAATGCCCTGCCCAGGCCGGAGGCAGGCGCGGAGCGCAGTCACGAGTACGTAGCGCCGCGCACGGAGACGGAGGAAGTGCTCACCCGACTGTGGGCGCCGTTGCTGGGCGTGAAGCAGGTGGGCATCCAGGACAGCTTCTTTGAACTCGGAGGTCACTCGCTGCTGGCGACGCAGGCGATGTCGCGCATCCGCACGGCCTTCAACGTCGAACTGCCACTGCGAGCCCTCTTCGAGGCGCCGACGGTGGCAGGGCTGGCCCTCAAGGTCGACGCGGCCCGAAGCGCGGGACATGCGTTGTCGGTGCCGAAGCTGGAAGCCGTGGCGCGGACTGGCCGTGAGCCGTTGTCCTTCGCGCAGCAGCGGCTGTGGCTGCTGGATCAGCTCCAGCCCGGAAGCACATCCTACAACCTGCCCATGGTGGTGCGTCTTTCCGGCGCACTGGACGTGGAGGCGCTGCGTCGCACCTTCCAGGAACTCGTGCGCCGCCACGAGTCCCTGCGCACGACGTTCCAGGTGCATGACGGTCAGCCCTTCCAGGTGATCGCTCCGTCGCAGGAATTGGCCTGGAGCCTCACGTCGCTGGACGGCGTGCTGGAGTCCCAGCGTGAGACTGAGCTCCGGAAGCAGGTGGGCGTCGAGGTCCTCCGTCCATTCGACCTGAGCCAGGGCCCGCTCTTCCGCGTGACGCTGGTGCGTCTGACCGGGGCCGAGCATGTCCTCGTGCTGGCGATGCACCACATCGTGTCAGATGGCTGGTCGATGGACGTGCTGGTACGCGAGGTGGGCGCGCTCTACAGCGCATTCACCGAGGGGCGTCCCTCGCCGCTGCCGGAGCTGGCGGTGCAGTACGCGGACTACGCCGCATGGCAGCGTGGGTGGCTGAAGGACGACGTCCTGGAGGCGCAGCTCTCCTGGTGGCGTCAGCAAATGGAAGGCGCACCGCACGCGCTGGACTTGCCGACGGACCGGGCGAGGCCCGCAGTGCAGACCTTCCACGGCGCCACTGCGTCCCAGGTCTTCCCGAAGACGCTGGAGGACACCGTCAAGTCACTGGCCCGTCAGGAGGGCGCGACGCCCTTCATGGTGCTGCTGGCGGCGTGGCAGGTGCTGCTGGCCCGGTACAGCGGACAGCAGGACGTCAGCGTGGGGACGCCCATCGCGGGCCGCAACCGCACGGAGCTGGAAGGGCTCATCGGCTTCTTCGTCAACACGCTGGTGCTGCGCGCGAAGCTGGATGAGCGCGCGAGCTTCCGGCAGGTGCTGCGTCAGGTGAAGGAGACGACGCTGGGGGCGTACGCGCACCAGGAGGTGCCGTTCGAGAAGCTGGTGGAGGAGCTGAAGCCGGAGCGCGACCTGAGCCGCTCGCCGCTGTTCCAGGTGATGTTCACCCTTCAGAACGTGTCGACAGGATCCGCGGAAGCGCTTCCGTCCGGCCTCGTGTTGAGCCCGGTGGACACGGACGGAACAACCGCGAAGTTCGACCTGAACCTGGGGATGACGGAGACGGGCCGAGGGCTGTCGGCCTCGCTCGAATACAACACGGACCTGTACGACGCGGAGACGGCCCAGCGGCTGCTGGGACATCTCGGGACGCTGCTCTCCGGAATCGCGCGGGACGCGGACACCAATATCTGGGAACTGCCGCTGTTGCAGGAGGAGGAGCGTCAGCAGGTGCTGAAGCACTTCGCCGGTACGCCGGCGCGGAAGCATGAGGGGCCGGAAACCCTCCATGCTCTCTTCGCGGCCCAGGCTGCGAAGACGCCGGGTGCGGTGGCGGTGGTGCACGAGGGTGCGGTGCTGACGTACGCGCAGGTGGAGGCGCGAGCGAATCAGTTGGCGCGTCACCTGCGGACGCTGGGCGTGGGAGAAGAGAGCCGGGTGGGCGTGTGCGTGGAGCGCACGGCCGAGATGGTGGTGGCGCTGCTGGGCGTACTGAAGGCAGGCGCGGCCTACGTGCCGCTGGACGCGACGTACCCGAAGGAGCGACTGGCCTACATGCTGGAGGGCACGGGCGCGCCGGTGGTGGTGACGCAGTCGAGCCTGGAAGGCGTGCTGCCGGAGTACACGGGCCAGCGCGTGCGTCTGGACGCGGATGCGAAGGTGCTGGACGGCTACGCCTCCTCGGCCCTGAGCGAGAGCAGCGTCCCGAGCCAGTTGGCGTACGTGCTGTACACGTCAGGAAGCACGGGTCGTCCGAAGGGCGTGGCGGTGACGCACGCGAGCGCGGTGGCGTTCCTGAAGTGGGCGACGGGGACCTTCAAGGCTGAGCAGTTGAAGGGCGTGCTTGCGGCGACGTCGCTGAACTTCGACCTGTCGGTATTCGAAGTCTTCGCGCCGCTGGTGAGCGGCGGCACGGTGGTGGTGGCGGAGAACGCGCTGGCGCTGGCGGGACTGAAGGAAGCCGGGCGCGTAACGCTGCTGAACACGGTGCCGTCGGCGGTGGCGGAGCTGGTGCGAAGCGGAGGCATCCCCTCCAGCGTGCAGACGGTGAACCTGGCCGGAGAGGCGCTGCCGAACCGGCTGGTGCAGGCGCTGTACGGGCTTGGGCAGGTGAAGGAGGTCAACAACCTCTACGGCCCGACGGAGGACACGACGTACTCGACGCACGCGCGAGTGGAGCGCGGAGCGAAGACGGAGCCGCGGATTGGGCGTCCGCTGGAAGGCACGCAGGCGTACGTGCTGGACGGGAAGGGTCAGCCGGTGCCGGTGGGAGTGCCGGGCGAACTGTACCTGGGCGGCGAAGGGCTGGCGCGCGGCTACCTGGGCCAGCCTGGGCTGACGGCGGAGCGCTTCGTACCGGACGGCTTCAGCGAGGAGCCAGGGGCACGGCTGTACCGCACGGGAGACAAGGTGCGGTGGGGCCGGGACGGGGCGCTGGAGTACCTGGGCCGGATGGACTTCCAGGTGAAGGTGCGAGGCTTCCGCATCGAGCTGGGAGAGGTGGAGTCCGCGCTGGGCGAGCAGCCGCAGGTGCGAGACGTGGTGGTGGTGGTGCGGGAGGACGCACCGGGAGACAAGCGGCTGGTGGCGTACGTGGTGGCGCAGGTGGGCCAGACGGCGGACGCGGCGACGCTGCGGAGCGCGCTGAAGGGCCGGCTGCCGGAGTACATGGTGCCGTCGGCCTTCGTGGTGCTGGAGGCGCTGCCGCTCAACGCCAACGGCAAGGTGGACCGCAAGGCCCTGCCGAAGCCGGAGGCTGGCGCGGAGCGCACGCAGAAGTACGTGGCCCCGCGCACGAAGACCGAGGAGGTGCTGGCGAACCTCTGGGCCCAGGTATTGGGTGTGAAGCAGGTGGGCATCCAGGACAGCTTCTTCGAGCTGGGAGGCCACTCGCTGCTGGCGACGCAAGCCGTGTCGCGCATCCGCACTGCCTTCAACGTCGAGCTGCCGTTGCGAGCCCTCTTCGAGGCCCCCACGGTCGAGGAGCTGGCCCTCAAGGTGGAGTCAGTCCAGAAGGCTGGCCACGGCGCGACGATGCCCGCGCTCGTGAAGCAGGTGCGCTCGGGTGAGGAGCCGCTGTCCTTCGCGCAGCAGCGTCTGTGGTTCCTGGATCAGCTCCAGCCGGGCAGTGCCTTCTACAACCTGCCCGCGGCCGTCCGGTTGTCGGGTCCGTTGGACGTGGAAGCCCTGCGCCGCACCTTCGACGAGCTGGTCCGGCGTCACGAGTCCCTGCGCACGACGTTCCAGGTCCGTGATGGTCAGCCGGCGCAGGTGGTCGCACCGTCGGCGAGGACGGTGCTGGAGTCGGTGGACCTCGAAGCGCTGCCCATCGACGAGCGTGAGACGGAAGCCCAGCGCCGTGCGCAGTGGGAATCCCAGCGCCCGTTCGACCTGAGCCAGGGTCCCTTGTTCCGGGCGAAGCTGCTGCGGCTGAGCGTCAGCGAGCACGTCCTGGTGCTGGTGATGCACCACATCGTGTCGGACGGCTGGTCCATGGGCGTGCTGGTGAAGGAGGTCGGTGCCCTCTACGCGGCCTTCACGCAGGGACGCGGGTCCCCCTTGTCCGAGCTGCCGGTGCAGTACGCCGACTACGCGGCGTGGCAGCGGAGCTGGCTGAAGGGCGACGTGCTGGAAGCGCAGCTCGGCTGGTGGCGTCGTCAACTGGAGGGCGCGCCGCCCGCGCTGGAGCTGCCGACGGACAAGCCGCGTCCGGCGGTGCAGCGCTTCCGGGGCGCGAGCCACTCGGTGGCCCTGCCTCGCGCGTTGGAGGAGCAGGTGAAGGCGCTGGCGCAGCGGGAGGGCGTGACGTCCTTCATGCTGCTGCTGGCGGCGTGGCAGGTGGTGCTGGCGCGCTACAGCGGACAGCAGGACGTCAGCGTGGGAACGCCCATCGCGGGCCGCAACCAGACGGAGCTGGAAGGGCTCATCGGCTTCTTCGTGAACACGCTGGTGCTGCGCACGAAGGTGGAGGGGCATCGGTCCTTCCGGCAGGTGCTGGCCCAGGTGCGCGAGATGACGCTGGGCGCATACGCGCACCAGGAGGTCCCGTTCGAGAAGCTGGTGGAGGAGCTGAAGCCGGAGCGCGACCTGAGCCGCACGCCGCTGTTCCAGGTGTCCTTCACGCTGAACACCGCGGCGGTGGGCGAAGGCCAGTCCCTGCCGGGCGGGCTGGTGCTGCGCGCGGTGGAGACAGAAGGCGCGACGGCGAAGTTCGACATGACGCTGGCCATGTCGGAGACGGGCCAGGGGCTGGCTGCGACGCTGACGTACAACACGGACCTCTTCGAGGAGGGGACCGCGAAGCGGCTGCTCAAGCACCTGGGCGCGCTCCTGGAAGAAGTGACGGCCCGTCCCGACATCCGCATCGCGGAGGTGGCCCTGCTGCGGGGCGCTGACGCGCAGCGGGTGCTGGTGGAGTGGAACCAGACGGCGGCGGAGTTCCCACGAGAGGCCACGCTGCACGGCCTGTTCGAGGCGCAGGTCCGGAAGACTCCGGAGGCGGTGGCGATCGTCAGCGACGAGGGGACGTTCAGCTACCGGCAGGTGAACGAGGCCGCCGAGGCGCTGGCGGACTCGCTGCGCGCCTGGGGCGTGGGCCCGGAGGTGAAGGTGGGTCTGGCGCTGGAGCGTTCCGCCGCGCTGGTGATGGCGCAGGTGGCGACGCTGAAGGCGGGCGGTGCCTGGGTGCCGCTGGACGTGGAGTATCCGGCGGAGCGGCTGGGCTTCATGGTGGAGGACAGCGGCGTGGCGCTGGTGCTGGCACACGCGGCGCGTGCGCACGAACTGCCCGCCACCTCCGCGCGCATGGTGCACGTGGAGGATGCAATCCTGACCGCGGTTCGCTCGGACTCCGTCACCCGTGACGAGGTCCAGGCGTCACCGGATGCGGACACCCTGGCGTACGTCATCTACACGTCGGGCAGCACCGGGAAGCCGAAGGGCGTGGGCGTGGGACACCGCGCCGTCGTCAACCACCTGCACTGGCGGCAGGAGCGCTTCCCGATGAGCGGGAGCGACGCGTTCCTGGCGAAGGCCTCCAGCAGCTTCGACATCTCGGTGTGGGAGGTCTGGGCGCCGCTGGTGAGCGGAGCGCGGCTGGTGTTGGCGAAGCCGGGAGGCCAGCGCGACACGGAGTACCTGGTGAAGACGGTGGCCGAGCACGGGGTGACGCACGTGCACTTCGGACCCGCGCCGCTGGGGACCTTCCTGGAGACCCCTGGGGTGGAGGGCTGTGAAGGCCTGCGGTACGTCTTCTGCGGCGGCGAAGCCCTGGCGGCGGGCCTGCACCGGCGCTTCGTGAAGAAGCTGGGCGCGAAGCTGGTGCACCAGTACGGCCCGACGGAGGCGTGCATCGACTGCGTGGCGTGGGAGACGCCGCGCGAGGCGGTGGAGGTGGTGCCGCTCGGCCGGCCCATCGCGAACACGGACGTGTACGTGGTGGACGAAGCAGGCCGCGCGGTGCCGGTGGGCGTGGCGGGCGAGCTGCTGGTGGGCGGCGAAGGCCTGGCGCGTGGCTACCTGGGCCGCTCGGACCTGACGGCGGAGCGCTTCATCCCGGACGGGCTGAGTGGACGGGCTGGCGCGAGGCTGTACCGCACGGGCGACAAGGCGCGCTGGCGGGAGGACGGAACGCTGGAGTACCTGGGCCGGTTGGACTTCCAGGTCAAGGTGCGTGGCTACCGCATCGAGCTGGGCGAGGTCGAAGCGGCGCTGGTGGCGCAGCCCGGAGTCCGCGAGGCCGTGGCGGTGGTGCGCGAGGACACCACGGCCGGCAAGCGGCTGGTGGCGTACGTGGTGGCGAAGCCGGGCGAAGCGGTGGAGGCGCAGGCCCTGCGCTCGGCACTGAAGCAGCGGCTGCCGGAGTACCTGGTGCCGTCGGCGCTGGTGGTGCTGGAGGCGCTGCCGCTCAACGCCAACGGCAAGGTGGACCGCAAGGCCCTGCCGGCGCCGGAGGCTGGCTTGTCGCAGGCGGGCCGCTACGAGGCGCCCCGCACGGCGACGGAGGAGGTGCTGGCGGCCCTCTGGGCGCAGGTGCTGGGCGTGCGGCAGGTGGGTGCCCGGGACGACTTCTTCGAGCTGGGCGGACACTCGCTCCTGGCGACGCAGGTGGTGTCGCGCATCCGGACGGCCTTCGGCGTGGAGGTGCCGCTGCGGGCCCTGTTCGAGTCGCCCGTGCTGCATGCACTGGCGGAGCGGATCGACGCGGAGGTGGCCCAGGGGGTGGGAACGAAGCAGCCGCCGCTGGTGGCAAGGCCGCGCACGGGACACGAGCCGCTGTCCTTCGCGCAGCAGCGCCTGTGGTTCCTGGATCAGCTCCAGCCGGGCAGTGGCCTCTACAACCTGCCGTCCGCCGTGAGGCTCACGGGGCGGCTGGACGTGGCGGCGCTGGAGCGCACGTTCACGGAGCTGGTGCGTCGGCATGAAGCCCTGCGGACCACGTTCCAGGGGCTCGACGGAGAACCGATCCAGGTCATCGCGCCCACGGCGGCGAAGACCCTGAGGCTCATCGACCTCACGGGGCAGGGGACCGAGGAGCGCCGGACGGAGGCACGGCGTTTCGCGGAGGCGGAGGCGGCGCGTCCGTTCGACCTGGGTCAGGGCCCGCTCTTCCGTGCGGCCCTGCTGTCGGTGTCGGAAGAGGAGCACGTCCTGGTGCTGGTGATGCACCACATCGTGTCGGACGGCTGGTCGATGCGGGTGCTGGTGCGTGAAGTGGCCGCGCTCTACGCCGCGTATGCGGAGGGGCGTCCTTCACCGCTCCCGGAACTGGACGTGCAGTACGCGGACTACGCGGCCTGGCAGCGGGGCTGGCTGAAGGGCGACGTCCTGGAGGCGCAGATCGCCTGGTGGCGTCAGCAACTGGAGGGCGCACCGAGGGCCATCGAGCTGCCGACGGATCATCCGAGGCCCGCCGTGCAGACCTTCCAGGGCGCGAACACGTCGGTGATGTTGCCGAAGGCGTTGGAAGAGGCGGTGTCGGCGCTGGCGCGCGAGGAGGGCGCCACGTCCTTCATGGTGCTGCTGGCGGCGTGGCAGGTGGTGCTGGCGCGCTACAGCGGTCAGCAGGACGTCAGCGTGGGAACGCCCATCGCGGGCCGCAATCGCACGGAGCTGGAAGGCCTCATCGGCTTCTTCGTGAACACGCTGGTGCTGCGCACGAAGCTGGAGGACGGCGCGTCCTTCCGTCAGGTGCTGCGTCAGGTGAAGGAGACGACGCTGGGCGCGTACGCGTACCAGGAGGTGCCGTTCGAGAAGCTGGTGGAGGAGCTGAAGCCGGAGCGCGACCTGAGCCGCTCGCCGCTGTTCCAGGTGATGTTCACCCTGCAGAACAGCGCGAAGGGGCCGGACGGAAGCCCGACCGGTGGCGAAGGGCTGGCGCTGCGCGAGGTCGATACCGGTAGTGGAGCCGCGAAGTTCGAGCTGTCGCTGGCCATGGCGGAGACCGGCAGGGGGCTCGCGACGTCGCTCGAATACAACACGGACCTGTACGACGCGGAGACGGCCCAGCGGATGTTGGGGCACCTGACCGTGTTGCTGGAGGGCATCGCGAAGGACGCGGACACCAGCGTCTGGGAGCTGCCGCTGTTGCAGGAGGAGGAGCGTCAGCAGGTGCTGAAGCACTTCGCGGGTGCGCAAGCCCAGGAGCGTGCAGGCACGGAGACCGTCCACAGCCTCTTCGCGGCCCAAGCTGCGAAGACGCCGGATGCGGCGGCGGTGGTGCATGAAGGGGTGGCCCTGACGTACGCGCAGGTGGAGGCGCGAGCGAATCAGTTGGCGCGTCACCTGCGGACGCTGGGCGTGGGAGAGGAGAGCCGGGTGGGCGTGTGCGTGGAGCGCACGGCCGAGATGGTGGTGGCGCTGCTGGGAGTGCTGAAGGCGGGCGCGGCCTACGTGCCGTTGGACGCGACGTACCCGAAGGAGCGACTGGCCTACATGCTGGAGGGCACGGGCGCTTCGGTGGTGGTGACGCAGGCGGGCCTGGAAGGCGTGCTGCCGGAGTACACGGGGCAGAGGGTGCGCCTGGACGCGGACGCGAGCGTGCTGGCCGCGTACTCGGAAGCGACGGTGGTGCTCACGAGCGCTGAGCAGCAGTTGGCGTATGTGCTCTACACGTCGGGAAGCACGGGCCGTCCGAAGGGCGTGGCGGTGACGCACGCGAGCGCGGTGGCGTTCCTGAAGTGGGCGACGGGGACGTTCAAGGCTGAGCAGTTGAAGGGCGTGCTGGCGGCGACGTCGCTGAACTTCGACCTGTCGGTGTTCGAAGTCTTCGCGCCGCTGGTGAGCGGCGGCACGGTGGTGGTGGCGGAGAATGCGCTGGCGCTGGCGGGGCTGAAGGAAGCCGGGCGCGTGACGCTGCTGAACACGGTGCCGTCGGCGGTGGCGGAGCTGGTGCGAAGCGGAGGCATCCCGGCCACGGTGCAGACGGTGAACCTGGCGGGCGAAGCGCTGCCGAACCGGCTGGTGCAGGCGCTGTACGGGTTGGGGCAGGTGAAGGAGGTCAACAACCTCTACGGCCCGACGGAGGACACGACGTACTCGACGCACGCGCGAGTGGAGCGCGGGGCGAAGACGGAGCCGCGGATTGGGCGTCCGCTGGAAGGCACGCAGGCGTACGTGCTGGACGCGAAGGGGCAGCCGGTGCCGGTGGGAGTGCCGGGCGAGCTGTACCTGGGCGGCGAGGGCCTTGCGCGCGGCTACCTGGGCCAGCCTGGGCTGACGGCGGAGCGCTTCGTGCCGGACGGCTTCAGCGAGGAGCCGGGAGCGCGGCTGTACCGCACGGGAGACAAGGTGCGGTGGGGCCGGGACGGGGCGCTGGAGTACCTGGGCCGAATGGACTTCCAGGTGAAGGTGCGAGGCTTCCGCATCGAGCTGGGAGAAGTCGAAGCGGCGTTGGGCGAGCAGCCGCAGGTGCGGGACGTGGTGGTGGTGGTGCGGGAGGACGCGCCCGGAGACAAGCGGCTGGTGGCGTACGTGGTGGCGCAGGCGGGCCAGACGGCGGACGCGGCGACGCTGCGGAGCGCGCTGAAGGGACGGCTGCCGGAGTACATGGTGCCGTCGGCCTTCGTGGTGCTGGAGGCGCTGCCGCTCAACGCCAACGGCAAGGTGGACCGCAAGGCCCTGCCGAAGCCGGCGGTGGGAACGAGCGCCGCGGGCAAGGTCATCGCGCCCCGTGACACGGTGGAGTTGCAGCTCGTGTCGATCTGGGAGGATCTGCTCGGGATGCAGCCGATCAGCGTCGACGCGGACTTCTTCGAGCTGGGAGGCCACTCGCTGCTCGCGGTGCGATTGATGACGGCGATCCGCAAGCGCCTGGGGAAGGGCCTGCCGTTGGCGGCGCTCTTCCTGAGCCCGACGGTGGAGCGGCTGGCGATGCTCCTGCGTCAGGACGCGGAACCGTCCATGTCTCCGCTGGTGACCATCCAGCCGGAGGGCAGCCGCCCACCGTTGTTCTGCGTCCACCCGGCCGGAGGCAACGTCCTCAGCTACGTGGAGCTGTCGCGGCAACTGGGTCCGGATCAGCCGTTCTACGGCCTGCGCTCGCTGGGCATCGAAGGCGAGCAGGAGCCGTTGGACTCCATCGAGGCGATGGCGACCACCTACGTCGAAGCCGTGCGCACGGTGCGGCCGGAAGGGCCCTACCTGCTCGCGGGCTGGTCCATGGGCGGAGCGGTGGCCTACGAGATGGCCCGTCAGCTGCGCGCGGCGGGGCAGACCGTGGCGCTGTTGGCGCTCCTCGACCCGGGCTCCGTGAGCCAGACGGGAGGCACGGGCACGGAAGGCGAGCAGATCAACCAGGAGCTGGCCGCCCTCTTCGAGGAGGAACCCGCGAGCAACGGCCCGGAGAAGTCACCGGAGGCCGGAGCGCCGCCCTCCCGCGATGAACTCCTGGCGCGACTGCTCGACGAGGCGAAGAAGGCCGGAGCGGTGACGCCGGACGTGGAGCTGAAGGACTTCCGCATCCTGATGCGCGTCTTCGAGCTCAACCGCAAGGCGACCCGCCAGTACGTCCCCGTCCCGCACGACGGCGACATCACCGTGTTCCGCGCCAGCCGGAGCGAGGATCCCGCGCCGCTCGGCCGGGATCGCGGTTGGAGCGCCCTGGGCCTGGGAGGCGTGAAGCTGCTCGAACTGGAGGGTGACCACTACTCCATCCTCCGGGCGCCCCGGGTCTCGGTCCTGGCCGAGGAGCTCCGGAAGCGGATCGCGGAGGCCCTGGAGGAAGCGGCGTCGAAGTAGCAGGGGCCGGGCTCGCCAGCGACACGGCGGGCCCGGTGCCGGACGTCTCGGACGCTCAGGCGGAGCTGCCCCGCCTGCGCTCTTCGAACCGGGGGGTGTTCCGGCCGGTGAGCGTGGCCAGCACGCTCACCAGCTCCGCGGGATCGATGGGCTTGGGGACGTGCATCTGGAAGCCGGCGAGCAGCGCCCGGGTGCGATCCTCCATCCGGGCGAAGGCCGTGAGCGCGATGGCCGGCGTCTGTCCGCCCTGGTCGACGGGCAGCGAGCGCAGCCTGCGGATCAGCGAATAGCCATCCTCGCCCGGCATCCCGATGTCGGAGAGGAGCGCGTGGGGCCGGAAGAGCCGCAGCTTCTCCAATCCCTCGCGGGCGCTGGCCGCGGTGACGACCACGGCCCCCCGGCCCTCCAACACCACGGAGAGCAGCTCCCGGGCATCGGGTTCATCGTCCACCACCAGCACGTGGAGCCCCTGGAGGACGGTCATCGGCAGGGGCGGAACGTCCAGGCGCGCCGTGGCCGGGAGGTGCGGCTCCAGCTTTCCCTCCTCGGCCTTGGCCAGGGGCAGCGTCAGGGTGAAGCGCGTGCCTTGACCCTCGCCCTCGCTGAAGGCCTCGACGGCGCCTCCGTGCAGGTCGGTCAGGTGCCGCACGATGGCCAGCCCCAGCCCCAGCCCACCGTGCTTGCGGGTGGAGCTCCCGTCGACCTGCCAGAAGCGCTCGAAGATCTGCGACAGGTAGGCCTGGGGGATGCCCTGGCCGGTGTCCTCCACGTCGATGCGGACGGTCCCTTCCATCCGCCGAAGGCGCACGGTGACCTGTCCGCCCCTGGGCGTGAACTTGATGGCGTTGGACAGCAGGTTCCAGACCATCTGCTGGATGCGGTCGGCGTCCCCGTGCAGGGAGCCGATGTCCGGGGGCCGGTCGAACTGGAGCGTGACGCCCTTGGCCTCGGCCGCGTGGCGCACCGAATCCAGCGCGGCGTCGATGTACTCGCCGGGGTTCACCGCGCGGACCTCCAGCCGCAGCTTGCCGGTGATGATCCGCGACACGTCGAGGAGGTCCTCGATGAGCTGCGTCTGCACCTGCGTGTTGCGCTCCACCGCTTCCAGGGCCCGCGCGTGCTTCTCCGGCGCCAGCTGCCCCGAGCGCAGCATCCGCGTCCACCCCAGCATGGCCATCAGCGGCGTGCGCAGCTCATGGGAGACGGCGGCGAGGAACTCGTCCTTGGCGCGGTTGGCCTGCTCGGCGACCAGGTGCTCGGCCTTGGCCATCTCGAACAGCCGCGCGTTGTCGAAGGCGATCTCCGCCCGCCGTGCCAGCTCCTGCACCAGCTCCAGGTCGTGCGCCGTATAGCGGCGACCCGGGCGCAGCGCGCAGACCTGGACCACGCCGAAGACGCGCCGCTGGGCCCACAGCGGGACCAGGATCCACGAACCCGGCCGGAGCCGCGCGTCGCTCTTCAGGCCCTCCACGGGGCCCTGGGCTTCTTCGAGCAGGGCGTCGGTGAGGTCGTGCACCCACTCGGCCTCACCCGTGCGCAGTACCCGGGAGATGCCCCGGTCGGCGCTGGCGGAGGGTGGGGAGGCGCGGTGCAGCTCGCGCAGGATGGGCACCTGCGAGGCGTCCGTGTGGGCCACCATGGCCTGGCGCACGGGCCCCTCATCCTCCTGGAGGTAGACGGCGCACCAGTCTCCCAGCCGGGGGAGGATCAGCGCGGCGAGCCGCTCCAGGGTGACGGACATCTCCAGCGAGGCGGTGAGCATGGTGCTCGCCTCCGCCATGAAGCTCAGCGTCTCCGCCGCGCGCTTCTGATCGTCGATGTCCGTGCACGTGCCCAGCCACTGGATGAGGCGACCGTGCGCATTGCGCAGCGGCAAGGCCTGGATGAGGTGCCAGCGGTAGGCGCCGTCCGCATGGCGGCGGATGCGGCCCTCGCATTCGAAGGCGGCCCCTGACTGGCGACTCTCACTCCACTGGCCGAGGCAGCGGGGGATGTCCTCCAGGTGGAGGACTTCGCGGGCCACGTGGCGCTCCTTCGACGTCTCCTCCCGGGAGCGCCTGGGGCGCAGGCCGGTGTATTCGTACCAGCGCTGGTTGAAGTAGTCGGGGCGGCCATCGGGTCCGGCTGTCCAGACGATCTGCGGCAGCGCCTCCGCGAGCGCCCGGTGCTGCTGCTCCGCCAGGTGCAGCCGCATGGCCTGACGCAGGCTCTGCGCCAGGTGTTCGGCGGTCAGCTTCGTCTTCGACAGGTAGTCGCAGGCGCCGGCCTTCATCAGGTCGACGGCGGTCTGTTCGTTCCCCTGGCCCGTAAGCACGATGATGGGGGAGCGCGGCCCCCGCCTTCCCAGCTCCCGCAGGATCTGGAGCCCGTCCTCCCCGGGCAGCAGGAAGTCGAGCAGGACGACGTCGAAGGACCGGGCCTTCAGGTGTTCGAACGCTTCGGTGCCGCTGGTGGCCTCCACCACCTCCGCGGCGATGCCGCCCTTGTGCAGCAGCCGCCGGACCGTCATCCGGTCCACCTCGTCGTCGTCGACGAGCAGCAGCGTGAGCAGGTCGCTGGGATCTGGAGCGTCCAGGGGGCGCGAGGGCGCCGGGGCATCACTCACGAGCGCTCCACTTCATGCCGGGGCCAGGTGAAGTGGAAGGTTGCGCCCCCGGAGGACTCGACCCACACGCGGCCTCCCTGGCCTTCGACCAGCTTCTTCACCACGCACAGGCCCATGCCGGAGCCTTCGACCTTGTCGCGCGCGACGAGCGTCTGGAAGGGGGCGAAGATCTTCTCGTGGTAGGCGGGCGCGATGCCCGGACCGTTGTCCGCCACCGAGAAGTGGTGGAAGTCCTGTGCGGCTTTCGCTTCGACCCGCACCCGCAGCGGGTGCTCGCCGCGCGCGTGCTTCAAGGCATTGGAGAGAAGGTTCATGAAGACCTGTTGAAGCGGAAGGTGCTCGGTGAGGAGGGTGGGCATGCCGGGACCGACTTCGAGCCGCGCGGTGTCACCCTCCGGAAGCCGCGCCATCACTGTGTGGATCAGCGCGCCCACGTCCACCGGCTCCGGGGCGTGCGTGGCGCGACCCGCGCGGCTGTAGTCGAGCAGCCCGTCGAGCATGGCCTCCATCCGGTGCACCCGCCCGCGCAGCAACTCCAGCTGCCGGCGCGACTCCTCCCCCAGCCGGGGGCCCAAATCCTCCTCGAGCCAATGGGACAGGTTCGCGATTCCCCGCAGGGGCGCCTTGAGGTCGTGGCTGGCCACATAGGCGAACTGCTCCAACTCCGCGTTGTTCCTCCGCAGCGCTTCGCGGAGCGCAAGCACCTCCGCGAGGAGCGCTTCCTTCGGCTTCTGGGTGTCGTCCATGAAGAAGAATCCGGCGCGGGCCGGCCGCGCTCCCGCCGCCTGAAGACGTCGCGGAAGGAACCGCGAGTAGAGGCAGAGCCGGGGTCGGTGCTGGGCGCTTGTTTCACGGGTGGGGTTGTTTGCCGAACAGAGCCCGGCCCTGCCTGCTTGCTGTACAGCCGACCAGCACCCCGTCGGTTGTCGGGAAGGGAACAGCAGGGGTCCGCACGTTTCCAGGGGCAGGAACGTGGACGCTAGAAGGACGCAGGTCTGGCTCCACGGATGACGTGAGCCTCGCAGGTGCAAGGGACCCGGATGACCGCTCCCATGGTTGGCGACAAGAGCGACAAGAGCATGAGCATCCTGCTCATCGAGGACGATGAGGTGGACGTGATGAACGTCCGCCGAGCCTTCAGCAAGAACCACATCGCCAACCCGCTCTACGTGGCCTCCAATGGCCTGGAGGGGCTGGAGGCGCTGCGCGACGGGACGGTGCCCGAGGGGCGCCGGCTGGTGCTGCTGGACCTCAACCTGCCGAAAATGAATGGCATCGAGTTCCTGCGCGCCCTGCGAGCGGATCCGCAGCTGAGGACGACGTCGGTGGTGGTGCTCACCACGTCCGCGAACGAGCGCGACAAGATCGACGCTTACGATTTCAACGTCGCCGGCTACCTGCTCAAGCCGGTGACGTTCCTCAGCTTCGTGGAGGTGATGGCCACGCTCAACAAGTACTGGACCCTGGTGGAGATGCCTTGAGCGGTGTGAAGCCATGCAGCGTCCCTGTTGACGAAATCTCCCTGCAAGACGCCCCCTTCCTCGCCGGTGACGGGGAGATGGCGCGGCGCATGCGCGAGTTCGACTGGGCCCACTGCCCGGTGGGCCCGGTGGCGCAGTGGCCCCAGAGCCTGCGCACGGCGGTCAGCATCTGCCTGGCGTCCCGGCACCCCATCGAGATCTGGTGGGGACCGCAGTTCGCGCGCCTCTACAACGACGCGTACCGGCCCATCCTCGGCGCGCACAAGCACCCCCAGTTCCTGGGCCGCCCTGGCTGGGAGTGCTGGGGGGAGATCTGGGACGTCATCGGCCCGATGCTCGAAAGCGTCCGTGCCACGGGCAAGGCGACGTGGTCGGAGGACTTCCCGTTGATGATGTGGCGCAACGGGTACCTGGAGGAGACCTACTTCACGTTCTCCTACGCGCCGCTCTGGAACGAGGACGGCACGGTGGGCGGCATCTTCTGCGCCTGCGCGGAGACGACGCCGCGACTGCTGAGCGAGAGGCGGCTGCGGCTCCTGCGCGACCTGGGCGCGCAGACGGCCATGTCGGCCACGGCCACGGTGAAGGAGGCGTGCGAGCACGCGATGCGGACGCTCTCCGGCGGGATCGCCGACGTGTCGTTCGCGCTGCTGTACCAGCTTTCCCCCGACGACGCGGAGGCCCGGCTGGTGGCCTCCATGGGCTTCGCGGCGGGAGGGCCCGAGCGGGTCGCGATGGGGGAGGGCGGCGACTGGCCCTTCGCGGAGGTCGTCCGCACGCAGCGTCCCGTGCGGGTGGACCTGCTGGAGGCGGAGGCTCCCTGGCCCGGAGGCGCGTGGCCCGAGCCGTCCCGCGAGGCGCTCGTGCTCCCGCTGTTCCGCTCTGGGGAGAGCGCGCTCCAGGGCTTCATCGTGATGGGGGTGAACCCCCGTCGCTCGCTTGACGATGCGTACCGGGACTTCTTCGAGCTGTCGGCCGGCCACGTGGCGACGACGCTCTCCAGCGCGCGGGTGTACGAGGAGCGGGCGCGGCTGTTGCTGCGCGAGCAGGCGGCGCTCGCGGAGGCGGAGCGGCAGCGCTCACGGCTGGAGTCGCTTTTCCTCCAGGCCCCTGCCGGCATCTGCGTGTTGCGAGGGACGGACCATGTCTACGACTTCGCGAACCCGCGCTACGTCGAGCTCGTCGGGGGGCGGGACGTCGTGGGCAAGCCCCTGCGCGAAGCGCTGCCGGAGCTGAAGGAGATCATCGTCCCCTTGTTGGATCGGGTGTACGCCACGGGCGAGCCCTTCTTCGGCGACGAGCTCCGGGTCCCGTTGCTTCGCGCGGGCCAGGTCCAGGACTACTTCTTCAACCTCATCTACCAGCCCATCTATGACCCGTCGGGGACGATTGAGGGCATCTCCGTCATCGCCTTCGAGGTGACGGAGCAGGTGCACGCGCGGCAGCAGGCCGAGCGGCTCACGCAGGAATTGAAGGTGACGAACCAGGACCTGGATCAGTTCGCCTATGTCGCGTCCCACGACCTCAAGGCCCCGCTGCGAGGCATCGCGAGCCTCTCCGAGTGGATTGAAGAGGGGCTGGCGGACAAGATGAGCGACGAGACGCGCCATCAGATGGGCCTGCTCCGGGGCCGGGTGCACCGGCTGGAGGCGCTCATCAACGGCATCCTGAGCTATTCACGCGTCAGCCGGACCCGCGAGAAGCTGGAGACGGTGGACGTGGGGACGCTGCTCGCGGAGAGCCGGGACCTGCTGGCGCCGCGCCCCGAGGCGAGCATCGTCATTGGCGGGGGGATGCCCACGCTCCAGGTGGAGCGGGTGCCGTTGCAGCAGGTGTTCCTGAACCTGATGAGCAACGCGCTCAAGCACGCGGGCCGGGCGGACGCGCGCATCGAGATCGCCTGCGCGGACGCGGACGCCTTCTACGACTTCACGCTGAAGGACAACGGGCCGGGAATCGACCCCCGCTTCCACGACCGCATCTGGGGCATCTTCCAGACGCTGGAGGCGCGCGACAAGGTGGAGGGGACGGGGATCGGGCTCTCGGTGGTGAAGAAGATCGTGGAGACGCGGGGAGGGCGGGTGGCCATCGAGTCGGAGCTGGGGGCCGGCGCGACGTTCCACGTCTACTGGCCCAAGCGGCCGGGGGTGCAGGCGTAGCCGCGGGCGACCCCCATGGGCCGTCAGGAACGCGCACTCGTTGCGCGTCTCACATCGCCTGCTATAAAGCGCCCGGAGGGGCCCAGGAACGGTGGCAGGGCCTCACCCGGAAGCACATGTTGTTCCGCAGCAAGCGTCGTTGGACCCCGTAGCTCAGTTGGATAGAGCGACGGTTTCCTAAACCGTAGGCCACAGGTTCGATTCCTGTCGGGGTCGCTCTCCAAACCCCCGGCCCGACTGAGGAAATCAGCGGGCCGGGGCGGGCGGGCTCCCGGGCTTACCCAATCCGTGGCGCTGTCGTGGCGTTGCGGCACTGCCTCCAGCACTAAACTAGGCGAGGTCCGCGCCTTCGCGAGGTCCGTGCCGCCCGTTCCCGGGTGCGTTTCCTGCGGCCTGGCATGCTGGCCGGGCTCTCCCTCCCAGGCCTGTACGCGTCACATCCTGGAGGCAGGGTACTGGGCGCCTGGAGTGCTGGCGGGTGGCTCGCTCCGCCCTGGCGTGGATGCGGCGGTGGCGGATGCCCACGGTGCGGTGCTGCGCGGGCAGCGAGCCTTCGGGCAGATGGGACTCACCACGCTGGCCTTCCTCCTGGTGGTGGGCGGTCGCGCATTGCTGGCGCACGTGGGCGACTCGCGCGTGTACCGGCTGCGCGCCGGGCACCTGGAGCAGCTCACCCAGGACCACAGCGACAGCCGCCACGTCCTCAACCGGTGCCTGGGCAGCCCGCGCGCCGGCTCCGACGCCACGCCAGATGTGCTGGAGACCGACCTCCAGCCCGGAGACGTCTACCTCCTCTCGTGGACGAGCAAGCCAGTCGTCTCGGACGCCGATGTCGAGACGCGGGCGAAGGTGCTCCGGCGTCCCCCTTCCTTGAAGCGCCGAGGCCCGCGAGGTAGAGAACGACGCCTCATCTCCGCAGGGGGCGGGGATTCAGGGCAGGGACGCCTTCATGAATCCACGTGGCGCCGAGAAGGAGTACCTCCAAGATGGCCTGCGCAGCGGCCTCAAGCTCGACGCGCGCTTCGACGCCCTGACGCCCCACCTCCACGTGGCGTGGATCTCCTGGGACAGCGGCTTCCGCGGTTCGGGACTGCGCGTGGGCGACCGGATCATCGCCATCGACGGTCAGCCCGTCGTCAAGCCACCCGACCTGGCCACCACGCAGCGCACCGTGCCCTTCATGCTCGGCCAGTACGCCGAGAACCAGACCTGGGACAAACAGGGGCGAAAAGAGGGTGACAAGGTCCAGGTGCGAATCGTTCGCCGGCGTGAGCCCGGCGAGGGCTGGGAGGAGCACGAGTTCAGCGGCGCCCTGCTCCATGAACGCACCTGGAGCATCGCCGATACGACGCGGCAGATCATCGGACCGGGAGGACCCGAGCGCATGGGTCGCGACGGCTTCGACGGGGCCTGGATGTCATGGCTCGAGAAGCGCGTCTTCGATTGGGAGCGCCTGCTCGACAGCACCTTCGGCGCCTGGCGCACCTCGCGAGGGACGCGCGCGGAGCTCGCGAATCACCTCGGACACAAGGCCCGCGTCGACTTCCTCGTCGAGCATCATCCCGGCCCCTTCGCGACGGCAATGCGCGAGGACTGGGAGACGGTGCGTGTCTGTCTCGAAGGAGACCTCGTCACGCTCCCGGCGGATGCCCTTGAGTTCCGCACCCGGGGCGAGGAGCAGGTGAAGGCCATTGGCCTCCAAGCTGCGGTGGCGTGGAAGGTCCTGCTGGAGGCGCGTGCAGGGGAGACGCTCGGCGCCTTCCCCGTCGTCGACCCCTTCCGGGGTGACCGCTCCGCGGTGACCGGCAAGCTGGTCTCACTGCCGACGCTGACGCAACGGGAGTGGCTGGTCGACATGGGCAAGGGCTACCTGGCCTGGAACCAATCCGGCGCCTGGGTCTTCTGCCCCGCCAACACCCCGGCCATGAACAAGGTCTTCTCCGCCATGCAGCGCTACCAGAAGCGCGTTGCCCCGTCGGTGAGGCTCGACATCGCCGTGCTCGGCCGCATCCTTCCGGATCCCCGCCTGCTCGCGGGCTCGGGCCGCACCGCCGCCGGCCTGGAGGTGGAGCCCGTCGCCGCCCTGGTCGGCGGCGTGGTCTGCGTCGATGTCAGCGACCCGAGCGAGGGCGGACCGCGCTTCGCCGGAGAGGAGACGCTCAGCCAGGAGAGCTTCGGCGCTCCGGCCGACGACGCGAGCCCGCGAGAGGTCCTCACGGCGATGATTTCGGCCGTGAAGCGTGGTGACCAGGAGACCTGGAACGGCCTCTTCGCGGACTGGCGCGCCGTGCCAGACGCCGACCGGCCCATCTACTACCCGGTCTGGACCTGGAACGGCCGCGACAGCGACTGGGTGCGCGCGCGGCGCCTCATCCTCGACAAGGTGCTCGACGCGCGGGTGCGCTGGATTGGCGAGGCGCGGGTCGTCATCCGGGGCGACGAGGCCCCGGGCCTGCCGCGCGTCGAGGAGGTCGAGTTGGAGCTGGACCACGTCGGCCTCTTCGAGGGCCAGACCCGCACCTTCAACTCAGTCGACGTGCGTCGGCGCTGGACGGTCCAACGCCGCAACGGTGGCCCCTGGCGCATCACCAGCGAGCAGAGCCTGTAAGGAGCACTCCATGGGCTGGTACTCAAGCCGCGTCTCTGAACTCAACGAACGGTTGAACAGCGCCTCGGAGGGCGCCCCCGACACGGTGAAGCGCGCTTTGAGCGACGCCATCGTGAAGGTTGGAAACGCGGCCGATCAAGCCCTCTCGGCCATGCTCGACGCCAGCGAGCGCACCAGCGCCGGCAATCTGGGGACGCAGCGCAAGTGGCAGGAGCGCTGCGCCACGGCCACGGCCGACATCAGCCGCGCCTTTGGTGATGCCGCCAAGGACAACATGCTCTCGCCCGCCCTCCAGCTCTTCTGGTACCAGGCGCTGGAGCACGAGATGGCCTTCTTCGACTCCCTGGCCAAGGTGCAGACGCCCCAGCTCCACGACGACCTGCTCGTCCATCAGGACCTGCTCAACAAGATGCTGGGCGAGCTGTGGGACAAGTGGACCTTCCTGCTGTCCAAGGACGTCATCTTCGAGAACGACCAGCGTCAGGTGGTGCAGCAAGTCTCACGGATGGCGCAGTCCATCGTCGACGACCTCGCCCCGGGCGTGCTCAAGCGCACCAGCGAGGGCGTCTCGCGCGCCACCGCGAAGTCGCTCGACGTGGCCCTCAAGCTCGATGACAAGCTCCTGGGCGGCAAGGGCGTGGACCTGGCCAAGCTCGTCGCCTCGCTGTTCGATGTCGACATCCCCGACGAAATCGACCGCAACCTGCTGGACGCGGTGCAGGGGGGCTCCGAAGTCTACCAGGTGCAGACGGGCCACTACCGCAACCTGGTGTCGGCCTACCAAAGCCTGGTGCAGGCGGAGAAGGGCAGTGTCCTGCTGCTCTTCAACGCGACGCGGGCAGAGGTCGACACGTACCGTGACAAGAACGACCTGGGGAAGGCCAAGGTCATGCTCGACCAGGCCAAGGGCTACCTCTCCGACTGGGCCTCACGCGTGCCCAGCTCGGCCCAGCGAAGCGAGGCCTCCAGCTTCAAGGACAAGGTGTGCTCGGCCATCGACACCGACTGGAGGCTCACCGAGGAGCTCGACAACAAGTTCCGCGACAAGTTCAAGGGCATCTTCGTCCAGTCCCTGGGCAGCGAGACCCTTGAGCAGCTCGCGGAGTCCTACCTCTTCCGTCAGCACATCGAGGAAATCACTCGCAAGGACGCCGCCGGCAAGCTCAAGGCCCTGCCGGGCAACCTCCAGAGCGAGGTCGACAGCGCGCTCGAGCGGGGCCTGCGCCCCCTCGACGACCTAGTCAACCGCGTCCCGGAAGAGGTGCGCGAGCTGGCCCGCATGAAGAACCAGCGGTTCAAGGAGCACGTGCGCGCCAGGCTCAAGGACCGCATCCAGGCCCTGCTGCCGGCCATCGTCGAGCTGGCCGCCCTCTGGGACCCGAACAACCTCTCGAGGGACTTCAGCCGCGAGGAGTTGGAGAAGGCCCTCCGCTGAGATTGGACGGCGCGACTCAGGGCCGCGCGTAACCTTGGAGCATGCGGCTGGTGCGACGGAAGTGGCGGGCGTCGCGCACGCTTCGCGGCGCCTGCCCCAGCTTTCGCCTGTCCTCTGCGGTCAGTCCTGGTTCGGCGGGATCCTTGCCGGTCTCATGTTCCAGAAATTGCGCATGCGACCGGCAATTGCCTTGGAGATTCTGGCGACCTGCTCAGCAGGACTCTTCCTGGATGACCTGGCTGTACTGCGTGCGCGTTCCTGTCCGCTTAGGCGTACTCCCGCACCAGCAGTTTTCGGAGCCAACCTGGGTGGTGTAGGTCGCGTCGCTGTAGTACGCGACGGTGTATTGGGTAATGCACAGGAGTCGGTCCTCCCGGGACGCGAGGTTTGGCTGCCCAGACTCCAGTCCGTCCGCCTCGCCTCCGCCGCAACCTGCGAGGAGCCCAGCAACGAGTGCGCCTGCGGCAATGTATGCCTTCATGCTTCCTCCGAACGCGCGGTTGGTTTGCGCGTTTGTTGAGATTAACTGGAATGGCATGAGTTGGGAAGGCATGCCCTCGGGGAGTTCCTGGCCCACCTGCATGTGGCCGGTTTCATCGTTACCACGCGAGGGTCAGCGCTGGCGGTGGATGTGCAAGGCACCCGCTGGACGTCCAGGCGAACACGAAGGGGCATTCGTCGAATGCTCAGCTCTCCGGAGGTTCACTGCTCAGCCAGAAGGCCTGGTTGCCGCTGCGCAGCGCCTTCCCCAGGAACTCGCTAAAGGATGATGCAATGGGCACCAGTTCGGGAAACGTCTCGTGCCACGCGTCGAAGAGGGGATATCGGTCAACCTCCCCTCGTGCCACGTCCAGGACGATGTAGTCGGAGTCCTGCATGTCCACCAACGTGTAGAGGGAAGCCGCCCCGGCCTCGTCCCTGTCGTTGGCGCGGATGGCGACGCGAGCGCGTTGGATTTTCTCCAGCGGCAGCACGCGGAAGCGCGTGTCAGGTGAGGAGACGAAGAGGTCACACCCGTCGAAGCGCAGGTAGAAGGCGCGCAGGTCCTCATCAAGTGTCCACCCCACGCGTGCTTCAAAGGCGGCGACCTGTACGGGCGTGGCAGGAGGGCGAGGGAAGTGGATCCGGGAGACTTCGGCCAGGAGGCTGTCCATGGACATGGTGGCCCTCAATCCACGTAGGGGCGCGCGGGCCCTGGCGTCAGCCACTTCCCGCCCGGGGCGTAGCAGGCGGGGTACTCGTCGTTGAGAACCTGATGCACGCCCTGCGGCACCGGGAGCACGTTGTCGGGCGCCACCGGCGGGCCTCCATGTGCCAGGTCGAATATGTGGTGGCCCTGCCAATTCACCCCATTCGTTGACGGCCACGCTCCGAATTCGGAGCCCCACTGGCGGCGAAAACCCTCGCGGGCATTCTTCCACTTCTCCCGGAGTTGGCGGCCGTTCGCCACCTTCGGGTAGTCGCAGCAGCAGTGGGTGATGGCGAGCCGCCCGCCGGCCTCCGCGGGGAGCAGCATGAAGCGTCCCTTCCAGTCGCCCTTGATGTCGGCGAGCCACATGCAGCCCATGAGCGCATGGCCCTGGGCTGCGCACTTCGACTCGCAGCGGGCCATGAACGCGGCGCTGCACTGCCAGGGCCCGTAGTAGAGGGTCGTCTGCAGCTGTCCGCCGTCAGGGGTGGAGACGAACGGGCTCACCCACTTCGCGGACGCGGGGGGGCCGACGGCGCCGACGGTAGCGGAGCCGCAGCCCAGGAGGGCGAGGACGGAGGCGGCGCTCGCGGCGCGCAGGTGAGGGTGTATGGCTGTCACGGGCACCCATGACAGCACGGCCAAAGCTACAAGTTAAGCGCTGTCGATGGGGATGGATGACCTGTTCGCGGTCACGGGCCGCCAGCGTCAAGCCGTCGAACTCCTCGAAGATGGCATCCGGTGACCACCCTATGCCCCCCTCGAAGTTGCTGGATTGGGCCAATGAGAGGCAATGACAACACCTCACCCGGCCACCGCATGTGGGAGCGTGCGGGGCCGGGGGTGTAGCCATTCCGATCACGAAGGGGGCGCTCGCTGTGACGTGATCCGCCACGGGTCCGCGCGCTTCACTTCGGCCGGTCCTGCAACCTCACCGCGCCGTCAGCGACTCAAGGCAGCGGCGACAGTTCGATGTTGTCGAAGTTCGTGTCCCAGCCGTTCGACGTCGCCAGGGTGACGGACGAGCAGGTGCCCTGCCAGTTCGTCACGACGTGGGTCACCTGTCCTTGCGTCAGGGGGAAGGTGCGCGTGGGCTGGTTGAAGCAGCTCACGGTGAGCGTCGCGCCCGCGTCCCAGGTGAAGGCGTCGAGGCCGACGACGGTCCGCTGCCCGTAGATGCTGAGCTCCCCCTGGTTCACGCCCCCGCCGTTGAACGAGATGCTCTGCGTGGTGAACCCGCCCCAGGGCGACCCGAGGTACCACTTGTTGTGCACGAAGTAGAAGGGGCCGTGGATGCCGGTGATGGGCGCGTCCGCGCCGTCGAAGGCATCGAAGGTGACCACGTTCGTCGCCGCGCCCACGGGGATCGTCAGGGTGCTGGTGTTGTTGCCCGGAACGTTGTCCGTCTCGGAGGCCGTGACGGTCGCCTGGAACTGGAACGTCCCGGCCAGCGACGGCACCAGCGTCATGCGAACGACGGCGGACTGACCGGCGGGCAGGTCCGTGATGTCGCAGTGCATGTTGTCCTGCGTGAAGTAGCCGCACGAGCCCACCGACGCGGACGGGATGAAGGCGAGGGGCGCGAGTCCGGTGGGGACAGGGACGTCGAGCGTGAGGTTGGTGGCCGCCCTCGTGCCGTGGTTCGTCAGCGTGATGTCATAGTGGAGCGCCTGGCCCCGGACTCCCGACCCGGCGGGGAAGGAGTGCTGCACGGACACGTCGACCGGGGACGCATTGCCCGTGGCGGGCACGAAGGCGACGTCCACCCAGAAGTTGGCGTTGTAGAACGCGTCGGTGGGGAAGCCGCTGCCATTGAGGTGGCGCACCCCGTTGCCGCCCGCCGCGGCCGCGGACGGCGCGTGCAGGGGCGGCATGTCCACGCCCGCGTTGCTGAAGTAGGAGCTCGTGATGGCGTAGTAGCCCCCCGGCGCGAAGTACGACACGACGTAGGTCGTATTCGCGGCCAGGCTCACCGGCGTCGGGAACGCCAGCTCGCGCCAGCCGAAGCCGCTCTCCACGGGCGCCTGCGCGGTGGTGCCCAGCAGGGTGCCGGTGGCGCTCCACAGGTGGCCCACGACCGGAGGGGTGGCCATGCCACTCTTGTAGTAGCGGATCTTCGTCACGGTGCCCGCGACGTCCGTGTGGAACTTCAATCCCACCTCGGCCGGCGTGGAGTCCCCGTTGATGGCATGCGGGTCGCCCGTCACCACGTTCCAGAAGCTGCACGGGTTGCAGGTGCTGCTCGCGAGCGTGGTGGCGGTGACGGTGGCGGACGCGGGGCCCACGTTGCCGGCGGCGTCACGGCCGCGCACGGTGTACGAATACGCGGTGGCGGGCGTCAGGCCCGTGTCGCGGTAGCTCGTGGTGGTGCCGGGCAGCTCCGCGATGAGCTGGCTGCCCCGGTACACCAGGTGCGCGCGCGCGTTGCCCTGCATCTCGCCATTGCCGTCCACGGAGGCGTACCAGGTCAGGTCAATGGCGGTGGACGAGTTGGGCGTCGCCGTGACGTTGGTGGGCGCCGTCGGGGGCGTGGTGTCGTTGGGCTGGAAGGCCACGTCCACCCAGTAGTTGGTGGCCTGGAAGGTGTCGGTGGGGAAGCCGCTGGTGCCGTAGCGATAGAGGCCGTTGCCGGCCCCCGTCCCACTCGCGGGCGCGTGCAGGGGCGGCGCCGCCAGCGCGGAGGCGAAGCCGTTGCTCGTCGCCGCGTAGTGTCCCGCGGGCGCGTGGTACGACACGACGTAGTTCGTGTCCGCCGTGATGTTGACCGGCGTGGTGAAGCGGACCTCCTGCCAGCCAGAGGCCGTCTCACCCTGGAACGTCGCGGTGGCCAGCAGCGTCCCGGACGCCGACCACAGGCTGCCGGTGTGCGTGCCCGTGTTGCCCGCGCCCTTGTAGAAGCGCACGCCCTTGATCTGCCCGGGCGCGTCGCTGCGGAAGCGCATCCCCAGCTCCACCGCGGCGCTGTCATTCGCGGCCGCCACGTCCGGCACCGCGGAGGCGCTGAAGAGGGAGCGCTCACCCGGCAGCAGCGGCTGCGCGACCTGTTCGGTGCGCGGTGTTCCCGGAGCGGAAGGCTCCCCGGCGCCACAGCCCAGCTGCGCCCCCATGAAACCCAGTAGCAACGTTGTCATCCAGAATGATGAACGGCTCAGCACGTCGGACTCCCTTGTGATGAAGACAGGCGGTGGAATCTCACACCGCCGGTTTGGGAGTCGAGCATTTCAAGGAGGACGGACACTTCCAGCCTTGTGCCGTGGAGGATTCTCCTGGGCTGGAATGCGCGGCGTTCGTCGCTGCGGTGGGGCTACGGGCACGCCGCGAGGTAGCCGCGCAGTTGCACCTGGGCTCGGAGCGTGCGGGCCTCCGGGCCGGGCACCGTGGTGAGCGCGGCGATGAGGCTTGTGCAGCCCGGCAACTTCACGTCCACGGCCACCGCGGGGTGCAGGCGCTCGTCGGTGCCGTCAAAGGCAAGCTCGGCGCGGAAGTCCGCGATGGTTGTCTTTCGTTGCACGCCCGCTCCGAAGCGCAGGGCCCGCTCGGAGCTCCACACGTCCAGCCCCTGCACCGTCGCGAGCACGTCGAAGCGCGGGCCGAGCGCGGACTGGCCGCTCACCCAGAACGTGTGCCGGGTGTCCGTGAGGCCGTCCGCGGAGAGCACGTCGCCCTCCACGCGAGCGGAGACGCCCCAGCCGGCGGAGATGCGGATGTCGCCCCGGGCCCGCATCGTCCGCAGGGCCTCGGCGAAGAGCGCGGAGAGGTCCACGCCTCGCTCCAGGACGTCCTCCTCCGCGTCCCCCGGCGGGGCCACGCCGTGGCTCGCCAGCGCGCCCGCCACCCGTTCGGGCAGGGGCGAGTTGAGCACGGGGTCATGGGGATCGTGGAGCGTCGTCCGGAGGCCGAAGCCCACGCGCCAGGAGTCCGGGTTCCTTGCGTCGGGGACCACCGCGACCGACAGCGTCGTCTTGGTCAGCACCCGCATGAGGCGACCGGCCACCGAGTTCGAGCGATACCCGGAGAGGCTCCGGATGCCACCTCCGAAGAGGAAGTAGGGCGCGACGTCCAGGGCGAGGCCGGGGCGGAGCAGCTCCGGGGTCCGCGACGCCAGCAGCGTGACCATGACGGGCTTGGGCGCCGCGCCGAGCAGCACGAGCGTGGGCGTCTCATCCAGGGCCACGAGGCCCGCGGACTCCGGGACGTCCACGTCGAGCACGAAGCGGTAGAGGTTGACGTTGTCCTGCGCGAGCCCCGCCCCCGGGCCGAGCAACATCCCCACGCCGGTGAGCAGCGCGAGCCCCCGCCGGAGGCCCCCCGTGCTCACGCGAGGCCCAGGGTGCGGAGGTAGTCATTGGTGAAGGCCGCGCGCAGCTCGGGGCTGGTGAGCAGGGCCGCTCGCGCCTTGCGCCAGGACTCGACGCGCTCCGGGCCATACATGCTCCGCACGCGGGCTCCGTCGAGGTCGTTGAGCTTCCCCCAGTGCAGGGTGTAGGGCACCTGCCGCTCGGTGAGCTGCTGCCAGACCTTCTGGCAGAACGTCTTCGTGCGCGCGGACCCGGCCCCGTCGATGTCGAGCACGCACGTCATGGGCGCGTGGTGGGTGAACGCCAGCGTGGCCTTGGAGGGCAGGGTGTAGCGCAGCGCCAGCAGCCCGGGGAAGGCATACTCCCGGTTGATGGCCATGGCGGTCTCCACGGCCCTGCGCACCTGGCCGAGCGGGATTCCCAGCGCGCTGCCCAGGGCCTTTCCCCGGGTGGTGGTGTCCGTGAACAGCTCGCCCGGCGTCCCCGCGACGTTCGAGAACTCGCCGTAGAAGCGCTCCAGGAGCTTCGACATGACGGGGATGGTCAGGTCCGAGACCATGTCGGTCAGGACTCCGACGATCTCCAGGGCGCTGTCGCCTTGCGTCAGCTTGCTGCCAGGGCTGGGCGGCTTGGAGCCCGGAGGGGGCTGGGCGTGTTTGTACATCACCGTGACGTAGGCGCCGCCCTCCAGGTCGTTGGGATTGATGACCACCTGGAAGTGATAGGGCCTCTGCCCGGCGGGGCCCGGGAGCTGCACACCGGAGAAGTCGAGCTGGTCCATCGCGCGCCAGAGCCCCTCGGTCAAAGGCATCCGGTGGCGGTACGCCTGGAGGTAGTAGAGGTCCTCGGCGACCAGGAGGACGCCATGCACGATGCCGAAGCTGCCCAGGCTCACGAGCGCGGCGTTGAACAGGGCGTCATCCCGGATGAGCTCCGCGCCCAGCTTCTGGGGGACGTCATCGCTGATGGTGGGATTGCTGGCGCGCTCCAGCCAGATGTGCCGCTCCGGTGAGACGACGAGGTGCAGGCCGGCCACGAAGTCCTGCATGGCGCCGAAGTCCAGGGTGGACCCATGCGTGCCCGTCGCGATGGCGCCAGCGATGGTCTGCCCGTTGCTGGCCCCCGAGGTCGGCAGGGCCTTGCCCATCTTCGCCTTCAGGAAATGGTTCAGCTCCGCGACGGAGTTGCCGCATTGGACGAAGAGGAGGTCCTCCCGCGAGCCCGCGTAGGATGGGTGGGTGCGAGGGGCAGGGAAGACGTAGTTCAGCGGCTTGGTGTTGACGAGGATTCCGCTGGTCGCGGGCGCGCGGGAGAAGGACCAGCCGGCCCCCAGCGCGCGGAGCTCCTGGCCCTCCCAGAGGGCCTTGGCGATCAGCTCCTGCAGGCCCCGGGTGGTGTCGGCATAGCCCTCCGTCGTGGACTGGGAGGCATTGGCGTTCCACACATCCACCAGCAGCTCCAGCTTCTGGCTGTAGGTCTCATGCCAGTTCTGCCATTGCTTCTGATCGCTCGGATGGATGATGGGGGGCATGGCTAGTTCACCTCGCCCGGGGTGGCGCCGAGGGCCCCCAGCTCACCCGGAGACGGTTGGGCCTTGGCGCAGCGCCACTCCACCCGCTGCGGCATCGCGATGCCCAGCGTCACGACGCTGATGAGCGCGAAGCCCAGGTTGGTGCTCTGGTTGACCTCCGCGAGCGGCTGACCCTGGCAGTTGTCGACGCGGGGCTGCTCCTGGACGAGCCCCCAGGCCAGCGACCAGAGGACCTCGCCCTCGGGCTCGGTCGCCGGGGCACCCGCATGGCCGGGCGCCTGGACGCGGTAGTGGGCACAGGCCGACGCCAATGTCAGACACAGCACCGTGGCCATCCGCCACGAACCGAGCATGGATTGCATGACCCCCCACTTTCAGGCTGGAGGGTAGACCACCTCCCGCGGGCCTCAATCGCTCGCGCGGGAGGTGGGAGTGATGGGAGTTGGATGGGAGGGGATGGCGGAGCGGGTGCTGCGCCCTCGGCTCACGGGCAATAGGGGCACGACACCGTCGCCTCGAGCGAGTCGTAGACGAGGCAGTTCTGATCCGCGGCGCTGTGGTTCTTCATCTGGCAGCGGTAGTTCCACACGGAGGCGCACTGCGTGTAGACCTGCGCATCGCCGGTGGGCCCCTGGTACGTGGGCGTGCAGGAGCCGCCGCCCGAGCTCCCCCCCGGGACGGTGCAGCTGTTGGGGTCGGTGCCGCTGGAGCAGGAGAGGCCGGAGCAGGTGGTGCCGCTGCCCATCCACTTGCCCGAACAACTGGAGGCCCCCGAGCGCTGATCGCAGAGCACGCGGTTCAGGTTCGGATCGTAGTAGGCGCACGCGCCGGAGCCGTTGCCGCCGGAGCCGTTGCCGCCGCCGCCGCCCGGCCCCGAGCCGCCCGAAGGCGTTCCCCAGCTCCACTCGGGCGTCCTCGGCTCTGAATAGGCATCCAGGGAGACCGTGCCCTCCGGAAAGCCGACGTCCTCGCACGAGTCGCCCTCGAAGTAGCCGCAGTAGTCCCAGTCCTCGCACCAGAAGTCGCGGCACTCGTCCGCGGTGTCATCGTTGCAGAAGTACAGGGCGGAGCCGTGGACGCAGGCGCCCTGATCGAAGACACCGCATCCCGACAGGAGCGCGATGCCGATGACCGCGAGGGGGAGGACGAGGGCGGATGCGATGCCGGGACGAAGGTGGGGTGATGGGCTCATGCGGCGGGATGGTAGCCCCGCCATGGCCCGCAGAGGATCTTCGAGTTCACTCGCGGTGCCGGACTGACTCCGCCTGACGCGGCGTCACCTGGCGGTAGGACGTCGCGCGGAGAGTGTGGGGACTCCTGCGGTGCGCCCCCACCCGTGGGTGACAGCCCGGAAGTCAGGGACCTCTGGACTTCGCGGGAGGTGCTGGCGCAGCGTCGGGGCGCCGCATCCCGCGGCGGTTTCGCCTTTCCCTGGAGTCGGACATGCGTCGTTTCTTCGTGATGATGTCGCTGGTGGCCCTGAGCGCGTGTGGGGGGCAGCCCACCGAAGCGGAGGTGCCCATGGAGCAGGCCCCCGTGGCTGGAGAGATGGGGCCGGAGGCCCAGAGCCAGACGCCCGCGTGCACCCCGGGCAACACCTGGGAGTGTTACTGCGCCCAGTTCAGGTCCTTTGAGACGTGCCGGCAGGCGCCGCTCCGCCAGTGCGTGTGGGCCTACAACCGCTGCAGCCCGACCTACGAGTAGAGGTCCACGCTCCGGGCGAACCCGGGCTTGCGCCGCGCGTGCGAGGCCTGCTCGTAGGCGTAGGCGAGCTTGAGCAGCACGGGTTCGCTCCAGGCGCGGCCGATGAAGGACACCCCCACCGGCAGCCCGCGCACGTATCCCGCGGGCACCGTGAGGGTCGGGTAGCCGGACACGGCGGCGGGCGTGGAGCTGCTGCCCAGCCAGTGGTCGCCCAGCACCAGGTCGATGAGGCCGGGCGGCGCCTGGGTCGGGGCCACGAGCGCGTCCAGCTTGTGCTTGTTCATCACCGCGTCCAGGCCCTCCCCGCGCGAGAACCGGCGGCACGTCGCGAGCGCCTTGCGGTAGGTGGCGTCGGTGAGCGGGCCCTTCTTCTGTGCCTGGAGCAGGATCTCCTGGCCGAAGTGGGGCAGTTCGCGCTCGCGGTGCTGCTCGTTGAAGGCGATGAGGTCCGCGATCGTGCGCGCCGGGGCGCCCTCACCCAGCTGCGCGAGGTAGGCCTCGAGGCCGGCCTTGAACTCGTAGAGCATCACCTCCAGCTCGGGCCCGTCGAGCTTGTCGATGTTGGGCAGGGATACGGGGTCCACCAGCACCGCGCCCTGCGCCTTCATCACTTCGAGCGCGCGCTCCACCAGCGCGTCGGTGGCCGGGTGGTAGCCGAAGAAGCGCTCGCGCGGCACCCCGATGCGCGCGCCCGCGAGCCCCTTGGGGTCGAGGAACTTCGTGTAGTCCGCGTGGGCGCGGCCCCGGCCCGTGGCGGTGACCGCGTCGCGTGGGTCCTCGCCCGCGAGCACGCCCAGCAGCACCGCGGCGTCCGCCACGGTGCGCGTCATGGGGCCCGCGGTGTCCTGCGTCGCGGAGATGGGGATGATGCCGGCGCGGCTGACGAGCCCCACCGTGGGCTTCAGCCCCACCAGCGAGCAGGCGGACGCGGGCGAGACGATGGAGCCGTCCGTCTCCGTGCCCACGGACACGGCGCAGAGGTTGGCCGCCGTGGCCGCGCCCGAGCCGGAGCTCGAACCGGAAGGCGTCCGGTCCAGCGCGTAGGGGTTGCGACACAGGCCGCCGCGAGCGCTCCAGCCGCTGGTGGAGTGCGTGGAGCGGAAGTTGGCCCACTCGCTGAGGTTCGTCTTGCCCAGGAGCACGGCGCCAGCGGCGCGCAGCCGCTCCACGATGAAGGCGTCGCGAGGGGGCAGGGCGCCCACCAGCGCGAGCGAGCCCGCGGTGGTCTGCATCCGGTCCGCCGTGGCGATGTTGTCCTTGATGAGCACGGGGAGGCCGTGCAGCGGCCCGCGCGCACCCTTCGCCTTGCGCTCGGCGTCCAGCGCGTCGGCCATCGCGAGCGCGTCAGGGTTGGTTTCGATGACGGAGCACAGCGGCAGCTCCCCGGTGCGGTCGAGCGCGCGGATGCGGGCGAGGTAGGCCTCCGTCAGCCCCCGCGCGGTGTGCTTGCCAGACTCCAGGCCCGCGCGCAGCTCCGCGACCGTCGCCTCCTCCAGCGCGAAGGCCCCGGCGACGGCGGCGCCAGGGGAGGCGGCGGGCGGCGCTTCCGCGTGCGCATCCCGGGCGGCCAGCGCCCCCGTCACGGCCGCCGCGGCACCAAGGAGGGTGCGGCGGGAGAGGCCAGGCGGATTCACGTCGGAAGCAGCCGACTTCTTCGTCATGGAGCAGGCACCCGGAGGGAGGAAGGGCTCCCAGTGGAGCAGATGTCTCCACCCGGAGGAAGGACTCCAGCCAGGCGCAGGCCGTGGATGCGAAGGCATTCCTCGGGACGTCAGGGCGTGGCTTCTTCTGCTGTCGCCGGAGAAGTACACCCAGCAGGCAGTGAGCACTCCAGCGGGGACACGGCGTGCGCATTGCGCCCGGGCAGCCTCCATGTGATAGCCGCGCCCCCACCCTGGAGGCGTGATGTCGAAACGGATTGCCTGGCTGTCCCCATGTCTTGCCTTGCTGCTATCTGGATGCATGTCGTTGGAAGTGGAGGATGCGCAGGAGCCGGCGGCTCAACAACAGGCCCTGACCGGCACGCAGGTCATCGACTTCACCTCCGCGAGCACGCTGGCGAACACGGATGCCTCCGGCAAGAGCGGCGGCATGACCGTGCTCAAGACGAACAGCACCGCGTGCACGGTCGGCGTGTATGCCGACTGCTACGCGCAATACATCGAGTTCAGCCCGACCTACACGGGCTACCTGTCCTTCAACCTCTCCAGCGTCACCCAGGCGGCGCCCACGCCTGCTCAAGTCACGCAGCTCCAGTTGCTGACGAAGTACCAGGGGCCCGGGGTCGCCACGTCCTACTACCAGTGGCAGCTCTACCGTTTCACGACCTCCACCTGGATCAACATCGCCAGCTCCCAGGGACGCGGCGACTGGGTGTGGACCCCGGCGCTGACGCTCAGCCTCCCGGGCACCGAGACGGCTTCGAGCTTCGTCTCCAGCACCGGCGAGATTCGCGCGCGCCTCGTCAAGGGCGCTGGGGCGGATGCGGCGCAGCTCGACAGCCTCCGCCTCCAGGTGTCCTGGGACGTCCCCACGACGTGCACCGCTGAATCCAATGCGGCCTTCTGTTCGCGGCTGGGCGCGGCCTGCGGGCAGGTGAGCGGCACCGACAACTGCGGCCAGGCTCGCACGGTCTCCAACTGCGGCGGCTGCCAGAGCCCGGCGACGTGTGGCGGCGGTGGCACCCCGAACGTCTGCGGCCAGGGCGGGGCCTGCACCCGGGCCACCTTCCCCAAGGGCACCACCTGGATGTGGGACCTGGAGAACAGCTCCCTCCCCACGAACCTCAACGCCCAGGTCTACGTCGTCGACCTCTTCAACACCTCGGCCACGAAGATCCAGGAGTACAAGAACGCCGGCAAGAAGGTGGTCTGCTACTTCAGCGCGGGCTCCTTCGAGGACTGGCGGGAGGACGCGAACCAGTTCCCGCAGGACACCTACTGCAGCCCCGGGGAGGACTGTGACCAGTCCATCCACATCATGGGGGAGTGGTGCGAGAGCGGCGGCGGCTGTGAGTGGTGGCTGGACCACCGCAAGCCGGCGGTGCGGACGGTGATGGCGTCCCGCATGCAACTGGCGAAGAACAAGGGCTGCGATGCGGTGGAGCCGGACAACATCGACGGCTACTCGCACGATGACGACATCAACTGCACCGACCAGGCCTGTTGGGGCCTCACGGCGACGAACCAGCTCGACTACAACCGCTGGCTCGCTGACACCGCCCACTCCCTGTGTCTGAGCATCGCGCTCAAGAACGACGTCGACCAGATCCCCGCGCTGGCCGCCTCGTTCGACTTCGCCATCAACGAGCAGTGCCAGAAGTACAACGAGTGTGGCGCCTACAAGACCTGGTTCGCGAACAACAACAAGGCGGTCTTCAACGCCGAGTACCGCGTGGACTCGGGCGACGTGACCACGAACTGGACGTCGTGCACCGGGACGGGGACGACCTGCGCCTGCGGCGAGAGCGGCTTCGCCCAGGGGGACATGCGCACCCTGGTCTTCAGCACCGCGTCGGTCCGGTACAACAACGTCAACTTCGCCTGCTGGTAGCACGACAGGCCGGGGCGGTCCTCCCGCTCCGGCCTGCCTCTTCCAACTCATGAGCCTGCTCGGACTTGCGTCAGGGCACGGCGCTCACGTCCACGTCGATGACGCGCGGCTCCTCGGTGCTCGTCGTGCCGGTGATGGAGGGCATCACGGCGGACACCTGGAGCGTCAGCGCCCACTCACCCGTGCTGAGCTGGGTGGGCACGTACTTCCAGGAGAGGTGCACGGCCCCCGCCGTCTCCCCCTCGGCCGCCAGCGCCTCACGGGCCCGCTGTTCAATCTGCGCCGTGGTCAGCCGCGTCCGGAGCAGGTTGCCCGAGCGGGCCAGGGGCGGCCAGCTGATGAGCGCGCGCTGGAAGCTGCCATCCACGCCGTGGGACACCACCGCGCGGTGCCCCTCCACGCGGATGCCGTTGATGGCGCGCATGACGAAGGTCTTGTGGCGGTGGACCTCGGGCGCTCCCAGGGTCCCGTTCTCCTCGCTCTGGGTGAAGGACTTCACCTGTCGCACCGCCCCCAGCTCCGACGTGGGGATGCCCCAGCGCTGCAGGCGTGCCAGGGCGGTGCGCTGCAACAGCGCGGGCTCCTGCGGCGTCGCTTCGCCACTGCCGACCTTGTTCAGCACCAGCACCTGGCCCTCGGACGGGTCGCGCTCCAGCTTCCACGTCAGGGACTCCAGGTCCCGGCGGGCGCCCAGCTCCTCCGTCACGGTGAAGGGCTCGGTCGTTCCCACCAGGGCGCGCTGCAGCATGGCGTCATCGAACGCGGTGCGGGGCAGCAGGTCCGTGGGGATTCCGCCGGTGGGAGGCGTGGCAATCGCCGTGGAGTCGAAGACGAAGCCGATGGTCGCACGCGCGACCTGGGTGGTGGGGTTGGGAGTCTGGACGGGTTCATCGCTGTCGCAGCCAGGAGCAGCGGCGAGCGGAAGGAGGGTCAGCAAGCGGATGAGCAGGTGGGTCTTCATGGCGTTTCGTTCTTTCTGTGCGAGGGCGATGGAAGCGACGGTCACTCGGGCAGCTTCTGCCCGTTGTCCGGGTCGCAGCCCGCCACGTAGAAGTAGGTGGAGGCGACCTTGGGGCCGGTGTTCTTGCGGTCCCGCCAGCCGCCGGCCTCGAACATCGCCACGCGCTTCGCCTTGGTTTCACCGAAGACGATGGACACCGGGCAGTCGTCGTTGTTCTTGCCGATGTCCCAGTCGTAGGCCTCGTCAATCCAGTTCTCGCCCACGCCATCACCGCGGGAGTTCGCCACGTAGCGCTTCACGTAGCGCTTCACGAAGTTGCCGCACGACGAGTCGCCGTGAAACGCATTCCACATGCTGAAGCCGCTGCTGTTCGTCACCAGCGTCCTGTACCCGCCCTGCTTCCAGACCTGGTAGTCGCCAGACTGGCAGGCCTTCACGACGGCGATGTTCAGCTTCCCGTTCCCCAGGTTCATGTGGATGTCCGTGACGGCCGAGCACGAATCCGCGTTGCTCCCCATCACGAGCCAGCTCTGGAGGGACGTCTCGTTGTGCCCGCCATGGGTGTGCACGAAGAGGACGTTCGCGTCGTCCACGCCGGCATTGGCCTGGGTGTCCTTCGCGTTGGTCGCGGACCCCTTCGAGGCGTCGGTCCAGAGGTCCGCGCGCGCGCTGGAGTTGTTGATCGTGCGGACGTCCGACCAGAGCCCGGAGCTCGCGAGCGAGTTGAAGTAGCCCGCGAACTCCGCCGCCGTCTTGGTGTGAACGGAGTGCGAGCTGGCATTGCACTGGCCCGCCCCCCCGAAGTTGGCGATGCCGTAGACATGCGTCTCGTTCGCCAGCGCCGCCGCGGGCAGGAGCAGGGCCCCCGCGAGTGCCGCGCGCTTCCACTGCTGCGTTTGCTTCCGGAGTCTCATGGTCCGTGTCTCCCCCCGTGCGGGGTGTGCGTGGATGGCCTGGTGCAACCCCGGGAAGCGCGCGGTGTTCGCCGTGCGTTCTCCGGTCCTGGCCCATCAACGAAACCCGGGGAGAATTCCCCTCACCACCCTCGTGCGAATCTTGAGGGGGGAGGGCGCCATGAGGCGCCGTGACCGTCGGCGGCGGAGCGCGGTCCGCCCCGCGCTCGCGCCTTTTGGACTATCTGGCGGCGGACACGAGGCCGTAGAGGGTGGTGACCTCCCGGGAGCGCGCGGCGTGCAGGGGATCCGCCGCGTCCTTCGCCTTGGAGTGCCGCGCGGGGGTGGACTTCCGCCACGCCACCGTCAGGCCGCAGCGCGCGAACTGCTCCTCGATCCACTCGGGCGGACGCAGGCCCAGCAGCACCGCGAGGTCCGACAGGATGAGCAGCCCCTCTCCGCCGGGCGTGAGGGCGGCGGGGAGCCCTTCGAGGAAGCGGCGCAGGAACTGGCTGTCCTCGTCGAACACGGCGCGGTCCACCCGGTTCTTGGGCGGCTCCGGAATCCACGGCGGGTTGCAGACGACGAGGTCCGCCTGGCCTGCCGGAAACAGGTCCGCCTCCGCCACCTGGAAGCGCTGCGAGAGGCCGAGCCGCTCCGCGTTCTCCCGTGCGCACGCCACCGCGCGGGAATCACAGTCCGTGGCCAGCGCGGACACGGCGCCGCGCTGAAGGAGCAGGAAGGAGAGCACGCCGGTGCCGGTGCCCACGTCGAACACGCGCTTGCCCGTCACGTCCGGCACGGCCGCCAGCAGCTCCACGTAGTCGGTGCGCGTGGGCAGGTAGACGCCGTAGTGCGGATGGAGCAGGCCCTTCAGGCCCGGGACGGCCAGACCCTTGCGCCGCCACTCCGTGGCCCCGAGCATGCCGAGCAGCTGCTTGAGCGGCACGACGGTGAAGTCCGCCGTGGGCTCGCCCCACACCAGCCTGCACGCTTCGGAGACGTCCGGTGCGCGCGCGAGCTCCAGGCGGTAGTTCCGGTCGAGCGCCACGACGATGCGTGACAGCGTCGAATGCTCCAGCTGCCGCGCGCGGCGCTCGGCCCGGAACGCCTCCAGCGGCGAGCGGGCCTGGGGGGACCGCTCAAGCCGCCGGCCCAGCGCACCGAGGAGCTGCTTCGCGTTGTGGAAGTCGCCGGTGTAGCGCAGGAACTCGCCCCGGCGGACGCGCTTGAGGGCGGTGTCGGCGCTGAGCGCGTCGTCCACGGGAGACAGCCGGGTGGGCGCGGGCTCGTCGCTCTCCGAGTGCCAGGTGAACGCGGCATCGGGTGGAAACTCGAAGGGCGCCGCGGCGGGCACCGGCTTCTTGGAGGCGGCGGGCGACGGCTTCCTGGAGGGGGTGGCGGGCACCGGCTTCTTGGAGGCGGCGGCGGGTGAGGGCCTCTTGGAGGCGGCGGGTCGGCGGGGGTGGTGCATGTGCCTGGGCTAGCACGTCCGCGCCCCACCGTCGCGCATGCGGTGGAGCGGGGTGGCACTGCCTCTATTTCAGGCCTTCACGCTGGAGCGCCCCATGGGACGAGCGTCATGGCCCGACGCGTCCTTCCCGGCGTGCTTGCGGCGTCGTCCGCCGCTGCCCGCCAGCTGGTCCACCCACCTGTTGCTGATGCCGAAGTTGCGATCCGGCGTCGCGTAGTGGTGCGCCATGTGGTGCGCGCGCAGTTGCTTGCCCCACGCCGTGCGCGGCGTCCGGTGGTGTGTGGACCAATGGATGAAGTCATAGGCCATGTAGCCCCAGACGATGCCGATGAAGTACGGAAGCGTCTGCGCCGGGTGGCCCACCAGCCACAGCAGCCCGCCGATGAGGATGGCCATGGGGACGCTCGCGCCCAGCGGCATCACCAGACGCCGTTCATCATCCGGATATTTGTGGTGGTAGCCGTGCACGATCTCATGGAGCCGCCGGGTAAACGGGCCGTTGCCCTCCCAGTGGAAGAAGTACCGGTGGATGCAGTACTCCATTGCAATCCATGTCAACAGGCCGAGCGGCACGAACAGCGCGCTCGTCCCCACCGTTGTCTTTCCCGCGTACAGCCCCCACCCCAAGAGGCCCAGCGTGAGCGGGCCGTAGAAGAGGAACGGCACCGCGGGGTGGACCTTCGAGCAGGCTTCGAGAAAGGCATTCTCGAACATGCGACCGGATTGATGTGGGAAGTAGGAGCGACCCATGAGCGTATGAATGTTGGGCCGGGGACTGCCGACTGCCCCTGGCCGTTCGTCTCGCTGAAATGTCGACCTTCACGAACTGACACGCATCGAGCGGCGCCCCACCCGCCGGGGGGCAGCGGAAACGTTCGGGCGCTTCCCTCGACGCCCCCCATGATCGCATCGGGATTGGCTTCGCGGCAGGGACCGGCCCTCGTGTCAGCGCTCCATTGCCCGGGTACTGAGGCTTCATTGGAGGGGCGCCCTCGGTATGACTTGCCCCAGGGGATGCGGTGCACGAAGTTTTCTGGGACGCACCTACAAGGAGCGGTGAATGACTTTGACAGAGACCGTGCAGGCGAGGGAGGCCCCAAGGACGGGTTGGGGGAGCGGTACCGGCCCAGAGCCGGGGACGATCATCGAGGACCACGCCCTCCTGGGAGACCTGTACACGGCCGCGCTCGTAGCCCGGGATGGATCCATCGACTTTCTCTGCCTCCCGGACTTCGATTCGGATGCGTGCTTCGCGTCACTGCTGGGAACGCCCGACAACGGACGGTGGAAGATTGCTCCGAAGGCGACCGTGCGTGAGGTGCGACATCGCTATCGCGGCAAGACCCTCATCGTGGAGACGGAGTTCGTGACGGACGAGGGCGCGGTGCGGCTCGTGGACTTCATGCCCATCCGGAAGCAGGGCCCCCACCTGGTGCGGTGGGTGGAGGGGCTCCGGGGCACGGTGACGATGCGCTCCGACCTGCGCCCCCGGTTCGCCAACGGCTACACCCATCCCCTGGTGAGCCGGCGCGACGGAGCCACCGCCGCCGTCGCCGGCCCGGATGCGCTCTATCTGCGAGGCGGAGTCGGTGAGGCGGTGCCTCCGTTCGAGTTGGAGTTCACGGTCCAGGCCGGCCAGCGGATTCCCTTCGTGCTCTCCTGGGCCCGGCCCTACGACGACATCCCCACGCCGGTCGATCCGGAGGTCGCCCTGCGTGAGACACAGTCCTTCTGGGAGGGCTGGGCTTCGCGGCTCCGGTTGCCCTCCGGGTACGAGGACGTGGTTGTCCGCTCGCTGCTCACGCTCAAGGCGTGCAGCTTCCGCCCGACGGGGGCGCTCGTCGCCGCCCCCACCTTCGGGCTCCCGGAGACACCGGGCGGCGAGCGCAACTGGGACTACCGCTTCTGCTGGGTTCGTGACGCGGCCTTGACGTTGAACGCGTTCATGCGCGCCGGTCTCACGGACGAGGCGGATGCGTTCGGCGACTGGCTGGAGAACGCCATTGGAGGCGCGCCGAACGAGTTGCAGATCATGTATGGCATCCGGGGCGAGCGCCGCCTCACGGAGGTCACGCTGGACTGGCTGCAAGGGTATGAAGGCGCTCGACCGGTGCGGATCGGGAACGGTGCCTATTCGCAATTCCAGCTCGACATCCTCGGCGAGTTCGCCGCGGTCCTCCACAACCACATGCGCCTGAAGGGCAAGCTGACGGAGCGCGGCAAGACGGCGCTCAAGACCCTCGCGATCCAGGTCTCCAAGGTCTGGATGCAGCCAGACCATGGCATCTGGGAGATGCGAGGCCCGAAGCATGCGTTCACCGCCTCCAAGGTGTCGGCGTGGATCGCCATTGATCGTTGGGTGCGCACGATCGAGGAGCACGGCCTGGAGGAGGACAAGGCGCCGTGGGTGGAGCTGCGGCAGACCCTCTTCGACGAGGTGTGCAGCAAGGGCTTCGACGCCCGCCGCAACACGTTCACGCAGTACTACGGCTCGAAGCACGTGGATGCGAGCCTGCTCGTCATTCCGCTCTCCGGCTTCCTGCCACCGGACGATCCCCGCGTCGTCGGGACGGTGAAGGCCATCGAGGAGGAGCTGATGCCGGAGGGGCTGGTGCTGCGCTACCTGACGGAGGGCGTCGACGGTCTCTCCGGCGATGAGGGGGCCTTCCTGGCCTGCTCCTTCTGGCTCGCGAGCACCTACCAGCTCCAGGGGCGGCATGAGGACGCGCGGCGGCTCTTCGAGAAGCTGTTGGGGCTCTGCAACGACGTGGGCCTGCTCGCCGAAGAGTACATACCGGGTGCGGGCAGGCTGCTCGGTAACTTCCCCCAGGCCTTCAGCCATCTGGCGCTCGTGAGCTGCGCCTACCTCATCACCGAAGGGGGCAAACATCCCCTGCACTCGTAGGCCGGAGGGTGTTGCCCCGCCGCGAAAGCCTTCCGCCGGGAGCGCGGGGCCAGATCGCGCGTGAACAGTGAGGCGGGACTGGAGTGCCGAGCGCCCGGCCTTCGCTTGAACGTGGGACATTCCCCCCTAGCTTGTCGGTGGAGCGGGGGGGCGGACGTCATGGCAAGGTCGCGAGGGGGGCTGGCTGCCGTGATGCGGTGGCTGGGATGGGGGGCGTGGGTCCCGCTGCCCGCGCACGCATCGCTGTTGAGCGGCGGCGCGTTGGACACCGTGGCGGAGGTGTTGAGCTGGGTCGTCATCGTCGTCGCCCCGGTGGTGATGATCTCCGCGTTCTGGTTGCTCCACATCATGCCGGAGAAGGTGGCGGAGAGACGCAATCACCCGCAGCTGGAGGCCATCAAGACGCTGTGCTTCCTGTCGCTGTTCTTCGGCGGGCTCCTGTGGCCCCTGGCGTGGCTCTGGGCGTACTCCAAGCCGACCCTCTACAAGATGGCGTACGGAGAGGACCAGGTCCGTCCCACGCACGGCCCGGAACTCGCTGAGGCAGGCGAAGCCATGCCCCCGGTCCACCGCGAGCCATACGGCGAGGGACCAGACACCGACGGGCGGGGAGGGCCTCACTGATGGAACTCATCCTGCTCGGCATCTACTCGTTCATCGTCTGGCTGCTCTTCTTCAAGTTCAAGCTGTTGCCGTGGACCTTCGTCTCCCAGGTCATCGTCGTCACCCTCCCCATCATTGGCATCGTGGCGTTGCTGCTCCTGGCCAACGTGTACGCGCCGTCCTCGGCGGACGTGCGGGTGATGAACTACGTCGTGCAGGTCGTCCCGCGTGTCTCCGGGCGCGTCATCGAGGTGCCCGTCCAGCCCAACAGCCCGGTGAAGAAGGGCGACGTGCTCTTCCGCGTCGATCCCGCGTCCGTGGAGCTGGAGGTGGGCGGGTTGAAGGCCAAGGTGAAGGAGTTGGAGGCGAAGGTCGCGGGCGCGCGGGCCATCGAGCGGCAGCTGGGCCTGGAGCGCAAGACGGCCCAGGGGCGGCGGGCGTCTGTTTCGGCCCAGCTCGACCTGGCCCGGCGGCGCGTCCGGCAACACAGGGTGCTCGCCACCAGCGGGGCGGGCAATCAGTTCGATCTGCAGGAAATGGAGGCGGAGGCCAGGAACCTCCAGGGGGAGCTGGTCGCGGCGAATGCCACCGTGGGGCAGGTCACACAGAAGCTCGAGGCGCGGACGGAGGATGGGACGCTCGTCGATCTCGCCCAGGCCGAGGCGGGGCTGGATCAGGCGCTCGCCTCCCTGGCGGAGGCGGAGTGGCGCCTCCAGGAGACCGTGACCTATGCGCCCTCGGACGGGACCGTGGTGAACCTCCAACTGCGCGCGGGCTCCTATGCGGCGGCGCTCCCCATCTCTCCCGTGATGAGCTTCGTGGAGGACGAGCAGTACGTGATCGCGTTCTTCAACCAGAACGAGCTGCACCAGGTCCGGCCGGGTGACGAGGCGGAGGTCACGCTCCTGGCGTTCCCGAACCGGATCATCAAGTGCAGCGTCGTGGCCGTGGTCTGGGCGACGGGACAGGGACAGCTCCCGACCTCGGGCGTGCTGCCCGAGACGGGAGCGGTGACCCCACCCCCCGGGCGCTACGCCGTCAAGCTCAAGGTCGAGGAGCCGGAGGGGGCCGCGCTCCTGCCAGCGGGAGGACGCGGTCACGCGGCCATCTACACCCAGTCGTTCCACCCGGTGCACATCCTGCGCAAGGTGATCCTCCGCGTGGGCACGAAGCTGGACTGGCTGATTCTCAAGCTGCATTGAGGAAGGGCGGAACATGTTCGAGCACCGGCGGCGGGTGTGGCTCCGAACGGGAGTGGTGCTCCTGATGGGAGCGGGCGCCTCGGGGTGCCCCACGCATGCCCCACCGCGGGGCCGGGAGGTCGTCAAGAAGGCCCTCGTGCACACGTCGCTCGCCACCGCGTGGACGTCTCCGGGCGCGCAGGAGGGCGGCGTCCGGGACGGGTGGCTGGCGACGTTCCAGGACGCGCAGCTCCAGGCCCTGGTCGTCGAAGCACTCGGCCACAACCCGGACCTCCGCTCCGCCGCCGCGCGGGTGGAGCAGGCGTTGGCGCTGCTGGGCGTCGCCCGCTCGGGGCTGCTTCCTTCCGTCGACGTGGAGGGGAAGGGGTCGTTCGGGATTGGTCAGGGCCTGGGAAGCACGCTGCGTGGCATTGCCTTGTTCGCCGGGTGGGAGGTCGATTTGTGGGGGAAGCTCCGGTATCGCCGGAACGCGGCCCAGGAGTCCGCGGCCGCCGCCGAGTTCGAGTTCGAGTTCGCCCGGCAGTCCCTCGCGGCGACCCTGGCCAAGGGCTGGCTCATGGCCACGGAGGCCCACCTCCTCCGAGGCCTCGCCGTCGAGAGGGTCAAGATGGGCGAGGAACTCCTTCAGCTCACCGCCACCCGGTTGCAGGTCGGCGCGGCCAGTCAGCAGGAGCTGGCGCTGGCGCAGGCGACCCTGGACTCGTACCGGGACACCTTGAAGCAGACGGAGCTGGCCAGGGTGCAGGCGGTGCGCGCGGTGGAGCTCCTCGCAGGGCGCTATCCCGCGGGCGCCCTTGAGCCGAGGGCGGCCCTGGTCGAACTCCCGGGGCCGGTGCCCGCGGGGATTCCGGCCTCGGTGCTCGAACGGAGGCCGGACATGATCGCCGCCGAGCGCCGCGTGGCCGCCGCGTTCAACCGGATGCAGGAGGCCAGGGCCGCGCGGCTGCCCTCGCTGAGCCTCACGGGCTCCGTGGGCTTCGTCGACAGCGACGTGGTGGTGTTGAAGGAGACGCTCAGCAACCCCGCCGGTGGCCTCGCGGCGGGACTGTTGGCGCCCATCTTCCACGGTGGGGCGCTCGCGGCGCAGGTCCGCGTGCGGACGGCGGAACAGGAGGAGTCCCTTGGCGCATACGCGGCCGCGGCCCTGCGCGCCACGAACGAGGTGGAGGACGCGCTGACGAACGCGAAGGTGCTCGAGGAGCGTCAGGCGCTCCTGGAGCGGGTGGTCGCCGAGAACGCGCGTGCGCTGGAGCTCCTGACCATCGACCACCGCGTCGGAAAGGTGGATCTGCGCACGCTGCTCCAGCAGACCCTGCTCGCGGAGTCCGCGCGCATCGCGCTCCTGCGCGTGCGGAGCGAGCAGCTCATCCAGCGGATCAACCTCCACCTCGCGCTGGGGGGCAGCTTCTCCGTCCCGGCTCCGGCTCCGGAGAAGCCCGACGCCCGGTAGCCCGCGCCCTGCTGCCTGGGGACGCTGGAGCTGCCCGAGAGCGCCGAGCCGCGCGAGGCCGCTTCAAATGAGGGTCTTGCCGAGCGCCACGAGCACGTCCATGAGGCGCCGGTCGATGAAGAGCACGGGCACCAGCGGCGCCATGGCGCCGCAGAGGATGGCCAGCACCGCGCGGGGGTTCACCGGGAACCACCGCATGGCGCGCGCGGTCGCGAACGACGTGCCCAGGTCCGCGAGGGACGAGAAGTCGGGCGCGCCCAGCGGCTGCTGTCCAGGGACCTCCTTGCGGTGGAACCACCGGTGCTCGAAGCGCCGCGAGTGCCAGGCCGCCAGGGCCGAGAAGGCATGGTCCCCGTGTCGCTTCGCCACCAGGAGCTGGCGGCAGAAGGGGAGCAGCGGGGCGAACAGGACCATGAGGCAGAGGATCGCGAAGATGAGCAGGTGGAGGGCCAGGCCGGTGAGGTCGCCGGTGGGGACATGCCGCAGCCGCTGTGCGGTGAGCGTGGCGGCGATCGCGAAGACGATGGGGGAGAAGCTGGCCTGGCAGGTGCCGAGGAAGCCCAGGCCGCCCGCCGCATCGGGGTGGGTTGGAACGAGGGCGAGCTTCAGCCGGGAGACCTTGAAGAGGAAGACAGCCCAGAGCAGGCCCCGCCACAGCCACCGCAGCAGCAGGAACCGGACGAGCGGAAGGCTCACCGCGAGGTACCACGCTCCCGCCAGGGTGAGCGGGCCGCGCGGCTCCGCGTGGAGCCACCCCGAGGTCGAGGGGGCGGGCAGGGACACGAGGGACAGCGCGAAGGAAGCCAGCAACAACCCGGCTTCGATGGAGGGTCTGCTCCGGACCCGACCCACTCCGAGCGCGATGTCCTCGTAGGCGGCCAGGTGCCTGGCGTCAATCACCTCCGAGACGACGAACTGGCGCACGGCCGCCGCGAGGCTCAAGTCGACGTAGCGCTCGGCCACGACGAGCATCGGCAGGGACACCCACAGCTGGACGTGGACCGTCGCATCGGCCAGGAAGGCCCGCGGCACCGAAGGCACGCCCTCCAGGAGCGACAGGGCGAGGAGCGGAAGCCAGCTCACCAGCGTGAGGGCGAGGAGGCGTCGGAACAGGGAGGCGTGGCGTGGACGGGCGCCGTGGCGCTGCCGTCCGAAGCGGATGGAGGGGCCTCCCTGGACGAGTGAGAAGTCGAGCAGCGAGGCAGGGACGTCCATGCTGTCTCAACGCTGGGCCTCGCGCGCTGGCTCCGCCAGCCGTCCACGAGTGCGAGCACGGTCAGCCAGTGCCGCCACGAGTCGTCGCGGTCCACCCGGTGGACTGCTCGCTCGAAGTCGTGGGCCCCGCTCGCGGGTTCGTGACGCGGCACATGCGGGCTCACACGCGGTCCCAGCGGGACGGGGGGCGGTGGGTTGAAGCGCCCTGGGCGCATGGCCACGCTTGGCGAAGGCACCCAGCCGTGGAGGGAGAGGCAGATGGCGGGCATCGGGGCACTCCCCGGCGAGCAGGCGCGCTCAGGCGGCGCCCCGAAGCGGGCGAGGCGTGGGCACGAGACCCACCGGCTCCGCGACTGGTTCGTGAGGAGCACCTGGCTGCTGCCCATGCTCGCGGCGGTGCTGGGCGTCGTGCTGGGCGTGATGCTGGCGGATCCCGCCCCTGACTCGGTGTGGGCGCTCGGTGGCCTGGCGTGGCGGGGCACTCCCAGGGAGACACGGGGCGTCCTGTCGTCGGTGCTGGGGACCGCGATCACCTCGCTGAGCATCATCCTGTCGCTGTCCATGCTGGTGGCGCAGAACCTGGGCGCGCAGTACTCGCCCCGCCTGCTGCGCGTCTACCAGCGCGACGCGGGCATCCGCGTCGTCCTCCCGGTGTTCATCGCCACCTGCGTCTACTGCGTGGTGGCGATGCAGCGACTGGGGCTGGTCGCCGGCACCCAGGAGCAGCCGCGCCCGGCGGCCGGCATGGCCGTCCTCCTGCTCGTCGCATGCGGGGCGGCGCTGGTGTTCCAGGTGCTGCACACCCTCCAGCTCATGCGCGTGGAGAACCTGGTGCGGATGGTGGCGGGCATCACGCTGCGCGTGGCGCGCGGGCTTGACGGGCGCCGCCAACTGGACGCGCCCCCGGTCACACCCCAGCCGCCCTCCACGCAGGCCCTGCCGTTGAGGGCCCCCTCGGACGGCTTCGTCGTGGACGTGGACGGGGTGGCGCTGCTGGCGCGGGCGGAGGCGCGGGGGCTCGTGGTGCACGTGGACGTCGCCATTGGCGAGCCGGTGCGGCAAGGCGCCCCCATCGGGCGGGTGGAGCCGGAGGGCCCGGACCGCCCACGGGTGCCAGCGGAGTGCGGGGACTTCGTGAGCGCCATCTCGCTGGATCGCTGGAGGGATCAGGACGCGGACGTGTCCCTGGGGCTGCGGCAGCTCGTGGACATCGCGATCAAGGCGCTGTCCCCAGCCGTCAATGATCCGTACACGGCCGTGGAGTCCCTGGATCAGCTCACCTTCGTCCTGTGTGGACTGGCGCGCCTGCGGCAGGGCCCACGCGTGCTGGCGAATGGAGAGGGGAGGGCGCGTGTCTTCCTGCGCGCGCCCGAGCTGCGCGACCATCTGGAGCTGGCCACGGATCAGATCACCCGCTACGGCGCCGGGGAGCCCCTGGTGCTGCTGCGGCTGCTGCGGCTGGTGGGCGAAGTGGGGCAGTGCGCACGGCAGCCGGCGGATCGCCAGGCCGCGCGGGCCACCCTGCATCGCATCCTCGCGGAGGCGGAGCGGGCGGGTGCGGCACCCTCCCAGTTGGAGCTACAGCGGCGCTACGCCCGGGACGTGGAGCGTGCGCTGGACGGGGTTGCGCTCCCACCCCTGCAAGCCATCGAGTTCTGATGCGTTGGCGCCTGGGTGGGTGTCTGTGTTTCCGACCTGGCCCCTTGGATGGCGCGGCGGCTGAACACTTCGTCTGTCCAGACATCCACGGCCCAGGGCGGAGGCTAGGACGCGGGGTGCACACGGGAGTCCTGTCCTGGAAGCGCGTTCGTTCCCTGGGGGGCATTGGGACGACCCCGGGGCGCACCTACCCTCCTGTGGAACATCGAACCGACAAAAAAGGCCGCCTTGATGTCAACCCCCAGCTGCCAATGCCACTCTCGTTTCGTCAGGCCCACGGTCCTGGTGCTCGCCCTGCTGTGTCTCGCGTGCGACACCGTGGGCAGGATTGAAGAAGCCCCCGGTGCCCAGCTTCTCTCAGAGAAGCCGTCCTACCCGCCGCAGAAGGGGCCGCCTCCCACGGCTCCGCCTCCGGTGATTCCGTTGCCGCCAGCCCCTGCGGGGCTCCGCTCCGTCGAGGCCTGGGAGCGGTTGTTCCAGGATGAGTGGGGACGTGCGCACGCACGGGACTTCCTGCCGTGGAGCAGGTCGCGCGACAGCTGGGACTTCTACAACCTCGCCTATGGCATCGACGCCAACACCGCGATGTACCGGGCCACCGGGAAGAAGCAGTACCTGGACCGGGCCCTGCTCTACGTGAACAACCTGGTGTCCACCGCCACGCGCTCCTCGGCGCTCCAGCAGAGCCAGTTCAAGGACGGGTACCTGGGCTGGGCCTCGGCGCTCTCGCGGCCGCAGGGGCAGGAGGTGCCGCTGTATGAGAGCTATTGCTGGCGCTACGTGACACGGCTGCTGCGCGTCATCCGCGAGACGCCGGACCTCTACACCGCGGACGTCTACCGCACGCAGTACGAGCGGCTGCTGACGTTCTCGGAGAAGAACGTCTTCGAGAAGTGGTTCCAGCGCAGCGCGAACGACTTCCTCTACCGCAACCGCACGCACATGGCCGCGCACTGGGCCTTCATCGCCATGGACCTGTCGAGGATGACCGCGGACCCCGTGCGCAAGGCCCGCTACCTGGAGGTCTTCGACAACATCAACCAGGGCCTGCCGAACTTCGCGTCGTCCCTGCGCGCGCAGCTGTCGCACAACCCCGACCACCCGACGGCCTACTTCTGGAGCGACAAGTGGGACCAGCACGACCAGCCCGGTCAGGACGTGGCGCACGCGAACGGCGTGCTGGCCTTCGTCGTGGAGGCCCACGAGGCGGGCATGACGTGGACGGACAGCGACATCCGCCGGTTCATCGCGACGCTCGACACCGTCATCTGGCCCGCGGCCCAGACGTATGCGGAGTTCGTGGATGGCTCGGGGGAGGGGGATGGCTGGTTCAACGACGGGCTGATGAAGCTGGGCCGCTACGACATCCACCTCCAGCGCCGGCTGGAGTCACATTCCGTCGGGCGCAACAGCCAGTTCTTCGCCAACGGCGCGCTCAACGTGCGGCTGCTGTCCGAGCAGGCCGCACGGTAGGCCGCGCGGCCGTGACTCACGGAGGGGCTTGCGCCGGGCCAGGACGCAGCGCGTTCTGGCCCAGGCGCGAGAAGTTGATGGAGTTGCTCAGGATGCGCACCGCCTCCTGGTCCGCGTGGAAGCCCATGGAGTTCTCCGCCTCCACGAAGTCCAGGTAGAACTGGGCGCGCCGTTGCAGGTCTCGCGCCTTGGCGAGCGCGTCCTCGGGCAGCCCGGTCTTCTGGGCCGCCTCGATGTCGCGGATGAGGTCCACCAGGGCATCCATGGCGATGTTGCGCGTCTGGAAGGTGCGCGTCTGGAGGGTCTGCGCGCGATCCATCAGCTCCGCCTCGCTCCACTTGTGGCACGTCTGGCAGGCGCGGTTGATGTTGAGCAGGGGGCTGCGAACGTGGTGGTCGCTCACCTTCATGGCCCCCTCGCGCTTGTAGGGCATGTGGCAGTCCGCGCACGCCACGCCGCTGCGCGCGTGGATGCCCTGGTTGTACAGCTCGAACTCGGGGTGCTGGGCCTTGAGGACCCGGGCGCCGGTGAGCTGGTGCGTCCAGTCGGTGTGCCCGTCCTCGTCGTAGTAGGCCATGATCTGATCGATGTTGATGCCCTTGGCCCAGGGGTACGTGAGGCGCTTGTCCTTGCCCTTGAAGTAGTACTCGACGTGGCACTGCCCGCACACGTACGTGCGCATCTCCTGCCGCGTGGCGTCCTGGTTCACGCGGAAGCCCGGCACCCCCTGGCTCGCCTTGAGCGCCGCGATGCCTTCGATGAAGCCGGGCCGCGTCACGCGCAGCTGGAGGTTGGTGGGGTCGTGGCAGTCGATGCAGGAGACGGGGTGCTCCACGAGCTTGCGCGCCTCGGCGAAGGGCATGGCGTTCATCTTCTCGAAGCCCTTGATGAGGTCGCCGTCGCCCAGCTTCTTGTAGGGCACGTACACGCTGCCGTGGCAGTGGATGCAGGTGCCCGGCTGCGCCGCCACGTGCTGGCGCTCGGTGAAGGTCTGGTCATCCAGCATGTGCGCGTGGCCACGCTCCTCGCGGAAGTCGGTGGCGAAGGCGTAGCCGGCCCACATGATCTTGAGGCGCGGGTCCTCCTCCAGCCGCGACTGCGCCACCACCGAGCGCGGATCCGCCTGGGTGGGCGTGCGCGCCACCGCCTCGCTGCCGCCGTAGCGGGTGCGCTGCTGGTCCACCGTGCGCTTGTAGTCGTCGTATTGCAGCGGGAAGTTCTTGCCCCACATGGCGGGGTCCGTGACGGTGTCGTCCAGCTCCACCACCCGGTAGAAGGGGTTCCTCGCCTCCTGCTTGCGCTCCATGATGTTGACCAGGAGCGCGGTGATGCTGGCGGTCGCCACCGCGCAGAACACGGCGATGAGGACGACCGTCTTCGTTCCCACGAGGCGCCGCGGCCTGCCGGGTTCGGTCATGGTGACTGCTCCTTCTGCGTGAAGTGGGGCGGAACGAGCGTGGGGTTGCCGGAGCCTTCCGGGTGTCCCACGGAGTTGTGACAGGTGAGGCACTGCGTCCGCGCGTCGGGCGCGGCAGGCGTACCGTCCACCGCCGCGGGCGCCTCGATGGCCTCGACGATGGTGTCGTGGCACTTGCGACACGCACGCTCGGTCACGTCGCGGTTGTGCGGGCGCAGGCGGATGGGGTCCGGGAAGGTCCCCATCGTGAAGTAGAACGAGTGCCAGAAGCCATTGCTCGCCTTGGTGGCGTACTTCGCCAGCGTGCCGGGGGGCGTGTGGCAGTCGTTGCAGGTGGCCACGGCGTGGTGGCTCGACTTGCGCCAGCCGTCGTACTGCTCCGTCATGATGTGGCAGTTGGCGCAGGCGGCCGGGTCGTCTTGCAGGTAGCTGGACCCCTTCGCGTAGACGAAGGTGTAGCCGCCCAGGCCCACGGCCACCCCCAGCGAGGTGCCGAACACGATGGCCAGCGCTGTACCTTGAAGGGAGAGCACGGCCCCAGGTTAACGCTCTCTTCCGTGAAGGGAAGCCATTCGGAGGCCGACGTGCTCGCTCGCTCCTGGGGGACTGACGCATGATGCGCGGCCCGCCCCCGCTTTCCGTCCCCGCGCCCGCTGGGAAGCGGGGACCCTGGTGACCATGAGCGACCTCCTCCTCCGTGACCTCTCCCGGCTTTCGGACCTGCTCGAGCAGGCCCGCGCGAGTGCCCTCGAGTTCCTCACCGCGTTGCCGGAGCGCCCCGCGAGCGTTCGCCCCGCGCCGCCCACGCCGCTCGGGCTGCCCGACGCGGGCCTTGGCGCCGAGGACGCGCTCGCGCTCTTCCGCCGCCGCTACGAGGCAGGGCTCTCCGGCTCCGTGGGGCCGCGCTACCTGGGCTTCGTCACGGGCGGCACCACGCCCGCGGCCCTCATGGGCGACTGGCTCGTCTCCGCGTACGACCAGAACGTGAGCCACGGTGGCGACTCGCTCGCCACCAGCGTGGAGCGCGAGGCGCTGGGGCTGCTGCGCTCCCTCTTCGGGTTGCCTGAAGACTTCGAGGGGGCCTTCGTGAGCGGCGCGACGGTGGCGAACCTCGTCGCGCTGGCCACCGCGCGGCAGTGGGGGATGGAGCGGCTGGGCCACGACGTGAGCGAGGAGGGGCTGTGGGGGCTGCCGCGGCTCGCGGTGCTGGGCAGCGCGCCTCACGCGAGCGTGCTCAAGGCGCTCTCCATCCTTGGCATGGGACGGCGTGCGGTGCAGGACGTCCCATGCCTCCCGGGCCGGCCCGTCATGGACCCGAAGGCGCTCGAGGCGCGGCTCGTGGCGCTCGGCGGTGCTCCGGCCATCGTGCTCGCGAGCGCGGGGGAGGTGAACACCGGGGAGTTTGACGACATCGAGGCGGTGGGGCAGCTGTGTCGCCGCCACGGCGCCTGGCTGCACGTGGATGGGGCCTTCGGCATCTTCGCCGCGTGCAGTCCGGCGCATGCGCACCTGCTGCGGGGGCTCGCCCACGCCGACTCGGTCGCGGCCGACGGGCACAAGTGGCTCAACGTCCCCTATGACTCCGGCATCGTCTTCACGCGCCACATCGAGCAGCAGGAGCGCTCCTTCCGCGCGGTGGCCGCCTACCTGGGGCTGGGGCCTGATCTGCTGCACCGCACGCCGGAGAACTCGCGGCGCTTCCGGGCGCTGCCCGCGTGGATGACGCTCATGGCCTACGGCCGCGACGGGCACCGCGCCCTGGTGGAGCGCGGCTGCGCGCTCGCCCGTGCCCTGGGAGAGGCGCTCGCGGCCTCCCCGCACTATGCGCTGCTCGCCCCGGTGACGCTGAACATCGTCTGCTTCGCGCTGCGCACGGGGGACGCCGCGCGACGCGACCAGCTCCTCGCGGCGCTGCAGGCCGACGGGCGCGTGCACCTCACCCCCACGCACTACGCCGGCCGCCCCGGCCTGCGCGCGGCCTTCTCCAACTGGCGCACGGGGGAGGCGGACCTCCCCATCATCCTCGCGGCGCTGGAGGCCGCGGCCTCCAGCATCTAGCTGGGGTGGCGCATGGCCACACGGTCAGCTCCAACGTGGCGGAGGCCAACGAGGCGCGGGCCGTCGGGCCGGAGCAGGAACGACGGCCTGGACCACCGCCCCCGCCTCCACTGCCAGGCTTCAAAAAGACGCGGGCCTGCACTAGAAGACGTTCCCTGGCGCAGCGAGCCCAAGCCCTGGAGTCCCCGAGCGTGCCGCCCACCGCCCCCCGACGTCGTCGCGAGCCCGTGGAGCCGCCTCGCTCCTGGTGGTTTCAGGTCCTGGACTTCCTGGAGCTGACCAGCCCCGAGGGGAGGCGGGCCTACGCACTCGTGTTCGGCCTGCTCGTCGTCGGCTTCTGGCCGTTGGTGTTGTTGGCGGCCCTGGACGTGAGCGGGACGCCACGCAAGGCGCTGGTCGCCCTGGGGCCCGTGTCCATCTGCATGGGGTTCGCCGCGCTCATCCTGGTGTGCGGCCACCGGTATGGCGAGTCGCTCCGGTGGTCGCGCCGCCAGACCTGGGGGATGACCGCGCTGTTCCTGGGCCTGGGCCTGCTGGGCGGCCTGGGGCTGTGGTTCAGCGAGGGCTGAAGCGCGCCCGGCGGGGGCGCGCTCCAGGGAGGGGCCTCAGGCCTGCTCCGCGCCCTCGAAGGTGACCTTCGCCTTGTTCATGACGTGCTCCACGGCGAGCAGGTACCAGCCCAGCTCGGTCAGGCGCCGCGTCGTCTCCGGCGTCTCGCGCAGGGCGGCGTGGACGTCCTCCGCGCCGAACCCGAAGGGCTCCATGTGTTCGCGGATCAGCTCCTCCAGGTTCTCCGGGGTGAGCTGGAGCTTCTCCGCCTCGGTGACGGCCTTCAGCACGATCCCGATGTGCAGCCGGCGCTCGGCGTCCGCGCGCGTGGTGGGATCCGCGAGCCAGCCCCGGAGCGCCTCCTGCTGCTCCTCGACGTCGAACTGGTACTCGACCATGGCCTGTCCCTCGGCCTGGACCCAGCGGCGGCGGAGCTCCTCGTCCACCAGCGCCCGCGGCAGCTCCACCGGAGCGCGCTGGGCCAGCTCGTCCAGCACCATGTCCTGGGCCTGCACCCAGAGCTGGCCGGAGAGCTCGTCCTCCAGCTCCTCGCGGAGGTTGTCCATGACCTCCTCCAGGGTGCTGCCCATCCCGAGCTTCTGCAGGAACTCCGGGGAGCTCTCCGGCAGCAGCGTCACCGCGCGGGCGGCCACGACGTCCACCAGGAAGCGCGCCGGCTTTCCCTGGAGGTGCTCCACCGGGTAGGTCTCCGGCAGCTCGAGGGCGATCTGCATGGACTCGCCCACCTTGCCACCCTCCGCCACGGCTTCGCAGAACCCGGGCAGCGCCTGGATGGGCGCCAGCTCCGTCGTCATGCCGAAGCGCGCGGAGAAGGGGATGAGCTTCCCATCGCAGTAGCCCACGATGTTGAGCTGGACGTCGTCGCCCAGCTCCAGCGACTCACCCGGCTGACGCTCGCGCGTGATGGCCAGCTCACGGCGCTTCTCGTGGAAGCTCCGCAGCAGGTCCTCCTCGGTCAGGTCCTCCGGCGTGGGCACCCGCACGGAGAGCTTCTCCAGGGAGGGCGCCGCCACGCTGGGGAGCTTGAGGGTGTCCGCGGTGGCGGTGCTCACCACCGGGCTCATCTTGAGAAGGCGCTCGACGCCCCGACCTGATCCTTGATTGCTGCTCACGAATGCTCCCGGGAGATAGGCGTGCCAGCGTCCGCGCCAATGGGGAACAAAGCGACGGCTCGGCATGGACCTAGGCTTAGTCCAGCCGAGCCGCTCTGACAAACCGCTGCTGCTTCTTCTTTAGAAGAAGGCGCCCACGATGCTGGACACCGTGGAGACCGCGGCGCCCACCTGGCTGACGATGGGGATGTTGGTGGCCGCGGCGATGGAGCCCACCGCGGTGATGACCGACGTCACCTTCTTGCCCGTGCTCGCGTTCTTGTCCATCAGCGTCGCGCCGGCGTTGGCCACGTCGACGGCCGCGATGGCCACGTTGACGCCCGGAGCGAACCGGCCCAGCGCCTTGGCGGCGGTGCCCGCGGCGGCCTTCGCGCCCTGCTTGAGGGCGACCTCACCGGCCTCCCTGCCCACCGTGGCCAGCGCGGCCTTGGCGGCGGAGCGCGTGCCGCTGCCCAGGATGCCCTTGGCCAGGGTGCCGCCCGCCTTCGCGGCGTCGCCCGCGGCGGAGGTGATGGCGCGGCTGACGGCCTTCGTCGTGCCACCCTCCATGATGCCCTTGGTGGCGGCGTTCGTGACGGCCTTGAGCACGTCGTCGCTGGCGTTCGGGAGGGCCTTCTTGAAGGCGTCCACGGCCGCCTTCCCGGCGTCCAGCTTGCCCTTCATGATGGTGCCGCCCAGCACGCCGCCCATCACCTTGCTGCCGACGATGCCGCCCGTCGCGGCGGTGATGCCGGCCTTGGCCGCGTCCAGGCTGGAGCGCGTGGCCGTGATGATGTCGTCCTTGCTGCCCGAGCGGATGGCCTGACGGATGTCCTTGAAGGCCGTGGCGCCAGCCATCGCCGCGCCGGGGATGCCCGCGTAGCGGAGGGCGGCGTTCATGTTCGCGCCCAGCTTGGTGAGGCCCTTGAACGCGCCCTGCCCGAAGGTGGGGTTGCGCACGAAGTCCAGGTTCGTCTTCCCGAGCAGACCCTCGGCGCCCTTCGCGACGTTCTTGATCTGCTGGAAGGCGTCCTTGCCGAAGTTGAGGGCCTTCGCGCTCTGGCTGGCGACGGCGATCCCGCCCTTGATGAGCTCCTTGTTCTCCTGGAAGGTCTTCTGGACGTTGGTGCGGACGGAGTTGAAGGTCTTCTTGATGTCGGGGAAACCCATGGGGGGCCTCACAAAATTGGATTGGATGGAACCTGCAGGGATTATCGCACCCGGCGTGCGGGAGTTGCGTCGGCACGCTCCAATTCTTGAGCGGCGCGGGCGGCCCCTGGCCCGCGCGCCAGGTCGTTGGAATCATTGGCCCGCACCCGGTTCAAGGTCTTCCCATGCCCCGGTGTGCGTGCAGGTCATGCCCTGTCAGTAGATTGCCTCCGTCTGCGTACCGCAGGCCTTGCACTTGCGCGCCATGAAGTACGAGGTGGTCCGGGTGGTGGTCGATCCGGTCAGCCACCCCACGGTCGCGGAGTAGACCATGGAGCCCATGCCCATCCACCACCCACCCACCGCGCTCACCACGCCCACCGCCATGGCCGCGTAGAGCGCCATTCCAGAGGCGCAGTGCGCGCAGTAGACGCTCTTGCACGAGGAGCAGCGGTGCCACAGCCGGACCAGGCTCACCCGGCTGCCGTGCACGGTCCTGCAGCCGCCGCACGTCAGCCCGGCGTGGTTGCTGGACGTGTACCAGCCGAGGATCCGCGCCACGGGGCCGACGTACGACATCGCGGTGAGCGCGCTGGCGTTGAGCGTCAGCCCGAAGCTCGCGAAGTCGGCCTTCTGCCAGACGGACTCCGCCTTCAATGCCTGGTCAAAGGTGGCCAGGATGGCCTGCCGGCCCATCGGAGACGCGCTGTTCGCGCTGACCACGCGCGTGTAGGTGTTCGCCGTGAACTGACCCCACATCTCCGTGGCTTCGGCGTACGTGGTCGGCAGGAGGCCGTTGTCGATGCCCAGACACGAGCCGAACATCTTCCAGCCGTATTGGACCGCATCCAACTTCAAGGCCTCCAGGCTCTTCTCGTAGCCAGCGATCCGCTTTCCCCAGGTGGTGATCTGCTCCTGCACCCCGGCGGTCCCCTTCTTCGCGATCTCGGTGGCGAGCTCGTTCGCCCAGTCCTCGTTCAGTCCCTCGTCGATCAGCCCATCCAAGAGTGCTTCCTTGGAGGTGATGCTGTCCCGCAGGGCCCGCTGGAAGTAGCTCAGGACGCCCTGCTCCCACGTGCTGCGCCGTTCGACGCTGAGGGCCGGCGTATAGGAGAACGTGAGCAGGGTGAAGAGCGCGGAGCCCTGGTTGTAGAAGGGGCGAGCCGTGTCCTCGTCCTTGTTCAGCTTGAAGCGCTCGACGTGCATGATTCCCAGCAACAGCGACGTCGCGAGGAAGCGCTTCTTGTCGAGGATGCGATCCAGGATGTACGCCGTTTCGAAGACGCGCGACTTCACGAGCCCCGGCTGGGTGACCACCTTCGTGTCCCTCAGCAGCGCGATGATGTCCTTGTGGCGGTACGTCTCCTTGAAGGAGTCGCGGAGCGCGGCGAGGTTCTGGCGGAAGGACGCCGCCGTGGCATCGATGGCGGTGTTGAGCTGGGTGACGAACGCGTTCGCGCTCATCGCACCGGTGATGGCGCGGGCATTGACGGCGTCGCCGGTGAACAGCTCCGCCGCGATGCGGTCGTCGTTCAACGCGACATTGCTGTCCCCGAGCAGGTTGTTGAACAGCTCCAGCATGGAGAAGTAGGTGACGCCACCTTCAATGATGGTGTGCTTCGCCTTCTCCCGCTGGTAGTCGCGGAAGATCTTCATGATCTTCTTGAAGACGTCGTCGTTGGCTTTCGCCAGGGCAAAGAGGCTGTCGCCGCCCATTGCCTCATCGAGCGCTTCGTCCCGCCTGACGAACTTGTACATGAAAGCCACGGTTCTTGAACCTCCGCACCGCGAGAGCAAAGGCGGCGAAGCGCGCACCCTATCCCGGAAGCCGCGCCGGGCGCCCGCTTCCCCATGCCGTTCAAGGGATGCAGACAGGTGATGCCGGTCCGGGTGAAGCTCACCTCGCTGCGGCAGGTGGCCACCGCTTCGTTCCAGCTCAGGACCTGCCGCACCCCCTCCGTAGAGAGCGCCCATGGGATACAGGCTGATCATCTTCGACTTCGACGGTACGCTCGCGGACAGCGTGGACTGGCTGCGCGGCGTCTTCAACGACGTGGCCCGGCGCTACGGCTTTCGCAGCGTCAGCGCGGAGGAGCTGGAGGCGCTGCGCGGGCAGGACACCCGATCCATCATCGCGCAGCTCGGCGTGCCCGTCTGGAAGCTGCCCTTCATCGCCGCGCACATGCGCAAGCTCGTCGCGCGCGACGCGCACCGCATCCCGCTCTTCCCGGGCATCGAGGCGCTGCTCGAACAGTTGCATGCGCAGGGCATCGTCCTCGCCGTGGTGAGCTCCAACTCGGAGGAGAACGTGCGGCGCGTGCTCGGGCCGGTGGCGTCCGCGCGAATCCGCCACTACGGCTGCGGTGCGGGCCTCTTCGGCAAGCGCGCGAAGTTCAGGAAGGTGCTGAAGGCGGCGGGCATGCGTGCCTCGGAGGCCCTCTCCGTTGGGGACGAGGTGCGCGACATCGAGGCCGCCGCGGCGGAGGGCATCGCCACCGCCGCGGTGACGTGGGGCTACGCGACGGAGGCGCTGCTGCGCTCGCGCGCGCCCACGCTCGTCCTCACCCGCCTGGACGAGCTGCTGCGGGCCGTCGCGGCGTAGGCGCGCTCACGGGCAGGGGAGCGCGAGTCGCCGAGCGACGGTCCATCCCTGAACTCCCCCTGGACGAGCCCGGGGCTGCCACGAAGGCAGCGCTCCAGGGCCGCGGGGCGCGCCGGGTGGGGGAGACCGGCCGTCACCGTCACCTGCGCAGGGTCGCGGCGTCGATCACGAACCGGTACCGCACGTCGGAGGCGAGCACGCGCTCGTAGGCTTCGTTGATCCGGTCGGCCGGGATGACCTCGATGTCGGCGCCCAGGCGGTGCTCGGCGCAGAAGTCCAGCATCTCCTGGGTCTGAGGGATGCCGCCGATGAGCGAGCCCGCGAACGAGCGGCGGGTCATGATGAGGGAGAACACCTTGAGGGAGAGCGGCTCCGCGGGCGCGCCCACGTTGACCAGGGCGCCGTCCAGGGCGAGCAGGGACAGGTAGGCGTCCAGGTCGATCTTCGCGCTCACCGTGTTGACGATGAGGTCGAACGTTCCCGCGAGCTTCTGGAACGTCTCCGGGTCCTTCGTCGCGTGGTAGTGGTCCGCGCCGAGGCGCAGGCCGTCCTCCTTCTTGCTCAGCGACTGGGACAGGACGGTGACCTCCGCCCCCATCGCGTGCGCCAGCTTCACGGCCATGTGACCAAGCCCGCCAAGCCCTACGACGGCCACCTTCTTGCCGGGGCCGGCGCCCCAGTGGCGCAGCGGCGCGTACGTCGTGATGCCGGCGCACAGCAGCGGCGCCGCGGCGTCGAGCGAGATGCCCTCGGGAATCTTGAGGACGAAGTCCTCGGCCACGACGATGTGGGTGGAGTAGCCGCCCTGGGTGGGCCTGCCGTCCTTGCCGACGCCTCCGTAGGTGCCGGTGAAGCCCTTGAGGCAGTGCTGCTCCTCTCCCTTGCGGCAGTTCGCGCACTCGCGACAGGAGTCGACCATGCAGCCGACACCGACCCGGTCGCCGACGGCGTGTCGGGTGACCTGGGCGCCGACCCCGGCGACGACGCCAGCGATCTCATGGCCGGGGACGAGGGGGTAGGTCGCGCCACCCCACTCATCGCGAACGGTGTGGATGTCGGAGTGGCAGATGCCGCAGAACTTGATCTCGACGAGGACGTCGCGCGGGCCGAGTTCACGGCGCTCGATGGTGGTCGGACCGAGGGGCGCGGTCGCGGACGTGGCCGCGTAGGCATTGACGGTGAGCATGTTCTTCGAATCTCCGGAGGGGAGGGACCCTGGAGCCCCTGTTCACGAAGAGAGGTAGGCCCTGGCGCCCGGGATGACTACGCGCGGGGGAGGCAATAGGCTCTTAAGCAGCGGTTAACAATTCCCGAGCCAGTGAAGGCGGTACTCTCGGATGAATACGGCGCCCTTCACCCAGCTCCAGGTATTCCTCGCCGTGGCCCGCCTGAGCAGCTTCAGCAACGCGGCGCGCGAGCTTGGCGTCTCCACCCCCGCGGTGAGCCAGGCGGTGCGACAGCTGGAGGCGCAGCTGCGGGTGGTGCTGCTCACCCGCACGACGCGCAGCGTGGCGCTGACGGATGCAGGCAGGCGGCTGGTGGAGGGTGCGGGGCCGGCGCTCGGGCAGGCGATCGCCGCCCTTGCCCAGGCCTCCGCGCAACCAGGGGAGGTGGTGGGCCGGGTCCGGCTGTCGGTGCCTCGGGCGGCGGTGCCCTACGTCATCACCCCGGTGCTCCCCACCTTCCGCGCGCGCCACCCCCGGGTGGAGGTGGAGGTCGTCGTCGAGGAGCGCTTCGTGGACATCGTGGCGGAGGGCTACGACGCGGGCGTGCGGCTGAGCGAAGCCATCGAGCGGGACATGGTGCAGGTGCGGCTCACCGACGCCTTCCGCTTCGTGGTGGTGGGCTCGCCCGACTACCTCGCGCGCCACGGGACGCCCCTGCGCCCCGAGGACCTGCTGCGCCATGAGTGCGTCACCTTCCGCACGGGGACCACCGGGGCGATCTACGCGTGGGAGCTGGAGCGGGGCCGCAAGAACTGGCGCGTCCCGGTGCGTGGAGGGGTGGTGACCAACACCAGCCAGCTGTCGGTGTCCCTGGCGGAGCAGGGCATGGGGCTGGCGTATGCCTTCGAGCCCATGGTGGAGGAGCCGCTGCGCGCCGGGCGGTTGAAGCGGGTGCTCGAGCCCTACTCGCCCACGGTCCCGGGCTTCTTCCTCTACTTCCCCAGCCGGGCCCAGCGCTCCCCGGCGCTGCGCCTCTTCGTGGACACGGCCCGGGAGCTGGCCGCGAGGTCGGCGTGACGGCGCGGTGGGGAGGACGAACGTCCAGGCACGCACCGCGCGGCCCTGTCGTCTGCGTCCCCGCTCAGCGGCCGGTCAGCTTCTCCAGGTGCTCCGGGTAGCGAGCCCCCTGCACCTTGAGGGTGGAGGCGCCGCTGTCGATTTCACGGAGTTCGTCCGGTGTCAGTTCCACGGTGGCGGCGCCCAGGTTCTCCTCCAGGCGGTGCGGCTTCGTGGTCCCGGGAATGGGAACGATCCACGGCTTCTGTGCCAGGAGCCACGCCAGGGCAATCTGGGCAGGTGTCGCCTTCTTGCGCTCCGCGACGCTGCCCAGCAACTGGACGAAGGCTTGATTGGCCTTCAGGGCGTCTGGCGCGAAGCGTGGCAGGAGGTTGCGGAAGTCGCTTTTGTCGAATTGGACGGACTCGCTCATCTTTCCCGTCAGGAACCCCTTGCCCAGGGGGCTGAACGGAACGAAGCCGATGCCGAGCTCTTCGAGCGTCGGCAGCACCTCCGCTTCGGGCTCCCGCGTCCAGAGCGAGTACTCGCTCTGCAACGCCGTGACGGGCTGGACCGCGTGCGCGCGACGAATCGTCCTGGCGCCCGCCTCGGAGAGGCCGAAGTGCTTCACCTTGCCTTGCTGGATCAGGTCCTTCACCGCGCCGGCGACGTCCTCGATGGGCACGTCCGGGTCCACCCGGTGCTGGTAGAACAAATCAATGACGTCCGTCTTGAGTCGCTGGAGGGAGGCATCAGCGACCTGCTTGATGTGTTCGGGCCGGCTGTCCAGGCCTGCCTGCTTTCCGGCGGAATCAATCTTGAATCCGAACTTGGTGGCGATCACCACCTGCCCGCGCACCGGGGCCAGGGCTTCGCCCACGAGCGCTTCGTTCGTGAACGGGCCGTAGACCTCCGCGGTGTCGAAGAAGGTGACGCCCCGTTCGACGGCCGCCCGAATCAGGGAGATCATCTCCTGCTTGTCCGCGGGCGGGCCGTAGCCGTGGCTCATTCCCATGCAGCCGAGCCCGATGGCTGAAACCTCCAGGTTGCTCTTCCCAAGTCTCCGCTTCCGCATGAGTGCTTCCTCCTGTGCTCCGTCCTGGGGGTGATGCCGTGGAGCGACCCAGGAGAGATACCCCTCCGACCCACGAACGATTAGGCCCGGCGAAGCCAACAGGCTCTTAAGAAGGGGTTAACAGTGGGGGCGTCGCCCCTCCAGTCATCGACCTGTCGCACCGCCATCAATGCCAGACGGCAGGTGAAGTCGGCGTGACTCTACGTGTGTCGCATGTAACGTCGCATGTTACAGGCTGCGTGAGCCTGTGACGGACCGCGCTACTCAGCGCTCGCTTCCCTCGTGGCGCTCGACGGGTTTCCAGGGGCCATGCCGTGATGCGGTGGTCATGGCTCGGAGGGTGCATGGGTCTGTGCCGGGTCTTCCCCGGACCCGGGAGCATGTGGTGCTGCTCCATCCCCCCAACGAGAGGTCCATTCCATGAACATCCGACTGACCAGCCGACTGATGGCGACCGCGCTCCTGAGCCTGACGGTCGCGGGTTGCCAGGGCGAGGAGCCGCAGACGCCCGCGCTTTCGACGCAGGAAGCGAAGGCCGAGCAGCAGTGCATTGAAGGCTTCGAGGGCATCAAGAACTGCGCGACCGGCCGCGCGGCGCTCACGCGCACCAAGGAGGGCATCGCGGTCTCCGGGTTGGAGGACGTGAAGACCGACGGCATCTCCAGCGAGATCCCCCGGGCCACGAGCTGGGAGATGAGGCCCGACATCGGCGGGCTGGGTGAGAAGGGCCAGGGCCTGGAATTGGCGGCGCGCGATGGTGACCAGGTGGTCAGCTCGCTCAGCATTGGCCTGACGGGCAACGGGGATCAGGTGGTCCTGCGGCCCATGTTCACGGGCACTCCGGGCGGGTCGGCGTACCGGGTGAACCTGTACCAGAACAACCGCTTCCTGGGCTTCCAGCACTACGAGCCGGACTACGGCGTGAACTCCGACTGGTACAACATCCACATCCGCTTCACCCCCATCCACATCGGCTTCCGGAATCAGACCTCTTCGAGCTTCTTCGACTCCATCAGCACGGGCGCCTGCGTCTGGAGCTTCCGCGGCGCGCCGGGTGATTTCGCGCTGGATGTGAATGGAAAGCGCCTGAGCGGTGACCACCTGGAGATCGTCGAGCAGGTGAAGGAGGGGCACTACCCGTACACGGGCTTCTCCGCCATCGACGTGAAGGCCGCCGCGAGGGACTTCACCATCCTGGGTGAGTCCTTCGTCGCCGGGAAGTAGTCGGCGCCAGCAAGCCTCTTGATCAGGTTCCACGCCGGGCGGGAGTGTCTCCCCGTCCGGCGTGTCGTCTTCCAGGAGGCGGGTCGCGCGAAGTGGCCCGCCATGAAACGGCCTGGGGGCCGCAGCGCTTGGGAGAAGGGGGCGAGCGCGTGGAGGTCGCCTTCCGCGAAGTCGCTCTCCCCAAACGCGTGGCCAGCCCGTCCTGCTCCTACCGGGCCCCCGGAGAGGTCTCCAACCAGGCGACCAGAACATCCGCGTGACATGGGCCCGGCTTGCACCAGCACCCCAGGCGCTTGCCGCGCAGGGCCCGCACGTCGCGCAGGAAGTCCGCGTCGTGGCGGGTGCGCAGCTCCAGGTACCAGCGGAAGGACTCGAAGGCGTCCGGCTCCGGGCCCATGCGGCGCAGCGCCTCTTCGCGGATCCGCGCGGCCTCGTCGGCGGGGAGGGCGGACAGCCAGGGCTCGAAGTACGTGCGCAGCATCGCCTTCTGCGTCTTCACGCCCCCGGGCTTGAACGGATTGCCGAAGCGGCCCGGGACGGGGTTGAGGGGACCGGGCTTCGCCCAGGCGCGGAAGGCGCGGCCCACGTACACGTCGCAGGCGTCGTGGACGTGCACCGCGGTGGTGCGGGATTCAGACATGGCCTCCGCACCGTTACCAGACGGGCACCGCCCGGGCGATCGGGTTGGCAATGCCCCGCGGAAGGGGGCAACGTAGGCCGCCCGCCTCCTCTCAGCCCCAGCAGCCATGATCGCCAATCTCCACAACGCCGACATCCCCAATCCCGTGCTCGAAGTCATCGCCCGCCTGCGGGAGCTGGGCCACGCCACCTATCTGGTGGGCGGCTGCGTGCGGGACATGGTCCGCCAGGTCCACCCCAAGGACTTCGACGTGGCGACGAGCGCGCTGCCCGAGGAGGTCCAGAAGGCCTTCCGCAAGGTCATCCCCACCGGCATCCAGCACGGCACCGTCACGGTCGTCACCGGCGGCAACCACGTGGAGGTGACGACGTTCCGTTCGGAGGGGGACTACCTGGACGGCCGCCGCCCCAGCTCGGTGTCCTTCGAGCGCGACATCGTCAAGGACCTGTCCCGGCGCGACTTCACCATCAACGCCATGGCGTACAACCCGCTGGACAAGGAGCTGGTGGATCCGTTCGGCGGACAGGTGGACCTGCCGGCGCGGTTGATCAAATGCGTGGGCTCCGCGCTGGAGCGCTTCTCCGAGGACGGCCTGCGCCCGCTGCGCGCCGTGCGCTTCTCCGCCGTGCTGGGCTTCTCGTTGGACCCCGACACCCGCGACGCCATCCCCGCGACCCTCGCCGTCTTCCGCAAGGTGGCCCTGGAGCGCGTGCGCGAGGAGCTTGGCAAGCTCCTCCTGTCGCCGCGCGCCGAAGCCGGGCTCCAGCTCCTCGCGGACACGGGGCTGCTGGAGGTCTTCCTGCCGGAGCTGGCCCGCGCGGACGCCGAAGCCGCCCGGCTCGCCCGCGTCGCCACGCAGGCCGCGCCCCTGGAGCTGGATGTCCGCATGGCCACGCTGCTCGCGGACCTCGTCACGGGGCCCCAGGCCCGCGAGCTGTGCATGCGGTTGAAGTTCCCCAACAAGTCCGCCGACCTGGTGGGGCTGCTCATCGAACACGCGAAGCTGGAGACGCGCTTCGCGGATCCGGACCCGGCCCTGCGCCGGCTGCTCGCCCGGGTGGGCCCGGCGCAGCTCCCCGCACTGCTCGCCGTGGCGAGGGCCCGCGTCCAGGCCCGCGCGCCGGAGCAGCTCCCCGCGCTGGCGACGCTCTCCGGGCGCCTGGAGTCGCTCGTCGCCGCGAAGCCGCCCCTGTCCGCGAAGGAGCTGGCGCTCACCGGGGGCGGCATCATGTCCGCGCTGGGCATCGGGCCGTCCCCGAAGGTGGGCGAGGCGACCCGGTATCTGGTGGAGGCCGTGCTGGACGACCCCTCGCGCAACACGGCGGACCAGCTGCGCGCGCTCCTGACGGACTGGGACCGGGCGCGGAGCACCTGAGCGCACCTCTTCCCCGGCCGGAGGGCAGGGAAGGGGGCCCGGGTGCCTTCCGGCCGTGCGTCCCGGCGCGGGGGCGTGTAGGAAGGAGCCCCATGCGAGTCGTCGTTGCCATGAGCGGCGGGGTGGATTCCTCGGCCGCCGCCGCCCTGCTCAAGGAGCAGGGCCATGAGGTCATCGGCATCACCCTGCGCGTCTGGTCCTACGAGGGCAGCGCGAAGTGTGGAAGCTGCTGCAGTCCGGACGACATCGACGATGCCCGCGCGGTGGCCCAGACGCTGGGCATCCCGTTCTACGTGGCCAACGCCGAGGAGATCTTCCAGGACCGGGTGGTCAACCCGTTCGTCCAGTCGTACCTGGGCGGCAGGACGCCCATCCCCTGCGTCGCCTGCAACCGCGACGTGAAGTTCAACTTCCTCCTCAAGCGCGCCCGCGCCCTGGGGGCCCGGCTCGCCACGGGCCACTACGCCCAGGTGGAGGAGGTGGACGGCCGCTTCCACCTGCGCCGCGCGGCGGACGCCGCCAAGGACCAGAGCTACTTCCTCTTCACCCTGGGCCAGGAGGAGCTGCGCGACGTGCTCTTCCCGGTGGGCCACCTGACCAAGGCGGAGGTGCGCGCCGTCGCGGAGCGCCACGCCCTGCCCACCACCCACAAGCCGGAGAGCATGGAGATCTGCTTCGTGCCCGACGGTGACTACGCCGGGTTCGTGGAGAAGGTCGCCGGGCCGCAGCCGTCAGGCGAGGTCGTGGATCCGGAGGGCCGCGTGCTGGGCACCCACAACGGCATCCACCGCTTCACCGTGGGCCAGCGCAAGGGGCTCAACCTGGGCGGCGGGGAGGTGCGCTACGTGCAGCGCCTGGAGCCGGAGACGAACCGGGTCGTCGTGGGCCCCGCGGAGGGCACCGGGCGGGCGCGGTTCGGCCTGCTCCAGCCGCACTGGGTGGACGCGCCGCCTCCGCCTGAACAGGCCGTGGAGGTGCGGATCCGCCACCGTCACGCGGGGGCCTCGGGCCGGGTGCACATCTCCGCCCACGGGCTCGTGTCCGTGGAGCTGGATGCGCCCGCGCGCGCCGTCACGCCGGGCCAGGCCGCGGTGGTCTACGATCGCGACCGCGTGCTCGGCGGCGGGTGGATCGTCTGACGTCGGGTGATGCGGGGCGGGCCGACTTCTGGGCTCGCCAGCGCTTCACGACAGCGGCGTCAAGCCCCCCCATTCCGTGAATTTGACCCGCCTGGGGGTGGGGCGTAGCTTGCGCGCACGCTGTCGCTACAGGCCGTAACACGGCCCGTGCGCGCGACGAGGTTCGCCCTGCCATGCGTGACGCCCACCGGATGAAGGAGAAGTTCGACGTCTCGTTGGACAATCGCCAGATCGTCAGCCTGTTGATCGCCGGCATTGTCGTGATGGGCGCGGTGTTCGTCCTGGGCGTCGTGGTGGGCAAGAAGCTCTCCGGCGACGCGCAGACGGCCGCCGCCCCGGACCTGCTCTCCGCGTTGGACGCCAACGCCCAGGTCCTCAACGACGCGCGCCAGGAGCCGCCGCTCACGTTCCCGGACGAGCTCACCCGCAAGACCTCCGCGGAGCCCCTGCCGTCGCTGCCCGCGCCCAAGCCCGCCGCGAAGCCGGAGCCCGCGAAGGTCGCCGCGAAGCCGGAGGTGAAGCCGGAGCCCGCGAAGGTCGCCGCGAAGCCCGTCCTGGCCCCCACGCCGGACCCCGACACCGGCGAGCTGCCCGCGAAGGAGGACGTCCTCGCGGTCGCCGTGAAGCCGGAGGTGAAGCCGGAGCCCGTGAAGGGAAAGGTGGAGGAGACGCCGGTGCCCACCCGCACCGCCGCACGCGACGGGGGCATGAAGGAGGCCATCGCGCGCGCCCAGCAGCTCCCGGCCGAGCCTCCCCGCCCGGCGGAGGCCGTGAAGGGTGGGGCGTTCACGCTCCAGCTCTCCGCCTTCCAGAGTCGCTCGGACGCCGACCGCTTCGCCGCCCGGTTGCGCGACCGAGGCTATGCCCCGTATATCCTGACGGCGGAGGTGCCCGGCAAGGGCACCTGGTACCGCGTCCGGATGGGCTCCTTCGCCTCGAAGGAGGCGGCGGGCCGGTACCTGACGGACTTCAAGCGCGAAACCCAGCTCGACGCCTACGTGGCCGGCACGAACTAGCGCTGGGCAAGGAAGAGAAGAAGCACCATGACGACGACGAAGCGGGTGGAGAAGCCCTGGGGCCATGAGCTTATCTGGGCCCACACGGAGCGCTACGTGGGCAAGCTCCTGCACGTGAAGGCAGGGCACAAGCTCAGCCTGCAGTTCCACAACCGCAAGGACGAGACCATCCACGTCCAGAGCGGCAAGCTGCTCTTCGTCGTCGACGAAGGCCAGGGCCTCATCGAGAAGGAGATGAACCCCGGTGAGAGCTACCACATCAAGCCGCTGACCAAGCACCGCATGGTCGCCATCACCGACTGCGACATCCTCGAGGTGAGCACCCCCGAGCTGGATGACGTCGTGCGGCTGGAAGACTCGTACGGCCGCGCCGGCACCAGCAAGGCGTAGTCGTCCGCGTTGGCGGCCCTGCTTCCGCGCCGGCGCCCCCCGAAGTCCCGGGAGCGCGCCGGCCGCGTCGAGGCGTCACTCCCCGGCGGGCTTCACCTTGGGGTTGCGGGTCCACTGGTCGACGGTGCCGTCGCCGTCCAGGTCCTCGCCAATGCGGTCCACCTGGCCGCCCTCCCAGTACTCCCAGTAGTCCACGCGGCCGTCGTGGTTCGCGTCGCGCTCCTTGCGAACGAGCGTGTCGTTCTCGTAGTACAGCCACGAGTCCACCCTGCCGTCGCCGTCCAGGTCCCGCTCGCCCTGTGTGCGCTTGCCCTCGGCGTAGTGGTACGTGGCGTCCACCTTGCCGTCGTAGTCCAGGTCCATCACCTCGCGGACCTTCGCGCCCTGCGGGTCCATGAACTGGGTGACGTCCACGCGGCCGTCCCAGTTCAGGTCCAGCTCCTTGCGCACCAGCACGTCCTTCTGCCGGAACTCCCACACGTCCGTCCGGCCGTCGCCGTTCGCGTCCAGCTCCGTGACGGTCTCCCCGGCGGCCGGCTTTCCCCGGATGGCCTCGGCCTCCGGGCGCTTGCGCGCTGCGTCAGCGGTCTCCACAGGCTTCTGGGACGCACATCCTGACACCCCGCCTGCGGCGAGGAACCCCAGTAAAATCAGGCGTTTGCTAGGGGACATGATGCCTCCTGGGCGGGCAGGGCGCCATGTTCGCGCCGCTCGCACTCCGTGCTTTCGCAGGCCACGTCATTCCATATATTTTCACGTATCGCCATGGCCCGAAAGAAAGTCAGCACCACCATCTACATCACTCCGGAGCAGAACGAACTGCTCAAGGCGCTGAACCAGAAGACGAAGGTGCCCGTGGCCGAGTACATCCGGCAGGGCATCGACCTGGTGCTGGAGAAGTACAAGGCGCAGCTGCCGGGCCAGTCGACCTTCGACGAACTTTCCTGAAGAACGAGGCGTGACGTGACGAGCATGCGTGGCAAGCGGGCGGTGGTGCTGGGCGGGGCCGGATTCGTCGGCTCCCACCTGTGTGAGCGGCTGCTGGACGACGGCGCCGAGTCCGTCATCGCGGTCGACAACCTGATCACCGGCAACGAACAGAACGTGCGCACGCTCAAGCCGCGCGCGGGCTTCCAGTACGTGAAGCAGGACATCATCGACGGCCTGGAGGTGGACGGCCCGGTGGACTACGTCCTCAACCTGGCCTCGCCTGCCTCGCCCATCGACTACGCGAACCTCCCGCTGGAGACGCTGCGCGTGGGCTCCATTGGCACGGAGAACGCGCTGAAGCTGGCGGAGAAGAAGAAGGCCGTGTTCCTCATGGCCTCCACGTCGGAGGTCTACGGCGATCCGCTGGTGCACCCCCAGAAGGAGGATTACTGGGGCAACGTGAATCCCATCGGGCCGCGCTCGGTGTACGACGAGGCCAAGCGCTACTCGGAGGCCATCAGCGCCGCCTACGAGCGCAGCCGCGGCGTGGAGGTCCGCATCGTGCGCATCTTCAACACCTACGGTCCGCGCATGCGCCTGAACGACGGCCGCGTGGTGCCCGCCTTCGTGGGGCAGGCGCTCAAGGGCGAGGACTTCAGCGTCTTTGGCGACGGCAGCCAGACGCGCTCCTTCTGCTACGTGAAGGACCTGGTGGACGGCCTGGTGCGGCTGGTGCTTTCGGACGTCCGGGGCCCGGTGAACATCGGCAACCCGCGCGAGATGACCATCAAGCAGTTCGCGGAGGCGGTGCGCGCGGCGTCGGGTGGGGGTAGGGAGATCGTCTACCACCCGCTGCCCAAGGATGATCCGAAGCAGCGCCAGCCGGACATCACCCGCGCGCGCACGCTGCTCGGGTGGGAGCCCAAGGTCCTGCTGGAGGACGGTCTTCGGGAGACCATCGCGTACTTCCGAGAGGTTGCCGGTCGTCCCAGCGGGACTTAGGTTGGCCGCGCGCGAGTGAACGCGAAGGTGTTGACGGCCCTGCCCCCCTGGCGGCGGCGGGCCCGGGGGAGAACGGCGTGAAAGTCCTGGTGACGGGCGGAGCGGGCTTCATTGGTTCCCACGTGTGCGACGAGTTCCTGCGCAATGGCCATGAGGTCATCGCGCTGGACGACCTGTCGGGCGGCAAGAAGGAGAACCTGGATCCGCGCGTGCGCCTGGCCGTGCACGACATCCGCAGCCGCGAGGCCGCGGAGCTCATCCGCGCGGAGAAGCCCCAGGTCATCTGCCACCTGGCCGCCCAGATGGACGTCCGCCGCAGCGTGGACGACCCCGGCTTCGACGCGGACGTGAACATCCGCGGCATGCTCAACCTGCTGGAGGCCGCGCGCCAAAGCGACGTGAAGAAGGTCATCTTCAGCTCCACCGGCGGCGCCATCTACGGTGAGCAGGACTTCTTCCCCGCCACGGAGGGCCACCCCACGCGGCCGGTGTCGCCCTACGGCGTCTCCAAGGCGGCGGGCGAGCTGTATCTGGGCTACTACCGCGCCCAGTACGGCGTGCCCTTCGTCGCGCTGCGGTACGCCAACGTGTACGGCCCCCGGCAGAACCCGCACGGCGAGGCGGGCGTGGTGGCCATCTTCAGCCAGCGCGTCATCGCCGGGCAGGGCTGCACCATCTTCGGCGAGGGCAAGCAGACGCGGGACTTCGTCTTCGGTCCGGACGTGGCGCGCGCCAACTACCTGGCCTTCCAGAGCGACTACGTGGGCGCCGCGAACATCGGCACCGGCGTGGAGACGGACATCAACCGCCTCTATGAGCTCATCGCGCAGGCGGGCGGCAGCTCGCTGAAGGTGGCGCACGCGCCGGGCAAGCCGGGCGAACAGATGCGCTCCTGCATCGACGCGTCCCTGGCGAAGAAGGTGCTGGGCTGGGAGCCGACGGTGCAGTTGGCGGACGGCCTGCGCCACACGCTCCAGTTCTTCCGGGACAAGGCCGCCGGCCCCGCGCGGGCCCGGGGCTAGTCCGCCTCCGGACGTTCCTTTGCTCCCTCCGGCCCGTCGCCAGGGGGAGCGGCCGTCGCCAGGCGGGTGGAAGGCCGGGCGGGCGCGTGTGCGCAGTCGTGGATTTTCGGGCGGTTCGGTGTTACCTACGCCCGCTTCGCGACTGATCGAGCGCCCTGAACATGCCGGCTGAAAACGCGCACATCCGCAACTTCTGCATCATCGCCCACATCGACCATGGAAAGTCGACGCTGGCCGACCGCCTCCTGGAAAAGACAGGCACGCTGACGAAGCGTGAGGCGCAGGCCCAGTTCCTCGACAACATGGACATCGAGCGTGAGCGGGGCATCACCATCAAGGCCCAGTCCGTGCGGATGACGTACACCGCCAAGGACGGCCAGAACTACGTCCTCAACCTCATCGACACACCGGGGCACGTGGACTTCGCCTACGAGGTGAGCCGCAGCCTCGCCGCGTGCGAGGGCGCGTTGCTCGTCGTGGACGCGAGCCAGGGCGTGGAGGCGCAGACGCTGGCCAACGTCTACATGGCGTTGGAGCACGACCTGGCCATCATCCCGGTCATCAACAAGATCGACCTGCCCAGCGCGGACGTGGAGCGCACGCGCACGGAGATCGAGGACGTCATCGGCATCGACGCGTCCCTGGCGGTGCCCACCTCCGCGAAGGAGGGCATCGGCATCCACGACATCCTGGAGGCGGTCGTCAAGCAGGTGCCGCCGCCCACGGGGGCCGTGGACGCGCCGCTCAAGGCCCTCATCTTCGACTCCTGGTACGACAACTACCGGGGCGTGGTGGTGCTGGTGCGCGTGCTGGAAGGCACGCTGAAGCTCAAGCAGAAGATCAAGATGTTCAGCAACAACAAGGCCTTCGAGGTGCAGGAGCTGGGCGTGTTCAGCCCGTTCTCGCGCCCCGTCACGCAGCTCATGGCCGGCGAGGTGGGTGTCCTCGTCGCGAACGTGAAGGAGCTGCAGGACGCGAAGGTCGGCGACACCGTCACGGAGGAGCTGCGGTCCACGGCGGAACCCTTCCCGGGGTTCAAGGAAGTCAAGCCGATGGTCTTCAGCGGCATCTTCCCGGTGGACTCGTCCGACTACGAGAACCTGCGCGACGCGCTGGCGAAGCTGACGCTCAACGACTCCGCCTTCACCTATGAGCCGGAGTCGTCCACGGCGCTGGGGTTCGGCTTCCGCTGCGGCTACCTGGGCCTGCTCCACATGGAGATCGTCCAGGAGCGGCTGGAGCGCGAGTACAACCTCAACCTCATCACCACGGCGCCGTCGGTGGTCTACCGCATCACCACCACCAAGGATGAAGTGCTCCTGGTGGACAACCCGGCGAAGCTGCCGCCGACGCAGAACATCACCAAGTTCGAGGAGCCCATCCTCACCTGTCACATCCACGTGCCCAACGAGCACCTGGGCGCCATCCTGAAGCTGTGCCAGGACCGGCGCGGCGTGCAGAAGGACATGAAGTACCTGGGCTCCAGCGGCACGCGCGTGCAGGTGACGTACGAGATGCCCATGGCGGAGGTCGTGTTCGACTTCTTCGACCGGCTCAAGAGCGTGTCGCGCGGCTACGCGAGCCTGGACTACGAGCTGTCCGCCTACGCGGAGGCGGACCTGGCGAAGCTGGACATCCTCATCAACGGGGAGCCGGTGGACGCGCTCTCCGTCATCGTGCACCGCGAGCGCGCGTACCAGCGCGGCCGCGAGGTCTGCGAGAAGCTCAAGGAAGTGATCCCCAAGCAGATGTACGAGGTGGCCATCCAGGCCGCCATCGGCGCGAAGATCATCTCCCGTGAGACGATCTCCGCGATGCGCAAGAACGTGCTCGCCAAGTGCTACGGCGGCGACATCAGCCGCAAGCGCAAGCTCCTGGAGAAGCAGAAGGAGGGCAAGAAGCGCATGAAGCAGGTCGGCACGGTGGAGATTCCGCAGGAAGCCTTCCTCGCGGTCCTCAAGACGGAGCAGTAGCCCTATGAGCACGGCCAGTCCTTCCGCGAAGCTGGGAGCGGCCATGGCCGCGCGTCGCACGCCGGAGCAGCTCAAGGCCCGCCGTCAATTGCTGTGGCGCGAGCTGCTCACCAGCCTCTGGGCCCCGCTGTGCGCGGTGGGCCTGGCGTTCGTGCCCTACGTCACGCTCATTGAAATGGCGCCGCGGACGGCGTCCTGGGCGCAGCCCCTGATCAAGGGGTTCGGCCTGCTGATGGTCATCGCCTTCGTGGGCCTGCTGGTGTGGCGCAACGCCTCCAAGAAGGAATCGTTGCTGCGCACGCTGCGGCATGAGGCGCGGGAGCTCATCGCGGAGGATGAGCGCATCCTGGAGCGCATGAAGGACAAGGTGTCTCCGGCCGTGGCGGAGAAGATCACCGACCAGGCCCTGCGCGTGGACAACGCGGCGGTGGCGGGGGACGCGGAGGTCCTGCGCGCGGAGCTGAAGGCGCTGGAGCTGATGACCCAGGAGCACCTGGGGGCCTGGCGCAAGCAGTCCGTGTGGGACATCGCGGGGGGCTTCGTCAAGGCGCTGTTCATCGCGCTGGTCATCCGCACGGTGCTGGTGGAGCCGTACCGCATCCCGTCCGGCTCCATGCTGCCCACGCTCCAGATTGGTGACCAGGTCTTCGTCAACAAGTTCATCTACGGCGTGCGCATCCCGCTGATGAACGTGGTGCCGTTCCGCATCGTGCGCGAGCCCCTGCGCGGGGACGTCATCGTCTTCAACAACCCGGTGAACGAGTCCACGGACTTCATCAAGCGCGTGGTGGGCCTTCCCGGCGACGTGGTGGAGATCCTCGACGGGGTGATCCACATCAACGGCCAGGCGCAGAAGCGCACGCTGGTGACGCCGGACTTCATCGTCCACAACCAGGACGACGCGACGGGCCGGTGGTTCGACCAGGAGGAGGTGCTCTACCGCGAGGACCTCAGCGGGGTGGTGCACTCGGCGCTCCAGCGCCCCCTGCGCCAGCCCGGCCGCGAGCATGAGGGCCCCTACACGGTGCCCGCCAACCACGTCTTCGTGATGGGCGACAACCGCGACAACAGCGCGGACAGCCGCTACGGCCTGGGCGCCCCCGGCCACTACGAGGTGGAGTACGTGCCGTACGGCCACATCAAGGGCAAGGCCATGGTGGTCTGGCTGTCGCTCGGTTGGGGCGGCCTGCTGGGCAACCTGTTTGGCGGCACGGGCCTGCGGGTGGATCGCTTCTTCGAGCCGGTGCGCTGAACGTCCCGGCCGCGCCGCCGCGCGCCACGCTTGACGCAACGTGCGGCGCGCGGTACGCGGCGGCCCCGGCCCATGAGACATCTTCTCGGAATCGCAGGCTGGCGGCGGGACGAGCTGGAAGCGCTGCTCGACCGCGCACAGGAGCACCTGCCCGGCGGACCGGAGGCCTCGCACGTGCTGCGCGGCCAGGTCGTGGCGAACCTCTTCTTCGAGGACTCCACCCGGACGCGCTCCTCCTTCGAGGTGGCCGCGCGCCGCCTGGGGGCGGACGTCCTCAACTGGAGCTTCGTCGGCTCCTCCGTGTCCAAGGGGGAGACGCTCCTGGACACCGCCCGCAACATCGAGGCCCTGGGCCCGGCCATCATCATCATCCGGCACCGCTCGTCCGGCGCGCCGCACCTCGTCGCCCGGCACGTGAAGTGCGCCGTGGTCAACGCGGGTGACGGCGCCCACGAGCACCCGTCCCAGGCGCTGCTGGACGCCTTCACCCTGCGCCAGCGCTGGGGCTCGCTGGACGGGCGCACGGTGCTCATCGTCGGGGACGTGCTGCACAGCCGCGTGGCCCGCTCCAACCTCGTGTGCCTCAAGGCGCTGGGGGCCCGCGTCGTGCTCTGCGGGCCGCCCACCCTCCTGCCCCCGGGGCTGGAGGAGATGGGCGGAGAGGTGACGCACCGGCTGGACGCGGTGCTGCCGCAGGCGGACGCGGTGATGTGCCTGCGGCTGCAGACGGAGCGGATGGCGGAGGCGTTCCTGCCTTCGCAGCGGGAGTACTCGCGGCTGTTCGGACTGACGCCCGCGCGCGTGGAGCGGATGAAGCCGGACGCGCCGGTGCTGCACCCGGGCCCCATCAACCGCGGCGTGGAGCTGTCCCCGGCGGTGGCGGACGGGCCTCGCAGCGTCATCCTGGAGCAGGTGGCCAACGGCGTCGCGGTGCGCCGGGCCATCCTGGAGAGGTGCGCATCATGACGTCGGTGCTCTTCCAGCGGGCGCGCGTCATCGACCCGCGCAATGGGGTGGACGGCATCCGGGACGTGCTCGTGACGGACGGACGGGTGGCCCAGGTGTCGGAGGCGCCGCTCGTCGCGCCGAAGGACGCGCGCGTGGTGGACGCCACCGGCAAGTGGGTGGTGCCGGGCTTCATCGACCTGCACGTGCACCTGCGCGAGCCGGGCGAGGAGGGCAAGGAGACGGTGCTCACCGGCTGCCGCGCGGCGGTTGCGGGCGGCTTCACCGGCGTGGTGGCCATGCCCAACACGAAGGTCGTCAACGACAGCGCGCTCGTCACGGAGCTGGTGCTGTCGCGCGCGCGGGACGCGGACCTGTGCCACGTCTACCCGGCGGGGGCCATCACCAAGGGGCTCAAGGGCGAGGAGCTGTCGGAGGCGGGCGAGCTGGTGGGCGCCGGCTGCGTGGCCCTCACCGACGACGGCCGCCCGGTGATGAACGCGGCGCTGATGCGCCGGGTGCTCCAGTACGCCACGCTCTTCGACGTGCCGGTGATGGTGCACGAGGAGGACCTCACGCTGTCCGCGGGCGGCGCGATGCACGAGGGCGCCACGTCCACGCGCCTGGGCCTGCGCGGCATCCCGGCCTCCGCGGAGGTGGCCATGGTGGCGCGCGACCTGGTGCTGCTGGAGGAGACGAAGGGCCGGCTGCACGTCGCGCACGTGTCGTGCGAGGGCAGCGTGCGGCTCATCCGCGAGGCGAAGAAGCGCGGCCTGCGCGTCACCTGCGAGGTGGCGCCGCACCACTTCACGCTCGATGACCGGGCGGTGGGGGACTACGACACCCACGCGAAGATGGCGCCGCCGCTCCGGGGCGACGCGGACGTGAAGGCCCTGCGCGAGGCGCTGGTGGACGGCACCGTGGACGCCATCGCCACGGACCACGCGCCCCACGGCGTGTCGGACAAGCTGGTGGAGTTCGAGAAGGGCATCAACGGCATCGTCGGGCTGGAGACGGCCCTGGGGCTCACCCTGGCGCTGGTGCACGAAGGGGTGCTCACCCCGCGCCGGGCGGTGGAGCTCCTGTCGGAGGGGCCCGCGAGGGTATTCGGCCTGCCAGGCGGTCACCTGGCGCCCGGGTCACCAGCGGACATCACGGTCGTATCACCTGGGGAGGAGTGGACGGTGGATGCTCACCGGTTCTATTCCCGCAGTCGGAATACCCCCTTCCACGGGCGCACGATGAAGGGTCGCGTGTCGCAGACGTGGGTGGGGGGCCGGTGTGTGTTCGAGGACGGTCAGCTCAAGGAGTCGCGGTGATGACGAAGCGGGCGGTGCTCGCACTGGCGGATGGCACCACCTTCGAAGGGCGGGCCTTTGGCGCGTCCGGCGAGACGGTGGGCGAAGTCGTTTTCAACACGTCCATGTACGGCTACCAGGAGATCCTCACGGACCCCTCGTACGTCGGGCAGATCGTCACCATGGCCTATCCGGAGATGGGCAACATCGGGGCGAACGCCTCGGATGAGGAAGCGGGGCAGCCGCACGCGGTGGGCATGGTGGTGCGCTCGCTGACGCGCACGCCGTCCAACTGGCGCTCGGAGGAGACGCTGGACGCGTACCTGGCGCGCCATGGCCGCGCCGGCATCGAGGGCGTGGACACGCGCCGGCTGGTGCGCCACCTGCGCACGCATGGCGCGCAGATGGGCGTCATCTCCACGGAGAACGTGTCCCTGGCCGCGCTGTCCGAGCGCGCCCGGAGCGCCGCGGGCATGGAGGGCATGGACCTGGCGACGGGCGTCTCCTGCAAGGAGCCGTACCTGTTCACCACGCCGTCGCCGGACGTGTTCCTGGCGCCCGGGGACAAGCGCCCGGAGCCGGAGCTGAAGTACGACGTGGTGGCGTACGACTACGGGCTCAAGCGCTCCATGCTCCAGTACCTGGTGGACGTGGGCTGCCGCGTGACGGTGGTGCCGTCCCACACCACGGCGGAGCAGGTGCTGGCGCGCAGGCCGCACGGCGTCTTCCTGGCCAACGGCCCGGGCGACCCGGCCGCGGTGAAGGGCGCGGACCGCACGGTGGCGGCGCTCCTGGGCAAGGTGCCGGTGTTCGGCATCTGCCTGGGGCATCAGATCATGGCGCTGGCGCTGGGCGGCCGGACGTACAAGATGAAGTTCGGTCACCGGGGTGGCAACCAGCCCGTGAAGGACTTGACGACGGGCAAGGTGGAGATCACCGCGCAGAACCACGGGTTCGCGGTGGACGACGCCAGCCTCAAGGGCAAGGCCGTGGTGACGCACATCAACCTGAACGACGGTACGGTGGAGGGCCTGGCCGTTCCGGACGCGAGGGCCTTCAGCGTGCAGTACCACCCCGAGGCTTCGCCCGGCCCTCACGACGCGCGCTACCTGTTCAGCCGCTTCGCGACGCTGATGGCGGGATGAAAAGGCGCCCACCGCTCCTATGGACACCGCGCTGACCCCGTTGTCGTACCAGCCCTACCTGGACCAGCTCATCGCCTTCGGCAGCGATGAGACGCGCAAGCCGGACCTGCTCGACGCGAAGGCGGAGTACTTCCGCCTCACGGGCGAGGTGTTCGAGGACGACAAGTTCTTCGAGCTGCGCATGGCGTCGTTCCTGGACTACTACCTCTACGACCGCGTCTCGCCGCTCACCGGCAGGACGCCGGCCGTGGAGCTGTACGAGCAGCGCACCCAGTCCGCGGCGCCGGAGGAGGCCAACGCCTTCCGCAGCTTCACGGAGACGGTGCACGGCCTCTTCGAGGTGCGCAAGCTGGGCAAGGGCATGGTGCGCCTGCGCGAGCTCTTCTCCGGCAAGGACTTCGACGTGACGGAGCGCCGCCACGTCGCGGGCCTGGAGTCGGGGGACGTGCTGGAGGCGCGCCTCATCCCCTTTGGCGGGCACCTGCTGTTCTCCTCCGCCTTCTGCTACCACCCGGCCATGGCGCTCAAGAACATCAAGGCCGAGGTGAAGCGCCGCAAGAAGAAGGAGCCGGAGCGCCCGCCGCGCGACCTGGTGTGGGAGTGCGCCCGCCGGGCCCTCAACGTGGAGCGCTACCGCCAGCTGTCCGTGGAGAAGCTCTACGACTTCACGCAGAAGGCCTTCTGAGTCCAGAAGGCCCTGCGCGCCGGGCATCCACCGCGCCCTAGGGGCTGTCCCTGATTAACGCAGCCAGAGAAGCATGGAGGCGACGTGCAGGACGGCGAGGTAGCTGCTCGCCGTCTTGTCGTACCGGGTCGCGGCGGCGCGAAAGCGCTTGAGGTCGTGGAAGAAGCACTCCACCCGGTAGCGAAGCCGATAGAGGGTTCGGTCCAGCGCTGGGGGCTGCTTGCGGCTGGGATGGGGATGGATGACGGGCTTCATCCCCACCTTCTGGGCGTTGGCGCGAATGCGCTCGGCGTCATAGCCCGTGTCCGCGATGAAGGCCTCGCCCTCGGCGTGCACCAGCAGTTCCTCGGCCATCGTTGACTCATGTTGCTGGCCGGGCGTCAGCACGAGGTGGAGCGGCTTACCGCCCGTCGTTGTGACGGCGTGAACTTTCGTTGAAAAACCTCCTCGAGAACGCCCCAGAGCATTTCTTCGGACCCCCCTTTTCCGCCCGAGGCGTCCTGGTGCGCTCGAACGACGGAAGCGTCAGCGAGGGAGCCGAGCTCATCCACGTCCAGCCGCAGCGCTTTGAAGATGGCTTCCCAGCGCCCGGTTTTCGCCCAGCGGTGGAAGCGGTTGTAGACCGTCTTCCAGTGGCCGAATCTCTCGGGCAGGTCCCGCCACTGCACGCCCGTCTTCACACGCCAGATGACGGCGTTGATGAAGTCGCGGTCTCCTCGCTTCGAGGGAGGGCCGCTGCGCGAGCCCAGCAGGGGCTCGATGCGGCTCCACTCGGCATCGCTCAGCTCATGTCGGCGCACAGCCAGCGTTGATCACGTCCGACGCTGGCTGGCAACCTCCGGATGCCTTCGGACGCCAGGTCCAACTCGGGTGTTTGATCCGCCAGGTTGATTTTCGGGCCGGAGATCAGGGACAGCCCCTAGACGCGGTGGATGCTCATCAGGTTGGTGTTGCCCGGGACGTTGAGCGGCACGCCGGCCACGACGATGACGGGCGTGCCGGGCTCGCAGAAGTGCTCCTCGTGGCAGAGGCGGCGCACCTGCTTGAGCATGGCGTCCGTGGTCGTGACGCGCTTCACCAGGTGGCCCGTCACCCCCCAGTACAGCGCCATCCGGTTCACCGTGTCCGGGTTGGGCGTCAGCGCGATGACGCGCGCGCCGGGCCGGAACTCGGAGATGAGCCGCGCGGTGTGGCCGCTCTCCGTGTACGCGACGATGGTCCCGATGTTGAGCTGCCGCGACGCCGCCACGGCCGCCGCGGCGATGCCGGTGCCCAGGTCTTCCGAGCGCTCGAAGGGGGAGTGCGACAGGGAGATGGTGCCCGTGCGCTCCGTCTCCTCCACGATGCGCGCCATGGTGGCCGCCGCGTCGATGGGGTAGCGGCCCGCCGCCGTCTCGCCGGACAGCATCACCGCGTCCGCGCCGTCGAGGATGGCGTTGGCCACGTCGGACACCTCCGCGCGCGTGGGCCGGGCGTTGTTCACCATGCTCTCCAGCATCTCCGTCGCGACGATGACGATGCCCCCCATGCGGTTGACCTCCCGCACGGCGCGCTTCTGGATGGCCGGCAGCTGCTCCAGCGGCATCTCCACACCCAGGTCGCCCCGGGCCACCATCACCCCGTCCGACTCCGCGGCGATGGCCGCCAGGTTCTCCACCGCCTGGGGCTTTTCAATCTTGGAGATGATGGGCGTCTTGCGCCGGGCCACCAGGGCGCGGGCCTGCCGCACGTCCTGCGCGGAGCGCACGAAGGACAGCGCCACGTAGTCCACGCCCACCTCCTGGCCGAAGGCCAGGTCCACCTTGTCCTTCTCCGTGAGGGTGGGGACGGACATGGCCGTCCCGGGCAGGTTGAGGCCCTTGTGGTCCTTGAGGAGCCCGCCCACCTCCACGCGGCAGGACACGTCCCGGCCGTCCACCTTCAGCACGCGCAGGCGCACCCGGCCGTCGTCCAGGAGCACGACGTGGCCCCTCTCCACGTCCCGGGGCAGCGAGCGCACCGGGGTGGGGATGACGCGGCCCTGGCCCACCACCGCGCGCGTCGTCACCATCACGGTGTCGCCCGGCGTCACCAGCAGCTGGCCGCCCTCGAACTTGCCCAGGCGCACCTTGGGGCCCTGGACGTCCTGGAGGATGGCCACCGGCACGCCCAGCTTCTTCGCCACCGCGCGGATGCGGAGCACCCGCTGGCGGTGCTCGTCGTGCGTACCGTGGGAGAAGTTCAGCCGGGCCACGTTCATGCCCGCGCGGACCAGCCCTTCAATGACTTCGCGGGAGTCCGAAGCCGGCCCCAGCGTGCAGATGATCTTCGCCTTGCGCATAGGGCCGCGCATCCTAGCCCCACGGGGTGGGCGGCTTGACAGCCTTGCGCCCGAAGGACTAACTCTTCGCCCACGCGCTGGGCGGAAAGTTACCGCCCACCGGCGCACGCCATTCGTGGCTCCCAGTCACCTGGGACGAAGAAAGCCCGGCTACCCTGGGAGGGGGGGCCGGGCTTTCGCCGTTCCGGGGCGCACGTGCGCGCTAGAGGTCGATCTCCTGCCCCTTGCCCATGGGCGCCATCACCGGGGGCTCCTGGGCGGAGCGGTCCATGCCGATGTCCTCCGAGGGCGGCTTCGGGCTGCCGGCGCTGGGGCCCATGGGCGGCGGCGGGGGCAGGGGACCCATGTCCAGGTCGCCCCCGTGGCCGCTGCCCCCCACGCCCATGCCCTGCTGCTGCTGGAGGGCTTCAATCTCCGCGCGGGTGATGCCCGCCAGCGCCAGCACCTTGCGCGTCACGCGGATGCGGGCGTTGCTGTGCATGGCCATGGCGATGGAGTCCGAGGGCCGGGCGTCCAGCGCGAGCTGCTTCTGGCCCTGCTGGAGGAAGACGCGGCCGGAGTAGACGTTGTCGCGCAGGTCGTCGATGCGGACCTCGGTGACCTTGCCGCCCAGCTTGGACACCACGTCGTCCAGCAGGTCCTGCGACAGGGGCTGCGGGGGCGGGCGCTCGGCCAGACGGAAGGCGATGGAGACCGCGGCGCCCTCATCCACGAAGAGGGGCAGCACCGTCTCCCCGTCCTTGGTGGACAGCACGACGGCGTGCGTCTGGGCCTCCATCAGGGGCACCACGTCCTTCACTTCCAGCTCCACCAGGTCCGTGCAGGCCTTGGGGTCGCTGCCCTTCTCCGTGAGGCAGGGCTTCTCTTTCTTTCCTTCCGCCTGCCCGGAGGCGGCGATGGCGCCGGGGATGCCGAACGCGGGAAGGAAGAGCAGTCCTCCCAGCGCCAGCACCACGGCCGTGAACGGAGCGACGAAGAAGTTGGCGCGGTTGGACGTTTTCACATCCTTAAGCTACGCACCTCTCCCTTCACCGAAAGGGCACCGCACCCCCGCCTCCGCGAGCGGCCCCCGGGCCCCTGCCCTCCGGGTAGGAGGGCAGCCGACCAGGCGGGAACAACGGGCGCGACTAGCGGTCCTGCTCCTCGTCTTCCGCCTCGTCGTCGTAGTCCTCGTCGTCCTCGGACTCCTCGTCGTCCTCGTCCTCGTCGAGGTCGTCGTCTTCCGCCTCCTCGTCGGCGTCATCGTCGTCGTCGTCGATTTCGTCCTCCAGCTCCTCGGCCTCCAGCGCGAGCGTGACGGCGAAGTACTTCTTGCTCAAGGTCGCGATCTGCGCGCGCATCTCCGTGAGCGCGGCGACGAAGTCCTCGGAGAGGTTGGCGGGCGCCTTCGAATCGCAGTGGGGACAGATGATCTTCTCCGTCCCTTCGATGAGGTCCTGGGCTTCCAACTCGAAGCTCGCCTCGCACTTCTGACAGGTGAAGTCGATGCTCATGGTCGGGCGCGGCATACAAAGCAGGTGAACATGCTGTCAACGTCAGAGACGCGGAGACTTGGTTCTGGCCGGGCGCTTCCACTACGTTCGCCCGATGGACCTGCCCAAGACGATGCTGCATGCGCTGCATGACCAGTCCGCCCGGCTGGAACACCGCCCGGCGCTCTGGTCACGCAAGGGGGGCGCCTACGTCCCCACCTCGTGGTTCGACTATGCCCAGCGCGTCAAGCGCTTCGGGCTGGGGCTGTACGCCCTGGGGTTCCGGGAGGGGGACCCCCTGGGCATCCTGAGCTTCAACCGCGAGGCGTGGCACGTGGCGGCCCTGGGGGCCATGGCGCTGGGGGGCGTGCCGGTGGGGCTCTACACCACCAGCAGCATGGAGCAGCTCACCTACATCCTGGGCCACTGCGAGGCGCGCTTCCTGCTGGTGGAGAACGCGAAGCACCTGGCCACCGCGCTGGAGCTCCAGCGGCGGCTGCCCGCGCTCAAGCACGTCATCGTCGTGGACCCGCCCACGCCCCTGCCTGAAGGCGTGCTGACGTACGCGGACGTGGTGGCCTCTGGGGGCAAGGCGGACGAAAGCCCCTACTGGGACGGCGTCCACGCGCTCCACCCGGACGGCCTGGGCACGCTCATCTACACGTCGGGCACCACCGGGCAGCCCAAGGGCGTGGCGCTGAGCCACCGCAACCTGGCGTGGACGGCAAAGCAGCTGGGCGAAACGATGGACTTCCGCGACATGGAGGATGACCGGCTCCTGTCCTACCTCCCGCTGTCGCACATCGCGGAGCAGGTGGTGTCGCTGCACGGCCCGCTGCTGATGGGCATGCAGGTGTACTTCGCGGACTCGCTGGACGCGCTGGGCAAGAACCTCCAGGAGGTCCGGCCCACCATCTTCTTCGGGGTGCCGCGCGTCTGGGAGAAGTTCAAGACGAAGGCGGAGGAGGGGCTGGCCGCGCAGCCGCCCCTGAAGCGCCGGCTGGTGGAGTGGGCCCGGGGCACGGCGCTGGAGCGCAACACGCGCCACCTCAACCAGGAGCGCGTGCCCGTCCTCATGGAGGCCAAGTACGCGCTGGCCCGGAAGCTGGTGTTCGCGCCCCTGAAGACGCGCATCGGCCTGGACCAGGCGCGGGTGTTCGCCACGTCGGCGGCGCCCATTGGCCGGGAGGTGCTGGACTTCTTCGCCTCCATCGACGTCATCCTCCTGGAGGCCTGGGGCATGACGGAGGTGACGGGCCCCGCCACGGTGAACACCTCCGAGTGCGCCCGCCTGGGCACGGTGGGCCGTCCCATGCTGGGCGTGGAGGTCCGCATCGCGGAGGACGGGGAGATCCTCGTCCGGGGCGGCAACGTGTGCCTGGGCTACCACCGCAACCCCGCGGCCACGCAGGAGCTGCTGGAGGACGGGTGGCTGCACACCGGGGACGTGGGGCAGCTGGATGACGGGGGCTTCCTGCGCATCACCGGGCGCAAGAAGGAGATCATCGTCACCTCCGGCGGCAAGAAGACGTCGCCCGCGAACATCGAGGAGCTCATCAAGGCCGTGTCGCCCGTGGGCCACGCGGTGGTGCTGGGCGACCGGCGCAACTTCCTGGTGGCCCTGGTGACGTTGGATCCGGACCGCGCGCGCCGGTTCGCGAAGGAGCGCGGCTGGTCGGAGGACCTGGCCGCCCTGGTGAAGGACCCGCGGCTCCAGCAGCACCTGCACGAGGCCCTGGAGCGCGAGGTGAACCCGAAGCTGTCGCGCTTCGAGACCATCAAGCGCTTCACCGTGCTGTCCGGTGAGTTCACCACGGAGGGCGGGGAGCTCACGCCCAGCATGAAGGTGCGCCGCAAGGTGGTGGAGGAGAAGTACGCGCTGGCCATCGACGCGCTCTACCGCGAGCCGAACGGGGCGGCGGCGGCGCACGACTGAGGACGTCCCGGGGGCTCCGGACCTCCGGACCTTCGGGGCCCGGACAAAGCGAAAGGGGCGAGGAATCCTTGACGGATCCTTCGCCCCCTCCCCCCGTGCTTCAGGGATTCAAGCCGTGGCTACTTCTGGCCCGTGCGCTTCTCGCGGGCGACGTAGTCGCGGCGGGTGGCGCCCGTGTAGACCTGACGGGGACGGGCGATCTTCTGCTCGTTGTCCGTCACCATCTCCTCCCACTGCGCGCACCAGCCCACCGTGCGGGGGATGGCGAACAGGACGGGGAACATCTCCGCCTGGAAGCCCATCGCCTCGTAGATGAGGCCCGAGTAGAAGTCGACGTTGGGGTACAGCTTGCGCTTCACGAAGTACTCGTCCTCGAGCGCGATGCGCTCCAGCTCGAGCGCGATGTCCAGCAGCGGGTTCTTGCCGGTGACTTCGAAGACCTCGTCCGCCACGCGCTTGATGACCTTGGCGCGCGGGTCGTAGGACTTGTAGACGCGGTGGCCGAAGCCCATGAGCTTCTTCTCGCCCTCGCCGCCCTTCACCTGCTTGATGAACTCCGGGATCTTCGACACGTGGCCGATGTCGCGGAGCATGCGCAGCACGGCTTCGTTGGCGCCGCCGTGCAGCGGGCCGTAGAGCGCGCCCACGCCCGCGGCGACCGCGGAGTACGGATCCACCTGCGAAGAGCCCACCGTGCGCACGGACGTGGTGGAGCAGTTCTGCTCGTGGTCCGCGTGGAGGATGAAGAGCACGTCCAGCGCCTTCTCCAGCACCGGGTGCACTTTGTACGCCCCGCCGATGTGCTTCATCATCGTCAGGAAGTTGGCGACGTAGGACAGCTCGTTGCTCGGGTAGACGTACGGCAGGCCCATCGTGTGCCGGTAGGAGAACGCGGCGATGGTGGGCATCTTCGCGATGAGCCGGGTGATCTGGATCTCGCGGCTGCGCTCGTCACGGATGTTCTTCGCGTCCGGGTAGAAGCCGGACAGCGCGGCCACGGTGGAGCCGAGCATGGACATGGGGTGCGCGTCGTAGCGGAACCCGTCCATGAAGGACTTCACGTTCTCGTGCACGTACGTGTGGTGCGTGACGAGGTTGGTGAAGACCTCCAGCTCCTTCTCCGTGGGCAGCTCGCCCTTGAGGAGCAGGTAGGCCACTTCCAGGAAGTTGGACTTCTCCGCGAGCTGCTCGATGGGGTAGCCGCGATACTCCAGGATGCCCTTGTCACCGTCGATGAACGTGATGGCGCTCTTACAGTTCGCCGTGTTCAGGAACGCCGGGTCGTAGCCCATCAGACCGAAGTCATCGCTACCGGTCTTGATCTGGCGCAGGTCGGGGGTCCGGATACAGCCGTTCTCGATCGGGACCTCGTACGTCTTCCCGGTCCGATTGTCGGTGATCGTCAGCGTGTCCTTGGGCATGGGCGGAGATTTCACAGGGCGGCGGACGCTTTCAACAAAAAAGAACGATAAGTCCGAGAGGCGAACCTTCGGCGCCGTCCCGCACGTTCAGGAATAGCGGACACCCGAACGCGCGAGCTGCCGCCAGAAACCCGGAAAGCTCTTCTCCACGCACTCCGGCCCCGTCAGCTCCAGGGGAACCCCGGACAGCACACACAGGGTGGCCGCTGACATCGCCAGTCGGTGGTCACCCCGGCTGTCCATGGCGAAGCTCGCGGGCTTCGTCGCCGGAGGCACGATGCGCAGCTGCTCTCCGTCGGGGCCCGCCGTCAGCTCCGTGGCGCCGCCATAGGCCGCCACCAGGGCGCGGATGCCCTCCAGCCGGTCGCTCTCCTTGACCCGCAGGATGCCCACGTCCGTCAGCGTCGTGGGCCGGGGCAGCACGCACGCGAGCGCCGCCAGCGTGGGCAGCAGGTCCGGGCACTCCTTGCCCGTCGCCCGCAGCTCGCCGGTCGCGTCGCCTTCGAAGCGCCAGGTATTAGCAGCGCCTGCCGGCACCATTCGCAAACCCACGTCAGCGACCAGCCGGAGGATCGCCTGGTCGGGGTGGGCACTCTCTGGTTCGGCCCGCTCCACCGTGCCGCCCGTGCGCCACGCGATGAGCACCAGGTAGCCCAGGGACGACCAGTCCCCGGGCAGCGACGGCACCGACGCGGGGGCCTGATACGCCGTGACGGCGTAGCGGCCCTCGGACTGCTCCACGGTGAAGCCGAAGCGGCGCAGCCACGCCACCGTCAGGTCCATGTAGCCGGCGCTGGTGAGCGCGCCTTCGATCTCCACGCTCCACGCGCGCTTCTCACGGAGGAACCGCTCCGCGCAGCCCAGGAGCAGGCTGGACGCGTACTGGCTGCTCTGCGCGCCCGGCACGCGGAACACCGGCGGCACCTTCGACGTGTCCTGGGGCGCGTGCAGCTCCACGGGCCACGGGGTGCCTTCGGTGAGCGTCAGGCCCGTGGGGGCCAGGGCCTGCTTGAGCGACGTGAAGAGGGGGCCGTGGGGCCGCTCGCCCAGGCGGGGCGTGCCGGTGAAGCGCACGCGGGCGCCGGGCGTCACCGCGGCCTGGGTGACGAGGATGCGGAAGGGGGCGCCGCCGTCCGCGCAGTCCACGTCCCGTACGGGGCCGGGCGGCAGGCGCAGGGCCTCCACGCCCCGGCGCAGCACGCGCACGTCGGCGGGGAGGTCCTCGTCCGCCTCCGCCTGCACCGACGGCAACGGCCAGGCACCCGTGAGGTGTCCCAGGACAAGGGCTCGCTGGGCGTCCGACTTCGACACGGGCGGGGTGAGCAGGGAGGCGCTCAGGGCGCTCGGGTCGACGGTGAGACGGCTCGGCGAGGCATGGCTCAAGGGCGGGCTCCTCGGGTCCAGGCGGCCCACAGGGCGCGCCAGGTTTTCGGCATGACGTCCACGACTTCGGCGGTGCCCACGGCCGTGAGCAGCACCATGCGCAGCTCGCCCTTCGCGCCGGCCTTCTTGTCGGCGTCCAGGAGCGCGGCCACGTCCTTCAGCGACGCGCGGCGGGACAGCTCCGCGGCGTGGTCGCGGCCCAGCACGCCCGGGCCCCGCGTCAGCGCGCGTTCCACTTCATGCGCCACCGGCTCCGGCGTGATGCCCAGGTGCCGGCCGACGTCGAGCGCCCAGAGGATGCCCAGGCCCACGGCGTCGCCGTGCGACAGCTTGAAGCGCGACAGGCTCTCCAGCACGTGGCCGAAGGTGTGGCCGAAGTTGAGCACGCGGCGCAGGCCCTGGTGCTCGTAGGGGTCCTTCGCGCAGATGCCCTCCTTCAGGCCGCGCGCGTCCTTCACCAGCTTCTCCAGCGCGGGCGGCGTGCGCACGTAGCGCTTGAAGAGGGACGCATCCAGCGACGCGACCATCTTCCACGCCTCGATGGAGCCCTCGCGCACCTGCGCGTCGGACAGCGTGGCGTACAGCTCCGGGCACAGCCACGTCTCATCGGCGTAGTGGAAGACGCCCGCGGGGTTCTTCACCACGCGGCCGCGCACGGTGAGGTCCACCGCGCCCTTGCCGCCCAGGCTGCTGTCCACCGCCGCGAGCAGCGTGGTGGGCACCTGCACCAGCCGCACGCCGCGCTTGAGCAGGTGCGCGGCCACCGTGGCCACGTCGCCCACGGTGCCACCGCCCACGGCGACGAGCGTGCCGGAGCGCGGCAGGTTCAGCCCGCCCGCGAGCACCTTCTCCAGGGAGACCATGCTCTTGGCGCGCTCACCGCCCACCAGCTGGATGATGGCGCGCGGAGAGCGGGCCTCCAGCGCGGGCAGGAGCGTGGGGTGGAAGCGCGCGACCGTGCGGTCCACCACGGCCACGCTGCCCTCGGGCAGGCGGGAGACGAGCTTCGTGAAGGAGCCCCAGCGATCAGCCGGGGGACGATAGGCACCGGGAGGAAGGGAGCTCATGCGCAGTGGGGGCGGGCGTTGAGTTGCAGGACGAGGTCGGCGATGACGAGCGACACCATGGCCTCCAGCACCGGGACGGCGCGGGGCATGATGCACGGGTCGTGTCGGCCGCCCTTGGCGTGATCCGCGAGCGTCGCGGGGGGCTTGAAGAAGGCGCGCACCTGCATGGGCTCGCCGTTGGCGAGGCCACCCTGGATGCCACCGTACGCGTCCTTCACGGAGTGGAACTGGCTGCCGGGCTGCCCGATGCGCTGGAGCAGATCCGGCGGGCCCCAGACGACGCCGGTGACGGCGCCGATGCTGCCCAGCGCCTGCGCGATGAGCGCCTTGAGCTTGCCGAAGATGGGCTCGCCCAGGCCCACGGGCAGGCCCTCCACGCGCACGTCGATGGCGCCGCCCAGGCTGTCCCCGGCCTCCTTCGCGGCGAGGATCTGGCGGGACATCTCGTCGCGCAGGGTGACGTCCGGGCAGCGGGTGGGGTGCGCGTCCACGAGCGCGCGGGTGAGGCCCGGCGCCGGAACGGAGGCCACCAGCTCCCCCACCTGCGACACGTAGGCCACGGTGCTCAGCGTGGGCAGGTCGCGGGCCAGGTACGCCTCCGCGATGGTGCCGCCGATGACGCGGCAGAGCGTCTCCCGGCCGCTGGTGCGCCCGCCGCCGCGGTGGTCGCGGTGCTTGTAGCGCTCGCGCCAGACGGCGTCCGCGTGGCCGGGCCGGTCCACGGCCGCCAGCTGGTTGTAGTCCTGCGAGCGCTGGTTCGTGTTGCGCACGATGGCCGCGATGGGCGTGCCCAGCGTCTTGTCCTCGAAGACGCCAGAGAGGATCTCCACGCTGTCCGGCTCGTTGCGCGCGGTGACGAGGGCGGACTGCCCGGGACGCCTGCGGTCCAGGGCCGCCTGGAGCAGGTCGCGCGTGAGCGGGACGCCCGCGGGACAGCCGTCCAGGATGGAGCCGAGCGCGGGGCCGTGGCTTTCGCCGAAGGTCGTCAGCCGGAAGAGGGTGCCAAAGGTATTCATGTCGCCGTTTCCCAGAGTTGTCGCTGCCGCCGGGCCTGGGCGACGAACCACGCCGCACCGAGCAGGAGAGGGGTGCCCCCGCGGCTAACGATCTCCGCGGCGACGCGCCGGCCGGGTGCACCGTATGCGATCACCGCCACGCGCGCTCCCTCGAATCGCAGGGCTTCGGGCGGGGCCACCCGGTCCGGCCACGTCCAGACCCAGTCCCCGGACAGCGGCGCCTGGACCTCGGCCCGACGCACGACCCGCAGGGCAAGGCCCTGTTCCGCGGCCACCAGTTTCAGGGCCTGCGTGGAGCCGCCGTCTCCCAGCACCGACACCGACGTCGAACCCAGGCGCTCCAGCACCGCGCGGGCGCCCTCGGTGTCGGTGTTGTGGGACTCCCACCGCGAGCCCCGTCGCACCAGGGTGTTGATGGCCTCCAGGGGCGAGCCGGTGTGTCGCGCGAGCCGCATCTTGAAGGGGCTGGTGACGGCGAAGCCCGCGTAGTGCGCCAGCAGCGAATCCACCACCGCCTCCACCGGCGCGTCCTCCACCAGGTCGATGCGATCAAACGGCTGGCGGTGGATCCGGGGCGAGCGCGAGTGCGGAATCGAAGTCCCCAGGATGCCCAGGCGCGGCGCGCTCCGGTCCTTCGCCTTGCGATGCTCGCGCACCACGTCGTCCAGCAGACGCTGACCCGGGGCGGCCGTCCACGCGCCCCCCATCGCCAGGTACTCCAGCCCGTTGCGGGAGGAGAGCACCGCGCGCGCGGGGAGCGCCACCGGCCCCATGCCCAGCACCGTGACGCGCTCCGCGCCGAAGCGGGCGGAGAGCTGGCGCTGCGTCTCCAGCAGCACGTCCAGGTCCGCCGGGACGTCCATGGGCTCCACGTGCTTCACCAGCGCATCCGTGGGGAGCGGGCGGGACCAGCGCCGCAGCGCCTCCGCCGTCGTCAGCGGCCCCTCCGCGTGGTGCGACGCGAGCAGGCGGCCCGGGGGGGCGTCCAGGTCGTTGGCGCGCTCCACGTCCTTGTCCACGCGCCACGCGGCCTCCACCCAGGCGCCAGGCAGCGGCTTGCCACGCTCGGAGACCAGCAGCGGCATCACGCGGGCCAGGGCCCCGGGGTCGATGGCGCCGGGGGCGTGCAGGTCGGTCCTCACCTCCAGCACGTCCGCGCCCCTTCGCAGGCCATCCCGGGCGAAGGCCAGGGCCTCCTCGCCGGTGAGGGTGGGGGGCAGGGTGATGATGCGCCGGGTGGCCCTCACGTGGACTCCTGGGCAAGACAGCCCCGGAGGAAGTCCGCCAGGGCAATGGTGGGAACGCGGGCGTGGAGGGCTTCGCGCTCGTGGAACATCGAGTGCAGCTCCTCCTCCAGCGACACGTCCGCGCGCAGGCGCGGGCGCGTGGTGTCCGCCGTCAGCCGCTCGCGGTACGTGTCGAAGCTGACCGGGACGACGAGCGTGAAGTGCTCCCGGAGCGCGTCCGGGTGGTGTGACAGGAAGCCGCCGCCCACCGCCACCACGCCGCCGCCGGGCAGCAGGCCCAGCGTCTCGCGCTCCGCGGCGCGGAAGGTGGTGGGGGACTCCGCGACCCAGGTGCGGAGCGGGCGCCCGTGACGGCGCTCCAGCTCCGCGTCCAGATCCAGCCCGGTGCGCCCCAGCAGGCGCGAGACGAGCGGAAGCAGGCGCGTCTTGCCCGCGGCGCGATGCCCGGCGAGCACCACGGTCTGCGCCTCCTCCGGACGGGGGCAGGGCCCCGGGGACGCGAGGGCCTGCTGGAGCACCGGCTGGAGCCGGGGGTCTACCGACGCGACGACCTGGGCGACGAGGAGGCGCCGGGCCTCAGCGGACGGTTCCGACATAGACGTAGGCGGTTCCAAACAGCAGGGGGTGGGCGGCGCGCTCGGAGTAGGCGCCGGCCTGGTCCATCAGGGAGAGGAAGCGCTCGCCCGCGGGGAAGGCCGCGGCGGTGCGAGGCAGGTACGCATACGCGGCGCGGTTGCCCGTCAGCAGCCCGCCGACCGCCGGCATGATGGTCTTGCTGTAGAAGCGGAACAGCGCGCCGTATGGGCCGGTGGGCTGGCCGAACTCCAGCACCACCACGCGGCCGCCCGGGCGCACCACGCGCGCCATCTCCTGCAGGCACTTCACCGGATCATCCACGTTGCGGATGCCGAAGGAGATGGACGCCACGTCGAAGCTGTTGTCCGGGAGGGTGAGCGCCATCGCGTCCTGCACCTGGAACTCCACCTCCAGGCCGGCCTTGGCCGCCTTGGCGGGCGCGCTCTCCAGCATCTCCGGGCAGAAGTCAGTGCCCACCACGCGGCCGGTGGGGCCCACCTTGCGCTTGAACGCCAGCGCCAGGTCACCCGTGCCGGTGGCGCAGTCGAGCACCTGGCTGCCTTCCTTCGCCTGGCTCAGCTTCACCGCCGTGCGCCGCCACAGCCGGTGCACGCCGAAGGAGAGGACTTCGTTCGTCACGTCGTAGCGCGTGGCGATGGAGGAGAACATCTGACGGACTTCGGTGCTCATCGCGCCCCCGCGATCTGTGCCGGACCCGCCGGCGTCCAAAGGTGACGGTCCACCGCGGCGAGCACGCCGGGCAGCCGCCGCATCAACGACGCAAAATCCTCGGGCGACAGCGCCTGCTGCCCGTCGCACAACGCCTGCTCCGGCTTCGCGTGGACCTCAATCAACAGCCCGTCCGCGCCCGCCGCCGCCGCCGCCAGCGACATGGGCGCGATGAGCGACGGAATCCCTGTCGCATGCGAAGGATCCACGATGACGGGCAGGTGCGACTTCTCCTTCGCCCACGCCACCGCGGCCAGGTCCAGCGTGTTGCGCATCGCGGTCTCGAAGGTGCGGATGCCGCGCTCGCACAGGATGACCTGCTCGTTGCCGCCCGCGAGGATGTACTCGGCGGCGTTGAGCCACTCCTGCACCGTGGCGGACAGCCCGCGCTTGAGCAGCACCGGCTTGCGCAGCCGGCCCAGCGCCCGCAGCAGCCCGAAGTTCTGCATGTTGCGCGCGCCCACCTGGAGGATGTCCGCGTGCTGCGCCATCAACGGCAGCTGCTCCGTCTCCATCACCTCGCTGATGATGGGCAGCCCGTGCCGCCGGCCCGCGTCCACCAGCAGCTTCAGCCCCGGCTCGCCCATGCCCTGGAACGCGTAGGGGCTGGTGCGGGGCTTGAACACGCCGCCGCGCAGCAGGTGGGCGCCCGCGTGGGCCACCGCCCGCGCTGAGAGCTCCAACTGCTCCGCGCCTTCCACGGCGCACGGCCCGGCCATCACCACGAAGCCCCGGCCTCCCACCTCCACGCCACCCACCCGGACCCGCGTGCCGTCAGGATGCGCCGACCGCAGGACGCGGTGTGCGCCCGGCTCACGCCGCGTGGCTGGGTCGTCTGCTTGCTGGCCTCCCACGGCGACTCCTTCGGTCGGTGGAGTTCAAGCGGTTTTGAACTCCTTGGTGCATGTATAGCCGAGATCGCTTAGAAGACAATCGAAGGTAATGGCTCGCGCAGCCTCCAGGAGAATTGCTGATGACGCCGCTCAGTCCCGCTGAGGGCCCGCATTGGGTCGCCGGGATGATGCCTCTGGCGGGGGTGGATCCGCTCGCGGGGGCCGGAAGCCTGGGCATTCCCTCCTTGTATTGGGAGCGCCCGGTGGCCCGTGAGGCGGCCGCGGGGTGGGGCGAGGCCGGGGTGCGCGAGGCGCAGGTGGCGGCGGAGCTTCCCTCGGTGCTGGGCGCGCTGGGGCACGAGAGCGTGCGGTGGTTGGGGCCCGTGCCCACCCGCATGCCCGGGCCCTGGTTCGGCGGCATGCGCTTCAGCCCTACGGGGCAGGTGGATGGTGCCTGGCGCTCGCATGGGCTCGCCCGCTGGACGTTGCCGGAGGTGCTGGTGTGGCGCGAGGACAATGCGCTGTACGTCGCGGCCTTCGCGTCCGAGGCGCAGGGTGGGGCGGACGCGGTGCGCTCGCGGCTGGCGCGCGTGCGCGCGTCCTTCCCGGAGGAGTACCGCCACGCGGCGGGCGCCCCGGTGGCGCTGCGCATGTCGTCGTCGCGGCGGGACTTCGAGGCGCTGGTGGACCGGGCGGTGGAGGCCATCCGCACGGGCCAGTTGCACAAGGTGGTGCTGGCGCGGGCGATGGACGCGGAGGGGCCGGAGCCCTTCGACGTGGTGGACGTGCTGGCGCGCCTGCGCGAGCAGAACCCCCGCTGCGCCACGTTCCTGTTCCGCGCGCCGGACGGGACGGGCTTCCTGGGCGCGACGCCGGAGACGCTGTGCCGGGTGGACGGGCGCGTGCTGGAGACGGAGGCGCTGGCGGGGTCCGCGGCACCGGGCGGCGAAGCGGTGCTGGATGCCAGTGACAAGGACCGGCGCGAACACGAGGCGGTGGTCCGCTACATCCTCCAGGCGCTGGAGCCGGTGGCGGCGAGCGTGTCCGCGGACGCGCAGCCGTCGGTGCTCGCGCTGAAGAACGTGATGCACCTGCGCACGGGCATCCGCGCGCGGCTGGGCGAAGGCGTGGACACCGCGCAGGTCGTCACCGCGCTGCACCCCACGCCGGCGGTGGGCGGCACGCCGAGGGAGCTGGCGCTGTCGTTCCTGGTGGAGCACGAGGCCCTGGACCGGGGCTGGTACGCGGGGCCGGTGGGGTGGGTGGGGCCGGGGCGGGCGCACCTGGTGGTGGCGCTGCGCTCGGCGCTGGTGCGCGGCGCGCATGCCCGGCTCTTCGTGGGCGCGGGCATCGTCGCGGGCTCCAGCGCGGAATCGGAGTGGCGGGAGACGGAGATGAAGAGTCTGGCCATGCTGCGCGCGCTCGGGGGCGGCGATGTCGTCGGACGCTAACCTCAACGTGTTGTGGGCGCGCGCCCTGCTGGAGGAACTGGTGCGCGGCGGGGTCCGGCACGCGGTGGTGTGCCCGGGGTCGCGCTCCTCGGCGCTGGCGCTCGCCTGCGTGCACACGCCGGGGCTGCGCACCTGGTCGGTCATCGACGAGCGCAGCGCGGGGTTCTTCGCGCTGGGCATGGCGAAGCAGTCGCGGCAGCCCGTGGTGGTGGTGGCGACCAGCGGTTCGGCGGGCGCGCACTTCTATCCAGCCATCATCGAAGCGGCCATGGCCCAGGTGCCGCTGGTGGTGCTGACCGCGGACCGGCCGCTGGAGCTGCAGGGCTGGGGCGCGCCGCAGACGGTGCCGCAGGCGCGCTTCTACGGTGAGTTCGCGCGGATGTTCGCGGACGTGGGCCTGCCCGAGTCGCACAGCGCGGCCATCGCGCACCTGCGGGCCACGGCCGCCCGCGCGGTGAGCACCGCCTGCCGCGCGCCCCGGGGCGCCGTGCAGCTCAACGTCCCGTTCCGCGAGCCGCTGGCGCCCGTCGCCCAGGACTTCGGCGTGGAGAAGCTGTCGGCGCTCGCGAGGGAAGGGCGCCCGGACGCGCCGCTCACCCGCATCCTGCCGCCGTCGCGGATGCCGGATGCGGCGGCGCTGGACATGGTGCGGGCGCGCATCGCCGCCACCGAACGCGGGGTCATCCTCTGCGGTCCGCGCGACGAGGACGACGGCTTCGCGGAGGCCATCACCGCGCTGAGCCAGGCGACCGGCTACCCGGTGCTGGCCGAAGCCGCCTCCCAGGCGCGCTATGGCGGCGGCCCGTTGACGGTGTCGCTCTACGACGCGCTCCTCCGGCACGAACCCTTCGCGCGGGCCCACGTCCCGGAACTCGTCCTGCGCTTCGGCGGCGGGCTGACGCCCAAGTCCCCGCAGCAGTGGATGGATGCGTCCAGCGCGGACGTCATCGTCTTCAGCGACGAGGGCGCGCTGTATGATCCGCCGCACCGGGCCTCCGTGGTGGTGGAGGGCTCCGCGGTGCTCGCGTGCCGCGCGCTGACGGCAGGTGTGGCGCGGGGCGCGGGCCGCTGGGCCCAGGGGTTCATGGCCGCGGAGCGCAAGGCCCGTCACGCGCTGGAGACCGCGCTCGCGGAGCGTCCGGACGCGCTGACCGAGCCCCGGCTGGCGCGCGAGGTGGTGGCGGCGCTGCCGGCCGGAGCGCTCTTCTTCGTGTCCAGCAGCATGCCCATCCGCGCGGTGGACGCCTTCGCGCAAGGGGGCGGGGTGCCGCTGCGCGTGCTGGCGAACCGGGGGGCCAACGGCATCGACGGCATCGTGTCCAGCGCGGCGGGCATGGCGGCGGCGGCGGGGCGGCCCGCGGTGCTTTTGTCCGGCGACCTGGCGCTCTTGCACGACCTGGGCGGACTGGTGACGGCGGCGCGGGCCCGGGTGCCCCTGACCATCGTCGTGGTGAACAACGACGGGGGCGGCATCTTCTCCTTCCTGCCGCTGGCGCAGTCCGCGAAGCCGGACGAGTTCGAGACCCTCTTCGGCACGCCGCACGGCGTGGACCTGTCGCACGCGGCGGCGCTCGCCGGCGCCCGGTTCCACCGCCCCACGACGCCCGCGGCCCTGCGCTCGGCGGTGCGCACGGGGCTGGAGGGTGGCTTCCACCTCGTGGAGGTCCAGGTCGACCGGGCCACCAACGTGGACGAGCATCGCAACCTCTTCGCGCGGATGGCCACCGCACTGGGAGAAGGACCATGGGTGTGAAGCTCGCGCATGACACCTGGGGCGAAGGCCCCCACACGCTGCTGGCGCTGCACGGCTTCACCGGCAGCGGCGCCTCGTTCGAACACCTGAAGCCGCTGCTTGGTCGCTCCGTGCGCTTGGTCGCGGTGGACCTGCCTGGCCACGGGCGCACGCCGCTGCCCGACAAGACGGGGCGCGACGGCTTCCTGGAGACGGTGGACGCGGTGGTCCAGCTCGCGCGCGAGCTGGGCGGCGGCGCGGACTCGGTGGACCTGCTCGGCTATTCGCAGGGCGCGCGGCTGGCGTTGGCCGCCTCGGTGCAGGCGCCGGAGTGCTTCGGGCGGCTCATCATGGAGAGTGGCTCGCCGGGCCTGCACCGCCGTCAGGAGCGCTCCGAACGGCGCGAAGCGGACGCGAAGCTCGCGGGCTTCATCCGGACGAAGGGCGTGGAGGCCTTCGTGGAGCGCTGGGAAGCGCTGCCGCTCTTCGACGGGCTGCGCCGCCTGCCCTCGCCGCAGCAGGACGCGCTGCGCGAGCGCCGCAAGGCGTGCACGGCCGCGGGGCTGGCCGGGGCGCTGGAGTGCCTGGGCCTGGGCGTGCAGCCGGACTACTGGCCGTCGCTGCACCGGCAGCGGCTGCCCACGCTGCTGCTCACCGGAGATCAGGACGCGAAGTTCACGAACCTGGCGCGGCGCATGGCGGCGGAGCTGCCGGTGGTGTGGCGCCACGCGTTCGCGGGCAGCGCGCATGCCCCGCACCTGGAGGCCCCGGAGGAGTACGTGCGGGAAGTGCTCTCGTTCCTCCAGACGCCCTGGTACGAAGCGCCGCAGTTCGAACCCGCCATCCTGGCGCGAGAGGCGTCCCACTCGTGAGCACCCTGGTTTCGAGTCACTCCGACGCCGCGCCTCCCCGGCCCACGGTGAAGACGTGGCTCATGGCCATGCGCCCGAAGACGCTGACGGCGGGCGCGGTGCCGGTGCTGGTGGCCACGGCGCTGGCGTACGGCGAAGGCGTGGGGCGCCTGCTGCCCGCGCTCGCGGCGCTCCTGGGCGCGGTGCTGATCCAGATCGGCACCAACTTCATCAACGACTACTACGACTTCAAGAAGGGCGCGGACACGGAGGAGCGCCTGGGCCCGAAGCGCGTGACGCAGAGCGGGCTCATCGCGCCGGCCACGGTGCTGATGGGCGGGCTCACGTGCTTCGCGCTGGCGACGCTGGTGGGCGTGTACCTGGTCGCGGTGGGCGGCTGGCCCATCGTGGCCATCGGCGTGATGTCGCTCCTGTGCGGCTACGCGTACACGGGAGGCCCGTACCCGCTGGGCTACCATGGGCTGGGCGACCTGTTCGTGCTGATCTTCTTCGGCGTCGTGGCGGTGACGGGCACGTACTACGTGCAGGCCGGCACGGTGGGCCCCGCGGCCTGGTGGGCGTCGCTGCCCGTGGGCGCCATCGGCACCTGTCTCATCGTGGTGAACAACCAGCGCGACGCGAGCACGGACGTGAAGGCCGGCAAGCGCACGGTGGTGGTCCGCTTCGGCGCGGGCTTCGGCCGGGCGGAGTACGTGCTGCTGTTGCTGGCCTCCTACGCCACGCCGTTCGTGTTGTTCGCCAAGGGGCTGACGAGCGGCTGGGTGTTCCTGCCGCTGTTGAGCCTGCCGCTGGTGGTGACGCCCCTGAAGCTGATGCTGAAGTCGGAAGGGGCGGCGCTCAACCCCGCGTTGGGGGCCACGGCGAAGCTGCAACTCGTCTTTGGACTGTTGTTCGCGCTGGGCCTGTTCCTGCGCTGAAGGAGCGTCATGCGCATCACCGAGGCGACGCTCACCCCCCTGCGACTCACGCTGGCCCGTCCCCTGAAGACGGCGAGGGGAAACTACGCCACGCGCGACGGCTTCATCGTGCGCCTGACGGACGAGGACGGCCGCATGGGGCAGGGCGAAGCGATGCCCCTGCCGGAGTTCGGCACGGAGTCGCTGGCCACCACGCAGCAGGTGCTGCGCGGCTGGCTGGACACCCTCAAGGGCCAGTCGCTGGATGACAGCATCGAGGGCATCGAGGCGACCCTCGCGCCCTCGCCCGGCGACGAGCTGCGCCCCCTGGGCGTGAAGATCCGCGCGTCGAACCTGGACGAGCACGTCCCCGCGGCGCAGCACGGCCTGGAGCTGGCGCTGTTGGATCTGCTGGCCCAGCGCAAGGGCGTCCCCCTGTGCTGGCTGCTCGCGGAGGAGGCGCGGCCAGAGGTGCTGGTGAGCGCGCTCTTGATCGCGGAGGAGCCCAAGGCCCTGGCCCAGGAGGCGCGGGAGGCGGTGGCGGAGGGCTTCCAGACGCTGAAGGTGAAGGTGGCGGGCCGTCCGCTGGACGAGGATGAGGCGCGCGTGCGCGCCGTCCGTGAAGCGGTGGGCCCCCGGGTGCGCCTGCGGCTGGATGCGAACGGTGGCTGGACCGAGCCCGAGGCCAACCGCGCCCTGGACCGCCTGGGCTGGTACGAGCTGGAGCTGGTGGAGCAGCCCACGCCGCCCGAGGACCTCCAGGCGCTGTGGCGGGTGCAGCGCCGCGCCCCGTGCATCATCGCCGCGGATGAGACGCTCGCCACGCCCGCGGCCGTGCGCGCGCTGCTGACGATGGACCTGGGCGGAGGGCCGGTGGTGGGCGCCGTGGTGATCAAGCCGATGGTGCTCGGGGGACTGCTGCCCTCCATGGTCGTGGCGCTGCGGGCGGCCCGGCTGGGCATGCACGCCTACGTCACCAGCTCCCTCGACGGCGTGGTGGCCCGGGCCGGCGCGGCGCACCTGGCCTCCGCGCTGCCGTCCGGGGAGCTGGCCTCCGGGCTCGCCGTGGGAAGGCTCTTCGCGGACGAACCGCTGGACCATCCCTATCGTCCACGGCACGGCCTGTTGCGCCTGCGCGACGTGCCCGGCCTGGGGCTGACGCCGGAGCTGCTCGAAGTCCCCTGAGGAAGCAGCGCCCCAGCGCTTCACGGGGCGCGTCTGGCGCCGCGGAGTTCCCGACGATGCGTGTCACCTGTCCCATCCACGAAGGCGCGCGGCGGCACCCGGACGCGGAGGCCCTGCGCTTCGAGGGGCGGGCCTGGACCTACGGCGCACTGGACGCGGAGGTGGCCCGCTGGACCGCCGCGCTGGAGTCACGAGGCCTGGGGCAGGGCGACCGCGTGGCGCTGCTGTCGACGAGCCACCCCGCGGTGGCCTTCCTCTTCTGGGCCCTGGGCCGCGTGGGCGCGGTGTTCGCCCCGCTCAACGCAAGGCTCACGGCCGCGGAGCTGCGGCCCCTGCTGGACGCCGTCACCCCCCGACTCACGCTCGCGCTCGAACCCCTCCGTGACCGGCTTCCCGGCGCGCAGCCGCTGGAGTCCCTGGCGGCGCATGCCTCCGGGGTCTCCGACTCGCTCCAGGCCTGGGAGGAGGACCTCCCCCGGGTCATCCTGTTCACCAGCGGGACGACGGGCCGTCCCAAGGGCGCCGTGCTCACGGAAGGCGCCTTCCGCGCGTCGTGCCGGGCCTCCTCCGCCAACCTGGGCGCGCACCCCGCGCCGCGCTGGCTGGGCACGCTGCCGCTGTTCCACGTCGGCGGCCTGGCCATGCTCACGCGCACCGCCTACGAGGGCGGCTGCCTGCTCCTGCACGAGCGCTTCGACGCGGAAGCCGTCAACCGCGCCATCGACACGGAAGGCGCCTCGCACGCGAGCTTCGTCGCCACCACGCTGGAGCGGGTGCTGGACGCAAGAGCGGACAGGAGCCTGCCGGACTCCTTCCGGTGCGCGTTGATTGGCGGCGGCCCCGTGCCCACGGCCCTCCTCACGAGGGCCCGCGCCGCGGGGCTGCGGGCCCTCCAGACCTACGGCCTCACCGAGGCCTGCTCCCAGGTCACCACCGAGCGCCCCGACGAAGCGGACGGCCGCACCGCGGGCCCGCCGCTGCCGGGCCTGGAGGTGCGCATCGTCGGGACGGACGGCGTGCCGCTCGACGTGGGCCAGGAGGGTGACGTGGAGGTGCGGGGCCCCACGCTGATGGCGGGCTACTGGAACCAGCCTGCGGCCACGCACGAGGCCCTCCGCGACGGCTGGTTGCGAACGCGGGACGTGGGGGTCCTGGACGCGCGCGGTCGCCTCACGCTGCTGTCGCGCCGCACGGACCTCATCGTGCGCGGAGGTGAGAACCTCTACCCGGCGGAGATCGAAGCCGTGCTCGCAAACCACCCCGCCATCGCGGAGTCCGCGGTCGTCGGCGTGCCGGAGCCCCACTGGGGGGAGGTCCCCGTGGCCTTCGTCGTCCTGCGCCCCGGCCACGCGCTGCCGGGGGACCTGGACGCGTGGTGCCGCCAGTCGCTCGCGCGCTTCAAGGTGCCCTCGCGTTTCGTCGTCCTTGAAACATTGCCACGCAACGCGATGAGCAAGGTGGAGCGCACCGTCCTGCGCCGCCAGGCGATGTCTCAACCGATGTATCAGGCAGGGTCTTGAATCACCCGCACGACCAGTCAAGTGGGTTTAGATAGACTCGCTGAGTCGACCTGTTGGGTCGGGTAGAGTCGTCCGCCGTGGGGGGCATCCTGGGAGGGAGCTCACGGTGAGCAACACGGCGGAAGCAGTGAAGGCAGCAGGGCAGTCAGGAAGCGTTGCACCCGAAACTCACGGAAATGGGGCGCCCGGCGCGATGAAGTGCCCCCATCTGGGCGCTCAATACAACCCGTTCTCGGGCCCACACGTCGAGGATCCGCATCCGTTCTACGCGGAGCTCCGGCGGGATGCGCCCGTCAGCTTCAACCCCATGTTGGGGATGTGGCTGGTCAGCCGCTATGAAGACATTTGTCATGTGTTGAAGGACCCCACGCGGTTCTCGTCGGCGGACATGGGCAACGTGGGCTCGGTGCTGGCCCCGGAGACCCTCGCGGTGCTCGCCGAGGGCTACCCGCTGGCGGACAGCCTGTTGAACTCGGATCCCCCCACGCACACCCGTCTGCGCAAGCTGATGGGGCGGGGCTTCTCCGCGCAGCGCATCGCCGCGCAGGAGGGCCCCATCCGGCAGGTCTCGCAGCAGCTCATCGACGCGTTCGTCCATGAGGGGCAGGCGGACCTGGTGACGCAGCTGGCGTATCCGCTGCCCGTCCGGGTCATCCTGGGCATGGTGGGCGTGCCCAAGGAGGACATGGCCGACATCAAGCACTGGTGCGACGACTTCTTCCGGATGATCTTCACGCGCGTCCCCGCGGAGGAGCAGCCGCCGCTCGCGCGAAGCTGGGTCACCTTCCAGCACTACGTCGCCCGGCTCATCGCCAGCCGGCGCAATGATCCGCACGACGACCTGGCCAGCTACCTGGTCACCACCGACGCGGACGGAGAGGCCCTGTCGCTGCCGGAGCTCATCATCGCCATCGCGGGCAGCCTGCTGGCGGCGGGGCATGAGACCACCACCGCGCTGCTCGCCCAGTGCTGGAAGCAGGCCCTGCTGCAGCCTGGCCTCTGGCAGCGGCTGCGCGAGGATCGCTCGCTGGTGCCGCACCTCATCGAGGAGACGCTGCGCTTCGACTCCGTCTCGCACGGGATGATCCGCACCGCCACGGAGGACGTGCAGCTCGCCGGCGTCGCGCTGCCCAAGGGCTCCCGGCTGCTGCTGCTCTACGCTTCGGGGAGCAGGGATCCGGCGCTGCTGGCGGACGGGGATCGCTTCGACATCTCCCGTCACCACCCGTCGCACCTGGGCTTCGGCCGGGGCATCCACTTCTGCATCGGCGCGCCGCTGGCCCGGCAGGAAGCGCTCATCGCGACGAACCTGCTGCTGGATCAGCTGCCGGACCTGAGCCTCGCGCCGAACCCGGACTTCGGGACGATGCAGAACCTCACCATCCGCGCCATCCAGCACCTGCCCGTGCGGTGGACCCCCCGGAACGGCTGAGCCACCCGGCGCTCCGGCCCCGCCCGTGAGCCCCACGGGCGGACCGGGGCGCCCCGGTGCTCAGCACTCCGAGGCGGGGTGGCCCCAGGGATTGGTGCGCGGGTACTGGCGCAGCAACGTGCAGAGGCGGTGCGCGGCGAGCATCGTCGCGGACTGCCGCGGCGGCTCGGCGTGCATCGCCGTCTGTCCCAACCGGGCCGCCTGAAGCGCCAGCGCGTGCTGGACTTCCGGAGACCAGCGCTTGAATTCGAGCCATTCCATGGGCTTGCTCCTCCTTGAGGGAGCGGCCATTGAACGCCCTTCAAACCTGGAAATCACGACGCCTCGCGTTGGCCCTGGGCGTCACTGACCGCCTGCCGACAGCCCACTCAGGCCTGCGACGGATTGGCGGGTCGGCCAATGAGCATCATCAGGCCGAAGGGGTTCCCTTCGTTGGTGAGCCGGTCGATGTCCCACACGTAGTCGTCGCTCAGGCCCTGGGTCAGCTCGCGCATCTCCTCGATGGAGTAGGTCCGCAGGCAGGACACCACGCCGTCGAACGCCGCGGCGATGGGGATGAGGGGCATCAGATAGGTGAGGGCCAGCCGGTCCATCCGCACGGGCCGGATGAAGGGCGTCGTCAGGGGCACGTTGATGAGGGCCGCCGCCGTCATCGCGATGGCCGGCCCGCGCCGCTCCACCAACTCCATGATGGCGATGCCCCGGCGCTGGGCCACGGCATCCGCCAGCACCTTGCGCGCGGCTTCCGGCGGCAGGTGGTGGAACGAATTGCACATGATCCGGAAGCCCTTGTACGTGGCCGGCACCGCCGTCGCGTCCACCGGCGTCGACACGTAGTCCACGCGGCCCGGGTTCGCCGCCTTCACCTTCTCGAAGGCGGACACCTCCGGATACAGGTCCGTCAGGAGCGCCGTCGCGGTGTATTTTTCCTGCGACTCCAGCATCTCCAGCAGCTTCGGCACCGGCCCCGCGCTGCCCGACGCCATGTCCAGCAGCTGCGTCTCACCCATCGCCGCCATCGCGCCCTTGAGCCGCCGCACGAACTCCACGTAGCGGTCATCCGAAAGGCTCCACACGTAGGCCAGGAAGTCCGTCACGCCACGGCGGAGGACCTTCGGGAACCACGGCTGATCCTCTAGCTCGAAAAGTTGCAGTCTGGGCATAATCGCTGGGCGCTCCAAGGGGCTCAGGGGGAGACGGCTTCCGCCACTGTCGCCCACTCCAGGGCGACGCACAAGAGGCGCCCGACGGGTGTATCAGCGCACATCCACCTGCCCCGGATTCAAATCCAGACACCGAATCCATGCCGCTGGTGCGTAACTTTGAAGCCTTGCAGGAATATACGCCCCCTGGGACGCGCCGCAGGGGGGCACGCGCGCCGTCGTATGGGCAGACATGCAAGGTTTTTGGGGGGGTGCGTTTTAAGAATAGGTGGAAGTACTGAGGGACCGGCGCCGACACGGCCGGGGAGTGGATCACCGCGGAACATTGAAACATCGATGTTTTCGCGGGGTTGCAAGGGTTTGGCAGTATCCTTAACTACGACCGAGGGGGGGCTTCGGTCGGCAGGTCGCTCGGTAGCACGGTTGATGGATCAGCTCGCACACAACGGGAGGGGAGTAATGGCTCCGGAATCTGTTGATGTGATCGTCGTCGGAAGCGGCCCGGTGGGTGCCATGGCGGCGAACCTGCTGGGGCAGTACGGGCTGCGCACCGTGGTCATCGAAAAGGAGACGGTCCCGCACACCCAGTCGCGCGCGATCAACGCGGACGACGAAGCGCAGCGCATCTTCCAGGCGGCCGGACTCACGGGCGAGCTGGGGCCGGGCTTCCACCCGTGCTTGAAGATGACGTACGTGGACGACGAGATGCGGGTGCTGGCGGAGGTGGACTTCACCCAGGTGGAGCGCCCCAACGGGCACTTCATCGGGTCGCTGTTCAGCCAGCCGCGCCTGGAGGCGTCGCTGACGCGCGGCATGGGGCGCTTCCCGAGCGTGTCGCTGTGGCGCGGCCACGAAGTCGAATCCTTCATGCAGGACGAGGACGGCGTGTCGGTGCGGGTGAAGGAGGCGGCCACGGGCCGCACCCTGACGCTGCGCGCGCGCTACCTGCTGGCGTGCGACGGCGCGAAGAGCAGCATCCGCCGGCGGCTGGGCCTCAAGCTGGAGGGCACCACGGCGCTCGCGCACGCGCTGGCCATCACCGTGGAGACGCCGTCGTCGGCGCCGGACTTCACCTACTACCCCTGCGGCCCGAAGCGCGTGGGCATCGTGACGCGCACCGCGCACGACGAGATGCGCTTCGACACGGTGGTGCGGCCCGGGCAGGACCTGGAGCACGTGCGCAGCCCCGAGTACGTGCGCGGCATCATCGCCCCGTACATCGACCCGGACTCGGTGCGGGTCAAGAGCGTCAACCTGTACGCCTACCACAGCCGCATGGCGGAGAAGTGGCGGGTGGGCCGGGTGTTCCTGCTCGGGGACGCGGCGCACCTGATGCCGCCCTTCCTGGGCCAGGGCGTGTGCTCCGGCCTGCGCGACGCGGCGAACCTGTCCTGGAAGATCGCGCACGTGCTCAACGGCGCGGCGGAAGCGTCGCTCCTGGACACCTACGAGGTGGAGCGTCGGCCGCACGCGGCGGAGATGATGCGGATGTCGGACGCGCTCGGGTCGATGCTGTCCTCGGGCGGCCCGCTCATGGCCCGCGCGCGCAACGCGTTCATCAACCTGCTGTACCGGATGCCCGTCACCGGCCCCTTCATCCGCGAGTACAAGATGAAGCCGAACCTCTTCCACGCGGAGGGGTTCCTCTTCGGCGGCAAGCGCGGCAAGTCCAAGCAGGCCGGCGAAGGCGCCTACTTCCCGCAGCCGCGCGTGGAGCACGGTGAGGAAGGGGAGCGTCCGCTCGACGACGTCATCGGGCAGCGCTTCGCGGTGCTGACGCGGCCGGGCGCGCCCGCCGACGTGCAGCAGGCCGCGAAGGCCCTGGCGGAGGACATCGGCGGTGTCTGGCTGTCGGTGGCGCCCGCGGCGCGCTCCGGCGCGGGGCGCGCCGGAGAGGTGGTGGACCTGGAGGGCAAGCTCGGCGAGTGGTTCGCCCAGCACGCGTCCGACCTGGTCGTCCTGCGGCCGGACCGGTACGTCTACGCGGCCACGAACCGCGCGGGCGTCGCGCAGGTCCATGCCGCGCTCAAGAAGGACGTCCGGCCCTTCAGCCGCCGAAGCAGCCGCGTGTCGCGCCGCATCACGTCCATCGGGGCCTGAGCGCCAGGCCCGCGCAGGGCCTGGAGCTCCACCGTCGGCGTCTTCAGCAACAGGGACTTCAGGCCGCGGCGGCCTGGAGCATCCGCTTCGCCTTCTCCATGCAGTCGCCGTAGAAGCGCAGGTAGATGTCCAACGCGCGGGCGCCCGTCTTGCCAATGGTGTCCGCGTGCTCGGGCTTCTGGCTCAGCAGCTTGTTGAGCATGACCTCGTTGAGAGCCGTGTGGCCCACGTCCAGCTCCACGTGCTCCTTGATGAACGTCAGCGAGTTCATCACGTCATCCCCGAGCACGCGCTTGCACTGCTCGATGAGGCGGGGCGCGAACACCACGGACAGGTTCTCGATCTCGTACTCGATGGCGACCTGCGCGCCCGGCATGGCACCGTTGATGGTGTCCTCGTGGATCTGCCGGTACTCCAGCATGGCCGGCGTCGGGGCCTGGGCGAGCAACTGCTCCGCGTCCAGCTTGGGCATGCGGCGCGCGTTCCACCCGGCCACCAGGCTCTTGGTGTCCGCCACCATCATCAGGTGGTGACCGGCCTCGTGCTTGGCGTGGGAGATGAGCTGCCGGCCGACCTCCTCCAGGCCCGCGACCTTCGTACAGGCCTCACCGGCGCGGCGGATCCATCCGTCCACGGGCTCCGTCATGTACACGCCCAGGGCACACAGCTGGATGAGGAACCCCTCCAGCAGGGCGGGATCCACCTTCTCGTCCAGCAGCGTCGTCACGTGGGGGCCGGACGCGAGGACGTGGCGGACGTCGGAGACGTGGGGGAGGTACTGGGTATCGACGAGGGGCTTGCTCATGGGGGGACAGTCCTCAACGGGAGTGGGCACCGCGGCGCCCGATGGTGAGTTCGCTGATGTGCTCCAGGAAGTCCGGAACGAGCTTCGAGGAGATGATCCACATGTAGGGATCCGGCCCGTCGTGCAGGCCGCACTCCTGCACGTAGCTGCCGCCTTCGTCCTCGCGCAGGTAGAGGAAGGAGGGACGGCGGCGCGCCAGGTACCAGTTCCGGGCCGCGTCCATCAAAGCCGAATAGGCGCGCGTCCCGTCCTCGACGAGCGAGAACATGCGCGTGTTGTCGAGCAGGCGGAAGAGGTTGGCGCCCAACTGCCCCAGCTCCATCACGGCGGCGGCGTAGGGGATGCCGTGGCGGCGGGCCACGAGGATGGAGCGCTCGCGCTCCATGCCGTAGCTCTTCCACTTCTGCGTGACGGGCGTCATGTCCAGCCGGTCCCGCGTCAGGTCCAGCGACTCCACATAGCAGTTGGGGAACTGGCGGGCGACGGTGGCGGCCAGCAGGCTCAGCTCACCGGCGGTGGCGGGGCCCACCTCGAACTCGCGGTGGTCGCGGCCGCTCAGCTCGTGGCTGAACGCCTTCATCTTCTGGATCTTCCGCGTGAACGCCAGGCCCGCGCCGGTCGCCATCTGGCGCTCCGCGTAGCGCACGTGCGCCTTGGCGATCCACGGGTTGAGGGCCTCCACGTAGGCAATCACCCAGTGGAAGTCCGGGTCGCTCTGCGGGTGCTCGAACGTGCGCAGGTAGATGTCGCGCATGATCTGCCCCGCCTCCTGCACCCCCGGCGGCGGCTTGCCGGGCCGCTTCGCCACCTGGTGGCCCAGCCACGCGTGGCGGTACGGCTTGGTGAAGGACAGCGTCGCTTCGATGCCGCGCTCGGACGGCCACACCGCCTGGCAGAACAGCTGCGGCACTTCCGCGGCGCGCTTGGCGAGCGTCGCGAAGTTGTGCTTCAGCTCCTCGAACTCCTCTGGGGAGCTGCCCCCCAGGCTGAAGAAGCCGGAGCGGTTGAACAGGTCCCAGAGCTGATCCACCAGGCCCTCGCTGGTGCGCGTCGCGGGGGACATCGTCTGCGACACGAAGCGCACCCAGCGCGCCTCGTCGGACGAATAGGGCAGCACGCTCAGGCCGCACAGCACGGTGCCGTCGGCGCGCACGCCGCTGACGTAGCGGATCTCCCCGCGCACGCTGACCAGCTGACCGTCGCCCAGCTCCAGCTCGATGAGCGGCGGCAGCAGCCCCGGGAACATCAGGTCCTGCGGCGTGCAGCGCACGCACAGGCCGGAGAAGGACAGGTCCAGCACCTCGCGTCGCAGCAGGCCCTGCTCGCGCCACAGCGGGTGGTGGAAGCGGGCGCGGATGCCCTCGGGGGCGGGGACGCGGCGGTGCCAGCGGTGACGGATGCGGAACAGCTGGGCGGGCAGGGTGGTGAAGAGGCGGTCGCCCTCGCCATGGCCCGTCTCCGCGCGCAGGCGGTAGGCGGAGTTGTAGCCGATGACGTCGATGTCGTACGCCGGGTCGCCCCAGTCCGGGGTGGGCTCCTCGGTGCGCCACTCCAACTGGCCGGAGGCGGCGTGGAAGCGCTCCAGCACCATGCGCACCACGCGGCCCTGGCGGCGCAGCACGCCCTTGTTCCCGGACGCGCAGATGGCGGAGAAGATGGAGCGGATCCGCTCCGGATCCACGATGGTGTCCTGCACGGGCAGCGCGGACGCGGCCGGCTCCGCCACGCCCCGGCGCAGCGCGTCCGCCAGGAACGCCAGGATCTCCCGGCCCTGCTCCAGCGTCACGCCCACCAGCTGCAGCCCCACCGGCGCGTGCGGCATGTCCGCGTCCGTGCGGATGAAGGCGCCGTTGAGCGGCCCGATGGTCGCCCCATTGAAGGACAGGTACACGGGGAACGTCCGCGCCTCGGACGTGTCCACCTGGGGCTCCCGCGGCGCCACCCACACCACCGTCGGGCTCAGCCGGGTCACTTCACCCAGCACCGCGTCGGGACTGCCCAGCGCGCAGGTGATGGCCGTGGGACCGGTGCCATGCAGCGAATAGCCCGAGTCATCCAGGGCCGCTTCAGCGGGAGGTAGGGGGATCACGTTGCGCAGCGCATCGCCACTGCCGAACTCGATTGCGTGCCGGAACTTCGCGGATGCCGGAATCCCTCCATCCATCGTCAGGACACCCCTTCTGCGGGCAGCGACACCAGTCATGGTCGGCGATGTTGCGAGCACAACACTCCCTCCCTGATTCAGTGAAGACGCTGACGGCTCTGGATTCTGGGACCGCATCATGGGGAATCTGTCCGTAACAGTCAAATCGAATTTATGCACCTGGACTGTTTTTCCTGCCCCTGGGTTGACTCACCCAGGGTCAAAACCGACCAAGGCGGGGTACGGGTTTTCCGAGGAGTAATGCGTACCCGGGAGGCACATCTTCATCGCCAAGATGGCGCATAACTGTAAGGCCCCAAAACAGAAACCGAGAAACGAACACTGTCCGACGGCCGTGCAATGGACGCCTGTCAGAGACGGCCGTTATGGTTTCTGCTCCAGGTCAAGGGTGGGGAGACGCGAATGAGCGCAGCGCTCGAGGCGAACGGGTCACCAGGGGGCGGGATGGCACCGTCTGGCGGGCTGGAGTCCGTGGATCTCCCGGACGTCTTCCAGGTGAACGTGGCGCAGTCCGCGCGCGACGCCCTGGGGCTGCTGGGGGCGACGCGGCGGCTGCACGGGGTGGAGGTCGCGCTGGAGCTGCCCGAGGACCCGGTGATGGCCCGGGTCAGCCGGCGCCGGCTGGAGCAGGTCTTCCTGCTGCTCATCGCCCACGCGGCGGACACGGCGACCCCCGAGGCCCGCACGGTGCGGGTGGTCGTGGAGCCCCCGGACGACTTCGGGGACGTGGGACCGCGCTTCCAGGTGGTGATGCCGGGCGTGGCCCTGTCCGAGCGGGAGGTGCGCTCGGTGGTGCTGTCCCCCCTGCGCGTGGGCACCACGCACCGGCGCCTGGCGCGGGCGCGGGAGCTGGTGGACGCCATGGGCGGCGAGCTGTCCGTGGAGCGGCTGGAGGCGGGAACCGGCGTGGTGATCCAGCTGCCCGCGCCCGGCCTCGCGAGCTTCTAGCCCGCGAAACCTGGGAAACGCGGCCCCGCCTTTTCCGGCCATTGGCTGCGATAAGCGCGGCGCACTTGCGGTGCGTCCAAACCCGGTGCCGCGCGGCCAAACTCCTTGACGACCGGGGGCGGGTTCCAGAGTATCCGCCGCCTCTCAATACCCGGTCCAACTCAGGAGTTTGCGTTCATGGCGCCTCCCTCTGGCGAGAAGATCACCCTGCAGAACGGCAAGTTGAACGTGCCGGCGAACCCGATCATCCCCTACATCGAGGGTGACGGCACTGGCCGTGACATCTGGAAGGCCTCGCAGGCCGTGTTCGATGCGGCGGTGGAGAAGGCGTACGGCGGCAAGAAGAAGATCTCCTGGCTGGAGGTCCTCGCCGGAGAGAAGTCCTTCAAGCAGGTCAACAACTGGCTGCCGGATGAGACGATCGAAGCCTTCCGCACGTACCTGGTCGGCATCAAGGGCCCGCTGACGACGCCGGTGGGCGGCGGCATCCGTTCGTTGAACGTGGCGCTGCGCCAGATGCTGGACCTGTACGTCTGCCTGCGGCCGGTGCGCTACTTCAAGGGCGTGCCCAGCCCGGTGAAGCAGCCGGAGAAGGTGGACATGGTCATCTTCCGTGAGAACACGGAAGACATCTACGCGGGCATCGAGTTCGAGGCCGGCACGGAGGCCGCCAAGAAGTTCCAGGCCTGGCTGCAGCAGGAGTTCCCCAAGGACGCGAAGAAGGTCCGCTTCCAGGAAGACGTCGGCTTCGGCATCAAGCCCGTGTCCAAGGAAGGCACGGAGCGCCTCGTGCGCGCCGCCATCCAGTACGCGGTGGACCTCAAGCGCAAGAGCGTGACGATCGTCCACAAGGGCAACATCATGAAGTACACCGAAGGCGCCTTCCGCAAGTGGGGCTACGACCTCGCGGCGAAGGAGTTCGGTGACAAGGTCTACACCTGGGATCAGTGGGAGGCGACCAAGGCCGCCAAGGGCGAGGACGCCGCCAACGCCGAGCAGAAGGCGGCCGTGGGCGCGGGGAAGATCCTGGTCAAGGACTCCATCGCGGACATCACCCTGCAGCAGGTGCTGACCCGTCCGGACGAGTTCGACGTCATCGCCACGCTGAACCTCAACGGCGACTACCTGTCGGACGCGCTCGCGGCGCAGGTGGGCGGCATCGGCATCGCGCCGGGCGGCAACATCAACTACGTCAGCGGCCACGCCATCTTCGAAGCGACGCATGGCACGGCCCCGAAGTACGCGGACCAGGACAAGGTGAACCCGGGTTCGGTCATCCTCTCCGGTGAGATGATGCTGCGCCACCTGGGCTGGCACGAGGCCGCGGACCTGATCATCAAGGGCATGGACCGCGCCATCGCCGCGCGCACCGTGACCTATGACTTCGCGCGCCTGATGAAGCTGGAGTCGCAGGGCACCGTGACCGAGGTGAAGTGCTCGGAGTTCGGTCAGGCCATCATCAAGCACATGTAGTCCCCACCCGGTAAGCAAGAGGGCGAAACCATGGCTCACAAGAAGAAGAAGATCGGCCTCATCGGCGGCGGTCAGATTGGCGGCAACCTGGCCCTGCTGGCGGTCCAGAAGCAGCTCGGCGACGTCGTGCTCTACGACATCCCGGCGGCCGAAGGTCTGGTCAAGGGCAAGGCGCTGGACATCAACCAGCTGTCCGCGGTGGACGGCCTGGACTGCCGCGTCACCGGCTCCACGGACTGGAAGGACGTGGCCGGCTCGGACGTGATCATCATCACGGCCGGCGTGCCCCGCAAGCCGGGCATGACCCGCGAGGACCTGCTCGACGTCAACCTGAAGATCATGCGGGACGTGGCGGGCAACATCAAGCAGCACGCCCCCAACGCCTTCGTGATCAACGTCGCGAACCCGCTGGACGCGATGGTGTACGCACTCCACAAGATCGCCGGCCTGCCGGACAACATGGTCGTGGGCATGGCGGGCGTGCTGGACACCAGCCGCTTCAAGTGCTTCGTGGCGGAGGCCCTGGGCTCCTCCATCCGTGACGTGGAGGCGCTGGTGCTCGGCGGCCACGGCGACGACATGGTGCCCCTCGTTCGCCACAGCACCGTGGGCGGCGTGCCGCTCACCCAGCTCATCGCCAAGGACAAGCTGGACGCCATCATCGACCGCACCCGCAAGGGCGGCGCGGAGCTGGTGGGCCTGTACAAGACGGGCAGCGCCTACTTCGGGCCGGCCGCCTCCTCCATCGCCATGGCGGAGAGCTTCCTGTTTGATCGCAAGCGCGTCCTGCCGGCCGCGGCCATGCTCAAGGGCCAGTACGGCATCAGCGACTTCTTCTTCGGCGTCCCCGTGCAGATCGGCGCGGGCGGCGTGGAGAAGGTCATCACCGTGGAGCTGAACGACGCGGAGAAGGCTGAACTGAAGAAGTCCTACGAGTCGGTGAAGCAGACGGTGGAGCTCGTCAAGCTGTAGCCTTCACGCATCGGTCGGTCGGGCCCGCCGGAATGCTGCCGGCGGGCCGCCGCCTGATGCCGCGAATGATCCGGGCTTATCGTCCGGCGCACCGTCGTTGCGGCGGTATTTTTCCAAGTTAACTAGCGTGTAGGACTCGCACGGGATGATCGGGCGCGGGTGGGCTGTCGCGAAGCGGCTTCAAGCGACCCACCGCAGGCAGGGCCCGGCATCTGGCAGTCAAGGAGACGATGATGGCGGCAGCAGCGCGATTCACGGTGGTGGGCGGCGGTCTCGCCGGGCTGATGACGACGATCAAGCTGGCGGAGGCGGGTCACCAGGTGGACGTGCTCTCGCTCGTCCCGGTCAAACGCTCGCACTCCGTCTGTGCCCAGGGCGGTATCAACGGCGCGGTGAACACGAAGGGTGAGGGTGACCACCCGGACATCCACGTGATGGACACGCTGCGCGGCGGCGACTTCCTCGCGGAGCAGACGTCCGTGAAGGGCATGTGCTACGCGGCGCCCGGCATCATCTACCTGTTGGATCGCATGGGCGTGACGTTCAACCGCACGCCGGAAGGGCTGCTCGACTTCCGCCGCTTCGGCGGCACCCTGCACAACCGCACCGCGTTCGCGGGCGCCACCACCGGCCAGCAGCTGCTGTACGCGCTGGACGAGCAGGTGCGCCGCTACGAGGCGGAGGGCAAGGTCACCAAGTACGAGTACTGGGAGTGGCTGGGCACGGTGAAGGACGGGAACGGCCGCTGCATCGGCAGCGTGGCCATGGACCTGCGCACCATGGAGATCCGCACCTTCCCGGCGGAGGCCGTGTGCCTCGCCACGGGCGGGCCGGGCATCGTCTTCGGACGCTCCACCAACTCCATCATCAACACCGGCACCGCCGCGGGCCGCGCGTACATGGAAGGCGCGCTGTACGCCAACGGCGAGTTCATCCAGGTGCACCCGACCTCCATCCCGGGCGAGGACAAGCTGCGCCTGATGAGCGAGTCGGTGCGCGGCGAGGGTGGCCGCGTCTGGGTGCCGCGCAAGAAGGGCGACGTGCGCGCCCCCCGGGACATCCCCGAGTCGGAGCGCTGGTACTTCCTGGAAGAGAAGTACCCCAAGTACAAGAACCTGGTGCCCCGCGACGTCGCGACGCGGGAGATCTTCATGGTCTGCCGCGACCTGGGCATGGGCCTGGGCGGGCGCGACGGCGTGTACCTGGACGTGACGCACATCCCGGCCAAGACGCTCGACGCGAAGATCAAGGGCGTCATGGAGATCTACGAGAAGTTCGTCGGGGATGATCCGCGCCACACGCCGATGGTCATCTTCCCGGGCATGCACTACTCCATGGGCGGCCTGCACGTCTCCTTCGAGGCGGATGCGAAGACGCAGACCCCCAAGGACGGCAGCCCGGTCAACCAGACCACGCGCATCCCCGGCCTGTACGCGGCGGGCGAGGCGGACTACGCCTTCCACGGCGCGAACCGCCTGGGCGCCAACTCGCTCCTGTCGTGCATCTACTCGGGCATGATCGGCGGCCCGGCGATGGCGTCCTTCGCCAAGGCGAACGAGGTCAGCGCGGCGGCGATGCCGGAGAAGTACTTCAACGACGCGAAGGCCTACTGGGTGGACCGCTTCGCCACCATCAAGGCCATGAACGGCGCGGAGAACCCGTACCAGCTCGCCAAGGAGCTGGGCGACGTGATGACGGAGAACTGCACCGTGGTGCGCTACAACGACCGCCTGAAGAAGACGGTGGAGCGCATCCGCGACCTGAAGGACCGCTGGAGCCGCGTCAACGTGCTGGACACGGGCGTCGTCGCCAACCGCGCGCTGTCCTACACCAACCAGGTCTGGAACATGCTGGAGCTGGGAGAGGTCATCGCCACCAGCGCGCTCATGCGCGACGAGAGCCGCGGCGCCCACTACAAGCCGGACTTCTCCCTGCCGGAGCCCAAGACGAAGGATCCGCGCCAGGATCCGACCTGGATGGAGCTGTGGAAGAAGCGCCACGAGAAGTGGGCGAAGACGACCATCGCCAGCTACGCGACCCAGGGCCCGGAGATTTCCTACCAGGACCTGCCGACGCCGGTGCTGGACCCCGAGCCGCGCTGGTACGCATAGGCGCGGGCAGGCGACTGTTTCTCGGACCCGCGTGCGGTACGGCGCGGGACTCCGCTACCTGATTTGGCAGTGAAGGGAAGGGCTCGAGCACCATGGACACCGCACAGGCCAGCGCCGTCAGCACCCAGACCATCACCTTCCGCATCTGGCGGCAGGTGGATCCGAACCAGCCGGGCCACTTCGAGGAGTTCAAGGTCCCCTATCGCAAGGGCGCCAACGTCATCTCCTGCCTGATGGAGATCCAGCGCAACCCCGTCACCACGGACGGCAAGAAGGTCGCCCCGGTCATCTGGGACGCCGCCTGCCTCGAAGAGGTGTGTGGCAGCTGCGCCATCAACATCAACGGCCGGGTGCGCATGGCGTGCTCCGCGCTGGTGGACAAGCTGGAGCAGCCCATCACCCTGGAGCCGATGAAGAAGTTCCCGGTGGTGCGCGACCTCACCGTGGACCGCGAGCGCATGTTCGACGCGCTCAAGCGCGTGAAGGGGTGGATCCCCGTCGACGGCACGTACAACCTGGGCCCCGGCCCGCGCCAGTCGCAGAAGGACCACTCCGTGATGTACGTGCTGTCCACGTGCATCACCTGCGGCAGCTGCCTGGAGGCGTGCCCCCAGGTGACGGTGGACAACGACTTCATCGGCGCCGCCGCCATCAGCCAGGCCCGCCTGTTCAACATGAACCCCACGGGCAAGCTCAACGCGGAGGAGCGCACGCGCGCCCTCATGGGCCCCGGTGGCATCCAGGACTGCGGCAAGTCACAGAACTGCGTGAAGGTCTGCCCGAAGGAGATCCCCCTCACCACCTCCATCGCGGTGATGAACCGTGAGGTGTCCAAGCTGATGATCAAGGACATCTTCTTCAAGGAAGAGGATCAGAAGGCGTCGAGCGGTCCGGGCTAGGTCCTCCCGCACGCTCCCCGTGCCTGCTCGCGGCCCCGTGTCGGCGTCCCTTCCCTGGGCCGCCGGGCGGGGCCGCGGTCATTTCCGGTGTGCGCCAGCGGGGCAGGGGGGCTGAAGGTCCGCTCATCTGCCCGGACACCGGGGGTTATGTCCGGGACGGAGTGTCCGTGCCGCTTCGACGCTGGAGGCCAAACGGCCTTGCCAAGCGTCGCTTTCTGCGCAATGAGGGCCGGCGTTGACCGCCCCGTCGGGGCCGTCCCCGTCTCCCCTCGTCCCACCCGGAGATTCGATGAAGATCCACGAGTACCAGGGCAAGGAACTCTTCCGGAAGTATGGCGTGCCCACGCCGCGCGGCATCCTCGCGCTCTCCCCCAACGAAGCGGAGGCCGCGGCGAAGACGCTGGCCACGCCGGTCGTCGTGGTGAAGTCGCAGATCCACGCGGGCGGCCGCGGCAAGGGCGGCGGCGTGAAGCTGGCCAAGAGCCCCGCGGAGGCCAAGGAGCTCGCCGCCCAGATGCTGGGCATGAAGCTCAAGACCATCCAGACCGGCCCGGAAGGGCAGACGGTCCACAAGGTCTACATCGAGGAAGGGCTCGCCATCGGCCAGGAGCTGTACCTGGGCGTGACGCTCGACCGCGCCACCAGCCGCATCACCTTCATGGCGTCCCGCGAGGGCGGCGTGGAGATTGAAGAAGTGGCCGAGCACCACCCGGAGAAGATCCTCCGCGAGTCGGTGGACCCGGCGGTGGGCTTCCTGGACTTCCAGGGCCGCAAGCTGGCCTTCGGGCTGGGCCTCACGGGCCCCACGGTGAACAAGTTCGTGCAGTTCTGCTCCGCGCTCTACCGGATGTTCATGGAGACGGACGCGGCGCTCGTGGAGGTCAACCCGCTGGTCATCCTGAAGGATGGCGGCGTGGTGGCGCTCGACGCGAAGGTCACCTTCGACGAGAACGCGCTCTACCGGCACAAGGACCTGCTGGAGTACCGCGACGTCGCGGAGGAGGAGCCCCGCGAGACGCAGGCCAAGGAGTTCGACCTGGCCTACATCGCGCTGGACGGCAACATCGGCTGCATGGTGAACGGCGCGGGCCTGGCCATGGCCACCATGGACACCATCAAGCTGGTGGGCGGCGCTCCGGCCAACTTCCTGGACGTGGGCGGTGGCGCGAACAAGGAGAAGGTGACGGCGGCCTTCAAGCTCATCCTCGCGGATCCCCAGGTCAAGGCGGTGCTCGTCAACATCTTCGGCGGCATCATGAAGTGCGACGTCATCGCCGAGGGCATCATCGCGGCGGCCAAGGAAGTGCAGCTCAAGATCCCGCTCGTCGTGCGGCTCGAGGGCACCAACGTGGAGAAGGGCAAGGACCTCCTCCGCAACTCCGGGCTCGCCATCACCCCCGCGGACAACCTGCGCCAGGCGGCTGAGAAGGCCGTGGCGGCGATCCAGTAGTCGTCGCGCACTCTTTCCTGAAGGAACGCCATGAGCATCCTCGTCAACGAGAATACGAAGGTCCTCGTCCAGGGCATCACCGGCTCGGCGGGCTCGTTCCACGCCAAGCAGATGTTGGAGTACGGGACGAAGCTGGTGGGCGGTGTCACGCCGGGCAAGGGCGGCACCGACTTCGAGGGCAAGGTCCCCGTGTTCAACTCGGTGGCCGACGCCGTGAAGCAGTCGGGCGCGAACACGTCCGTCATCTTCGTGCCGCCGCCCTTCGCCGCCGACTCCATCATGGAGGCCGCGGACGCGGGCATCTCCCTCATCATCACCATCACCGAGGGCATCCCCGTCAACGACATGATCCGCGCCAAGCGCTACCTGCAGGGCAAGTCGGTGCGCCTCATCGGCCCGAACTGCCCGGGCGTCATCACGCCCGGCGCGAAGTGCAAGATCGGCATCATGCCGGGCCACATCCACAAGCCGGGTCGCATTGGCGTGGTGTCGCGCTCCGGTACGCTGACCTATGAGGCCGTGCACCAGCTCACGCAGCTGGGCCTGGGCCAGTCCACGGCGGTGGGCATCGGCGGCGACCCCGTCAATGGCACCGACTTCGTGGACGTGCTGAAGCTCTTCAACGCGGATCCGGAGACGGACGCGGTGATCATGATTGGTGAGATCGGCGGCAGCGCCGAAGAGGCGGGCGCGGAGTACGTGGCCCGTGAGTTCACCAAGCCGATCGCCGGCTTCATCGCCGGTCAGTCCGCGCCCCCGGGCAAGCGCATGGGCCACGCGGGCGCCATCATCTCCGGCGGCAAGGGCACGGCCGGTGAGAAGATCAAGGCGATGGAGGCCGCGGGCATCCTGATGGCCGCGAGCCCCGCCGAGCTGGGCACCACGCTGCAGGAAGTCGTCAAGCGCGGCGCCCCCAAGAAGAACCGCTGAACCGTCATCCCCGCGAACACACACGAGGACTCAATTCCATGGCCATCGAGCGCACGCTGTCCATCATCAAGCCGGACGGGCTCAAGAAGCACGTCGTCGGGCAGATCATCTCCCGCTTCGAGGCGAAGGGCCTGACGCCCGTCGCCATCCGTCTGCAGCAGCTGTCGCAGAAGGAAGCGGAGGGCTTCTACGCGGTCCACAGCGCCCGGGGTTTCTTCAAGGACCTGGTCGCCTTCATGATCTCCGGCCCGGTGGTCCTGATGGTGCTGGAGGGTGAGAACGCCGTCCTCGCCAACCGCGACCTCATGGGCGCCACGGACCCGAAGAAGGCCGACAAGGGCACCATCCGCGCGGACTTCGCGGACAGCATCGACGCGAACACGGTGCACGGCTCGGACAGCCTGGAGAACGCGAAGAACGAGATCGCGTACTTCTTCCGCGAGACCGAGATCCAGAAGTACTAGTCGTCACGCAGCCTCCAGCCACCGCGCTGGACAGGACTCCGGCCCGGAGCCCGTGCCCCTCACAAGGCGCAGGCCCGGGCCGTCGTCTTTTCCCGCGCCCGCCCGCCCGCCCGTGGCTTCCACGGGCGTATCCGGTTGCCCTCCCGGGCGGTCCTTGCTACCGATAATGCAAGTCACTATCGGCAAGGAAGAACGCATGAGCGGTGGATCAGAGCGCGTGAGTCGTCGGGGGCCGTTCCCGGTGAAGTTGCGGTTGCTGGAGGTGCTTCGGGTGACGCAGCTGACGCCGCACATGGTGCGCGTGACGCTGGGCGGCCCGGAGCTGGAGGGCTTCACCACCCCCGGCGCGGACGACCACGTGAAGGTCTTCTTCGCGGAGCCCGGGGTGAAGAGGCCGAACATGCCGGTGGTGGGGCCCCATGGCCTGTCCATGCCGGAGGGGCTCGCGAAGCCCGCGTCGCGTGACTACACGCCGCGCCGCTTCGACCCCAAGGCGGGGGAGCTGGACCTGGACTTCGTGCTGCACGGCGAAGGCCCGGCGTGCCAGTGGGCCGTCCACACGAAGCCCGGCGACTTCCTGGGCATTGGCGGGCCGCGGAGCACCCACGACGTGGCGGGCGACTTCGACTGGTACCTGCTCGCGGGCGACCAGAGCGCGCTGCCGGCCATCGCCCGGCGGCTGGAGGAGCTGCCGGCGGGGGCCCGCGCGTTCGCCTTCATCGAGGTGGCGGACGCCTCCGAGGAGCAGCGCATCGACAGCCGCGCGGACGTGCAGCTCACCTGGCTGCACCGGGGAGGCGCGGAGGCGGGCACGACGCGGCTGCTGGAGGACGCGCTGCGGGCCTGGACCCAGCCTCCCGGGGAGGGGTTCGTGTTCGTGGCGGGCGAGGCGACGTCGCTCAAGCCCATCCGGGAACACCTGGTGGCCGAGCGCGGTCTCAACAAGGACTGGATGCGCGTGACGGGCTACTGGAAGCGTGGCGCCGCCGAGCACCACGACTCCAAGGGGTAGGCAGGGCAGGGGGCGTGCCCTCCTTTGACTTGCCGTGCCTTCTTGTGGGAAGCACGGCCCGTTGCCTTCCGTTAGGCCAGACTGAACGATGTCCGAGTCCACCGCCACCGTCCTGCCCGTCACCGAGCCCCTGCCCGCGCCCACGCCGGCGAAGCTGGTCGACGTGGCCAGTCTCTCCAAGGAGAAGCTCGCCCTGTTCCTGGGCGAGCAGCTGGGCGAGCGCCCGTTCCGCGCCGCGCAGCTCTACCGCTGGCTGCACCAGCGGGGGGCCACGACGTTCGATGAGATGACGGACCTGTCCAAGGGCCTGCGCGAGAAGCTCAAGGTCCAGGCGGAGATCGTCCCGCTGGTGAAGGACCTGGAGCAGCGCAGCGTCGACGGCACCATCAAGTACCGCTTCAAGACGCGCGACGGGCGCTTCATCGAGTCCGTCTACATGCCGTCGGAGGACCGCAAGACGCTCTGCGTGTCCACCCAGGTGGGCTGCGCCATGGCGTGCACCTTCTGCATGACGGGCACGCTGGGCCTCAAGCGCAACCTGACGCCCGGGGAGATCGTCGCCCAGGTGCACGCGGTGAACCGCGAGGTGCGGCGCAACGAGTCCCTGGAGACGCTCCGTCCGCTCACGAACCTGGTGTTCATGGGCATGGGCGAGCCGCTGCACAACTTCGAGAACCTCAAGACGGCGCTCGCCATCCTCCAGTCCCAGGACGGCCCCAACTTCAGCCACCGGCACATCACCGTCTCCACGGTGGGCCTGGTGCCCATGATCGAGCGCTTCGGTCAGGAGACGGACGTCAAGCTGGCCATCTCGCTCAACGCCAGCACGGACGAGCAGCGCAGCAAGACGATGCCGGTGAACCGCAAGTGGAACATCGCGGCGCTGCTGGACGCGTGCCGCAAGTTCCCGCTGCGCCAGGGCCGGCGCATCACCTTCGAGTACGTGCTGCTCAAGGGCTTCAACGACACCGACGAGGACGCGCACCGGCTGAGGGAGCTGCTGCGGGACATCCCGGCGAAGGTGAACCTGATCCCCTACAACGAGAACCCCGGCCTGGGGTTCCAGAGCACGGGCGAGGAGCGGGCGGAGGAGTTCCGCGCCATCCTCTCCGAGGCCCACGTCGCGGCGTACATCCGCAGGAACCGGGGCCGGGACATCGCCGGCGCCTGTGGGCAGCTCGCCAACCGGGGCGAAGCGGCCGCGGAAGCCCCGACGTGACATAAGCACCCGAGCTTCCTTGACAATCCAGATGTAGGGGCGCTAAGAGCGCCCCCCTCCGCCTGTTACTGTTGAAGTCACCTGTTCGCTGGAGCGTTCCATGGCCGTTGTCCTCCGTCTTGCCCGCGCGGGCGCCAAGAAGATGCCGTACTACCATGTGGTTGCCACCGACTCGCGCAGCCCGCGCGACGGCAAGTTCCTGGAGCAGGTCGGCTCCTACGACCCCAACCACAGCCCCGCGAAGGTGCAGTTCAACGAGGAGCGGCTGAACTACTGGCTCAAGAGCGGCGCGCTGCCCTCGGAGACGGTCGCGGACCTGATCAAGACGGCGAAGAAGCAGGCCCCGGCGACCACCGCCTGAGCTCGCCCCCGTCTGGACAAGACGTGGAGCCGCTGCTCACGTACCTGGCGAAGGCCCTGGTCGATCAACCGGACCAGGTCGCCCTGCGCATCTCCGAGGCGGATGGCGGCCAGCTCTATGAGCTGAAGGTCGCCCCCGAGGACGTCGGCAAGGTCATCGGTCGTGATGGGCGCACGGTGAACGCCCTCCGGACGCTGCTCAACGCCGCCGCCCAGAAGCAGGGCCAGAAGGTCCGCCTGGAGATTCTCGACGATCGCCGCGCCCCGGGTTCGCCCGCGGTACCGCCAGCTCCGGACGCCGCGCGGTGAGCGCGTCCACCTGTCTGGAGCTGGGCTATGTGGCCCGCGCGCACGGCCTGAAGGGCGAGGTGGCGGTCCGTAGCTTCGACCCCGCCTCGGAGACGCTCGGCACCGTCGAGCGTGTCCGCCTGCGTCTGCGCTCCGGTGAGGAGCGCGAGATGGTGGTGGAGTCCTTCCGCGGCGCGAACAAGGAGGACCTGCTGGGCTTCGAGGGCGTGGAGACGCGCGTCGCCGCCGAGGCCCTGGTGGGTTCGAAGGTGTTCGTCTACCGCGAGGACCTGGAGCCGCCCGAGGAGGGCGAGTTCTTCCAGGGCGACCTCGTGGGGCTCGCCGCCGTGGACGAGCAGGGCACGTCCCTGGGCACCGTGGAAGAGGTCTGGGCCACCGGCGAGGTGCCCAACCTGGTGATCCGCGCGAAGGGCCGTCCGGAGCTGGTGGTGCCCTTCGCGGACGAGTTCGTTCCGTCGGTGGACATCGCGGCGGGGCGCATCGTGATCCGCCCCCCTGAATACCTGGAGGTCGAGGGGCGCGACGACGGAGACGCGGGGTGAGCTACCCCGTGGAGATCCTCACGCTGTTCCCGGGGATGCTGTCCGGCTATCTGGGCGCGAGCATCCTCGGGAAGGCGCAGGAGAAGGGGCTCTTCCGCGTCACGCTCACCGACGTGCGCGACTTCGCCGTGGGCAAACACCACGTCACCGACGACTCGCCCTACGGCGGGGGCGCCGGCATGGTGATGAAGCCCGAACCGCTGGTGGCCGCCATCGAGGCCGCGCGGGCCCGCCTGCCCGGCGCGAAGGTGCTGCTCATGAGCCCCCGCGGCCCCGTCTTCACCCAGACCACCGCGCGCGAGCTGGTGCGGCACGAGGCCGGGCTGATCCTCGTCTGCGGCCGGTACGAGGGCGTGGACGAACGGGTGATGCCCTACCTGGACGGCGAGCTGTCCCTGGGCGACTTCGTGCTCACGGGCGGCGAGGTCGCGGCCATGGCGGTGGTGGACGCCGTGACGCGGCTGGTGCCGGGCGTGCTGGGCAACGAGGCCTCCTCCGTGGCGGAGAGCTTCGAGGAGGGCCTGCTCGAGTACCCGCACTACACCCGACCGCCTGTCTTCCGGGGCGTCGAGGTCCCGGCCGTCCTCCAGTCCGGCGATCACGCCAGGATCGCACGCTGGCGTCGCTGGAAGGCCATCAAGCTCACGCAGGCGCGGCGTCCCGATCTGTATTCGCGTCTGGAGTTCGGCAAGGCGGATCAGAAATTGCTCGCCAGGGGTGAGGAAGAGTTGTAACCCTGCGCGTCCTCGCGGAACCCTTCGAAGCGGGCTTGTCCGACACGGCAGTCTCTGCTAGTACGGCCCGCTCTTTCCACGCGCCCTGCGCGTCAAGTTCCGCTTTTTGGAGTCGTCATGCGCCGCAGCCTCATTCAGCACGTCGAAAACAAGTTCCTGCGCCAGGACCTCACCCAGTTCCGTACGGGTGATTCCGTTCGCGTCCACTGGAAGGTCAAGGAAGGCGAGAAGGAGCGCGTGCAGGCCTTCGAGGGCGTGGTCATCCGCAAGACCAAGGGCACCAACCGCGCCACGTTCACCGTGCGCAAGATGTCCTTCGGCGTCGGCGTGGAGCGCATCTTCCCCCTCCACAGCCCCCGCTACGAGAAGATCGAGGTCCTCACCCGCGGCGACGTGAACCGCAAGCGCCTCTTCTACCTCCGCGAGCTGAAGGGCAAGGCCTCTCGCGTCGACGTGCAGGTGGACCCGGAGCGCGCCGCGAAGAAGGCCGCCAAGCTCGCCGCAGCCCAGGGCTAGTAGGTCCCCAGAAACCCTCTCGCGGCCTTCGCGGCCGCGTGCGAGAAGGAGCGTCCGTCACTGGACGCTCCTTTTTTCGTTCGGGCTAGACTGCGCACGCCATGCACTTCGTCGAGGTTGCCATCCAAAACGTCCGCGGGTTTTCCCCCGCTGGCCGTTTCCCGTTGAAGACCGGGTACCTCATCCTCAAGCCGCCGACGGCGGACGTGTTGCCGCTGGCGGGCCTGTCGCTGTCGCTGCTGTTCTCGGATGGCCGCGGCGGTGACTCCAGCTTCGTGGGCTCGGGCGGCCGCTCCGGCAAGGCCGCGCTCACGTTCGTGGGCCAGGATGGGATGACGTACCGGGTGCTGCGCGAGCTGGGTGGATCCGGTTCGCTGCACCGGCTGAATCCCACCACCAGCCAGCCGGAGCTGATGTCGTCGGACACGGCGGAGATCAACCAGTACCTGCGGGGCCAGGCGGGCCTGCCGCCGCGCACCACGTTCGAACAGGTGTATTGCCTCCAGCTGGTGATGCTGCCGTCGCGTCGGCCTCGCAAGGCGTCCGCGCAGGTGGTCGCCGCGAGGGCCTCCGGCAGCACGCCGTCGTTGGCGACGGCCAGCGCGGTGCGGCCCGCGGAGGACATCCAGGCCGCCGAGGCGAAGGTGAAGGCGCTGGAGAAGGAGGTCGTCGTCTCCCGCGAGGTGGATCAGCTCCAGTTCAAAGTGGATGAGCTGTCGTCGCTCATCTTCGAGGCCGACTCGAAGCTCCGGGGTGGCGAGGGCCTCAAGGCCGCCATCGTGGAGGCGGAGGCGGCCTGGCGCGCGGCGCCTTCGCCGGAGTCGCTGGGCCTGCCCCAGGACATCCTCACGCGCGTGAAGCGGCACCCGAAGGCGGTGGCGCGGCGGGACGAGGCGCTGGCGCGGCTGGAGACGGATCGCGACCCGGAGCTGGAGGACGCGGCGTTGAAGGTGCCGCCGCTCACCCAGAACCGCTACTTCTGGGGCGGCCTGGGGTCGGGCGTGCTCTTCCTGGGGCTCAGCGTGGGCCTGGGCTTCAGCTCCGTGGGCGCGCCCATGTGGCGCTACCTGGCGCTGCTCAACATCCCGGCCTTCGGCACGGCCGCGCTGATGGCGCTGCGCTACGTGGACGACCTGCAGAAGGCCACCCGCCGGGGCACCAAGGACAACCGCAAGGGCGCGCGGGAGAAGAAGATCCTCGACGAGTTCGAGGTCGAGGACGCGCCGGTGCGCATGGCCATCAAGGCCCTGGACGTGGAGACGCTCGACGAGATCGCACCCGCGCTGGAGAAGAAGGACCTGCTGGGCATCCGCCTGGGCGAGCTGCAGACCCAACTGGAGGAGTTCGAGGCGTCCGCCGAGTACCAGGACGCCCTGCGCCAGGGGCAGGAGATGCGCGTGCAGCAGGAGGAGCTCAACGCGGAGCTGACCGCCAAGGGCACCTACGTGCGCGACCTGCGCGAGGTGGAGCGCGAGCTGGGCCGCCTGAAGGAGTCCATCGCGCTGGCAAAGGCGCCGCCCGTGCCGGTCGCGACGGCTCCCGGGCAGGCCCCGGTCCCGGTGGATCCGCTGGAGGATCCCTCTCCGGTGGTGCTGTCGCAGGCCGCGGACGTGCTCACGTCGGATTTGTTGTCGGTGCAGGCGCTCCTGAAGGACCGCTGCGTCCAGTACCTCACCGCGCTCACCGACCGGCGCTACCAGGGCGTGGAGTGGGACCGCGAGGGCAATGCCTTCGCGCTCACGCAGAACAGCCGCATCCCGGTGGGCGAGCTGCCTCCCAAGGACCTGGATCTCTACTACCTGGCGCTGCGCATGACGGTGGTGGAGAAGACGTGCGCCCGGGTGAAGCGGCCCTTCCTGCTGGACGACGTGCTCACCGGCGTGGACGAGGCGAAGCTGCCCCTGGTGGCGCGCATGCTCAAGCACCTGGGCACGCTGACGCAGGTCCTGCACGTCACCGCCCACCCCGGCTTCGCCCAGATGTCGGACGGCACCGTTAACGTGTAGCCGCTGCCGGAAGTGCTCTGCGGGCAGCGGGGGCGGGATGGGGACGAGGCGGGAGTCGGGGGACGCAGCGGAAGAGGAGGGTGTGCGCCTGCTGGAGTCGCAAGGCTTCCGGGTGAGGGCGCGCAACTGGACGTGCCGCTACGGTGAGCTGGACATCGTGGCGGAGCGCGAGGAAGTCATCGCCTTCGTGGAGGTGCGGATGCGCGCCTCGGCGGTGTGGGGAGACCCGGCGCACACGGTGTCCTTCGCCAAGCAGCGTCGGGTGGTGAAGGCCGCGCTGCACTATCTCTTCCAGAACGGCATCGACGGGCGCATGGTGCGCTTCGACGTCATCTCCGTCGTGGGCCGGGGCGAAGCCGCCCGGGTGGAACACATCCCCGCCGCCTTCGACGCCGGCATGTGAGGACCTGTCCTTGGCTGCAACGCTCTACCTCGTGGCCACGCCCATCGGGAACCTGGGGGATGTCACCGCCCGGGCCCTGGAAGTGCTGCGCACGGCGGGCTTCCTCGCGTGCGAGGACACCCGGCACTCACGCATCCTGTTGGATCACTTCGGCATCACCGGGAAGGACCTGGTGAGCCTGCCCGCCTTCGCGGAGGGCCAGCGCGCCGGGCGCATCCTGGACCGCATCGAAGCAGGGGAGGACTGCGCGCTCATCACCGACGCTGGCAGCCCTGGCATCAGCGACCCGGGCGAGAAGCTGGTGGCCGAAGCCCTGGAGCGCGGCCTGAAGGTGGAGCCGATTCCCGGGGCGACGGCCCTGGTGGCGGCGCTGAGCGCGTCGGGACTGCCCACGGGCCGCTTCCACTTCCTGGGCTTCCTGCCGCGCAAGGGACCGGAGCGCCGGGCCATGCTGGACGAGGTGGCGCCCCTGTCCGCCACCTGCGTGCTCTACGAGTCCCCGCGCCGCCTGGGAGAGACGCTGGCCGACCTCCAGGAGGCCTGGGGGGACCGGCGCGCGTGCGTGGCGCGGGAGCTGACCAAGCTGCACGAGGAGTTCGTCCGGGGCCCGCTGTCCGCCCTGGTGGCCCGCTACGCCGCCGAGGAGACCCGGGGCGAGGTGGTCATCGTGGTGGAGGGCCGCACCGGCGAGCAGCGCTGGAGCGAGGAAGAGGTGCGCCGTGCGCTGGAGTCCGGCCTGGAGCGGGGGGAGAAGCTCAAGCCCCTGAGCACCGAGCTGGCCCGCCGCGCGGGGTGGCCCGGCCAGGAGGTGTACCGGATGGGCCTGGGCCTGAAGCAGCGGTAGCGGCCGCTGCTCCAGGGGGCGCCGCTCCTAGAAGGCGAAGCTGGCGCCCAGGTCGAAGCGGAACGTGGTGCTCTGGATGGCCCGGAAGCGGCGGGACGCCAGGTCGTAGCGCCAGTCGAACGTGGGGTTCAGCTCCGGCGAGCCCGGGTTGGCGTCCACGGTGCCATCGCCGTTCAGGTCCTGACCGAGGGTCTCCGACGTGAGCAGGTGGTCCGTGTTGTAGAGGAAGTTGCCGGAGGCGCGGATGGTGAAGGCCTGCGCGGCGCGAGCGGTGACGCCGATCTGCCCACCCACCTGCAGGTAGTCCTCCGAGGTGAGCAGCTTGCGCAGCGCGGAGCTCAGCTCGTTGTAGTACCGGCCGCGGCCCACGTAGTTGCCCATCAGGCGCGCGTCCACCGTGAACTTCTGGGCCTTGGCCGCGCTCTCGAAGGGCACCAGCTCCACGCCGAAGAGGATGCCCGTCTGCGAGGGGGCCTGGATGCCCGTCTCCTGACGGCTCCATGGACCCTGGCCACAGTTGCCCGGGGCGCCCAGGTTGGACGGGTTCGGACCGGCCTGATCGCAGTTGGAATAGGCCTTCGGGCCGCGCACCGGGATGGTGTGGTAGGCCTTGAAGTACGGGTCCGCCGCGCCCATGCGTCGCGAGAAGGACGTGTAGAGCTGGTACTTGTGGACGCGGTCGCCCACGTTGCCACGGTCCCCATCCGGGTCGGTGGTGTCCACGCTCGGGTCGCGCTGCTTGGCGGTGGGCGCCTCGTAGTCGATGCCGATGATCCACGTGGGCTTCGTGCTGTCCTTCTCCTGGTTGAAGAAGGCGTACGCCAGCCCGAAGTGGATGTTGCCCATCCCGCCCCGGTAGCTCTCCTGCGGCATGCTGAAGAGCCGACCCACGCAGCCCTCCGACGAGTACGGAGAACCGTCCGCGTTGAAGCAGCTGTTGGTGATGCTGGAGTTGCTCTGGCCCGTGCCGGACACGAACTCCCAGCTCTCGTTCTGCTGGAAGACGATGGGCAGCTTGAAGTTGAACTCCAGGTCCTTCCAGAGGCCGAACGCGAGCGCCAGGTTCAGCCGCGCGTCCACGCCCTTGTACCAGAGCTCGTTGACCTCCCGGAGTTCCCCCCCGCTTCCGAGCTGCTCGCGGAGGATCTTCGCGCGCGTCTGCGTGCGCTCGAACCCCACGTCGAGGAAGAGATCGAACGGATCGTCATCCTCGAAGGAAGAAGCGATGCGGGTGATGTCCGCGGCGCTGGCGGCGAGCGGCGCACCCAGCGTCAGCGCGGCGATGACGGTTCGAAACCTGTGCATCCACAACCTCCGACGACCCACGGCCCAGGAGCCTGCCAGCTAGCCGTGCCGTCGGAGGAGTGTCAAGAAATGGGTGGGCGTTACTTGCCCGCCACGGACGTGCCCAGCAGTCCGTCCAGCCGCTGGACCTCGGCCTCGAAGGCGCCCTTCTGGGTGGCCGTCAGGGAGGCCCGGAAGGTCTTGTGCTGGTCGAAGGGGTCCAGGACCCGGTTCTCCCCCAGCATCAGCTGATAGTGCAGGTGGGGGGCGAAGGAGCGGCCCGTGTTGCCGCTCTGCGCCAGGACCTGGCCCGCCGACACGCGCATCCCGGGCTGGACCGACCGGGGCAGCTCCGCCAGGTGCAGGAAGAGGGCGCGGCGGCCCTTGCCCCCGGACTCCACCAACTCGATGCAGTTGCCGTTGCTGCCGAAGTTCCAGTTCTTGCGCTTGACGACGCCCGCGAAGGGCGCCCGGACGGTCGTGCCCACCGGCGCGCGGAAGTCCACGCCCTTGTGGCCCCGGCCGTCCCGCAGCAGGGAGGTGATCTGCTCGTAGCTGTCGATGGGCGAGTGCTCCATCCGCAGCTCCAGCTCGTCACCGTTCGGCACGTAGTAGCGGGCGGTTGTCTCGGGGCCGGACTGGAAGCGGTAGGCGCGGTGCGTCTGGCCCGTCTTGCCGGAGGTGAAGCGCACCGCGTACACCAGCGGCTCCTCGTTGGGCCGGCGCTGGAAGAGCACGTCCAGCGTGTCGCCCCGGAGGATCTCCCCGGGTACGCGCACCCACCACACCAGCGTGCGTGTCACCACCTGGGCCAGGGCGGGGCCCACCTCCGCGCCGGCGGCCTGGACGAGCGCCGTCTCCAGCGGGCCTTCAATGCGGATGGACGCGCGCTCCAGACCCGCGGCCTTCACCGGATCCATGGGCACGGGGGGCGCCGCGGGGGCCTGGGCCACGCTGCCCGCGTCCACGGCCAGCGCCGCCTGCGAGGCCGCGTCCATGGGAGCATCCGCCATGCGCTGTTTCCACCACCACACGCCGCCCGCGGCCGCGCCGAGGACGACGGAGACGGCAACCACCGGTCCGAAGGGATTGCGCTTCGGTGGTCCACCGAGGGTGGGAAGATTCGGCCGCATTCAAGCTCCCTGAGGGTGAGAAGGTACGCGGGGGCCGAAACCGCCGACGGAACGGCGATATTTCGGCGCGCCGGGGCTGCTACTCGTCCGGGCCGTCGTCCTGACCGTCCGGGGTGGTGTCACGCAGGCCGAACTCCTTCATCTTCGTCTGGAGCGACTTGCGGCTGATCTGCAGGAGGCGCGCGGCGCGGGTGACGTTGCCGCCCGTCTCATCCAGCTTCTTCACAATGAGGTCCCGCTCCAGCTCCGCGGCCTTCATGCGCACGATGTCCTTGAGGCCCACCTCGCCCACCGGGACGTCCAGCGTGCCCAGCGAGCCGCCCACCGAGGCCCCCGCCTGCACGCCCGCCCCGCCGCGCACCGGCTCCGGCAGGTCCTTCGCCGTGATGGACGGGCCGTCCGCGAAGAGCAGCACGCGCTCGATGAGGTTCTCCAGCTCGCGGATGTTGCCCGGCCACGCGTACGCCTGGAGCAGCGCCAGCGCGTCGTCGGCGATGCCCTCAATCTTCTTGTTGAGGCGCCGGTTGTACTTGTCCACGAAGTGCAGCGCGAGCATCGGGATGTCACCCCGGCGCTCGCGCAGGGCGGGCAGCACGATGGGCACCACGGCCAGCCGGTAGTACAGGTCCTTGCGGAAGCGGCCCGCTTCAATCTCCGCCTGGAGGTCGCGATTGGTGGCCGCCACCAGGCGCACGTTCACGCGCGTCGTCTTGATGCCGCCCACGCGCTCGAACTCGCCTTCCTGGAGCGCGCGCAGCAGCTTCACCTGCATCTCGACGGGGATCTCGCCGATCTCGTCCAGGAAGAGGGTGCCCTCGTCGGCCAGCTCGAAGCGGCCCGGCTTGGACGTGACGGCGCCGGTGAAGGCGCCCTTCTCGTAGCCGAACAGCTCGCTCTCCAGGAGCGTGGCGGGGATGGCGGCGCAGTTGATCTTGATGAACGGCTTGTCGCGGCGGCTGGAGGCCCCGTGCAGCGCGGTGGCGATGAGCTCCTTGCCCGTGCCGCTCTCGCCGGTGATCAGCACCGTGGAGGGCGTGTCCGCCACCTTGTCGATGATCTTGTAGACGTCTTGAATCGGCGGCGACTCGCCGATGATGGCGGACCTCGCCTTGTGGTCCGCGCGCACGGAGCGCTTGGCGCTCTCGTTCGTCTTGGCCGCCTTGGCCACGACGGAGGACAGCTCCACCTGGTCGAAGGGCTTGGTGATGTAGTCGAACGCGCCGGCCTTGATGGCCTCCACCGCGGAGTCCACGGTGCCGTGCGCGGTGATGATGATCACCGGCACGTCCGGGTTGGCGGCGCGCACGGCGGCGAGCACCTCCATGCCGCCCAGCTTGGGCATCACCAGGTCGGTGACGACGATGTCCGCGCCGTTCTTGTGGAACTCGGCGAGGCCCTGCTCGCCGTTCTCCGCGACGGTGACGTCGAACCCGTCGCGGCGCAGCAGGGCGGCCAGCACCTTGCGCAGGTTCGTCTCATCGTCGATGACCAGGACCTTCGCCATGGGGACCCGCGCTGGGAGGGCTATCGGCGCGCCGGGGGGGCCGCGGGGAGGGCGCCTTCGATGGTGCAGATGGCGTCCGGGTGCTTGATGCGCAGCAGCAGCGACTCCAGCACGCGGAAGGGGTGGTTCATCTTGCTGGCGCCCAGGTAGGCGGCGACCATGTCCATCGCCACGGCGAGGTCCATGTTCTCCCGGCCGGTGGACACCACCACGCCCGACTCACCGCGCAGGCGGTTGGACTGGTAGACGCCGTCGGAGGCGAGCTGGCGGATGGTCTCGATCTCCAGCACGCCCGTCTTCTCGTAGATGCGGTGCAGCTGCGAGTACAGCCGGGGCGACAGCACCACGGCGTACGGCCCGAAGTGGCCGGCCTCGTTGAGCTTGCGCGTGGCCTCCACGACGGTCTGGAACCCGCCGCCCGGCGCCGTCCAGTCACCCAGCGTGGCGGTGAGGCGGCCGTTGGCCGTCATCAGGCCCTCGTAGCCCAGGCGCTGATCCCCGTAGAAGATGAGCTCGTCCTCCTGCTGCGCGCACAGGGCGGCGGCCCCGGCGGCGGCGGACACGTCCAGCGGCATGTTGTGCGTGCGCGCCGCCTCGATGTCCCGCCAGTGCAGCAGGAAGTCCTTGTAGATGATGGGGATCGTCTTGAACTTGCGCACGTCGGTGAAGACCATCGCGGTCTCCTGTTCCCCGACGATGTCCACCGCGCCCGGGGACACGCCCTGGAACTCGTCGTACGCCACGGTCTGCACGCCGGCGCCCAGCGGCCCGTAGATGTCCAGGATGCGGCGGCCCACCAGCGACCGGCGCGCCACCTGGATCACCGTCTCGTTGAGGCGCGCCCACTCCTCTTCGCGCAGCGGGTTCTCGGCATGTCCAAGGAAGTCAGGCATCGGTGTCTCCGTGACGGGAGCGGGAGATGAGAAGGAAGTCAAAGGGGACAAGGGGGTTCAGCGACCGCTGCCAGAGCCGCCGCCACCACCACCACCACGTCGCAGGGTGCCCACGGTGAGGGGATGGCTGTTGGCGGAAGGCGGCGGCGCGGGAACGCCATAGATGAGGCGCTGGGGCGGCAGGGACGTGAGCGGCTCGGCCGTCGTGCGTCCCACGGCGGGCGGGGCCCGGACGGCCACCGTCGCCGGTTCAACGACACGCTCGGCCGGCAGGGCGGCTTCGGCGGCGACACCCCCCACGGCCTGCTGGAAGTGACCGGCGACGAACGGCCTGGCGAAGTGCGCGTCCTGGCCCTTGTCGAGCAGGCGCAGCATGTGCGTGGCCTCGGAGACGTGCTCCTTCTCCTCGGCCGCCAGGTGCAGGAAGAAGGCGCGGACCTCCGGGTTGGAGGAGTCCTCGGCGAAGGCTTCGTACTCGTTGATGGTTTCGAGTTCACGTGCCAGCACGGCGCGGATGCGCGCGACGTCGGACCGCTCGTTGTCGGACTTTCCGGCCATTGGGGCGGACCCTCGCAACCCGTGGGGGCACCGTCAAGTGAAACAGCGGCCGAAGGGTTTCCTGCTGCATGGCCCAGGACGCTGGACGTAGAGTCCGCGCCTTCGTGACCGTCCCCGCTCCCGCGCCGCCCCCGAAGCCCGACTCCCCGGCCACTGACCCGCCAGCCACCTCCGCGCGAGCGGGAGGCAGGGGCGCGATGCTGGTGGGCATCGGCATCCTGGCGTCGCGGCTCATGGGGCTCGTGCGCGAGCGGGTCTTCGCGCACTACCTGGGCAACGCGGAGGCCGCCGCCGTCTTCAAGGCCGCGCTGCGCATCCCCAACTTCCTGCAGAACCTCTTCGGGGAGGGCGTGCTGTCGGGCTCCTTCATCCCCGTGTACGCCCAGCTGCTGGGCAAGAAGGACGCGGAGGAGTCGGACAAGGTCGCGGGCGCGGTGTTCGGCCTGCTGGCGCTGGCCACCAGCGTGATGGTGGCGTTGGGCATGCTGGCCACGCCGCTGTTCGTGGACCTCATCGCGCCCGGCTTCGAGGGGGGCGAGCGCGACCTGGCCATCCGGCTGGTGCGCATCCTGTTCCCCGGCACGGGCTTCCTGGTGCTGAGCGCGTGGTGCCTGGGCATCCTCAACAGTCACCGGCGCTTCCTCCTGTCCTACCTGGCGCCGGTGGTGTGGAACGTTGTCATCATCGCCACGCTGCTGGCGGTGGGCGGCCGGTACGCGCAAGGGGGCCGCGCCGCGGAAGAGGCGCTGACGGAGTGGCTGGCCTACGGCGTGGTGCTGGGCAGCTTCCTCCAGTTCGCCGTGCAGGTGCCCACGGTGCTGCGCCTGCTGGGCCGCTTCCGCCCGGCGCTGTCGCTGGCGAGCGCCTCCGTGCGCCAGGTGCTGAAGAACTTCGGCCCGGTGGTGCTGGGGCGCGGCGTGGTCCAGTTCAGCGCGTGGGTGGACACCGCGTTCGCGTCCCTCATCTCCAACCGCGCCCTGTCCTCGCTGCTCTACGCGCAGACCATCTACCTCATCCCGGTGAGCCTCTTCGGCATGGCGGTGTCGGCCGCGGAGCTGCCGGAGATGGCGCGCGCCACCGGGGAAGGGGAGGCGGAGGCGCACGCGAAGCTGCGCTCGCGCATCGACGCGGGGTCCCGGCGGATCGCCTTCTGGGTGGTGCCCTCCGCCGCGGCGCTGCTCTTCCTGGGCGACCTCGTGGGCGGCGCGCTGCTGCAGACGGGCCGCTTCAGCGCGGCGGACTCGCGCTACCTCTGGTACCTGCTGATGGGCGCGGCGGTGGGGCTGGTGGCCTCCACGGTGGGCCGCCTCTATGCCTCCGCCTTCTACGCGCTGAAGGATCCGAAGACGCCCCTGCGCTACGCGGTGGTGCGGGTGGGCCTGGGCACCGTCTTCGCGTACTTCCTGGCGCTGTGGCTGCCGGAGCGGCTGGGCGTGCCCCGGGAAATGGGCGCGGTCTTCCTCACCCTGTCGAGCGGCATCGTGGCCTGGGTGGAGACGACGCTGCTGCGCCGCAAGCTCCAGCAGCGCGTGGGGCCGGCGGGCCTGCCGGCGGGGCTCCTGCCCCGGCTGTGGGGCGCGGCGGCCGTGGGCGGGGTGGTGGCGCTGGGCGTCAAGCAGGGCCTCACCTCCCTCCTGGGCCCCATGCCCGGGGTGGGGGCCCAGTGGGGAGGCGGGGTGCTCGTGCCGCCGGACCTGCACCCCGTCCTGGGGCTGGTGGCGGTGGCCGTGCCCTTCGGGCTCGTCTATTTCGCGCTGTCCGCGGCCCTGGGCGTCCCGGAGGCGGGGGCCGTCTTCCGAAAGGTGGGCCGGAAGCTGAAGATCCTCCGGTAGACGCGGCGCGGCGCCCGGTGGGACGGCTGCCCTCCAGGCGATGTTGGGAAACCCAACGGAATGCAGGACAGGCCCCTTTGGGTTGCGGTAGGAGGCCCATTGTGAGGGGGAGGTCGGTATGCGGCTTCCTCCCGACATGGCGCGCGTGTAGAGTGCGCCGCCTTTTTCAAGAGGCCCTGACTTCACGGGAGTCCGGGGTCGAAATCGTCAACGGAAGGTCTCGGCAGTGAGCGACGAGAAGAGCGGCGGTAATTCGGGCGGTCCTGGCGGTTTCGGTCCCAAGAAGCCGAAGGCCACGTTTGGCGACGTGATGCTGGGCATCCCTTCGGGGGGCCAGGGCAACGAGCGCGGCGGTGGCCGTGGCGGCGGAGGCCGCGACGAGCAGCGCGGTCCGGGACGGGAGCGTGGGGCGCGCGATGCACAGTCGCCGCAGCCTCGTCCCCAGGGCGGCGATGCGGGTGCACCTCGTGGTGGACGCCCCGGCGGTGGTGGCGGAGGCGGTGAGCGGCGGGGAGGCAGCGGCGGCGGTGAGCGCCGTGCGTCCGGCCCCATGGTGGTCGTGAAGCGGGCCTCCGGCTCCATCGAGACGCGCGCGCTGGAGGGCGACAAGCCCACGGACGCGACCGCGACGGCGGAGCAGACGGGCGCGGAGGCGCAGGCCTCCGCGGCCACGCCGACGCCCGCCCCGACGCCGCGTCCGGTGACGCCGGCGCCGTCCAGCCCCCTCTACGAGGAGGTCCAGGAGTCCGAGTCCTTCGCCGACATGTTCGAGGCGCAGGTCAAGGACGGCGGGGCTCCCGGCCGGCGCGGCGTGCGCCTGGGCGAGAAGGTCTCCGGCACCATCTTCCAGTTGGGCGCGGACACCGCGTTCGTGTCGCTGGACGGCTCCGGCAAGTCCGAGGCGATGATCGAGCTGCGCGAGCTCAAGGACGACGAGGGCATCCTGCGCTTCGGCGTGGGTGACCGCCTGGACGCGCACGTGGTGGAGATGGGTGCCCGCGGCATCCTGCTCAGCCGCGCGCTGGCCAAGGGCAACGCGTCCATGGCGATGCTGGCCGAGGCCCGCGCCTCCGGCATGCCGGTGGAAGGCATGGTGCTCAGCGTCAACAAGGGCGGCGTGGAAGTCGCCATCGGCGACATGCGCGCCTTCTGCCCCATCAGCCAACTGGACATCCGCTTCGTGGAGAAGCCGGATCAGTTCATCGGCGAGAAGCTCCAGTTCCGCGTCACCGAGGTCCGGGACCGCAACGTGGTGCTGTCGCGCCGGTCGCTGCTGGAGGACGAGCAGCGCAAGCTGGCGACGGAGACGCGCAAGAACCTGGCCGTGGGCAAGACGGTCAAGGGCAAGGTCTCCGGCGTGCGCGACTTCGGCGTGTTCGTGGACCTGGGCGGCGTGGAGGGCATGATCCCCGTCTCCGAGCTGTCCTACACGCGCGTGGGCCACCCCAGCGAAGTCGTGAAGCAGGGCGACGACGTGGAGGTGGAGATCCTCCGCATGGAGGAGGGCCAGCCGAACTCCTCCGACAAGGCGAAGCAGAAGGAGCGCATCACGCTGTCCCTGCGCTCCAGCCAGGAGGATCCGTTCAAGAAGGCGCTGGAGGAGCTGCACGAAGGCGACCGCCTGCAGGGCAAGGTCGTCCGGCTGCAGCCGTTCGGCGCGTTCGTGGAGCTGCGCCCGGGCGTGGATGGCCTGGTGCACATCTCCGCGCTGAGCGACCGCCGCATCGCGCACCCGCGTGACGCGGTGAAGGAAGGCGAAGTCATCTGGGTGTCCATCGAGAAGATCGACCCCAACGACAAGCGCATCGGCCTGCGCCGCATCTCCGAGGAGGAGGCGCAGCGTCCTCCCGAGGAGCGTCCGGCGAAGGCGGCCTCCGAAGCGAAGCCCGCGCAGGCCGCGGCGCCGCGCCCCAAGGTGGGCGACGTCGTCGTCGGCAAGGTGGACCGGCTGGAGCCCTACGGCGTGTTCCTCGCGTTCCCGGGCGGCAAGGGCCTCATCCCGGCCAGCGAGACGGGCACCGACCGCGGCACGGACATGCGCAAGCACTTCTCCATCGGGCAGGAGCTGAAGGCGGCGATCATCGACATGGATCCCGCCGGGAAGATCCGCCTGTCCATCCCTGGCGCCATCCGCGCCGAGGAGCGCGCCGAGGTCGAGGCGTGGCAGAAGACGCAGAAGCCGGTGGGCTCGGGCAAGAAGGGCTTCGGCACCTTCGCGGACCTGCTGAGCAAGCTGGGCAAGTAGGACGTCACTCGCGCTCGGCGCTCCTTCGCTTCAAAGCGGTGGGGCGCCGAGAATAGAGTTGACGGTCGCGAGAGGCGGATGTACTTACCCTCTCGTTCTCGCCGCGGGGTGGAGCAGCCTGGTAGCTCGTCGGGCTCATAACCCGAAGGTCGCAGGTTCAAATCCTGCCCCCGCAACTTGAAAAGCCAGGGGTCTGGTTGAAATGAAAGACCAGACCCCTGGTGTTCAGACTCAGAAGCAAAAGCGCAGCACGGTGACGCGGGGTGGAGCAGCCTGGTAGCTCGTCGGGCTCATAACCCGAAGGTCGCAGGTTCAAATCCTGCCCCCGCAACTCTGGAGAGGGCCCCAGTCGAAAGACTGGGGCCCTTTCTGTTTTCAGCGTCTGGCTTTTTGAGCCGCGCCCCATCGGGCCCGTGAGCCTTCGGGCCCAGGCCGCGCTCCCTGTCACACCTCCGGACATCCACGCCTTCGTGGGCACGACCCCGCGGTCGCTCATGGTGGCGGCCCGCCGGGCCTGCGTTTGACGTGCGACCTACTCGCCGGTAGGTTACGGTCGGGTAGGTTGTTGCCGGGCGGCGTTACCAGGGGTGTGCCAGCCATGACGAGCCAGTCCCTTCGCGGTGCGCGGAAGAACGCGGATGCCTTGCGCGGTGCCAGCCGCCTCGCGGTGCAGGCCACCCAGGGGGTGATGGGCATCGTGCAGGAGATGCACTGCACCATCGCCAGTGGACCCGCGATCCTGGGCAGGCCCCTGGAGCGGCCCGTGCGCGCCTTGACGGGGCTCCTCTACGCGACACTTCAGGGCGTCACGCGGCAGGTCGGCGCCGGGCTTGACGCCGTGATCTCCCAACTGGAGCCATGGCTGGGCGACAGCGTGCCCGGGCCGCAGCGGGAGGCGGTGGTCGCCGCGCTGAACGGCGTGCTGGGGGATGCGCTCGACGAAGGCGGCAACCCGCTCGCGATCCCGATGGCATTTCGGATCCACGGCCGGCCGCTGCCCCTGGCGCCGGAGGCCCTGCGTGCCGCGCTGCCGACGGCCGGGAGCAGGTTGCTCGTGCTGGTGCACGGCTCCTCGATGAACGATGCGCAGTGGAACCGGCTCGGGCACGACCATGGTGCGGCGCTCGCGCGCGACCTCGGGTACACGCCCGTCTACCTGCACTACAACAGCGGGCTGCACGTCTCCCGCAACGGTCGTGCGTTCGCGGAGTTGCTGGAGCAGCTCGTGGCCGCGTGGCCCGTGCCGCTGGAGGACCTGACGCTCGTCGGCCACAGCATGGGGGGCCTCGTGTCCCGCAGCGCGTGCCTCGCCGCGGAGGCGGGGGGCCATGTCTGGCGGCACCGGCTGCGCAGGCTCGTGTGCCTGGGCACCCCGCACCACGGCTCACCCCTTGAGCGTGGGGGGAGCTGGATCGACGTGCTGCTGGGCATCAGTCCCTACAGTGCTCCCTTCGCGCGCCTCGGGCGGATCCGCGGGGCGGGCGTGACGGACCTGCGGTTCGGGTACGTGCTCGATGAGCATTGGGAGGGGCGGGAGCGCTTCGGATGGGGTGGGGATGTCCGGCGCCAGCTCGCCTTGCCCTCTGGGGTGGAGTGCTACGCGGTCGCCGCGACTTCCGCGCAGGTGCTGGCGGAGCGGTTGCCCGGAGACGGACTGGTCCCCGTGGACAGTGCGCTGGGCCGGCACCTCCAGCCGGAACTCACGCTGCGCTTTCCCGAAGCGAATCAGCGGATCATCCTGCGCGCGAACCACCTGGACCTGCTCAACCACCCTGAGGTCTACGACGCGCTCCGCTCGTGGCTGTCGGCCTGAGGGCGGGGGGAGCCCCAGGGTGACGCGCTTCTCCCGGCGCTCGCCCGGAGCACGGTCACAGCGGCTGGACGTGCTCCGCGATGCGACCCGAGGCGATGAGCTCGCGCAGCTCATCACCCAGGCGCTCGCCTTCTGTGAGCACCTGCTTCCACGCCCGGATGCGCTCGTCGTCCTTCATCCGGGTGAAGTCAGCGCGGTCGGGGATGCGCCTTCCGGGCAGTCGGTCCAGGTGTCTGGGCGAGGGGGCGATGATCAGCGCACGGCGGAAGTTGAGCGGGCCCGCGCGGCGCCACTTGAGGGACTTGTCGAACCAGCCGGGCACGACGTACGGGTAGAAGTGCGGGTAGAGCACCAACCCGTCGCCCGCGCCGTAGTCCACGTCCAGGTGGTAGTCGACGACGCCCCCATCCCGGTACGTGCCGGGAGGTGCTCCCGGAATGTCGTGGACGCCCGCGATGACCAGGGGAATGGAGGCGGAGGCGAGCAGGGCAGGGCGCAGGTTGTCGCGCGTCAGGGGACGGTGCGCCGACGGCAGGTCCTTGAGTCCGGCGAACGGGCTGGTGTCCCCGGCGGTGTGGAAGAGCACGCGCTGCATCTGGAGCCCGAGCGTCCGGCGGCTCACCGCGTTGGCCAGCGCCCCGAGCACGAAGCCCGTGAGCTGCGCCCTGGGCTGCTCCACCGCGAGCAGCCCCTTGCACCGCGTCGTCACCACGTGCAGCCGCGCCCACGGGTGCGTGAGGATCTCCTCCGCGCCGTCAGGTCCCAGGAGCACTTCGAGGATGCGGGCACTCGTCTCGCTGACGAGCGACGGTGGCGGCTTGGGTGGGTAGCGCTGATCCAGGTACGCGTCCGCGAACCGCTTCATCGCGGCCACCGGATCCTTCTGCGCCAGACATGCCAGCCGCCAGCTCCCGATGGAGCTGCCGATGAGGTGGAGCGGACGGGTGCGCGGTTGCTGGAGCAGCTCCCCGAACAACACCCGGTCGATTCCCTCCAGCGCCAGCCACTTCGGTCCCCCCGAAGCACCGGGGAGGATGTCCACGTCCTCCGCGCGCAGACCGCGTTCGCGGAGGATGCGGAGGGCATCGGGACCGGCCAGCAGGGTCAGGCTTTGGCTCATCGCGGGCGCGGAACCTAGCAAACCCGGGCCTGGGGACCGTCGCGAGAATGGCCCCGTGCTCAGGGCTCGTCGTCGGGGGACTGTGGCTCCAGGGGATGGAACGTCACCATCCGGTGGCCATCCGCTTCCGGTTCGCTGCGCACCCCATCCAATTCCTCCGGATTCCGGGGCGCGCGTTCGGAAAAGTTGTCGTTCTCGAGGTGGCGCTGGCGCTGCTCGCTGGTGCCGCCGTAGCCCTCCTGCAGCTTCTTTCCAGCCATGTCCGTGCTCCCTCGCAAGGGGTGAACACGAAAAGTCGTGCCGGTGCGCGATGGGCGCAAGCGAAGTCCGGCCCGAACGCCCGGATGCCCCCGGTACAGGCCGCCGGGGCGGGCCTGCTACTCCTCCAAAGTCCCCACGGAAGGGGCTGCCCCGTCGCGCTCACGCTGGGCCGCCAGGTAGGCGGAGAAGCCCGCCTTGGACTGGATGCGGAACACCGGGAGGCGCGCGAGCACGTCGTCCGCGAAGGCGTACTGCTCGCAAACGAGGCTCGCTCGCAACGCGCCCTCTGGCCCGCCGGTGAAGGCCTGCACCTCGTGCTGGAGGTCACCCCGGAAGTGCACCAGCAGGCCAGGCCGGGGCCGCACCTCACCCCGGGGCTGGTTGTCGCGAAGCAGCCGCAGCGCGCCGCCACGGACCCCGGGCGGCACGCGGAGGTAGAGCACGCTGACGTGTTCGGGCGTCGCGTCCGGGACGCCGCTGGGCTCCTGCAACGTCGCGTCGATGTGCCGTCCCACCGGCGTGCCCGCGTCCAGCAACAGCAGGTTCAGGTAGAACGCATTGGGACGGGGCCGCGCGTCGGGGCCGCGAAACCAGCGCTGCGTCCACGGCAGCAGGCCCCGGGCGCTGTCGTCGTCGAGGATGCGGCGCAGGTAGCCCGACAGGAACGGGAAGCGCGCCTCCAGCGTCGCGCGGCCGTCCCGCGTGAAGATGAACGCGAAGCCCCGGCTCGCGCGGAAGGTGCCCATCAGCGGGCTGCGCGCGACGAAGCGGGAGCCGAGCAGGGCGTCCCCCAGGGCCTCCAACTCGGCGCGCGGCAGGGCGTCTCGGTGGGTGACGTACTCGGGCACGGGCGCAACGCTAGCCCCTTCCCGGAGGCGCGAGAATGGCCTCGCTCCGCTCGCCTCCCTGCCGGGCGGTCCCTGGCTCCCGGCCTGCTACGCCGAGGCCTGCCTGGAGCCCCGCTTCTTCCGGTCCAGCATGTGGAGCAGCGCCTTCTCCGAGCAGTGCATGCCTTCGCCCGCCTGCGCCGCCAGCTCGTCCACGGAGCTGAAGTAGCGGTCCACCACCTGGCCCCGCTCGAAGAGCGCGAGCACCGGCGGGTAGATGTACGAGGCCCTGGCGACGGCGGGCGTGTTGCCCAGGTGTTCGGAGGCTTCGCGCACCGCGGCCACCATCGTCTTCTTGAGGGCGGTCTTCTTCACCCGTCCGCTGTCGCCTCCGTTCTTCACGTGCTCGCGGGCCCGCGCCAGGGCGCACGCGCAGATGAGCGTTCCGGCCCAGGTGCGGAAGTCCTTGGCGCTGTACTCCGGCCCCATCACCTGCTGGATGTATTCGTTGAGGTGCCGGCGCCGCACGTCCACCGCCGCGCCGTCGTCCACGACGAACTTGAAGACGTCGCGCCCGCGCACCTTCAGCAGCTGTCGCACCAGCGTGGCCACCCGGCGATCCTTCAGCTCCCGGTGCTGGCGCACGCCGGACTTGCCCGGGTAGTCGAACACCACCGTGTCGCCCGTCACCTTCACGTGGCGCGCCCTCAACGTGGCGAGCCCGAAGCTGCCGTGCTCGTCCGCGTAGCGCTGGCTGCCCGGCCGGATGAAGCACGTCCCCAGGATGCGCAGCATCCCCGCGAGCACCCGCTCCCGGCCCAGTCCCCGCTTGCGCAGATCCCTGCTCACCTGCCGCCGCATCTTCGGCAGCGCCCGCGCGAAGCCCACGATGCGCTGGAACTTCGCGTCCTGCTGCTTCTGGGTGTGCGCCTCGCTGTAGCGGTACTGCCAGCGGCCCGCGCCATCCCGCCCCACCGCCTGGAGTCGCGCGGACGCCCTCTTCGCGATGGCGACCTCCGTCCACGCCGGGGGCAGCTTCAGGGCCTCGATGCGCTCCCGCTCCGCCTGGGACACGGCGCGACCGTTCGCGTCCACGTACCGGAAGCCCCGCTTCATCGTCCCCAACCGGCGGATCCCCTCCCGGCGCAGGCGCTCCAACTGCGTCAGCCCCCTGGCGGCCCGGCGGCTCGGTGAAGGCGTCTCGGTTTCCAGGACCGCGAGGTTGGAGGGCATCACGACCTTCCCAGGGGCCGGGGGCTCCAGGGCACCTGGAGGCCCGGGCTCACCCTGTAGTGCGCAGCCCGAGCCAGGGCGGCAATCCCGAGCGCTCCCTGGCTGCATGCCCCCCAGGCAGGTCGAAAAGCCCCAGGCGGCATTTTCGGATGGCAGTGCAGTCGTTTACACTCCCTTGCGACTCCAAACTCCAAAGTATTCCCGAGGCATGACGACCTTCCTCGACGCCCTGGTGGCGTTCCCGACCGCGATCTTCACCATCCTCCTGGGGGTGGTGCTGGCCTATTGGCTGTGCGTGATCATCGGCGCGGCGGGCATCGACATGCTGGACGGCGACGTCCACGTGGACCTGGAGAGCGGCGCCAAGGCGGTGGGCGGCGCCTTCGAAGGGGGGGCCAAGGCGATCAGCGGCTCCTTCGAGGGCGGCGCCAAGGCGGTGGGCGGCGCCTTCGAGGGCGGCGCCAAGGCCACGTCGGGGCTGCTGGAGGGCGGCGCGAAGGCCGTGGCGGGACACGGCCACGCCGGACATTCGCACCTGCACGACGCGGAGGCCGCCACGGGCCTGCTCGCGGCGCTGGGCTTCGGCGGCATCCCCATCACGGTGTCGGTGAGCCTGGTCGTGTTCCTGTCCTGGTCGCTGTCGCTGCTGTCCGGCCAGGTGACGCACGAGGCGCTCTCCATGCTCCCCTCGTGGCTGGTCAGCACGGGCCTGGGCCTGGGGTGCTTCGCGGTAGGCACGACGGTGGCCGGCTTCGCGGTGCGCCCCCTGCGGCCCGTCTTCATCGCCAAGCGCGCCCCGGGGCGCGAGGCCCTGATGGGCCGCGTGTGCAACATCTCCAGTGGCAGCGTCACGGCGCGTGACGGCCACGCGACCTTCAACGACGGGGCCGCCGGCCTCATCCTCAACGTCGTCTGTGAGAAGCCCAACCAGCTCAAGCGCGGCGAGCCGGCGTTGATCCTCGGCTACGACGCGGAGCGCGGTGTCTACGAGGTGGAGCCGGTGGACTGGCTCCTGCCCCAGGAAATGGAGCAGCTTCGCGATCCGCTCAAGGCAGCGGCCGTCGCGAGAGCCCGCTCGCATCGATGAACATTGGCGTCCTCCGGACCTTCCGGACGGGCGCGACAATCGGCACCGGGTGGCTTTAGCGGGGGACCCCGAGTGCTTGGAACAAGGCCCGCCCAACGGACTTCACAGGAAGGCCATGGATCCCATCAGCCTGGCAGCAATCGTCGGTGGCGGCATCATCATCCTCTTCGGCATCTTCGTCAGCGTGGCGAAGTTCTACCGCCAGGTGGATCAGGGCAAGGTGCTCATCGTCAACACGATGAAGACCGAGCCCACGGTGACGTTCACCGGCGCCGTCGTCCTCCCCATCGTCCACCGCGCGGAGGTGATGGACATCTCGCTGAAGACGGTTGAAATCGACCGTCGCGGCAAGGAAGGCCTCATCTGCCAGGACAACATCCGGGCGGACATCAAGGTCACCTTCTTCGTGCGCGTGAACAAGACCCGCGAGGACGTGCTCAAGGTCGCCCAGTCCATCGGCTGCGTGCGCGCCAGCGACCAGGAGACGCTGGAGAACCTCTTCGAGGCCAAGTTCTCCGAAGCCCTCAAGACGGTGGGCAAGAGCTTCGACTTCGAGCAGCTCTACACCAAGCGCGATGAGATCAAGGACAAGGTCGTGGAGACCATTGGCCGCGACCTCAACGGCTACATGCTGGAGGACTGCGCCATCGACTTCCTCGAGCAGACCCCGGTGGAGATGCTCGACAAGGACAACATCCTGGACGCCCAGGGCATCCGGAAGATCACCCAGCTGACCACCGAGCAGAACGTCTTCACCAACGAGCTGCGCCAGTCCGAGCGCATGGCGGTGACGAAGCGGGACGTGGAAGCCGACGAGGCCATCTTCGCCCTGCAGCGTCAGCGCGAAGAGGCCGCCGCCAAGCAGCGCCGGGAGATCGACATCATCCAGGCGCGTGAGACGGCCGAGGCCGACCGCGTGAAGAGCGAGGAGTTCGCCAAGGCGCAGCTCGCGCGCATCAAGGCGGAAGAAGAGATCGCCATCAACGAGGAGAACAAGACGCGCCAGGTGCAGGTGGCGCAGAAGAACCGCGAGCGCGTGGTGGGCGTGGAGACCGAGCGCGTGGAGAAGGACCGCGCCCTGGAAGCCATCAACCGCGAGCGCGAGACGGAGATGCAGCGCATCTCCAAGGAGAAGGCGCTGGAGGGGGAGAAGAAGGCCATCGCCGACGTGGTGCGCGCCCGCATCGCGGTGGAGAAGACCGTCGCCCAGGAAGAGGAGAACATCAAGGACCTGCGCGTGACGTCGGAGGCGAAGCGCAACAAGGACGCGCTCATCATCGCCGCCCAGGGCCACGCGGAAGAGGCGTCCGTCAAGGACATCACCGCCGCGGACGCCAGCGCGAAGATCGCCATCTTCCTCGCCAAGGAGAAGCTGACCCTGGCCGAGGCGGACCTGGAGGCCGCGGACAAGTCGGCCAAGGCGAAGATGCGCCTGGCCGAGGGCATCCAGGCCGAGTCCGCCGCCGAGGGGCTCGCCAACGTGCGCGTGCGTGAAGCCGACGCCGTCGCCACGGAGAAGCTGGGCATGGCGCAGGTGCGCGTGAAGGAGGCCGAGGCCTCCGTCATCCAGAAGCAGGGCCAGGCGCAGGCCTCCGCCACGCGCGAGAAGCTGCTCGCCGAGGCGTCCGGCCTGGAAGAGAAGGGCATGGCCCACGCCCGCGTGCAGGAGGCGGAAGCCGGCGCCATCCACAAGCGCGGCGAGGCCGAGGCGTTCGCCATGCGCGAGAAGCTGCTCGCCGAGGCCGCCGCCATCCAGGAGAAGCTGATGGCCGAGGCGCGGGGCCTGTCGGAGAAGGCCACGGCGATGAAGGCCCTGGACGGCGTGGGTCGCGAGCACGAGGAGTACCGCCTGCGCCTCAACAAGGAGCGCGACGTGGAGCTGGCGGCCATCAACGTGCGCAAGGACATCGCGCAGGCGCAGGCCCAGGTGCTGGGTCAGGCCTTCAGCAACGCGAAGTTCCAGATCGTCGGTGGCGACGGGAAGTTCTTCGAGAACTTCATCAAGGCCGTCTCCTTCGGCAGCTCCGTGGACGGCGCGCTGGACCACAGCGAGGCGCTGAAGAAGACGCTCGGCGGCTACCTCAACGGTGAGAAGGACCTGCCGGCGGACCTGAAGGAGATCCTCTCCAAGCCGGGCCTCAGCAACGACGCGCAGAACCTGGCCGTCGCCGCGCTGCTCAACCGGATGTCCCTCAGCCCCACCGCCTCCACCGCCGCCGGCATCAAGGCGCTGGTGCAGACGGAGGCCTCGGCCCTCCTCGAGAAGCAGGGCTAGGGCCTCACGGCCCCGTCCTCCGGCGCATCCGCGACCCGCATCCCTTTTTCGGTGAACATCCATGGCAACTGACAGCGGCAAGACCCCGGGCACCTCCGTGCCCGGGGGCGAGGCGACGCTGGAGGGCGGCAGCTACGAGGTCATCCGTGCGCGCCTCCACTCCCAGGCGGACGCACTGGCGACCCGCGCCAACGACCTCAACGGGCGGCGCAAGGCGCTGTTCGGTGGCACGGAACTCACCGTCATCGGCAACGAGCGGGTGCGCACGGAGAACAACTGCGTCCCGCGCGACATCGTCAGCGTCGGGAAGTACCTCCTCTTCGGCTACAACGTCTTCATCGGCCTGAAGAAGGAGACGGTCGTCTCGGACGTCTTCTCGCTGCACCGCTTCGAGAAGACGGCCGAGGGCTTCGACCTGTCCGCCGTGCCCCCCACGGAGGCCGGCGGCTTCCTCGCGGACCCCCGGTTCGTGAAGGACTTCGGTGAGCTGTACAAGTACTACAAGGACGCGAAGCTGTTGCAGCTGCGCCGGCGGGACTCGCGCCTGCTGGCGGTGTTCCAGACGGGCCTGTCCGCGCGCGACCTCAAGGTCTTCCGCTTCAACGTGGACGTGGAGGGCCACGCCACCTACGTGGACAACCAGGGTGAGCGCGACCACGTCTACCCGCCGTCTCACGACTTCGAGTGGACGGTGGCCACGCGCGAGCAGTACGTGCTGGGCCAGCACCCGCACGTCAACGTGCTGGACCAGGTGTTCGTGGAGACGGTGAAGGGCGACCTCACCATCAAGGTGGAGGACAACACCGCCACGGGCCTGGGCATCTACAGCGAGCCGGTGGACGACCCGGACCAGGCGCTGGACGACGCGGAGTTCGCCTGGACACAGGTAGGCGGCCTCATCCTGCTGCGCGTGCTGCCGTTCCGGGAGAAGGCGCACCGCTACCTAGTCTTCAACGCGCGCACCCAGCACGTGGTGCGCATCGACGCCATCGGGCAGTCCTGCGTGCGGCTTCCGGAGGACCAGGGCATCGTCTTCCCGGGCGGCTACTACCTCCAGACGGGCGACTACAAGGTCTTCGACGGCGCGTCGGAGCAGATGGAGTTCCACCAGGCGGTGCGCTCGCCCAACGGCGAGGACGTGCTCTACGTCTTCCACCGCCGGGACGAGGGCAGCTACGTGCTGTTCCCGTACAACCTGGTGCGCAAGGAGGTGCAGACGCCGCTGGTCGCCAGCGGCATGAGTCTCTTCGCGGACGGTGGGCTGGTGGTGTTCCGCTCCACGTCGCACGAGCCCACGCGCGTGCACCCCATGCAGGTGTGGCAGACGCCGTTCGTCTCCGACGAGCACGCGGCCCAGCTGCCCCCCGCGCCCGGCTACCTGGGCAAGGTGGGGAACGCGGAGCTGGTGCGCGGCATCAGCGACGCGCTGACGCTGCCGCGCGTGGCGAAGACGGACAAGCCCACCCGCCGCACCTACGAGGACCTGGTGTCCGCGGCCACGCGGGCGCTGGACGCGTACTACTGGCTGAACCACGCGGAGGTCGGGCTCCAGGAGCCCATTGAGCTCTTGCGGCGCACCTCCGAGCTCATCATCGATGAGTTCGAGAAGGTCCTCGCGATGCGCAAGCGCGCGGAGGAGTCGCTCGCGCAGGCGGTGACGGCGCAGGACACGCTGCTGCTCCAGTCGCAGCCGGAGGGGCTCACCGACGCGGAGGGCTACATGCGGGCGCTGGCGGAGCTGCGCCGGCACCGCGGGCACCTCATCACCCTGAAGGACGTCCGCTACATGGACCTGGGGCGCGTGGACGCCCTGGAGCAGGCGGTGGTGGCCGCGTCCGACGCCGTGAGCACCGCGTGCGTGGACTTCCTCCAGAAGGGGGAGGCGCTGCAGCCGCTGGCGGCCCGGCTGGATGGCCTGCTGGAGCGGCTGGAGCCGGTGACGACGACGGCGGAGCTGGCGCCGCTCGTGGAGGACGTGGAGCGCACCGGCCAGGGCCTGGAGGTGCTGGGCGAGGTGGTGGGCGGACTCCAGGTGGGCGACCCGCTGGCGCGCGCCCGCATCCTGGAGGGTATCTCCGAGCTGTTCAGCCGCCTCAACCGCGTGCGCGCGGGGCTCCAGGCGCGGCGCAAGGAGCTGAGCAGCCGGGAGAAGCGCGCGGAGTTCGGCGCGCAGTTCAAGCTGCTGGGCCAGAGCATCGAGAACGCGCTGTCCCAGGCGGACGCGCCGGAGAAGTGCGACGAGGCGCTGTCGCGCCTCACCGTGATGCTGGAGGAACTGGAGGGCCGCTTCGGCGAGTTCGACGAGTTCCTGGGGCAGATCACCACGAAGCGCGAGGAGCTGCTGGAGGCCTTCGGCGCGCGCAAGCAGTCGCTGGTGGACGAGCGCCAGCGCCGCGCCTCCGGCCTCTTCAGCGCCGCGGAGCGCATCCTCCAGGGCGTGCAGCGGCGGGCCAAGGGCTTCAAGGCGGACGACGAGCTCAACGCCTACTTCGCGTCCGACGCGATGATCCTCAAGCTGCGGCAACTGGCCGAGCAGCTCCTGGCGCTGCAGGACAGCGTGCGCTCGGACGAGGTGATGTCGCGGGTGAAGTCCGCCAAGCAGGACGCCCTGCGCGCCCTGCGCGACCGGCAGGATCTGTTCGAGGGCGGCGAGGGGCTCATCAAGCTGGGGCCCTACCGCTTCCACGTCAACACCCAGCCCCTGGACCTGACGCTGGTGCCGCGCGACGGCGCGCTGTACCTGCAGCTCACCGGCTCCGACTACACGCAGAAGCTGGAGGACCCGGAGCTGCTCAAGTACCGCGAGCTCTGGGAGCAGCACCTCGTCTCCGAGACCCGCGACGTCTACCGCGCGGAGTACCTGGCCGCGGCCCTGCTGATGGACGCGGAGGAGGGCAGGGGCGGCCTGACGCTCGCGGCGCTGTACGAGGGCGGCGCGCAGGGCCAGCTGCTGGAGCGCGTGCGGGCGTACTCCGCGGACCGCTTCGACGAGGGCTACGAGCGCGGCGTGCACGACGCGGACGCGGTGACGCTGCTGGAGAAGCTGCTCCCGCTGCACCAGGGGGCGGGCCTGCTGCGCTTCGCCCCGGTGCCGCGCGCCTGGGCCGCGCTCTACTGGGCGTTCGACGCGGATGAGACGCTCCGGGGCGTGTTCCACCGGCGCGCGCAGAGCCTGGGGCGGCTGCGCCAGGCGTTCGACACGTCGTCGGACCTGGTGGCGCTGGGGGACGAGCTGGGTGAACAGGTGCTCGCCTTCCTCAAGGGCCACGGGCTCGCGGCGTCACCGGCGGAAGGGCGGCAGGCGGGCCGCTACCTCGTGGAGGAGCTGGCGGTGGAGCACCCGCGCTTCACCACCAGCCGCGAGGCCCTGGCGGTGAAGGACGCCTTCCTCGCGCACCTGGACCGGCACGGCTCGCGCACCGCGTTCGACGAGGACCTGCGCGGCCTGGAGAAGAACCTGCCGGAGCGCCTGCGCATCGCGCGGGCGTGGGTGGACGCGTTCCTCGCGAAGCGCGAGGGGGGCGCGGGCGACGCGGCCTACGTGTCGCTGGAGGCGGCGGTGGTGCTCATCACCGAGCGCAAGCTGGACCGCGAGACGGCGGGCGCCATCACGTCCTCGGAGGCCACGGGCCTGCTGGGCAGCCACCCGCGCGTGCAGGACCGGAAGCTGCCCTTGCGCCTGGACGAGTTCCTGTCCCGGCTGGGCGAGTTCCGTCAGGTGCGCGTGCCCGCCTATTTGGCGTACCGCGCGTACCTGCGCGACCTGCTGGACAAGGAGCGGCGCAAGCTGCGGCTGGAGGAGCTGACGCCCAAGGTGCTCACGAGCTTCGTGCGCAACCGGCTCATCGACGAGGTGTACCTGCCGCTCATCGGCGCGAACCTGGCCAAGCAACTGGGCGCGGCGGGCGAGGGCAAGCGCACGGACCGCATGGGCATGCTGCTGCTCATGTCGCCCCCGGGCTACGGCAAGACGACGCTGATGGAGTACGTGGCCAGCCGCCTGGGCCTCACCTTCGTCAAGGTGAACGGGCCGGCGCTGGGCCACTCCGTGAAGTCGTTGGATCCGTCGGAGGCGCCCAACGCCACCGCGCGGCAGGAGGTGGAGCGCATCAACCTGTCCTTCGAGATGGGCAACAACGTGATGCTCTACCTCGACGACATCCAGCACACGGATCCGGAGCTGCTCCAGAAGTTCATCTCCCTGTGCGACGGCCAGCGCCGCGTGGAGGGTGTCTGGAATGGCCAGACGCGCACGTATGACCTGCGCGGCAAGAAGTTCTGCGTGGTGATGGCGGGCAATCCGTACACGGAGACGGGCGACCGCTTCCGCATCCCGGACATGCTCGCCAACCGCGCGGACACGTACAACCTGGGCGACATCCTGGACGGCAAGGAGGACCTGTTCGCGCTCAGCTACCTGGAGAACGCGCTCACCTCCAACCCGGTGCTGGCGCCGCTGGGCACGCGAGACCCCCAGGACGTGCACCGCCTCATCCGGATGGCGAAGGGCGAGGAGGTGCCCGCGGGCGAGCTGAAGCACGGCTACGCGGCGGCGGAGCTCCAGGAGATCGTCGCCGTCTTCCAGCGCCTGTTCCGCGTGCAGCAGGTGCTGCTCAAGGTGAACCTCCAGTACATCGCGTCCGCCGCGCAGGACGAGCGCTTCCGCTCGGAGCCCGCGTTCAAGTTGCAGGGCAGCTACCGCAACATGAACAAGATGGCGGAGAAGGTCGTCTCCGCGATGACGGACGACGAGCTGGAGCGTCGCATCGACGACCACTACCAGGGCGAGTCCCAGACGCTCACCACCGCCGCGGAGCAGAACCTGCTCAAGCTGGCGGAGATGCGCGGGCGCCTGACGCCGGAGAAGGCGAAGCGCTGGGAGGAGATCAAGCAGGGCTTCGCCCGCGTCAAGCGCATGGGGGGCAAGGAGGACGACCCCGTGGCGCGCGTCACCGGCCAACTGGGCGCCATCGAGGAGCAGCTGGGCGCGGTGCGCGACGCCGTGGTCCAGGCCGCGGCCCAGGCGGGCAGCGCCCCCGACGTCGACCCCATGGTGGAGGTGGCCCCGCACCTGGAGGCCCTGCGCGAGGCCGTCCTGGAGGTGGCCCGCGTGGGCCGCGAGGCCGCCGCGAAGCCGCCGCCGATTCCCCCGGCCCCGGCCCCGGTGGTCGTCCCGTCCGCTCCGGCGACGGACCTGGCGCCGTACCTCAAGCACCTGGCGCAGCTGCTCAAGGCGCTCACGGAGCGCGTGGCGACCGCATCCGAGGCGCCCACGCTGAGGAACGTCCCGCTGGCCGCGCCGGCCCCCGACTTCGGGCCGTACCTGGCGCAGCTCTCCCACGCCATCACCGCGCTGGCGGACCGGCCGGTGTCCGTGTCCATGCCGGCCCCGTCCCCGGCGGAGTCGCTGCAGCGCGCGGCGAGCGGCCCGACTCCGGCGGAGCTGAGCCGGCAGATCGAGCTGGTGGAAGGGGCGCTCCTGCCGTTGGAGCGCGCCGCCCGCCGCAACGTGCAGGGCGAAGGGGAGGGCATCAAGGCCCTCCAGGTCTGGCAGGGCATCACCGAGGCGCTGGAGCTGCTGCGCGGCATGCTGCGGCGCTAGCGTCCTCCCCGGAGCGGTTCGCGCCTACTTCTGGGGCGCGAACTGCTCCGCCCCGTCCACCGCCTTGTCGTCCAGCACCTTCTCCAGCGTGTCGGTGAGCTGCTGGCCGTCGCTGGCGGTGACGCGCAGCTGGAAGCTGCCTTCGCCCACGCCCTCGTCGGTGACGAAGTAGTTGTAGCTCTCGCGCCGCAGGCTCTTCCAGTCGCCGCCGCGCTTCCACTCCAGCTTCTTGATGGGCAGCCGGTGGTTGCGCACCTGGATGGCCGTCCACCAGGGGTTGCTGCCTTCCTTGAAGTGGTACTTCACGGGGCCGGCGACGTCGCAGGACACCGGCGTCCAGGTGATGTCCACCCGGCCGTCCTTCATCTCCGCCACCTTCTCGAAGGCCTCGCGGCTCAGGTCCAGGTGTCCCTTGTCGCAGTCCGGGCACTGGTCCACGATGCGCACGCGCAGGGAGCCCTTGGGCCCGACGACGTCCACGCACTGCCCGCAGGCGGCGCTGTTGTCGTACTGGTCGGCGTTCATCGCCGCCACCATCAGGTCGCCGCCCTTGTCGTAGCTGCAATTGCCGCTGCCGTTGGCGTCGTAGTAGGTCGCGATTCCCTTCTGCTCCTCGCCCAGGGTCACGCCGCCACCCGAGGCGGAATCACCGCAGCCTCCGCAGGCGAACGAGGCCAGGGCCACCAGCAACGAGGGGTTCCAGAGAGCGGGTCTGTTCATGCCGCGCAGCATACATGCGTGCTCCCGAGCCCTGGCCAGACGTCCCCGGGGGCCCTGCTCCTGTTCAGTGCCGCGCCCGAAAAAGACCCCGCCCGTCACCGGGACATTCCGGTGACGGGCGGGGACCCCCTTGCTGCATGCCCTGGGTGTCTCCCCCGGGGATTACCGGCCGCGGGCGGACGCGCTGGTGAGGGCGCGGGCCTGGCCAATCAGCTTGACGAACTCGGTGCGCTCCGTGTCGCTGCCCACGGCGCCCTCCGCCAGCTTCTGCGCGGTGGCCAGGCTCCAGCCCTCCGCGGCGGGCGCGGCGCGGAGGATGTCCGCGGTGGCGGCGACGGCGGCGGCGAAGCGGAAGTCGGGCGACGCGGCCTCCAGGGACGCCTTCATGTTGGCGTTCGTGAGCGGGAAGGCCTGCTCCTTGGCCTCCGTGCCGTTGGGCGCCTTGGCGCGGATGCGCACCGTGGCCAGCTCCTGCGCCTCACCCGTCAGCTCCACCTCGTACAGCGCCGTGACGGTGTGGCCCGCGCCAATCTCACCCGCGTCCACCTTGTCGTCGCGGAAGTCCTTGTCCGCGATGTCGCGGTTCTCGTAGCCCATCAGGCGGTAGCGGCTGACGGCCTTCGGGTTGAACTCCACCTGGAACTTCACGTCCTTGGCAATCACTTCCAGCGTGCCGGTGAGCTGCGTCTCGAAGACCTTGCGCGCCTCCTTCATGCTGTCCACGTAGAAGCTGTTGCCGTTGCCCTTGTCCGCCAGCTGCTCCATCAGCGAGTCGTGGTAGTTGCCCATGCCGAAGCCCACCGTGGTGAGGGTGACGCCCTCGGACACGTACTTCTGCACGCTGGCGAGCATGTCCTTCGCGCTCAGGTTGGGGCCGATGTTGGCGTCACCGTCGGTGAGCACCACCACGCGGGACACCACGCTGCCGGACGCCTTCTTCACCGCGTGCTTGTAGGCCGTCTCCATGCCGGAGCCCATGGCGGTGCCGCCGCCCGCGGCCAGCGTGTCCAGGGCCGCGTGGATCTTCTTCACGTCCGTGGCGGGCGTGGGCGCCAGCACGTCCTTCGTGGAGCCCGCGTAGGTGACGAGCGCCACGGTGTCGTTCTCGTTGAGGTTCTTCACCGCGACCTTGATGGACTCCAGCGCCAGCGGCAGCTTGTCCGACGACGCCATGGAGCCGCTGGTGTCCACCAGGAACACCAGGTGCGCGGGCTTGCGCTGCGAGCGGGAGACGACCTTGCCCTGCACGCCCACGCGCACGAAGTGGCGCCGCGCGTTGAAGGGCGAGGGCGCGCCCTCCAGGTGCACCGTGAAGGCCCCCTCCTCCGGCGGGGTGTAGCGGTACTTGAAGTAGTTGACGAACTCCTCCACGCGCACCGCGTGGGTGGGGGGCAGCTGGCCGTTCTGCAGGTAGCGCCGCGCCATGGAGTAGGAGGCCGTGTCCACGTCCGCCGCGAAGGTGGACAGCGCGTCCTTCGTCGTCTCGGTGAAGGCGTTGGGCTTGTAGGCCTCGAAGGTGTTGCCGCCCTCGGTCAGCGACTTGTCCTCCGCCAGCATCTCCTTCTTGGACTTCTCCATCACGGGGGCAGGGGCCACCACCCCTCCGCCCCCGGCGCCGACACCGGAGATGCCCAACGCCACGCCGGACGGCATCGGCTTCGCGGGCATCAAGGCCAGATGCTGGGACGGCGGCGCGCGGCGCACGGGCTCCGGCGCGGTGCTCGGAGGAGGCGGGGCGGAGAGCGCGGCGACGCGGTCGGTGGATTCATCCTCCACGGGACCGGGGGGCGTGGGGGCGTCATCCCTGGGCGCGGAGTTGGCGCGGGAAGGGCGCGCTTCGGCATGGGTCAGCGCCTGTGACTCCGCGGGGGAACGCGAGGTGGAGCACGCGGCCACGAGGCTGGCGGAGAGCAGGGCACCACTGAGGAAGGACACGCGGCGCTTGGAGAAGAAGGCGGACATGAAAGGCTCCCGGACTGGAAGTAGCAGGCGTGCCCTTCAAAACGACCGACGTCCGGAATGGGTTTATCCGGTGAATTTTTCCCGGCCCCGGGCGTGGCCCGCGCTTGCGTGGGGAAACCCCATTTGCGACGGTGTCCGCCCATGGAGACGACACGACCGTTCCGGATTCTGGGCATCCAGCAGATCGCCATCGGGGGGCTCGACAAGGGCGCCCTGCGCAGGCTGTGGGTGGACACCCTGGGCCTCCAGGCCCATGGCACCTACCGCAGCGAACGGGAGAACGTGGACGAGGACATCGTCGTGGCGGGCGCTGGCCCCTTCAAGGTGGAGGTGGACCTGATGCAGCCCGTCAACCCCGACGGCCGTCCGAAAGTGCACGACCCGGCGCTCAACCACGTGGGGCTGTGGGTGGACGACCTGGCCACGGCCGTGAAGTGGCTGGAGGGGCAGGGGATGCGCTTCGCGCCGGGCGGCATCCGCAAGGGCGCGGCGGGCTTCGACGTGTGCTTCATCCACCCGAAGGCCAGCGATCAGTTCCCGCTGAGCGGCGAGGGCGTGCTCATCGAACTGGTGCAGGCCCCGCCGGACGTCATCCGCGCCTTCGAGCAGGCCGCATCCACGGGCCACTGAGCGCCAGCTGGCGGATGCGCGCGAAGCCGTTCTTGAGCGCGCGCTCCGCTGGATCCACCGCGAGGCACAGCGCGTACGTGCACGCGATGAGCAGCGCCAGCAGGCCCGCGTACTGGAGCCACCCGCTGCGATCGCCCCAGACGCGTTGGAACGAGAAGCCGAACGTCCGGTAGAACAGCAGCATCTCGTGGAAGAAGTACGCGGACAGCGACGCGGTCCCGAACACCTCCAGGAAGCGCCGGCCCCGTGAGGGCTTCGCGTCCGGCGCCATCCGGCCCTCCACCCACAAGAGCCCGAGCAGCACCGCGCAGACCCACATGAAGCGGGTGGCGGAGTTGGACGGGTTGGTGACGAAGAAGCGATGTGGGGGATAGAGGCCGCTGAGCAGGTGCGGCATGAGCGTCCCGGCGAGCCCCACCGCGATGAGGAACACCAGGGCCCGGGACAGTCCCGCGCGGCCCCACGCGCCCGCGATGGTGCCGCAGAAGGCGCCCAGCCACGCGAAGCCGATCCACGGCAGCAGCGGGAAGGGGGACCAGGAGGACTTGCGCAGGAACGACGCCCACGGCTCGCCGGCGGTGTCGGTGAAGGGCGCGAGCGCGAACGCCACCATCGCCAGGACGAGCGCCGTGGTCGCGAGCACGCGCGGGCGCGGGGCCAGCAGCGCGGCCAGGGGCAGGGTGAGCAGCAGGCACAGGCCCACGCAGTGGAGGATGTCCAGGCGCAAGAGCCACACCGGCTCCTTCAGCACGGGGAACCACGCGGCGTTGACCAGCGCGGCGACGGCGAACACCTCCGCGATGCGGCGCAGGTTGCGACGCACGCGGTCCTCCAGCACGCCCCCCGCGGCGCTGCGCACCATCAGCAGCGAGAGCGCGAACCCGGCGGAGTAGATGAACGCGGGGGCCACCAGGCCGTCGATCTTCAACAACCAGCCGGTCCATACGCTCTTGCGCAGCTCGGGGGTGAGCAGCGCCAGCGCGTGGCACTGGATCATGAACAGGACGGAGATTCCGCGCAGCCAGTCGATGGCGCGCACGCGCTCGCGGGAGACAGGGGTCGGCAGGGGCAGGGTGCTCAAGGCGGCGCTACCCTATGTCGGTCCCGCGGGCGGTTGCACGCACCCGCGGGACCGGCGCCGTCACCGGAGCCGCAAGGGCCCTACCAGGTGACGGCGTCGAGGTACGCCGTTCCCTTCCAGGTGCCGCTCGTCTGGAACTCCACGCCCAGTTGATACAGGGGCGTGGTGGACCCCGAAGGCAGCTTCACGGTGACGGTGTTCCAGGCCCCCGCCTTGAGGCTGCCCACGGCGAACCAGGTGCCCGTCCAGCGCCAGTTCGCGGCCGCGCCCTCCAGCGCGTAGGGCTGCACGCCGAGGAGCTTGCTGCCGGTGGGGAGCCAGAAGCGGAACGTCACCGTCCTGCCCGCCGGCACGGCCGCGTTGGCCACGGCCACGGTGCCCTTGCCGGAGGTTCCGTTGAAGGTCACGGCCAGCGAACGGGTGCCCGCGTAGGCCTTGGAGGTGCTGGTGCTGACGGGCGAGAGGGCGGCGCCGGACGCGCTCCACCCCTGCGTGCTGGACTCGAAGCCGTACTTCGAAGGGTCGGAGGACGTGCCCGCATCGGACGAACCGGTGCCGCCATCCATCGTCCCCGCATCCGGCCGGGTGCCGCCGTCGGTGCCGCCGTCCACGCCGCCGTCGGTGGGGGGCGTGCCGGCGTCGACAGGTGGCGTGCCCGCATCGGGCGTACCGCCGCCCGGAGGCGGCAGGGTGGTGCCGGCCGCGGGGAGGGAGAGTCCGCCGGCCTGGAGGAACGCGCCCGCGCGCTTCTTGAGGTAGGGCTGCCCGTCGGTGGCGAGGTCGTTCTGGTAGGAGCTCTGGCCGCCCGCGCCCGCGCCGTACATCAGGGCGATGACGCCCACGTTGGCGAACTTGCGCCGGTGCGCGTCGCCGCTCGCGCCGAAGAAGTACTCGGTGCGGTTGTCCTTGTAGCCCTGGCGCGCCCCGCCGCTGTTGTTGACGTTGAGGTGGTTGGAGTTGCCCAGGGGGATCTGCCACAGCACCCAGCGCTTGCCGGTGGTCTGGTTGAACAGCCGCAGCCACTCCGCGTAGCGGTTGTAGGAGCGGGACGTGATGGACGCCGTGTCGCTCATGTCCCAGGTGTGGTCCGCGCCCTGCGTGAGCCGGTAGAAGTCCGCGTCGCGGTCCAGCGGATCCCCCACGAGCACGTCGTAGGTGGAGCCCGTGGCGTTGGCTGCGAGCCCCGCCGGGTTGATGAACGCGACGACCTTGTCCACCTCCGGCTGGAGCGGATCCGTGAGCGAGTTGAACGCGATGTCCTTGCCGCTGGCCCAGGCGGAGATGTGCAGCCCGAGCACGACGTTGTTCGCGCCCACCGCCTTGCGCAGCTGGAGGAACGCCAGGCTCCAGCCCGCGACGGTGTCGGGCAGGCCCGCGAGCTCCGGCATCCCGGAGGCGGCGATGGCCGCGGCGGCGTGGGAGTTGGAGTTCGTCTGGAACTGGAGGAAGCCGACGGCGTCGGGTTCGACGTGCACGACGACGGGGCCCCCGTAGGCCTTCGCGCGCTGGAGGAGCAGCTTCACGTCCTCGAAGTAGGCACGCATCGTGGTGGCGTTCTTCAGCTTCGCCAGCGTCTGCTGCTCGCCACCGCCCGGCTCACCGAAGAGCTGGTAGTAGGTGACGACCGGGACGAAGCCCTGCGCCTTCGTCTCGGTGAAGAAGCTGGTGGCCCAGGCACCGTCGCGGGCGCCGTAGCCCCAGTTGTCCGCCCAGCCCTTGGTGAAGTAGCGGTAGCGCGCGTCCCACGGGACGTCGCTGTCGCGCATCCAGTTCTGGCCGGCCTCCTCGAAGAGGCCCACCATCAGGCGGTTCTGGAACGCGGGAGGCACGGGGCCCTGCACACCCGTGGCGGCCTGGGCCGACAGCGCCCCCAGACACGTCAGCGTCAGCAGCGCCGCGAGGGCGCGTCGAATGGGGTTGGTCATGGAGGCGCTAGTACGCTTCAGCGCTCTCATGCCTTCCGGCTCCCGCGACTTCGCCCCCCCGGTCGTCAGGCCTCCTGTCACACCACCAGGGGCTCGCTCAGGGGGCGCAGAGCAGCCCGGGCTCGGGGGCTTCCCGGTCCTGGTACGCGAGCAGGCACGCGAGGGCTTCCGGATCCACGGAGTCCATCAGGTATGTGCGGCGCCACAACATCGCGGCGAAGCGCTTGGGGAGCTGTGCATCGGGCGCGATGAGCGCGCGGCGCACGCCGTTGCTGCCCTGCGCGGCACGGGCCTGCGCGGCCTCCAGCTTCGCGACCTCGTCGGCGCAGCCCTCCGGGCAGTTGTAGAGGAACACCGCGTGCCCGTGCTCCAGGTTGTGCAGCCACGAGCAGCGCGGCTGCTCCTCGGTGTAGCTCCGGCAGGGCAGCCACGTAGGGCAGTGCAGGCCGGAGTTGGGAGGGTTCTCGCCGTTGCCACACGCGGCGCTGCTGCACGAGCTTACGTGGCTGGCGTCGGTGACGCCCGACAGGGGGAAGACGAATGCCTCGCAGCCCTCCATGCCGCCCGGAGGCGGCTCGTCGGAGGAATCACAAGCAAGGCTCAACGCGAGGAGGAGGGCAGGGAGGGCGCGAAGCATCCGCCCCGTCATATCGCAATCCGCTCCCGCTCAGCCCGGAGCGACACCGCGTCGCTCCACGTCGACACCGTTCAGTCCCCGGAAGCCCATGCCCTCCAACAGCCGCAGGAAGTCCGCGGGCGGCAGGCTGCCACTGACGGCGTATCGCACGACGCCCTCCTCGGCGGTCTCCTCCAGCGTCGGTCGTTCCCCGCCCCGCATGAGCCCCTGGATTTCCAGGGGCACGCGGCTTCGCAGCGTGAAGTCCACCCGGCCGGGCAGGTAGCCGGTGTTGGCGGCGATGACGACGTGGTCCGGCATCCGCTGGGCCCACCGCACCGCGACCAGCGGATGCACCTGGGTCTCCGAGCTGAAGAGCAGCAGGGCCACGTTGCCCGCGAAGCGCGGCGGCGTCTTGGCGCAGCGGGCCACCTCGCGCTGGACCTCCAGGCGACAGTCGCGCAGCGCATCCACGCCCAGCACGCGGCTCTCGAGGATGTCCGAAGCGCTGCCCGCGCGGAGCAGCACCTGCATCGCCAGCGGCGTGGCGATCCGGTGCGAGCGCGTGGCCGCGTTCAACAGCGAGACGGTCTCCACCACGGCCGTCCGCTTCGCCCGCCGCAGCGCGTCCTTGAGGAAGGGCATCGGCGCATCCGGCCCCAGCGCCGCCACGGTGCCCAGCGCGGCCAGCCACTCCAGGGGTCCCGGCACGACGAAGTGCGACATGAGGACGTAGGTCAGCACGCTGGTGTTGGCGACGGGCTCGTGGCCGTGCGCGGTCAGCACCTGGACCTCGGGAGAGAACCCCTTCGCGCCCCGGCGGTCATGGCGATCCACGACGAGCGTGGGCACGCCCGGCAGCAGCGTCCCGCCCCAGCGGTTGCCCATGTCCAGCACCACCAGCGCCTCCGCGGGCGCCGTGCCCAGGCGCTCCAGGAAGGTCTCCGTGTGGAGGTCCTCTCCCTTGCCCGGTAGCCGTGCGGTCGGGCGCGCGCCCAGCGACTGGAGCGCTCGCAGCATCAGCACGCCGGACGCCAGCCCATCCGCGTCTGGATACGGCACGACGAGGACGTGCTTGCCCCGGCAGTCCTCCAGGAACCGCCGGGCCTTCGCCAGCTCCGGTTCCGGTGCGGGCCAGCTGACATCGCGGGTGTGTCCGAGCAGCATGGTGCAAAGCTGCCACTCCCTGTAGCTGCGCGGCAGGGACGGCTCGTCGTGGCCGGCTGCTCTCCGGACGACCCCCGGGCGCGCGAGGTCATCGCGCACGGACGTAGTGACCCTTTGCCTCATGGAAGGCCCCTCCACCTATCGGCTGGGCTATGTGGCCCACACTGGACCTGCGGCCGAAGTTCCACCTGGCGTCCCAGAAGGCGGGCGGTCGGCCGGGCGCGCACGCGGACTTCATCCTCCCGGAGGACTTCCGCGCCATGGTGTCCGCGCTCGACGGGCCGGCGGACTTCATGCTGGAGGCGAAGGAGAAGGACCGCGCCGTTCTTGCGTTGCGTCAGACAGCAGGACCGCGACGCTCACCCAGGGAGCAGGACGTGCGGCGTCCTTGACTTCACGGGTGCGAGGGCATGCCAGTTCCCCTAGTGTCCACGCCCATGACCCGCTACCTCCTCCAGCAACCCTTGATGCGCGCGGCCCTGGCCGCCCTGTCGCTCGTGGCCATCTCCGGTTGCGCGCAGACGACGCCCGCCCCCGCCTCGAAGTCCCCGGTCGCCGAGGCCACCCCCGCCGAGGCGAAGCAGTTCGCCGAGAAGCTGAACGCGGACCTGAAGAAGCTCTGGACCCGGCAGGCCACCGCCGACTGGATCAAGAGCACGTACATCACCGACGACACCGAGCGGAACGTGGCCGCCATCAACGAGGAGGTGATGGCCTACGTCAACGGCGCCATCAAGGAGTCGCGCCGCTTCGACGGGCTGACGCTGGACGCGGACACCGCGCGCATCCTGCACCTGCTGCGCGTCTCCCAGACGTTGCCCGCCCCGGCCAACGCCGCCCAGCGCGCGGAGCTGGCCGCCACCGCGGCGAAGCTGGATGGCCTGTTCGGCAAGGGCAAGTACTGCGGCAAGGACGGCAAGGCGAAGTGCCGCGACCTGGGGGATCTGTCCGACGTGATGGCGCAGAGCCGTGACGAGCCCACGCTGCTCGAAGCGTGGCAGGGCTGGCACTCCATCAGCCGCCCCATGCGACCGCTGTACACCCAGCTCGTCAACGCCTCCAACGCGGGCGCGAAGGACATCGGCTTCAACGACCTGGGCACGCTGTGGCGGTCGGGCTACGACATGCCGCCCGAGGAGTTCGAAAAGGAGGCGCAGCGCCTCTGGGGCCAGGTCAAGCCCATGTACGACGAGCTGCACTGCTATGTGCGCGGCCGGCTCGCGAAGCAGTACGGCGAGGCGAAGGTGCCCGCCGGCAAGCCCATCCCCGCGCACCTGCTGGGCAACATGTGGGCCCAGGAGTGGAACAACATCTACCCCCTGGTGGAGCCGTTCCCCGGGCAGGCCAGCCTGGACGTGGACGCCGCGCTGGTGAAGCAGGGCTATGACGCGCAGAAGATGGTGAAGCTGGGTGAGAAGTTCTTCACCTCGCTGGGCCTCAAGCCGCTGCCGCAGACCTTCTGGGAGCGCTCGCAGTTCACCAAGCCCCGCGACCGCGACGTCGTCTGCCACGCCTCCGCCTGGGACGTGACGTACGACAACGACCTGCGCGTCAAGATGTGCATCAAGCCCACCGAGGAGGACCTGGTCACCATCCACCACGAGCTGGGTCACAACTACTACTACACCTACTATTACAAGCTCCCGGTCCTCTTCCAGGCTGGCGCGAATGACGGCTTCCACGAGGCCATTGGTGACGCGCTCACGCTGTCCATCACGCCCTCCTACCTCCAGCAGGCGGGCCTGCTGAGCGCGGTGGAAAAGAACGACAAGAACGTCATCAACCTGCAGCTCAAGGACGCTCTGGAGAAGGTGGCCTTCCTGCCCTTCGGCCTGCTGGTGGACCAGTGGCGCTGGGATGTTTTCAGCGGGAAGGTGACGCCGGAGGACTACAACAAGAGCTGGTGGGCGCTGCGCCAGAAGTACCAGGGCGTGGGCGCGCCGGTGGACCGCACGGAGCAGGACTTCGACGCGGGCGCCAAGTACCACGTCCCGGCGAACGTGCCGTACACGCGCTACTTCCTGGCGCGCATCCTCCAGTTCCAGTTCCACAAGTCGCTCTGCGAGGCGGCCGGCATCACGGGCCCCCTGAACGAGTGCTCCATCTACGGCAACAAGGCGGCGGGGCAGCGGCTCCAGGCGATGCTGGAGCTGGGCGCGAGCAAGCCCTGGCCGGAGGCGATGTTCGCGATGACGGGCGGCCGGCAGATCGACGCGACGCCCATGCTGGAATACTTCGCGCCGCTGCGCCGCTGGCTCCAGGAACAGAACAAGGGACAGAAGTGCGGCTGGTGAGGTGAACAGGGAGTAGACAGCTTCTGGGAGGGGCGTCTAGGCTTGTCGCCGTCTTGTAGGGTTGACTCTCTGTGGGACCGGACGGCGACTCTCCCTGTCCGCGATGAAAGAAGAACAAGGCAATGGCGACCGGTACCGTGAAGTGGTTCAACGATGCGAAGGGCTTCGGTTTCATCACGCAGGATGGCGGCGGCGAGGACGTGTTCTGCCACCACACCGCGATCAATGCGGACGGCTTCCGCTCGCTGGCCGAGGGCCAGAAGGTGGAGTTCGAAGTCGCCAAGGGCCCCAAGGGCCTGCAGGCGCAGAACGTTCGCGCGATCTGAGCCGGTCGTCTTCCTGACGACTTCTTGAAGCACCCGGAAGGTCCGATCCCCCAGGATCGGGCCTTTCGTATTTCTGGGCGGTGGACTTCTGGTCGAACCGGTGCCTAGTGTGCGCCCGTCTTGTAGGGTTGACTCTCTGTAAGGACCGGACGGGCGTCCCTGCCCATCCGTGATGAAAGAAGAACAAGGCAATGGCGACTGGTACCGTGAAGTGGTTCAACGATGCGAAGGGCTTCGGTTTCATCACGCAGGACGGCGGGGGCGAGGATCTCTTCTGCCACCACACGTCGATCCAGGCGGATGGCTTTCGCTCGCTGGCCGAGGGCCAGAAGGTGGAGTTCGACGTCGCCAAGGGCCCCAAGGGCCTGCAGGCGCAGAACGTTCGCCCCATCTAGTCCCGTCGTCTTCCTGACGACGTCCTGATGCATCCTCAGAAGGTCCGATCCCCCGGGGTCGGGCCTTTTGTATTTTCCGGAGCCCGCATGCCCGCCCCTACCTCCCGCGTCGCGCGTCTGCGCTTCCTCCCGCTCATGGCCGCGCTCGGCTGCGCCACCACCTCCACCCCCACGGCCCCGGTGGACGCCCGGAGCGCGGTGGCCCCCGCGGCGCCGGTGACGCAGGAGGCGCTGGCCGCGCTCAAGGCGGAGCTGGTCGCGAAGCACGGCGAGGCGCAGAGGGCCCGCATCGAGCGGGGCGTGGAGCAGGTGGCCTCGCTGTGGCGCGCGGAGGATGGGGACCTGGCGGCGTTCGCGCGCGAGCAGTTCCTGCCGGAGGGGCCACTGCTGGACGCGACGTTCCGGCGCATGGAGGGCCTGTTCGAACAGTTCGACGGGCACATGAACGAGCTGGGCCGCGAGCTCCAGTGGTTCACGGACCTGGACCTGGGGCCGCTGCTGCCGGTGGAGCTGCTGCTGGCGGCGTATGACCCTTCCTCCAACGTCACGTCGGACCTGTTCCAGGCGAAGCCGGGCTTCGTCGCGCTGCTCAACTTCCCGCTCACCACGCTGGAGGAGCGGGTGAAGGCGGGCCCGTCCTGGACGCGGCGGCAGTGGGCGGAGGCGAAGCTCGCGTCGCGCTTCAACCGGCGCGTGCCCGCGGCGGTGGATCAGCAGGCGGCGAAGGCCATCGCGGCCGCGAACCTCTACATCGCCGAATACAACGTGTGGATGCACCACCTGGTGGACGCGAAGGGCCAGCGCCTGTTCCCCAAGGGTCTGCGGCTCATCAGTCACTGGAACCTGCGCGACGAGCTGAAGGCGGACTACACGGACGCGAAGGGGCTGGCCAAGCAGCGGATGATCGTCCAGGTGATGGAGCGCATCGTCACCCAGTCCATCCCCGCCGCCGTCATCGACAACCCGCGCGTGGACTGGGATCCGTTCACCAACGCGGTGACGGTGGCGCCGCCGGAGTCGGTGGAGGCGAACGCGCCGGAGCGCCCCGCGAAGGCGGACGTCGCGCCGGAGCCGGACACGCGCTACGCGAAGCTGCTCGCCACCTTCCAGGCGTCGCGGCGGGCGGATCCATATTCGCCGGTGGCCCCCACGCGCATCGCGCGCAGCTTCGAGCTGGAGCGGGGCCTGCCGGAGGAGCGGGTGCGTGCCCTGCTCACGGAGCTGCTCGGCTCGCCGCTGGTGCCGCGCGTGGCGAAGCTCATCGAGTCCCGGCTGGGCCGCCCGCTGGAGCCGCAGGACCTCTGGTATCCCGGCTTCCGGCCGGGCGCGAAGGTGCCGGAGGCGCAGCTGGATGCGCTGACGCGCAAGCGCTACCCCACGGCGGACGCGTTCGCGCGCGACATCCCCCGCATCCTCCAGGCCCTGGGCTTCACGCCGGAGAAGGCGAACGTGCTCGCGTCGTACATCCGCGTGGATGCGTCCCGGGGGGCGGGCCATGCCCAGCCGGCGCTGCGCCGGGGAGACTTCCCGCGCCTGCGCACGCGCGTGGAGCCAGGGGGCATGGACTACAAGGGCTACAACATCGCGGTGCACGAGCTGGGGCACAACGTGGAGCAGGTCTTCAGCCTGTACCAGGTGGACCACACGCTGCTGTCCGGCGTCCCCAACAACGCCTTCACCGAAGCGCTCGCGTTCGTCTTCCAGGCGCGCGACCTGGAGCTGCTGGGCCTGGGCCAGCCCGACGCGGCCAGCGAGCGCGAGCGGGTGCTCAACGACTTCTGGCAGTCCTGGGAGATCGCCGGCGTGGCGCTGGTGGACATGGCCACCTGGCACTGGATGTACGAACACCCGGACGCCACGCCCGCCGAGCTTCGCGAAGCGGTGGCCCAGGTGTCGCGCGACGTGTGGAACCAGTACTACGCGCCGGTGCTGGGCCGGAAGGACAGCCCGCTGCTGGGCATCTACAGCCACATGATCAGCTACCCGCTGTACCTGCCGGACTACCCGCTCGGGCACCTCATCGCGTTCCAGATCGAAGAGCACCTGAAGCAGTACGGACCGCTGGGCGCGGAGTTCGAACGCATGGCCATCCACGGCTCCGTCACGCCGGACGAATGGATGCGCCACGCCACCGGCGCCCCCGTCAGCGCGGAATCGTTGTTGCGGGCCACTGCCGCGGCCCTGTGATATCCGGGCCTTTCTTCATTCACCTCTACTGAAGGAATGGCCATGAATCCTATCTTCCGTGCGGTACTGCTGGGCTCGCTGTCGACGGTGGTCGGCTGTGCTTCGATGAAGGGCGGCACGAAGCCGGAGCCCACCGAGCCGACGACGCAGCCGCCTCCCGTGGCGTCGCTGGTCGACAACTGCGACCCCACGCAGAAGGAGATCTCCACGCAGGCCGACGCGCTGGCCAGCCCGTACGGCATCGACCAGCACGTGGCGAAGAACTTCGCGAACGGCAAGGTGTCCTGGCTGATGACGGACAGCGCGTACCAGAAGTTCGTGGTGCAGACGGGCGCGAAGAACTTCGGCCGCTGCAACGACGTGGCCTGCTACCTGTTCGCGGCGCCGTCGGAGACCATCCAGGGTGCGGTGGAGAAGTCGAAGACGGCGGACGGGAAGCATGATCCGGCGGTGCTGGGGCAGGCGCTCGGCCTGCCGGCGAAGAACTTCGAAGGGCCGCTGCGGATGATGACGCTGGACCTGGCGGACCGGAAGGTCTGCGCGCGGCTGCCGGTGGAGGCGGACCCCGGCGTGTGGAAGTGCACCACGCCCGAGGAGACGGACTGCTTCAAGTTCGGCGGCTACACGTCCGGCGGCGTGCCGGAGGTGATGGTCATCAACGCCCCGGTGGCTGACGCGCAGGTGGCGGAAATCCCGTGAGTGACGAGGAGGTGCTCCTCCAGAGCCCGCTCCTGTACCGCGTGCTGCGCGGTCGGGGCGGGGCGCTGTCCATCGAGGTGGTGGTGGGCGGCTTCGTCCAGTTCGAGGTGCGCGTGCTCCTGAACGACGAGGAGCGCGAGTCCTTCGCGCGGGAGGGGCGTGCCTTCGCGGACCGGCTGGCCCAGGCCATCATGGCGGATCCGCCCTTCGGCGGTCGGTCGGTGCGCTCGCCGGTGTGAAGCTCTCGCGGGGGCCCGTGTCGCACGGGCCCCCGTCGTGTTGAGCGCCGGGCCTACTGCCCGCCGGCGGTGTTGCCGGGCACATCCACCAGCTCCACCTCGAACTGGAGCACGGCGCCGGAGGGGATGCGCGAGCCCGTGGGCGGACGGTCGCCGTAGGCGGTGGCGGCGGGGCAGGTGAGCTTCGCCTTGCCGCCGACCTTCATCTTCTGCACGCCCTGGGTCCAGCAGGGGATGACGCCGTTGAGCGGGAACTCCACAGGCACGCCGCGCTTGAAGGAGCTGTCGAACTCCGTGCCGTCGATCAGCGTGCCCCGGTAGTGCACCTTCACGGTGTCGGTGGGGCGGGGGCTCTTGCCGGTGCCGGCCGTCAGCTCGCGGTAGAGGACGCCGGAGGGCAGCCGCGTGGTGGAGGGCTCCTTGGCGGCGCGCTCCAGCGTGGCGACGTTGGCCTGGGCCTGCCGGTTCTTGGCGAGCACCTGGATCCGACCGCTGAACTCCTTGGGGTCGACCGCGGGCGCCGTGCCGGTGAGCGCGTCCTGGAGTCCCCGCTGGACGATCTGGATCTCCTCGGGTGACAGCGCGAGCGTCGTCACGTTCTGGCCCAGCGACACGCCGAGCGAATAGAGCGTCTTCTGATCCTCGGTCTGGAGCTCCGGGGCGGGGGCCTTGGTGGCCCCGGCCGGAGCGGCCGGCTTGGACGTCTTCGTCGGGGCCTGTGCCTGGGCGAAGCCCGGAGCGCCGAGCGCCAGCACCAGGGCCGCCATCCACTGCATACGCATGCTTCCGCCTTTCACGAGCATGGGGGGACTATAGCCAACGCGCCCCGAGGGGCGGGGCGAACGTGCGCGGGCAGCTCGTGCACAGGACAGCGCGAAGAATCCAGCGAGCGGAAAAACGCGGAGTGCGCGCAGCCGTGGATCACGCCGTTTTCTTGCGCGCATGACGACTGACCGTACTGTGCCTCCAGGTCGCTGCACCCCCGCAGCAGCCTGTTGCACCAGCCGGAGGTCATGAGCCAATGAGCGAGAAGCGGAAGGCCAATCGAGCGCCCCTGGACATCTACCTCAACAAGTACATGGGCGGCGTGCCGTACATGACCCGCGCCGCGGACATCAGCCAGGAAGGCGTCAGCCTGTCGCGCCTCATCGAGCCCCAGCACGAAGCCCGTCGCGTCGGCCTCCAGTTCCAGCTCCCCGGCTCCGAGGAGATCATCTACGCCGAGGGTGAAGTCGTTCGCGAATGGAAGGAGTTGGGCCGCCGCGAGCAGTCGGGCGTGCGCTTCACCCTGCTCACCGAGCGGCACCGCAAGATGATCGACGCCTACGTCGACCGTCACGCGAACGAGAACTGACGCTCGGCGTTACCCTCCGCGTGTGCCACCGCGACTGCGCGGTGCCACCGGCGGTTCGCGGTGCGCATGGAAGTCGGGTCCGGTGGAGCCGCCCATGCCCCGGGTCGCCTTGACTTCGCGCGGAGTGGCCCCCTTGAATGCCCGGAGTGGTTTCCTGTGCGCTCGCCGCATCCTCGGCGACAGCGGGAGGAGTGCTCCGTGAGACGTTCGCTGTGGGGATTGTTGCTGGTCGTGCCGCTGACGGCGCTGGGCCAGGGCAAGGACGCGAAGGTCGCCGCACCCGCCACCACACCCGCCGCGGGTGAAGCCGCGCGCACCGTCGCCGCGCCTGGCGCTCCCGGCATCAACTGGGAAGGCCAGGTGCTGCGCGCCACGGGCTCCGGCGCACCGGACCTGAAGGCGGCCAATCCCGCGCAGGCGCGACTGGGCGCCGAGCGCGCCGCGAAGATGGACGCGTTCCGCAACCTGCTGGAGCGGGCCAAGGGCATCCAGGTGAGCGCCGGCCGCACCGTGGCCGACGAGTGGGCGCGCGAGGAGGTGAAGGGCCGCGTGGAGGGCGCCATCAAGGGCTACAAGGTCGTGGCCCGGCGCTACTTCTCCGACAGCGGCGTGGAGCTGGACGTGGAGGTCCCGCTCGCGGCGCTCTCCGCGGCGCTGATCCCCGCGCAGGACGCGGCCATCGTGCTCAACGCCGGAGGCGCGAAGAAGTACACCGGCCTCGTCGTGGACGCGCGAGGGTTGGGCCTCAAGCCCGTGCTCGCGCCCCGGCTGGTGGACGCGGCGGGCAAGCCGCTCTACGGCGCGACGGTGCTCACGGAAGAGGCCCGGAGCGCCACGGGCGTGGCGGCCTGGTTCGACAGCCTGGACGCCGCCAAGAAGGCTTCGCTGGTGGGGGACAAGCCGCTGGTGGTGAAGGCCGCGGAGCTCCAGGGCTCGGACCTGGTCCTGAGCGCGGAAGGGGCCCGCGCGCTCACCGAGGCGAACACGCGCTTCCTGGCCGAGGGCCGGGTCGCCATCGTCACGCAGTAGCCGCCGGTTTCGCGGCAGCCCGAGGAACGCCGATGCTCCTGATCCGTGCCATGCACTGCCCGCTGCTGGGGGACAAGACGCTCCAGACGCGGAAGGTCCCTGCGACGGGCGTGTCGGAGCGCCCCGTCGAACCGACCGTGGCGCCGTGATGCGCACCCGGTGGACGGCGGTGCTCCCGCTGGCGGCGCTGCTGACGGCCGGCTGCGCGGCGAAGCAGGAGCAGCCCGCGACGATGGCCCGGGCGCGTGAGCTGATGGCCGCAGCCGAGGGCAAGCGCGGCGACGTGGTGCTCCGGTGCGAGCCCGCGGACGCCGAGGTGCTGCTGGACGGCGTGCAGCAGGGCCTGTGCAGCGACTTCTCCAGTGCCTCCCGCAGCCTGCGCCTGGGCGACGCCGGCTTCCATCAGGTGCAGGTGAAGAAGCGGGGCTTCTGGCCCTACACGACCTACTACGAGCCCAGCGGGGCGCGGGTGACGCTGAAGGTCAAGCTGCGCCCCACGGCGCCCGAGGCTGGAGGCGACGCTCCGTGATGCGCCAGGGTGCAGGACACGCTGGAGTCTGATCTCGGAGGTGACGCCGGGGCCGTGGACGGAGAAGTCCATCCCGCTCCAGGCGTCCCGGCGGCTGGTGGTGGACGCGGAGCCAGGCCGCATTTGGGTCGGCACCCTGGAGCGCAAGGTGGCGGGCGACCCCTTTGGTCCGTTCTCGCGCGCAATCCGGAGCCGAAGACACCGTAGGATGGGGGGACCAGGAGGCGGTCATCGGACGTCGCAAGAAAGGCAGTGAGCGCGCGGTGAGGGCCCCCCAGAGGGCCCTGGAGTCCGTGGCCCCCCCGGAAGTCTCCCCCGTGCTGCACGTCGTGCACCCGGAGCCCGTGCCCCCGCCCGGCGACCCCGCGGCCCTGGACGAGGCGGCGGCGCGCCGGGTGGACCTGGTGTGGTCCGGCGCGATGGTGGGCTCGCTGGCGCTGGTGTTCGCGCTCCTGTCGGTGTTCGGCGGGGTGGCGGTGCCGGTGCTGCTGGCGCTGACGGGCGCGTACGCGTTCAACCCGGTGGTGACGCTGCTGGAGAAGCGCGGCCTGGACCGGACGCTGGGCACGACGGTGCTCTTCGTGGCGGGCACGCTGCTGATGGTGGGCGCGGGGCTGTACCTGGTGCCGGTGTTCCGCGACGAGGCGGCGAAGCTGCCCGGCTTCTTTTCGCGCGCCAGCACCCAGGTGGTGCCGCAGGTGGAGTCGCTGCTGGGCATGTCGCTGCCGGAGCTGGTGAGTCAGCGCACCGCGGAGCTGGGCGAGAAGGCCTCCGAGCTGCTCCAGAGCGCGGGCCCCACGGCGGCGCGGCTGGTGGCGAGCTTCGCCGGCAACACCGCGCGCTTCGTGACCACGCTGCTGGGCCTGTCGGTGGTGCCGGTGCTGGCGTTCTTCTTCCTCCAGGACTACCCGCGCCTCATGGGGAGCATCAAGGACCTGCTGCCGCGTCGCTCGGTGGCGCTGGTGAGCCAGCGCTTCCGCGAGGTGGACGAGGTGCTGTCCGCCTTCGTGCAGGGCCAGCTCGCGGTGGGCGCCATCCTGTCGGTCATCTACGCGGCGGGTCTGTCCGTGGCCCGCATCGACCTGGCCATCGCCATTGGCCTCATCGCCGGCTTCGGCAACATGGTGCCCTACCTGGGCACGGGCATCGGCGTGGTGCTCGCGATGATGGGCGTGCTGCTGTCGTGGCAGGGGCCGTGGCAGCTGGCGGTGGTGGCGGCGACCTTCGTGGTGGGGCAGATGCTGGAGGGCTTCGTCATCACCCCGCGCGTCGTGGGTGAGAAGGTGGGCCTGTCCGCCGTGGCGGTCATCCTCGCGGTGCTCGCGTTCGGAGAGCTGTTCGGCTTCGTGGGCATCCTGCTGGCGGTGCCGGCCAGCGCCATCCTGAAGGTCGTCCTGAGCGTGGTCATCCAGCGCTACCGCCGCACCGACCTCTACAAGGGAGGAGCCGGCGGTCCGTGACGGAGCTGGAGAAGCTGCACCAGGAGATCATCGCGTGCCGGGCCTGCCCCAGGCTCGTGGAGTGGCGCGAAGAGGTGGCCCGGGTGAAGCGGCGGGCCTACCGCGACTGGGAGTACTGGGGCAGGGCCGTCCCCGGCTTTGGCGACCCGAAGGCCCGGCTGATCATCGTGGGGCTGGCCCCCGCGGCGCACGGCGCGAACCGCACGGGCCGGTACTTCACCGGGGACCGCTCCGGGGAGTTCCTGATGGCGGGCCTGCACCGCGCGGGCTTCTCCAACCAGTCCCGGAGCGACCGCATCGACGACGGGCTCAAGCTGACGGACGCCTTCATCGTCGCCGCCGCCCGGTGTGCCCCGCCGGACAACAAGCCGCTGCCGGAGGAGCTGGCCCGGTGCGCACCGTTCCTGGACCGGGAGATGGCCCTCCTGCCCGGCCGGGTGCTGCTCGCCCTGGGGGCCATCGGGTGGAACGCCGCGCTGGCGTCCGCGACCCGCACGGGGGGCGTCATCCCTCCACCACGGCCCGCCTTCGGCCACGGCGCGGAGTTCCGGCTGCCGGACGGCCGGTGGCTCGTGGGCAGCTACCACGTCAGCCAGCAGAACACCCAGACGGGGAGGCTCACGCCCGCCATGTTCGACGCGGTGATGAAGCGGGTCCGCGTGTTGTTGGAGGACGCGGGGTAGGGCGCGCGCCGGGAAGAGAAGCCCCCGCGTTCGTGTTTCCTTGACAGGTGTGGGAGCCCGCTGTTATTCCCCGCGCCCATCCGCACGACGGGTCGTTAGCTCAGCGGTAGAGCACTACCTTGACACGGTAGGGGTCAGTGGTTCGATCCCACTACGACCCATCATCAGTAAGCGTTCCATCTCGCGGGCGGCAGGCTTCCAAAGAGCCTGCCGCCCGTGGCTTTTCCAGCGCAGGGGTTTTCAAGCCATGTCCGAATCCATCACGGTGACGCTCCCCGACGGCAGCCAGAAGCAGACGCCTCGGGGGACGACCATCGCGGACTTCGTGAAGGGCAGCATCGGTGTGGGGCTCGCGAAGGCGGCCCTGTTCGCCCGGGTGAACGGCCAGGACGTGGACCTGTCGCGCCCGCTGGACGAGGACGCGAAGCTCCAGATCTTCACGCCCAAGAGCCCGGAGGGCCTGGACCTCATCCGCCACGACGCCGCGCACGTGGTCGCCAGCGCCGTGCAGCGCCTGTTCCCCGGCACGCAGGTGACCATCGGTCCCGCGACGGAGGAGGGCTTCTACTACGACTTCTTCCGCGAGAAGCCCTTCACGCCGGAGGAGCTGGAGAAGATCGAAGCGGCCGCCAACGCGGAGCTCAAGCAGGACATGCCCTTCGTCCGCACGGAGGTCTCCATGGAGGACGCCGTGCGTCTCTTCGAGGAGAAGGGCGAGAAGTTCAAGGTGGAGATCGTCAAGGACATCGCCGCCAAGGGCGCCAAGACGCTCACGCTCTACACCCACGGCGACTGGGTGGACTTCTGCCTGGGGCCCCACGCGCCCAGCACGGGGAAGATCGGCGTCATCAAGATCCTCTCCTCCAGCGGCGCCTACTGGCGCGGCGACCACCGCAACCCGATGCTCCAGCGCGTGTACGGCACGGCGTTCTTCGACAAGAAGGCGCTGGATGCGTACATGACGCGCATCGAGGAAGCGAAGAAGCGCGACCACCGCAAGCTGGGCAAGGAGCTGGACCTCTTCCACTTCCACCCGTACGCGCCGGGCGCGGCCTTCTGGACGCCCAAGGGCACCACGCTCTACCAGACGCTGTCGGACTGGATGCGCTCGCTCACGGCCGGTGACGGCTACGTGGAGATCAAGACGCCCCTGATGTTCAACAAGGGGCTGTGGGAGACCAGCGGCCACTGGGGCAAGTACAAGGAGAACATGTTCCTGGTGCTCGACAGCGAGTCCGGCGAGCACGACTTCTCCCTCAAGCCGATGAACTGCCCGTCGCACCACCTGTTCTACGGCTTCAAGAAGCACAGCTACCGCGACCTGCCCCTGCGCCTGCACACCCAGGACGTGCTGCACCGCAACGAGGCGGCCGGGTCGCTGGGCGGCCTCACCCGCGTGCGCCAGTTCGCCCAGGACGACGCGCACATCTACTGCACGGAGGCCCAGATCACCGACGAGGTGAAGCGCTTCGTGAAGCTGCTGGATCGCGTCTACAAGGCGGTGGGCCTCACCTACGCGGTGAAGCTGTCCACGCGCCCCGTGCAGCGCCTGGGGGATGACTCGCTCTGGGACCGCGCGGAGGAGGGCCTCAAGGCCGCGCTGGAGTCGCTGGGCCTGGAGTACGAGCTGGCCCCGGGCGACGGCGCCTTCTACGGCCCGAAGATCGACTTCGCGGTGTCGGACAGCATCGGCCGGCGGTGGCAGCTGGGCACCATGCAACTGGACTACCTGGCGCCGGAGCGCTTCGACCTGACGTACGTGGGCGAGGACAACGCCCCGCACCGCCCGGTGGTCCTCCACCGCGCCATCTTCGGCTCCTTCGAGCGCTTCACCGCCATCCTCATCGAGCACTTCGCCGGCGCGTTCCCGGCGTGGCTGGCCCCGGTGCAGGCGACCCTGGTGTACGTGGCGGACCGTCAGCTGGACTACGCCCGCAAGGTGCGCGACGACCTGCGCGCCAAGGGCTACCGGGTGGAGCTGGACGAGCGCGGCATCACGCTCAACGCGAAGATCCGCGAGGCCCAGCTCCAGAAGATCCCCTTCACCCTGGTCGTGGGTGACAACGAGGTGGAAGCCGGCGCCGTGTCCCCCCGCCGCTACGGCGGCGAGGACCTCAAGTCGATGAAGCTCGCCGACTTCGAGGCGCTGCTGGCCAAGGAAGCGGCCCTGCCCTGACCCGGGGTAGGGGGTTGTAGGGACGGGGAGTACGCGGGACGGCGGGGGTTTCAGCGGTGGCTGTAGGAAACGCTACCCCCAACGGCTTGAAAGAGTGATAGAGGCTTCCGCTCAAAGCGTCCGCGAACCGTGTGTCGTGGACCGCCGTCAGCCGCGATGGCTGCCGTGCCGACAGGAAGCAGAAGGAAGGATTGGGACCATGCCCAAGTTGAAGACCCGCAGTGGCGCGAAGAAGCGCTTCCAGGTGAAGAAGAGCGGCCAGGTGAAGTTCGGCAAGGCCTTCAGCAAGCACCTGTTTACCTTCTCCAAGACGCCCAAGCAGAAGCGCGGCAACCGGGGTACCGGTCACCTGCGCGACATGGACGCGAAGAAGGTCATCAAGGAGCTGTTCCCCTACGGGGCCTGAGTTTTTCCTCGGGCTTGGACCATCCGTGAGTCCTGGCGGAGCGGCGTGAGGCCAGCACCCCAGGGTCACCTTCAAGAAGTCAGGAGTGTGTCATGCGCGTCAAAAAGGGATTCAAGGCTCGTCGTCGTCGTAATCGCATTCTCAAGCTGGCCAAGGGTTTCCGCGGCCGCCGCAAGAATTGCTACAAGCGCGCCAACCAGGCCGTGGAGCGCGCCCTGGACTACGCCACCCGCGACCGCGCGGTGCGCAAGCGCAACTTCCGCTCGCTGTGGATCGTCCGCATCAACGCGGCGGCGCGCACGGTGGGCCTGTCCTACTCGAAGCTGATCGCCGGGCTGGCGAAGGCGAAGATCGGCCTGGACCGCAAGGTCCTGTCCGACATGGCCATCGCGGACCCCGCGGGCTTTGCCGCCGTCGCCAACATCGCGAAGGCAGCCTGAGACCCGGCCGGCTCCTGAAGCCGGCCCCCTGAAGCCAAACGGGCTGCCTCCAACACGGGGGCGGCCCTTTTTTTTGCCCGGCGTCGGATGGCGCCCGGGGCGTGCAATGGAAGGCGGGAAGAGGACCATGCGAGACCGGTTGCAGGCGTTGGCGGACGCGGCGCGCCAGGAGATCGCGGGCGTGTCGGAGCCCTCGCAGGTGGAGGCGCTGCGCATCCGCTACCTGGGCAAGAAGGGCGAGCTGTCCGCCATCCTGGGCGGCATGGGCAAGCTGCCCCCGGACGAGCGGCGGGCGCTGGGCGAGGTGGCCAACACCGTCAAGGCGGAGCTGGAGCAGCTCCTGGCGGACGCCGTGCGCCGCGCGGAGGACGCCGCGCTGGAGGCCCAGCTCAAGGGCCCCAAGCTGGACGTGACGCTGCCAGGGCGCGCGGTGCTGCCCGGTGGACGGCACCCGGTGTCGCGCACGATGGAGGACATCGTCCGGACGTTCGCGCGGCTGGGGTTCGAGGTGGCCGTCGGGCCGGAGATTGAACTCGACTACTTCAACTTCGAGGCGCTGAACCTCCCCAAGGACCACCCCGCGCGGGACATGCAGGACACGTTCTACGTGGACGAGCCCACGCTGGGCCACGCGAAGAAGGCGGACAGCCCGTCGCTGCTTCGCACGCACACGTCGCCGGTGCAGGTGCGGCACATGCTGTCGCGCAAGCCGCCCATCCGCGCGGTGATGCCGGGCCGGGTGTACCGGCGCGATTCGGACATCACGCACACGCCCATGTTCCATCAGGTGGAGGGCCTGCTGGTGGACAAGGACGTGAGCTTCGCGGAGCTGAAGGGGACGCTGGACGCGTTCGTGCGGGCCTTCTTCGGTTCGGACACGCGCACGCGCTTCCGTCCGTCGTTCTTCCCCTTCACCGAGCCGTCGGCGGAGGTGGACGTCACCTGTGCGTCGTGTGGTGGCAAGGGCTGCCGCGTCTGCAAGCAGACGGGGTGGCTGGAGGTGCTGGGCAGCGGCATGGTGCACCCGAACGTCTTCACCGCGGCGGGCTACGACCCGAAGGAGGTGACGGGCTACGCGTTCGGCATGGGCGTGGAGCGCCTGGCCATGCTGCGCTACGGCATCGACGACCTGCGGATGATGTTCGAGAACGACGCACGCTTCCTCGCGCAGTTCTGATTCCAGCCGGATGGGCAAGAGGGTGGACCTGTGAAGATTTCGGTGAAGTGGCTGGGTGATTACGTGGCGCTGCCGCCGTCGGTGGACGAGCTGGCGCGCAAGCTGACCGCGGCGGGGCTGGAGATCGAGGGCGTGGAGCGCCCCGGCGAGGGCCTGCGCGGCGTGGTGGTGGCGCAGATCCGCGAGTCGGTGCAGCACCCCAACGCGGACAAGCTGTCCGTCACGCAGGTGGACATCGGCGGGTCGGCGCTGTTCCAGGTGGTGTGCGGCGCGAAGAACTTCAAGGTCGGCGACAAGGTGCCGCTGGCCACGGTGGGCGCGAAGCTGCCCAACGGCATGGAGATCAAGCAGGCCGCGCTCCGGGGCGTGGACAGCTTCGGCATGCTCTGCTCGGCGAAGGAGCTGGGCATCACCGAGGACTCGGCGGGCCTGCTCATCCTGCCGGCGGACACGAAGCTGGGCCTGCCCATCGCGGAGGCGCTGGGGCTGGATGACTCGGTGCTGGAGGTGAACGTCACGCCGAATCGGCCGGACGCGCTCTCCCACCTGGGCGTGGCCCGTGAGGTGGGCGTGGTGACGGGCGCGGCGCTGAAGGTGCCCGAGCCGAAGCCCGCGGAGTCCGGCAAGCCGGTGGCGGAGCTGGTGAAGGTGCGCATCGACGCGGCGGAGCGGTGTCCTCGCTACGCGGCGCGCGTGGTGGAGAACGTTACCGTCCAGCCGTCGCCGCAGTGGATGCAGGACCGGCTGAAGGCGTGCGGCGTGCGCGCCATCAACAACGTGGTGGACGTCACCAACTTCGTGCTCCTGGAGTACGGGCAGCCGCTGCACGCGTTCGATCTGGAGAAGGTGGCGGGCCAGGAGATCGTCGTGCGCACCGCGAAGGCGGGCGAGAAGCTGCGCACGCTGGATGACAAGGAGCGCACGCTGGACGCGGACGATCTGGTCATCGCGGACCGGGACCGCGCGCAGGCGCTGGCGGGCGTGATGGGCGGCGGGGACAGCGAGGTGACGCAGGGCACGAAGCGCATCGTCATCGAGTCCGCGCACTTCGTGGGCTCCGGCGTGCGCCGGTCGGCGAAGCGGTACGCGCTGCACACGGAGGCGTCGCACCGCTTCGAGCGCGGGGCGGACCTGGACGCGGTGTTGCCGGCGCTGGACCGGGCCGCGCAGCTCATCGCGGAGCTGTCGGGCGGCACGGTGGCGCCGGGCCGGGTGGACGTGCAGCCCTCCCCGAAGCCGCCGCGTCGGGTGACGCTGCGCTACGGGCGGGTGGAGAAGGTGCTGGGGGTGGTTGTGCCGGAGGCGGAGTGCCGGCGCATCTTGGGGGCGTTGGGGTTCAAGAACGTGGAGGACGGCGCGGGGCAGACGACGTTCGAGGTGCCCCGGGCGCGCGTGGACGTGGAGCGCGAGGAGGACCTGATGGAGGAGGTCGCCCGCGTCTTCGGCTACGACAACATCCCGGCCCGGCTGCCGCGCGGCCTGGACACCCTGGCGCCGGAGCCTGCGCAGATGGAGGCCGAGCGTCGGCTGCGCCACTCGCTGGGCGGGGTGGGACTGAACGAGGTGGTGAACTACTCGTTCGTGGCGCCGAAGTCGCTGGAGGTGCTGGGCGGGAAGGAAGCGCCCATCGCGCTGATGAACCCGCTGAGCGTCGAGCAGTCGGTGATGCGCACCAGCCTGCTGCCGGGCCTGTTGGAGAACCTGTCGCGCAGCGTGCGCCACCAGGTGGAGACGGTGGGGCTCTACGAGACGGGCCGGGCGTACTTCCGGGACGCGCAGGGCGGGCAGGGGATGAAGCCCGCGTCCCGCGAGGTGCCGCGCGTGGCGGGCCTGGTGTGGGGCGTCCGGGGCGGTCGGAGTTGGACGCAGAAGGACGCGCGCGTGGACTTCTACGACGCGAAGGGCGCGGTGGAGGCGCTGCTGCACGCGCTGCACGTGGAGGGCGCGACGTTCGCGCCGGCCGAGCCTCCGGCGTACCACCCGCGAAGCTGCGCGCAGGTGGCGCTGGCGGACGGGACGGTGCTGGGGCACGTGGGCGAGGTGCACCCGCGGGTGACGAAGGCGCTGGGGCTGCCGGAGGGCGTGTTCGTGTTCGAGCTGGACACGGAGCCGCTGTACGCGGCGGCGAAGCTGGTGCCGCAGGCGGCGGGGCTGCCGAAGTACCCGGCGGTGTTGCGCGACCTGGCGGTGGTGGTGCCGGTGGAGCTGCGCAACGAGGAGGTCCGCCAGGTCATCCTGGAGGTGGGGGCGCCGCTGGTGGAGGACGCGTTGGTGTTCGACGTGTACACGGGCAAGCCCATCCCCGAGGGGAAGAAGAACCTGGCGTACGCGCTGAGGTATCGCTCGGCCGAGCGGACGCTGACCGACGTGGAGGTCACGACGGCGCACCAGCGCATCATCGCCGAGGTGAACCAGCGGCTGGGGGCGGCCCTGCGCGCCTGAATTCCTGAATGAAGTCAGGACGTTGACACGGTTCGGGGAAGGCTGACACCATGCCCCGCGTTCACCGGCCAGCACGGGTGCCAGAGGACTCGCATGACGAAAGCGGACATCATCGAGGGGGTCTACGAGAAGGTCGGCTTCTCGAAGAAGGAGTCGGCGGAGATCGTCGAGCTCGTGTTCGACACCGTGAAGGAGACGCTGGAGCGCGGGGACAAGATCAAGATCTCCGGGTTCGGAAACTTCCAGGTGCGCCAGAAGAAGGCGCGCGTGGGGCGCAATCCGCAGACGGGCAAGGAGATCGAGATCAGCGCGCGTCGGGTGCTGACCTTCCGGCCGAGCCAGGTGCTCAAGAGCGCGTTGAACGGCGAGGCCCCTCCGGAGAACCACGCGGAGATCGACGCCCAGGAAGAAGCGGCGGCGGACGCGGCGGAAGCCCGGGGCGAGGACTTCGACGAGGGAATGGAAGAAGGCGACGAGTAAGTTTTCCCACGGAACCCTTCACCTCGCGCTTGACCCAGGAGAGCGGCGAGGGCATAAGGGCGCACCGTTTCACGACGGCGGTTTTCGGGGCGTAGCGCAGCCTGGTAGCGCACTTGCTTGGGGTGCAAGTGGTCGCAGGTTCAAATCCTGTCGCCCCGACCAAAATGAAGGCCCTGGAGTTTCCGGTGCAAGCCGGTGACTCCAGGGCCTTTGTTTTTCTAGGGCGCCATGGACCTGCTCCGGTTCGGTGGGCAGGTAGGCTGCGCTGATAGCCTCTTACCGCGTCTTCGAGAGCAACCTCCGCGCCCTCTGGAGACACACGCCAGGGCACACGGTGGCCGCGTCACACTGCTCATTCTTTCACCGAGACCTGATGAGGAGGCCGGGCCTCCAGGCTCTTCGTGGAAAGGGTGCCGAAAAGGCGGTTGCCCGTGTCCGTCGTCCCTACGCCCATGTATTGATTTTCGGAAACGCGGGCGAAGAAGAAGTGAACGCCCGGAAAGGCGCCTTCCAGGCGCTTCGCCGTAGTAGCCGGCCCCACGAGCGCGACCACGATGAGTCGGCCCGCGCCCCGCTCCTGGAGTTGGTTCAAGACGGGTTCGAGCGAGGCACCCGTGTTCACCACGGAGTCTATGAGGATGAAGGTACGGCCCTCGATGGAGGGCAACTGCGCCAGCTCCGCATCGGACAGGCCACGCTCACGCTGGGGCGAGATGTGCACGACGGGTGCCCGCCTCAGTACCTCGCGCACCCCGTCGGTGGCGTAGAGTCCGGCACGCAGCAAGGGCAGAAGGACGATTTCCTCTTCCCGCGCCACCTGCCACCCCTTCCTCAGCCCTTGGGGGTGTTGGATGTCGCAAGGCTCAAGATCCAATAGCTCCGCCAACTCACCGGCCAGGAATCTGCCCAGTTCGACGTGGGACTGCGTCAGCTCCCAGGGAGTGATGTCGGTGCGCCGCGAGCGGGTCGCGAGCAGGCGGATGAGGTGTCGGTCCGAATAGTGCTTCAGCGGCATGCTGTGCCTCTCTCGGTGTCGGAACGCCCACGACAGATCAGCCGGTGGGCGGATTCGAAGGTCAGCTGGGAGATTCCCGGTACTGGCTGTCCGGCTGGCGCGATGTGGTGAAGCGAGTGGTGGTCGTCAAGGTGGGACAACAGGTCCGCGCTCATCCGATGGTTCAAGACGACCACCGCATGGTTCGCAGCCAGCATCATCTCCGTGTCCACGTCCGAATCCCCCAGCGCCATCACTTCGGTCGCGATGCTCCGAAAACGCTGACAGACCCATCCCTTCTCCTCTCGACCGAACACGTACGGCAGGGCGGGATTGATTCCGCCAATCACGCCGATGTGTCCCAGTCCCTCTCGGTCGAGGAGTCCTCGCCAGATGCGGGGAATGCCCGCCGAGATGACGAAGACCGCCGCCTCCTCCGCCGCGCGTCGCAGGAAGCCCGCCGCCCCCGGGTACAGCGGTGCTTCTCGCGCCACGGCAGTGCCCACTTGCTCGAAGGTGGACGCCGACAGACCCAGATGGACCTCCGCGTGGTAGCGAAACGCGCTGAAACAATACCCGTCGCGCTTGAAACGATCCTGGATGGGTTGCGGATCCATTCCGGCTTGCTGGAGGAACAGCCGGCTGGTGTCGAGGGGCGACAGGGTCCGGTCTCCATCGGCGAGGACGACCGGCCGGCCCCGTACCGCCTGCAGCAGTGGCAGGATGGCGGCATCGAGCCGCTGGATATTGGAAGCCTCGTCTTGGGGAAGCAGGTTCATCAGGTCAGCAGCCCTGTCAGTTGGCGCGCGATGACTTGATCATCGCCCATGGGTAGCTCATGCAAGCGCATGTCATGCTCCCTGGCGATGCGAAGGCAGGCCTCCCGCTCGCCAGCAAGCTCCGCGTGAAGGAGGCTGCCGTCCAGATTGCGGCGCTTGGTCAGGTCATCGCGCCGACGCTGCAAGATGACCTCTGGAGGCCCTTCCAGCAGGATGAGTTCTCGGAAGAAGTGGCAGTCCAGTTCGGTGAAGACCTGCTCCACCTGCGCCGTGGCGGGATTCAAGAGGGTGGTGTGCCCATCGCAGAGAATGTCGCGCCCAGTGCCTTCCTGGCGCGTCTCCATCCACCGGATGGCTTCCTCCCGGTAGTGCTGCTTGACGTCGGGGGGAAGGCTGTCGAACCGGGCGAAGTCAGCGCCTGCCAGCTCCCGCAGGATGGCCGAGCCAACGACATAATCCACTTGAGGAAGAGCTGGCAGGATGGAACGGATGAGGGTGGTCTTTCCGACTCCCCGGACTCCCACCAGACAGATGCGTCGAGGTGATCGCGGCTTGGACATCTACTCCCCCTGTGATGACAGCGAACGCATGAGCCTGAACGAATCGCGATTGGACTTTTCGCTCTTGGAATGAAAGGTGCGGCACGCGCAACGGAAGTGCTCTTCCCCCGGATTGCCTTTGCGGAAGGGGAAACGACCCCAGGCCCCCCCACGTACGCCGACGCGGTCCGTATCCAGGCGCCCCACCGGGTCGATGACCTCACCTCGCTGGAAGGAGCGGAGGTCATCGCGCACCGATTCGTAGACGAGCCCATGCATGTCATGCAGACCCCAGGCGTTGGGTTTCAGCAGCCCCACCTCATGCAACTGGGCGTTGGAGTTCTGCTTGTTCCAGGCGAACTCGTTCAACCGTTCGGGGTCGTCTCCAAAGCAGTACGCTCCTGCGGAGCCGGCCCGGCAGGCGTACTCCCACTGCGCTTCAGTCGGCAGATCGAAGCCCCCACCGCCAGGGAGCGCGTTCAGCCGTTGTAGAAACTGTTGGATGTCGTGGAAGTCCACCTGAACGATGGGAAACTCGGGATGGCGATCCCGGTGGATCAGGTGCGGCAGGCTCCCCATGACGGTCTCCCACAGGGACTGGGTGACTGGTCTGCGGCCCAACATGAAGTCGCGCGATAACACCACCCGGTGCCGGGGGCGCTCCTGTCTGACCCGGTCGTCGCCCATCAGGAAGGCCCCGGCCTTCACGCGCACCATGCCGGTGAGCATTCGTTGCACGAGCGGATGGGAGGACGTGGTGAGCCGACGGGGTGCGCCCGCGGAGCGCGTCCCCTGGGAAGGGGGGGCCGCGCGAGCCGCAGGCTCCACACGCGGGGTAGGGTTCACCGAAACGGCCTTTTCGGCACCCTCCATCAGCGCGGTGAGGAGCGCTTCGTCGCTGGAGACGTCGTAGGGCTGCCAGATGTCGCCTGTCGAGGGAACCAGCAATCCCAGGCGTTCGCCTTCTTCACGGAGCCACTGCAGGGGATCACCACCGACGGCATGCTCCAGGTCCTGGAGGCTTCGCTGCCGTGCCGCCCCTTCGGCTCCCTCGGGTGCTTGCCGGGTGACTTCGTCCCGGAGCAGCGCTCCGACGTATTTCGACCGGTCCGGCACGAAGTCCAGTTCGGCGCGAACCGCGTCCAGGGCATGCCAGGCTTCGAGTCCTCCGACAATCCATGCATGAGGCTGCGAGGCGGCTTCCCCCGGTGCCTCGGGGTGCAGGACGCCGGGCCACTGCCAGAGGAAGCGTCCGAGAATGTGCCTGACGACGGGGGGGCACCAGAAGGACACGCCCAGCTCGCGCGACTCGTGGCGCCCCTTCTCGCCGCCGTAGGCGAGCAGGTTCTCCGAAGTGATGAGTCCTCGGCAACCATCCACGAGGAGGAGCTTGGCGTGGTTCTCCATGGGCTCGCGGCTGGTGAGCAACCGAGCACCCAGGATGGTTCGAGCGTCCTCCACGGCGGTACGCGCCCGTTGGAGCTGCTCTCGCGACTGCTTGTCCGTGGGCCTACGTCCTGCCCATTCCCGGCCCCACACCACCCGCACCCGCCGTGGGTTCCGGCTGCGGCCACTGAGATCCCGGAGGACCGCGCCATCAAGCGCACTGTCCGCGAGGCGGTCCGATGCGAGCAGCAGGTCGCTGCGCGCCGACCGCGCCTGGGCGACAAAGACATCGCGGGTCTGGTGCGCGTCGACCAGTTCGAGCCGGGTCCTTGCCAGGAAGGGATGCAGGGCCGCACGCACCGCCCGCAGTGTGGGCGCCCATCCTGGATGGGGTGTCCCTTGCTCGGGAGGCAGCGCACGCGCGAGCAGCCCGACCGCCTGCTTCAGGCGCTCCAGATGGTGCCTTGCGGATTCGAGGAGCGCGGGCGCTTGCGCTCCACCGCCGTCGAGGGCCTCCCGGAGTGATGCAACCGCCTGGATGGCGGCGTCACCCTCGATGTTGTCCGCGATCCGCTCCAGCAGCGTGAGCGCGAAGGTCCGGTCACGGCCCGCGAGACTGCATTCAAAAACGACGGAGCCCGGTCTGCTGCTGGCTGGATTCCAACTCCCCACCATCCAGTCTCCCTTGCTGGTCAGGAGGACCTTTTCATGGGAGCGATGACTGGCCGCGACCAGGATGCAGCGCTCGGCCAGATCCGCATCCAGCTCCTGGAGCCGTTGCCGGTAGGCCTCGAGGTCGCGTTGTTGCTCGGCGGGAAGCGCGTCGCTGGCGTGGCCGTAGACGACGAGGATGCGTGTGGAGCGGGGGGCTTCGCCAAGCGCCGCCGTCAGGCCCTCACCCTCGCGAAGATTGCCTGGGTTGAGGAAGGCGCTGGTGAGGAGCAGCCAGGGGATGCTCGTCCCTTCCGTGTCCGTGGCCCGCGCCAGTCCCTGGCAAAGCTCCGCCAGGGCGTCGAAGTGGCGGTCGGTGGGACCCGCCACCGGCCACACCCGTTGCCCGTGGGTGAACCAGCGGAGCCACTCCTCCTCCGCGGGCTTCGCGAGCAATTCGCCCAGGCGTTCCACCCGCTTCCTGACGAGCGGCTCCGGGCCGAGCGCGGCGGTCTCCACCGGAAGGCTTTCCACTTCGGCCACGAACCGCTCGAGGGGGCTGTGCGGAAGCTCGACGAGCCGGGTCCGGGGGGCCGCCTTCTGACCGAAGAGCTGGGGGGCGTATTGAAAGAGGGCAGGTTCCAACTCGGCGAGCTCATTCGGAAGGATTCGCTCCGCGTCTCCGTAGAGCGGGAAGCAGATGTCCTTGCGGCCACCCACGCGAAGCGGGCTTCCAAGGAAGGCCCGGCCTCGAGCGGGACCCTCCAGGTCCACCGCCCCCAGCTTTCGCACCAGGTCGGCAAGGTCGTGCTCCGCCGAGTCCAACAATGCCTGGGGGGCAGCGGCTGCCTCCAGCCGACAGTCGGCATGCTGCTTGTAGTCCCAGTCGAACTGGGTGGCCGTCGTGCGCGACAGCAGCACGCCTCCGATTCCCGACATCCACCACTCACCTGGAAGGGTCTGGACATCGAACAGCTCACGGGCGAGGCCCTCCCGTCCCAGGGCGTGATACCGGGCGGCGAGGGTGGGGGCGACGAGGATCGCGCCGGTGCTCCACTCCGGCACCGCCCAGCGCAGATCAATGAGTTCACGGGTGAGCTGGCGGGCCAGCAGGGGCTCTTTGGGTACTGGCCAGGGCGGATCCTGTTCGATTTGTGAAAGCGAGGAGCCCTGGATGATCCGCTCCACCCAGGCCAGCAACCAGAGGGCGTGGGGGTGGGCGCGCGGGATGCAGATGCTCGCCGAAACAAAGAAGCCGGGCAGCAGGACGAATGTCCTGCGCACGCCTCGCGGGGCGGCTCCCGAGGAGCGATTACCCATGGGTGGGCAGCTCCTCGGAGGAAAGAATCCGCGCGCAGCGCTTGTCGACGGCGGCTTCTTCGTAGGCCTTCCACACCGCGTGAAGCCAGTGCGCGTCTTCCATGTGGCGAAGGACGTGGGCCGAGCAACCCACGACGACCTGCCGGCAGCGCGTGCGGGAGAACATGACGTTCAGCCGTTCAGGCTCGGTCATGAAGCCCCATGCGTGTGCTCCCAGGCTGTTATTGCGCACGAGTGAGAGGACCGTCAGGTCGGCTTCCCGACCCTGATATTCATCCGTGGTGCGCACCACCTGTTCGAAGGCGGTGTCCGTGAGCCGTTTGCACGCATCACGCAGCTCTTGTGAATCGAGCAGCAATCGCTTCTGGTCGTTGTAGGGCGTCAGGATGACGAGATCCACCCGGCGCGCGGGATGGAGGCAGCGCAGATAACGGACGATGACGTCCCGTTCATGCATGTTGTCGCGGACGCCGCGCTTCTCCGGGTCCTCCGTTGCCTCCGGACGCTGGGTCATGTGCGGCGTGTCGAGCCAGAGCAGCGGTACGTCCAACTCCTGGGGGATGACTCCCGCCAGGGGCGCACCAGGCGGCTTGCGGTGGTGGAAGGGACGTCCGTAGAACACGTGTCCCACCAATTGTGAGAGCGGTGCCTCCATGCGGAATTGCTCCTCCAGGCGGTGCCGTGTCTCAAGGCGGTTGAACAGGTATTCGAAGGGGCGCAGCCAGCCACCCTCATCTGCGGAGAGGGGACCGTGCTCGCGCGCGAGCGCCTCCAGTGACAGGAAGGTGTCTCCGAAGCGCGCCAGCAGCTGTTCCCGGTGTTCGGGCTGGTCCCTTGCCAGCGCCAGGGTGGCCTGCCACGCGGTGATGGCCTCGCGTGTCCGGCGCTCCTGGTACGGCGGAAGCTGGCGCTGGTCGCCAATCATCAGCACGGTTCGCCCAAGGCACAGGGCATGGAGGAGTTCGGACGGATAGCACTTGCCCGCTTCCTCGATGATCACGAGGTCGAACGAAGTCTGTCCGACGAAGTCCGTCAAGGACGCATCCAGGGTGGTGCAGAAGTAGAGGTTGGAGGCCTTCTCCGCGAGCGAATGAAGCCGCTGGTCGTGCTGCTGGACCGTGGATGCCTGGAAGCGGGTCCAAGCGGAGGAGCCGGGTGCCCAGGTGAGTTCCGCCAAATCGCGCGCGAGCGTGGTGCCCAGGAAAGTGCGTTCCAACGCGTTGAGCCCGCGGCGCTGCCGTGCCAGCGATACCGAACGGAAGGCCCGGTAGGGCGCTGCCCCCGCGTCCAACTGCTCGGTGATCTTCCGGAGGATGTGGTCGAGCGCGAAGTGCTCCTTCGCGCAGATGAGCACGCGTCCGCCGGGAGAGGCCGCCAGGAACCGTCGGACCACCTGCACGGCCAGATGGGTCTTGCCGGTGCCGGGGGGACCCTGGACGGCGAAGACGCCCTCCCTGGAAAGGATGGCATCTTCCAGCGATTCTCTTTGCTGGGGGTTGTTCTTGAAGGGCGCCACCCGCGTGGCACCCAGGAGGTGCGGTGCCAGCCGCGGATGCTTGCCGGCGAAGGCGGTGAAGATCCGCTTGCGTCCCATCAACGCCAGATCTCCGGGGAGGAGGGGATGGACGAATCCCGAGGGCAGCGGCCTTACGCCTTCGTCCCGGACATAGATCAGCGGCTGGTCCTCATGGACGCCAATCCAGCGGACTCGCGCATCAGGTTCCTGGCGACGCGCCAGCGGCTGGGGTTGCCGTTGGGAAACGGCCAGCAGCGGCGTTGTCCGAGACGCCTCCAGGAGCGAATCCCAGAGTTCCTGGGGCGAGGGCCGCGTGAGGTCCGGGAAGTGGGGGTCCTTCCAGCGGGGCTCCAACTCGAGGATGAACTGTCCCTGGGGGTCGAGACCCATCCGGACGGCTTCCTCGCGACGCAGCATGCGATAGCGATACACCTGGGCAAGCTTGTCCAGGTGTTCTGCCTCGGTGAGCAGGTGGAAGATGGAGGGCGCGTCTGGTGCCTGCCGCGCGCGGTGCAATGCCTGCTGTTGCTCCGCCTGGATGAGTCTTTCGAGCGCGGTCCCTTCCTCGGAGTCCAGTGCCCCCAGGAGTGACTCCACGAACCGCGCATCCCCGTCCCTGGGCCTCGGTACTTGTCGGGAGGGCGAGAGGACCCAATCACGAACGTGGTGGAGGTCCCGGCGGCGCTCCTGCACCGTCAGTGGGCCCGGCGGGCGGGGAAGAAACCAGGTCACTGGTGGGACCCAGCGCCCCGACACGGGGAAGAAGGGGGCGAATCCGGCTATTTGATTCGCATGACAGTCGAGCAATGAGAGGAGTGCGGGCAGCAACTCCTCGTCGCGCCAGCGTTGGAATGAGCGGGGATCCGCTTCGGGTCCGGATGCGGTGCCGACAAGTCGCGCCTCGTCCGGAAACACGAGCTGGAGCCGGCCGGCTTCGTACCGGACATCGTTGCTGTGGAGCAGTCCGGTGGCGCGCGCGCGCAGGAGCCTGTGCCGGTGTCGCACATAGTCCTCGAACAGCATCCGATGGTTCGGATGGAGGTCAATGGAGCACTGGAGTGTGGCGCCCTGGCGTTCCCAGGAAAGGGGCGGCGGCGGTGGACTCATGGGGCGATCGGCCTATTCATCGCCATCAATTGGCGCTTCCGCGTTCCGGGCGGCAGCGGACATCGCGCGTGCCTTGAAGTCCTGCTGGGCGCCGGTGCGGTCGGCCCGGGTCTGGATGGCCCGGGCCCGTTCGACGGTCATTCGCACGGAGGTGCGCGAGTTCCGCACACCCGGCCTGTCGCGGTCGCCATCAGGTCCGCTTCGACCCGTCTGGCCATCTCGCCCCTCGTTGCCTCGGCTCATTTTCGCCTCCCGTTGGCTAGCATAGCTCAAGCAGGAAGCGCGCAAGCTCACCGCACCGGGGGGGGCATATTGATGGCAAGCGATTGCGCCAGGGCGGGTGGGAGGTCCGGCACCTCTTCACGGGCCTCGGATCTGACAATATTCACTTTCTGCGAGCCACCGAGGAAAGCTCCCACGGGTATAGCTGTGATCCCTCCGACCCTTGTCGTTCCAGCTGACGGAGTCTCTGAATCGGTTTCGGAATAAGCTCACTGGTGCTTTGACTTGATAGCGCTCCTCGCAAACGAACTGAATCCAGTCCTCATCCATGAGGTCGGAAATCTCATCCTGCTTGAGTCGAAAGTATGGTTTGCTTCCCAGGTCCTTCATTGTCATCTCCCGTCTCGATTGATGCTCTCCAGGATTGGAGAAAAACCTTACTCCGCAATCCTCTCTTTGATCATACCTCTATGGCATGAGCTCACGCTCCGCCATGTCGAAGGAGCCACGGATTCACGGTGACGCGCCCGCCTCCACGTCCGAGAGCGCGAAGTCATCCATGGTCAGCGTGCCGACCTGATCGATGGACAGCCCCATGCTGAGGGCCCGGGCCTCGGAGGGGGCCGCGGGTGTCGTCCACTCGGCGAAGGTGTAGCTGGTTCGCGCGGGCAGCAGAGGGCCCTGGGACCAGTAGATCCAGGCGCCCGCGCTGTTCCGGTAGTACGCCTTGAATCGCACCTGCGTGGTGGCCTTGTACCAGGCGGAGATTCGGTAGTGATGCCCCGCCGTGGGCGTCGGCGTGCAACTGCTGTCGTCCTGGCGGGTGATGAGCTTCCGGTCTCCGCTGGTGATCTGCGTGATGCGCACCTGCTGCGCCCAGCTGCCTCCGTGGGCGTCCTGTGTCCGCGTCCACGAGAAGGTGTTGGAGCCGAAGCCGCCGCGCTGCCAGCAGTCAGGCGTCCCGTCCCCGTTTGCATCCGACTCCAGCGAAGGGTTCTTCAGAAGTTGCGAAGGCGGCCAACTGACGGGGGGCTTCAGCACCCCGCCGATGACCGCATCCATGGTGGCGACCGTGGTGCCCCTCGACACCCGCGTGGCCAGCCAGTCCACGAACGCCGTCAACGTGGCGGGCGCGATGGAGTACGTCTGCGGCGGATTGCACGGCCCGCAGATGTGGTGGAAGACGATGGGCACCCAGCCGCCCCCTGATTCCTCGGCGCGCAGGACTTGGTTCTTCAGGTCCGTCAGCGTGGTGCTGGCCTGCACGGAGCCGTGGGTCCGGATGGCGTACGCGTCCGCAGGGGGCACGGGCTCGGCGTAGGGGTTGCCGGAGCCTCCGGTCGCCGTGCGCAGTCCTCCGCTTTCCCTCGCGGAGTTGTAGTTGCAATCAATGACGATCTGCCGCGTGGTCGCATCCTTGTCCCCGAAGGGGTACGCGAACGACGTGACGCGGAAGCCGGCGTTCAACAGGGCGACCCGGTCGTTGCAGATCTCCTTGCGCTGATCGTTCGCGGACAGCTCGGTGAGGTGCGGGTGGGTGAGCGTGTGGCCGCCAATCTCGTGCCCGGCGTCCCGGAGGGCGCGCACCTGCGCGAGCGTGAGCCGGCCAGACTGGCCCATCCGCGTGCTGTGGACGAAGAACGTCCCTCGCATTCCCCGAGCCTGCAGGATGGAGGCTCCTTGTGCCTGGCTGGCCAGGCCATCGTCGAAGTTCAGCGAGACGATGACCTGACCGGGCAGGAGGGCGATGGGTTCCATGGCGGGCGCTCCCCGTGCGCGCGCAGGCTGGGATGGATGGCCGCACCGGGCGCGCACGAGGCAACGGCGCGAAGGCCTCACCTCAAGGGTGTGCATGGTGAGCAGGTCCTGTCCCGCCCACCTGACCCTTCCGAACCTGGGGGCGTGTGCCCCGCCGCAACCCCTTCGTAACCAGGGCGCGGGGGCTCCCCATCCCCGCTGGCGAGCGTCACGGGGGCCGAAGGTGCCCGGCCCGCCTCACGCTCCTGCTACTCCAGCTTGGACGTATTGAGGACCTGAAGCTCCGTCGTCACCAGCGCCGGGTCCGCGAGGATGTCCGCCTCGTTGAAGAGGATGGGCCGCAGCTGCTTTCCGGCGAAGAGGTCCGTCTGATCCGCGAACCGGGGCGAGTCGGGGTCGGCGTTCTCGGAGTAGGAGAGGACCGCGTTCGCGCGGGGACCCTGGGGCGTGAACTCCATCACCATCAGGAAGCTCGTTCCGAAGTCGACGAGGTAGCCCTCCTTCTCGGTCAGCCCCGTGCCGGGTGACACGAGCGCTCCCTGCGGCTGCGGCTGGGGCAGCAGCGTCGCGTTCGCTCCCGAATAGCCGACGACGTTGGTGACGCCCTCGAAGGCGGCCCCTCCGTGCATCGGGATGACCCGGTCCTCCTTGCGCGCGAACTGCACGTCTCCCAGCCGGGTTCCCACAGCGATGCCCGCCTTCGTCAGGATCGCCACGGCTTCACCCAGCTTCTGGTTCACCGGATCCGTCCCCTCCACCGGGGCCGGCGTCAGCCCGGACGGCGTGGTGGCGGCCTGGAGCGGATCGAACGGCTGCGCGAAGAGATTGCCCTTCTGCGTCAGGTCCGAACGGCTGAACCCGTTCAGGAACTCGCGCCACACGATGGCGCCCTTGCGGTCCAGGTCCAGCCGGCCATCCCACGACGCCAACAACTGACAGGCCTCCGTGATGTCCACCGCGACGCCCTCGACCATCACGGGGTCCGCGCCCTGGCAGCGCTGCACGACGGGGGCTCGCAACTGCTCCGCCACCCAGGTGCGGTTGCTCAGGATGGCCTGCTCCAACTCGTCCAACGTGAAGCGCCCGTCGCTCCCGGACGCCGCTCCTTCTCCCTGCTCCGTGATGAGGGAGAGGTTCATGTGCGAACGGGTGCTGAGCCGGCCCCGTGTCCCGAAGATCTCATAGCCAAAGGGCAGGTCGAGCAACGGCGCCGCGGGGTTCGCGAAGGTCGCGGGATCGTTCGCGTTGAACACGTAGTCGTTCCGGACGAGCTGCGGCGCGACGGGCGCTGGCACCAGGCCCCTCGCTTCGCCGTCCAGGCCCACCCACTCGTCACGGGACGTGCTGCCGTCCAGCAGGATCAACCCCAGCGACGCGAACACCGGGGCGTCCGGCGTGGTTTCGAGCGAGGCGCGATAGGCCTCCACGGTCTGCGCGCTCAGCGCGGGGACGGGGGAGGCATCCACGTAGCGCGTGTCGCCGTCCGCGCTCGCCAGCAGGGTGTTGACCCAGGGCGCGCCTCGCACCGTGCGCTCCACCTGGGTGGCCTCCTCCAGGCTGCGGGCCACGTTCATGCGCAGCCAGTGCTCCGCGAAGCGATCATTGCCTTCGGTGGCGTCCCGCACCGTGTAGGCGAGCTCGCTCGACCAGTCCGCTCCGGGCCCGCTGAGCATCGGGCCGTGGTGGCTGCGCCAGTACGTGCGCTTCTCCGTTCCCAGGCTGCCGTCGTCCTGGCGCACGGCGATGGTGTGCTCCTGGCCCGTCATCCGGCGGACCTGGCCGTCGTACAGGTACGCCGTGGGGTCTCCCGGCACCAGCTTGAGCCGGTACAGCGTCAGGTGGCTCGATGCCGTCACCGTGTGCGTCCAGGCGACGTTCCGGTTGAAGCCGATGTTGATGACCGGCACACCCAGGAGCGACACACCGTACACGTCGAGCTTCCCCGGAATCGTCAGGTGGCTCTCGTGGAAGCGGAGACTTCCCTCCCAGGGGAAGTGGGGGTTGGCGACCAGCATGCCGCGGCCTCCGGCCGTCTTCTCCCGACCCAGGGCCCAGCCGTTGCTGCCCAGCTCGTCCTTGCGCGGCGACAGGGCGAGGGGACGCGACTGGGGACCCTGGCCTCCCGCGCTCACCAACGGCGGCTGCGCGTTCGCGACGTAGCCGAGCAGCGGAATGAGCGTGTCGAACAGCGACAGGTCCAGGTGGTACGCCAGCAGGTCGAAGGCGCTGATGGGCTTCACCCAGTTCGCGCCCTTGCACGGCGCGGGACGCTGATCCGCGGGCGTGTCCTTGAGGTACTGGTTGTAGCCCGCAGCGTAGCCCTTCACGAGCTCCTGCATCTCCTGGGACTGCGCGGCGAAGGTGGCCTCGGCGCGAGTCCGGAGCGCGAGCCCCCGGTACGTGAAGTCGCTCTCCACGTAGGCGTCCTGGGGTCCCCGACCGAAGTACCGCGCACGCTCGCCCCGGACCTTCAGGAACTGGTCCGCGAGGATGCAGACCGCGTCCTGCGCCTGCGTGTAGCCGACTCCCGCCCCCAGGGCCCGGTAGTCGTTGGCCTGGATGTGGGGGATGCCGTGGGTGGTCCGGTGGATCGTCGCCTTCAACCTCGAAGGCGCCGGCGTTTCATTGCCCTCACAACCGCAGAGCACCGTCAGTGTCAGGAACAGGGAAACAGGGGCGGATCGCATGACTCTTGCCTACCTCTTGGAGAGGGACCGACAAGGGCATTCCTAGTCTAGCCACCTATTCGTGGCTAGATAGGACATTGCCGTGCGCGCGTACGACGTCTGGGGTTGGGCGCCTATGTCAGCAGTCGCTTCAGCCGCTCCGCCAGCGTCCGCACGTTCGGGGCGCGCAGCACGCTGTAGTGGTTGCCGGGCACGTCCAGGAGCAGGAGTCCGTCCTGGGCGAGCGCACTCCAACCCCGGTCGTTCTGCTCCGCCGCCGGCCGCTCGCTGGCGCGCAGCACGACGATGCGGCCCGCGAGGGGCTGGGGCTGGTAGTGCTTCATGGCGCGCAGGTTGTTGGCGAAGACCTCGAAGAGGGTTCGCACCTGCGGCAGCTGCACCTGGGGGCTGAGCAGGCCTGACTCACGCCCCTGGACCATCAGGTCCTCGAGCGCCGCGTCCAGGCCCCGTTCGAGCACCGCCGGAGCGGGGATCCCCACGTCCTGACCGGAGAGTCCGCCCTGGTCGCTGGCGAACTGGGCCAGCACCTGACCGGGATCCTCGACGTCGATGCTGACGCGCACCTCGGTGGCGTTGCTCGGGTCGATGAGGGTCAGCACCTCCACGGTGTCACCGGCGGCCTGGAGCTGGCGGGCCATCTCGAAGGCCACCAACGCTCCCATGGACCAGCCTCCCAGGCGGTAGGGGCCCTGGGGTTGGACAGTGCGGATGAGCCCGACGTAGGTCGCCGCCATCTCTTCGATGGTGCTGGGTGACAGCGGCTTGCCATCCAGCCCCGGCGACTGGAGCGCGTAGAAGGGCTGATCCGTCCCCATCCCCTGCGCCAGCTCCGCGTAGCTCAGCACGTTGCCGCCGACGGGGTGGACGCAGAAGAACGGACGGCGGGTTCCTCCGCGCCGGATGGCGACGAGGGGCGAGAAGGTCTCGGGCAGCTCGCGCAGGAGCGCGGCCAGCTGCTCCACCGTGGGCGCCTGGAACAGCGCGGACAGCGGCAGCTCTCGCTTCAGGTGCTCGCGGATGCTTGCCATGAGCCTCACGGCGAGCAGCGAGTGGCCTCCCAGTTCGAAGAAGTGGCTCGTCACTCCGATGCGCTGGATGCCGAGCACCTCCTCCCAGATCGTGACCAGCTCCTGCTCCAGGTGATCTCTCGGCGCCTGGTACTCGCCCGTGGTCCGGGCGAGCCCCGCGTCGGGCGTGGGGAGCGCGTTGCGATCAATCTTGCCGTTGGGCGTGAGGGGGAAGGCGGCGAGGGGAACGAAGACCGACGGCACCATGTACTCGGGCAGCTTCTGCTGGAGGTGCGAGCGCAGGTCGTTGGGGTGGACGTTGGAGGCGACGACGTAGGCGACGAGGCGCGGGTCCCCGGTGGGCGAGTCGCGCCGGGCGAGGACGAGCGCCTGCTGGACGGCGGGGTGCTGGCGCAGGGTGGCTTCGACTTCGCCCAGCTCGATGCGGAAGCCTCGCAGCTTCACCATGAAGTCGGTGCGGCCCAGGTACTCCAGTTGCGCATCGGCGCGACGGCGCGCGAGGTCCCCGGTGCGGTACATGCGGGAGCCGGGCGTGGAGCTGAAGGGGTCCGGGACGAAGCGCTCGGCGGTGAGGTCCGCGCGGCCGAGGTAGCCGCGCGCGAGGCCGGCACCTGCCAGGTACAGCTCGCCCGGGACACCGATGGGCTGCGGGTGCAGGTGGTGGCTGAGGACGTAGGCGCTCGTCTCGGGAAGGGGCAGGCCGATGGTGGGCTCGGCGGGGCCTTGGGGGACGCGGGAGAAGGTGGAGTAGGTGGTGTCCTCGGTGGGGCCGTAGAGGTTGAAGACGTGCTCGACGGAGCCCGTGGCGTAGAGGGCGCGGGCGAGGGTGCCCGGGAGGGGCTCACCGGCGAGGTTGAGGGTGCGGGCGGAGGGCGGGATGGCGCCCCCGCGCAGCAACTCCGCGATGGCGGAGGGGACGGTGTTGATGAGCGTCACCTCGGAGGCGGCGGGCAGGCTCGGCAGGGCCAGGGCGTTGTCGGCGAGCAGGACGGCGCCGCCGCAGGCGAGGGGGGCGAAGAGCTCGAAGACGGAGAGGTCGAAGCAGACGGAGGTGGCGGCCAGCGTCCCCTTGAGCTGGGCGGGGGAGAAGGTGGCGAGGGCCCAGTCGAGGAAGGCCGTGGCGCTGGCGTGGGAGATGGCGACGCCCTTGGGCGTGCCGGTGGAGCCGGAGGTGTAGATGACGTAGGCGAGGTTTGCCTCCGTCACGTCGGAGCTGGGGGCGGACGCAGGCCGTGCGGCGACGCTCTCCGGGAGGGCGTCGAGGCAGAGGGTGTCGAGGCCCTGGGTGTCGAGCTGGAGCGAGTCGAGCAGCGCCTGGTGGGAGAGCAGCAGCCGTGCGCCGGAGTCAGCGAGGGTGAAGTCGAGGCGCTGGCGGGGGTAGGCGGGGTCGAGGGGCACGTAGGTGCCGCCGGCCTTGAGGATGGCGAGCAGTGCGACGAGGAGGTTGGCGGAGCGCTCCAGGCAGAGGGCGACGCGGACTTCGGGTCCGACGCCGAGGGAGCGCAGGTGGTGGGCGAGCTGGTTGGCGCGGGCCTCCAGCGTCGCGTAGGTGAGGCGCTCGGAGCCGACGACGAGGGCGGTGGCGTCGGGGGTGCGCGCCACCTGCTGGGCGACGAGGTCGTGGATGAGGCCGCGACGCAGCTGGGTGCGCGTGTCGTTCCACTCCACCAGCAGCGTGTGACGCTCGGCCGGCGTCAGCATGGGCAGCTCGGTGACGCGGGTGTCGGGACGGGCCACCGCGGACTCGACCAACACCTGGAGGTGCTGCACGAGCCGCTGGATCGTCTCTTCCCGGAAGAGCGCGGCGCTGTAGGTGATGGTGCCTTGCAGCCCTTCCGGTGACGTGGCGAAGGCGAACGTGAGGTCGAACTTCGCGGCGTGGTCCTCCACCTCCACGGGGCGGATGGACAGCGCTCCCTGGGGCGCGACGGGGCTCGAAGCGGGCGTGTTGTTCAACAGGAGCATCGCCTGGAAGAGCGGCGTGCGGCTCAGGTCTCGTCGCGGGTGCAGCTCCTCGACCAGCTTCTCGAACGGCACGTCCTGGTGGGCCTGGGCTCCCAGCGTCGTCTCTCGCGCACGGGCGAGCAACTGCCGGAACGTGGGCGCGTCCTCCATCCGGGCTCGCAGCGCCAGCGTGTTCACGAAGAAGCCGATGAGGCCTTCCAGCTCCTCGAAGCGACGGCCGGCGATGGGTGTGCCGATGACGACGTCATCCTGGCCGGAGTAGCGCGCGAGCAGGGCCTGCGTGGAGGCCAGCAGGACCATGAAGAGGGTCGCTCCCTCCTCCTGTCCCAGCGACTCCAGCGCCTGGCTCACCGAGACGGGAAGCCGGAAGTGGACGGCGCCTCCTCGCTCGGATTGCACGGGTGGACGTGGGAAGTCGGTGGGCAGCTCCAGCGCATGCGGCGCACCCGTGAGCTGCTGCTTCCACCACGCCACCTGCCGCTCCAGCACCTCGCCCTGCAACCACGAGCGCTGCCACACGGCGTAGTCGGCGTACTGGATCGGCAGTTCGGGCAGCGGCGAGGGACGGCCCTGACGGAAGGCCTCGTAGAGCGCGGACACCTCGCGCACCAGCACCCCGCTGGACCAGCCGTCGGACACCACGTGGTGGAGGTTGAGGAGCAGCACGTGCTGGTGCTCGGAGAGCCGCAGCAGGTGGGCTCGCAGGAGCGGGCCCCGAGCGAGCTCGAACGGTGTCGCGGCTTCTTCCCGGGCCAGGCGATGGGCCTCGGCCTCCGCGGTGGCGTGCGTGCTCAGGTCCACGACCGGCAGCCGGAAGGGCGTCGGCGGGTGGATGTGCTGCACGGGCGCGCCGCGTTCTTCATGCAGGGTGGTGCGCAGGGCTTCGTGGCGGCGCAGCAGCTCCGTGAAGGCCTGCTCCAACGCGCTCACTTCCAGCACGCCTTCGAGTCGCAGCGCGGCCGGGATGTTGTAGGCCGAGCCTCCGGGCTGGAGCTGTTCGAGCAGCCACAGCCGCTGCTGTGCGAAGGACAGCGGCAGGGATCCGTTCGTCCTCGTCGTGGCGACCAGGGCGGGCAGGGCCGTGACGCCGTGGGCCTGCTCCACTCGCAGGGCGAGCTGGTCCAGGACCGGCGCTTCAAAGAGGGCGCGCAGCGGCAGCTCCACCCCGAAGCTGGCGCGGACTCGGGACACCACCTGCGTGGCCAGGAGCGAGTGCCCTCCCAGCTCGAAGAAGTGGTCGTGACGGCTGATGCGATCGACTCGCAGCACCTGCGCCCACAGCTCGGCGAGCCGCTGTTCCGTGGACGTTCTGGGGACGACGTAGCGCTCACGCCTCGCGGTGCCTGCCTCCGGCACGGGCAGGGCCTTTCGGTCCACCTTGCCGTTGGGCGTGAGCGGGAAGGTGTCCAGCGCGACGAAGGTCGCGGGCACCATGTACTCGGGCAGCCGCTGCTTGAGGAACGCGCGCAGATCGTTCGGATCCAGCGCGGTGGTCGGCACCACGTACGCGACGAGGCGCTGGTCTCCCGGGACATCCTCGCGGACCAGGACCGTGACGTTCTGGATCGCGGGGTGGCCCTGGAGCGCGACTTCGATTTCACCCAGCTCGATGCGGAAGCCGCGCAGCTTCACCTGGAAGTCGATGCGGCCCAGGTACTCCAGCGTGCCGTCTTCCTTCCAACGGGCCTTGTCACCGGTGCGGTACATGCGCTCGCCAGCGTCGGTGCCGAAGGGATTGGGGACGAAACGCTCGGCGGTGAGGTGAGGACGGCCCAGGTAACCGCGCGCGAGGCCTTCGCCCGCGATGAAGAGCTCCCCTGCCACGCCCACGGGAACGGGGTGCAGACTCCCGTCCAACACGTAGGCCCGCGTGTTGAGCAGCGGTCCGCCCAGGGTGGGCTTCGAGCCCCGACGGACGGCGAAGGTGGTGGCGTCGACGGTGCACTCGGTGGGGCCGTAGACGTTGAAGGAGCGGGTGCGCTCGGAGACGGCCAGCGTGTTCCAGGTGGCCTCGTCGAGGGCTTCACCGCCGGGGACCAGCAGGGTGGGGGCGACGTTGCCTTCGAGCAGCCCGGCCTGGAGCAGCAGCCGCAGCAGGGACGGGGTGCAGTCGATGGCGGCGACCCGGTGCTGGCGCTGCCAGGCCACCATGGCCTCCGCGTCCTGACGCGTGGCTTCGGGGACGATGCACAGGCAGTGGCCGTCGAGCAGTTGGACGAGCTGCTGCACGGAGGCGTCGAAGGCCAGCGGAGCGTTGAGGCTGACGCGCGTGCCTGAGGGCAGGCCCTGGTAGACGGTCCGCTTCAGCGCCGCGCGGAGGTTGATGACGGAGCCGTGGCGCACCATCACGCCCTTGGGCGTGCCGGTGGAGCCGGAGGTGTAGATGACGTAGGCGAGGTGCTCCGGGGTGGCGATGGGCTCCAGGTCGTGTTGCGGCAGTGAGGCCCAGGGCGTCTCGCGCCCATCGACGCTCACCACGGAGAGGCCCTCCGGGAGCCCGGAGGTGGGGAGGTGGCGCTGGGTGAGGAGCACGGGGGACACGCAGTCCTGGAGCGCGAAGGCGCGGCGCTGCTCGGGCCACGACGGATCCAGCGGGACGTAGGCGCCACCGGCCTTCATGACGGCGAGCAGGGCGACGAGCATGTCCACGGAGCGCTCGAAGCAGAGCGCGACGCGGACCTCGGGCCCGACGCCCAGGGTGCGCAGGTGGCGTGCGAGCTGGTTGGCGCGAGCGTTGAGCTGCGCGAACGAGAGCACGGTGTCGTTGAAGCGCACGGCGGGCGCTTCCGGCGTGCGGGCGGCCTGCTGCGCGAAGGCGACGGGGAATGTGATGGTGGAGGTCTGTGCCTCACCGGTTTCGTTCCAGGTGTGAAGCAGTTGCTGGCGCTCATCGGACGTCAGCAGGGGCACTTCGGACAGGCGCAGGTCTGGCTGCGCGGTGAGGACTTCCAGCAGCGTCTGGAAGTGCGTGGCCATGCGCGCCGCGGTGGCCTGGGAGAGCAGGTCGACGCGGTACTGGAGCGAGCCGATGATCCCTTCCGGCGTCTCGTTCATGTCGAGCGAGAGCTCGAACTTCGCGAGGTCCTCCGCGTCGTCTCCCAAGGGGCGCAGGGACAGCGAGGGCAGTGCCTGGGCCTGCACCGGCAGATTCTGCATGGAAAAGAACGCCTGGAAGAGTGCTGAGCGGCTCAGGTCTCGCTGAGGCTGGAGTTCTTCGACCAGCTTCTCGAACGGGACATCCTGGTGCTCGAAGGCGCCGAGGGTGGATTCGCGCACCTGGGCCAGGAGCTGGCGGAAGGAGCGGGTGGTGTCCACACGGGCGCGCAGCACCAGCGTGTTGACGAAGAAGCCGATGAGACCTTCGGTCTCCATGTGACGGCGGCCCGCGATGGGCGTGCCGACGAGGAGGTCGTCCTGGCCGCTGTAGGACGACAGGAGGAGCTGCCACGAGGACAGCATCACCATGAAGGGTGTTGCGCCTTCGCGCTGCGCCAGGGACTCGACGGCCCGGCTCAGCTCACGCGACAGGCGCACCGGCACCTTGGCACCCCGGTTGGAGGGGACCGGCGGACGCGGGAAGTCCGTGGGCAGGTCCAACTGCGTGGGAGCTCCCGCGAGCTGCCGCTTCCACCAGCTCACCTGTCGCGCGAGCACGTCGCCCGCCAGCCACTGGCGCTGCCAGACGGCGTAGTCGGCGTACTGGATCGGCAGTTCGGGCAGGGGTGAGGGACGGCCCTGGCGGAAGGCCTCATAGAGGGCCGCCACTTCGCGCACCAGCACTCCGCTGGACCAACCGTCGGAGATGACGTGGTGCAGGTTGAGAAGCAGCACGTGCTGTTGCTCGGAGAGCCGCAGCAAGGTGGCTCGCAGGAGCGGACCTCGGGCGAGATCGAACGGACGCCGGGCATCGGCGTGCGCCAGGCGGCGGGCTTCCGTCTCCGGAGCCTCGTGCGTGCTCAGGTCGAGCACCGCGAGGGGGAAGGGCGCGGGCGCGTGGATGCGCTGCACGGGCGTGCCGCTCTCGTCATGCAGGGTGGTGCGCAGGGCTTCGTGACGGTGCACCAGCTCCGTGAAGGCCTGCTCCAGCGCGGCTGCGTCCAGGGCTCCGTCCAGCCAGAGGGCGAACGGGATGTTGTAGGACGGGTCTCCGGGCTGGAGCTGATCGAGGAACCACAGCCGCTGCTGCGCGAAGGACAGGGGCAGGGGGTCGTTCGTCCTCGGCATGGGCCGCGGGAAGGGCAGCGCGCCGGTGCTATCCGCGTGCTCGATGCGCAGGGCGAGCTGATCGAGGGTCGGCGCCTCGAAGAGGGCGCGCAGCGGCAGCTCCACCCCGAAGGCGGTGCGGATGCGGGACACCACCTGCGTGGCCAGGAGCGAGTGCCCTCCCAGTTCGAAGAAGTGAGCCTGACGGCTGATGCGCTCGACTCGCAGCACCTGCGACCACAGCTCGGCGAGCCGCTGTTCCGTGGACGTCCTGGGGGCGACGTAGTGCTCGCGTCGCGCGGTGTCTGCCTTCGGTGCAGGCAGGGCCTTGCGGTCCACCTTGCCGTTGGGCGTGAGCGGGAAGGTGTCCAGCGTGACGAAGGTCGCGGGCACCATGTACTCGGGCAGCCGCTGCTTGAGGAATGCGCGCAGGTCGCTGGGGTCGGGATTGGACGCGACGACGTAGGCGACGAGGCGCTGATCCCCCGGGACATCCTCACGGACCACGACCGTGACGTTCTGGATCGAGGGGTGGCCCTGGAGCGCGACTTCGATTTCGCCCAGCTCGATGCGGAAGCCGCGCAGCTTCACCTGGAAGTCGATGCGGCCCAGGTACTCCAGCGTGCCGTCTTCCTTCCACCGGGCCTTGTCGCCGGTACGGTACATGCGCTCGCCAGCGTCGGTGCTGAAGGGATTGGGGAGGAAGCGCTCGGCGGTGAGGTGGGGACGGTCCAGGTAGCCGCGAGCGAGGCCTTCGCCCGCGATGAAGAGCTCTCCGGCCACGCCCACGGGAACCGGTTGCAGGTTGGGGTTCAGCACGTAGGCCCGCGTGTTGAGCAGCGGGCCGCCCAGGGTGGGCTTCGAGCCCTGACGGACGGCGAAGGTGGTGGTGTCGACGGTGCACTCGGTGGGGCCGTAGACGTTGAAGGCGCGGGTGCGCTCGGAGGCGGCCAGCGTGTTCCAGGTGGCCTCGTCGAGGGCTTCACCACCGGGGACCAGCAGGGTGGGGGCAGCGTTGCCTTCAAGCAGCCCGGCCTGGAGCAGCAGCCGCAGCAGGGACGGGGTGCAGTCGATGGCGGCGACCCGGTGCTGGCGCTGCCAGGCCACCATGGCCTCCGCGTCCTGACGCGTGGCTTCGGGGACGATGCACAGGCAGTGGCCGTCGAGCAGTTGGACGAGCTGCTGCACGGAGGCGTCGAAGGCCAGCGGTGCGTTGAGGCTGACGCGCGTGCCGGTGGGCAGGCCCTGGTAGACGGTCCGCTTCAGCGCCGCGCGGAGGTTGATGACGGAGCCGTGGCGCACCATCACGCCCTTGGGCGTGCCGGTGGAGCCTGAGGTGTAGATGACGTAGGCGAGGTGCTCGGGGGTGGCGATGGGCTCCAGGTCGTGTTGCGGCAGTGAGGCCCAGGGCGTCTCGCGCCCATCGACGCTGACCACGGTGAGGCCCTCAGGGAGCCCGGACGTGGGGAGGTGTCGCTGGGTGAGGAGCACGGGAGACGCGCAGTCCTGGAGCGCGAAGGCGCGGCGCTGCTCGGGCCACGACGGATCCAGCGGGACGTAGGCGCCGCCGGCCTTCATGACGGCGAGCAGGGCGACGAGCATGTCCACGGAGCGCTCGAAGCAGAGCGCGACGCGGACTTCGGGCCCGACGCCCAGGGTGCGCAGGTGGCGTGCGAGCTGGTTGGCGCGGGCGTTGAGCTGCGCGAACGAGAGCACGGTGTCGTTGAAGCGCACGGCGGGCGCTTCCGGCGTGCGAGCAGCCTGCTGCGCGAAGGCGATGGGAAACGTGATGGCGGAGGCCGGCTCATCACCGGTTTCGTTCCAGGCGTGGAGCAGTTGCCGGCGCTCGCCGGACGTCAGCAGGGGCACTTCGGACAGGCGCAGGTCTGGCTGCGCGGTGAGGACTTCCAGCAGCGTCTGGAAGTGCGTGGCCATGCGCGCCGCGGTGGCCTGGGAGAGCAGGTCGACGCGGTACTGGAGCGAGCCGACGATGCCTTCCGGCGTCTCGTTCAAGTCGAGCGAGAGCTCGAACTTCGCGAGGCCCTCCTCGTCGTCTCCCAGGGGGCGCAGGGACAGCGAGGGCAGAGCCTGGGCCTGCACTGGCAGGTTCTGCATGGAGAAGAATGCCTGGAAGAGCGCTGAGCGGCTCAGGTCCCTTCGGGATTGCAGCTCCTCGACCAGCTTCTCGAACGGGACATCCTGGTGCTCGAAGGCGCCGAGGGTGGACTCGCGCACCTGGGCCAGGAGCTGGCGGAAGGAGCGGGTGGTGTCCACACGGGCGCGCAGCACCAACGTGTTGACGAAGAAGCCGATGAGGCCTTCGGTCTCCGCGTGACGGCGTCCCGCGATGGGCGTGCCGACCAGGAGGTCGTTCTGGCCGCTGTAGCGCGACAGGAGGAGCTGCCACGAGGACAGCAGCACCATGAAGGGTGTTGCGCCTTCGCGCTGCGCCAGGGACTCGACGGCCCGGCTCAGCTCGCGTGACAGGCGCACCGACACCTTGGCACCCAAGTTGGAGGGGACCGGCGGACGCGGGAAGTCCGTGGGCAGGTCCAACTGCGTGGGGGCGCCTTCCAGTTGCTGCTTCCACCACGCCACCTGCCGCGCGAGCACGTCGCCCGCCAGCCACTGGCGCTGCCAGAGGGCGTAGTCGGCGTACTGCACGGGCAGCTTAGGCAGGGGTGAGGGACGGCCCTGGCGGAAGGCCTCGTAGAGGGCCGCCATTTCGCGCACCAGCACTCCGCTGGACCAGCCGTCGGAGATGACGTGGTGCAGGTTGAGCAGCAGCACGTGCTGTTGCTCGGAGAGCCGCAGCAGGGTGGCACGCAGCAGCGGGCCTTGGACGAGGTCGAACGGACGGCTGGCGTCTTCCCGGGCCAGACGGCGCACTTCGGACTCGGGGGCTTCATGCTCGCTCAGGTCGAGCACCGCGAGGGGGAAGGGCGCGGGTGCGTGGATGCGCTGCACGGGCGTGCCGCCCTCGTCATGCAGGGTGGTGCGCAGGGTCTCATGGCGACGCACCAGCTCCGTGAACGCCCGCTCCAGTACGGCCGCGTCCAGGGCTCCGTCCAACCGGAGGGCGAACGGCATGTTGTAGGCCGCGGACCCGGGGTCGAGCTGTTCGAGGAACCACAGCCGCTGCTGCGCGAAGGACAGCGGCAGGGCCGTGTCCGTCCTCGGCGAGGACCTCAGTGCGGGCAGTGCGGTGGTGCTCCCGGCCTGGGTGATTCGCTGTGCGAGCTGTTCGAGGACCGGAGCCTCGAAGACGGCGCGCAGCGGCAGCTCCACCCCGAAGGTGGCGCGGACGCGGGACACCACCTGCGTGGCCAGCAGCGAGTGGCCGCCCAGCTCGAAGAAATGATCCTCACGGCCCACGCGCTCGACGCGGAGCACTTCGGACCAGAGCGCGGCGAGCTGCTGCTCCGTGGGCGTGTGCGGAGCGACGTAGCGCTCACCCTTCGCGGTGCCTGCCTCCGGCGCGGGCAGGGCCTTGCGGTCCACCTTGCCGTTGGGCGTGAGCGGGAAGGCGGCGAGGGGGACGAAGACCGACGGCACCATGTACTCGGGCAGCTTCTGCTGGAGGTGCGAGCGCAGGTCGTTGGGGTGGACGTTGGAGGCGACGACGTAGGCGACGAGGCGCGGGTCCCCGGTGGGTGAGTCGCGCCGGGCGAGGACGAGCGCCTGCTGGACGGCGGGGTGCTGGCGCAGGGTGGCTTCGACTTCGCCCAGCTCGATGCGGAAGCCGCGCAGCTTCACCATGAAGTCGGTGCGGCCCAGGTACTCCAGCTGGGCATCCGCGCGACGGCGTGCGAGGTCCCCGGTGCGGTACATGCGAGCGCCGGGCGTGGAGCTGAAGGGGTCCGGGACGAAGCGCTCGGCGGTGAGGTCCGCGCGGCCAAGGTAGCCGCGCGCGAGGCCTGCACCGGCCAGGTACAGCTCGCCCGGGACACCGATGGGCTGCGGGTGCAGGTGGTGGCTGAGGACGTAGGCGCTCGTCTCGGGAAGGGGCAGGCCGATGGTGGGCTCGGCGGGGCCTTGGGGGACGCGGGAGAAGGTGGAGTAGGTGGTGTCCTCGGTGGGGCCGTAGAGGTTGAAGACGTGCTCGACGGAGCCCGTGGCGTAGAGGGCGCGGGCGAGGGTGCCCGGGAGGGGCTCACCGGCGAGGTTGAGGGTGCGGGCGGAGGGTGGGATGGCGCCCCCGCGCAGCAGCTCGGCGATGGCGGAGGGGACGGTGTTGATGAGCGTCACCTCGGAGGCGGCGGGCAGGCCCTGGAGCGCGAGGGCGTTGTCGGCGAGCAGGACGGCGCCGCCGCAGGCGAGGGGGGCGAAGAGCTCGAAGACGGAGAGGTCGAAGCAGACGGAGGTGGCGGCCAGCGTCCCCTTGAGCTGTGCGGGGGAGAAGGTGGCGAGGGCCCAGTCGAGGAAGGCGGTGGCGCTGGCGTGGGAGATGGCGACGCCCTTGGGCCTGCCGGTGGAGCCGGAGGTGTAGATGACGTAGGCGAGGTTTGCCTCCGTCACGTCGGAGCTGGGGGCGGAAGCAGGCCGTGCGGCGACGCTCTCCGGGAGGGCGTCGAGGCAGAGGGTGTCGAGGCCCTGGGTGTCGAGCTGGAGCGAGTCGAGCAGCGACTTCTGGGAGAGCAGCAGCCGGGCGCCGGAGTCAGCGAGGGTGAAGTCGAGGCGCTGGCGGGGGTAGGCGGGGTCCAGGGGCACGTAGGTGCCGCCGGCCTTGAGGATGGCGAGCAGGGCGACGAGGAGGTTGGCGGAGCGCTCCAGGCAGAGGGCGACGCGGACTTCGGGTCCGACGCCGAGGGCGAGCAGGTGGTGGGCGAGCTGGTTGGCGCGGGCCTCCAGGGTCGCGTAGGTGAGGCGCTCGGAGCCGACGACGAGGGCGGTGGCGTCGGGGGTGCGCGCCACCTGCTGGGCGACGAGGTCGTGGATGAGGCCGCGACGCAACTGGGGGCGCGTGTCGTTCCACTCCACCAGCAGCGAGTGACGCTCGGCCGGCGTCAGCATCCGCAACTGGGACAGCGGCAGCTCCGGCGCCGCGATGGCCGCATCCAGCAGCACCATCAGGTGCGTGACCATGCGGGCCGCGGTGTCCGGATGGAACAGGGCGGTGGCGTAGGTGAGGCTGCCCGTGAAGCCCTGCTCCTCGCGCTGGAGCGTCAGGTCCAGATCGAACTTCGCCATCCCACTGTTGACGTCCACGGCCCGCAGGTTGAGTCCGGGCAGGGACAGCTCGGAGACGGGCGCGTTCTGCAGGACGAAGAGCACCTGGAAGAGGGGGCTGCGGCTCAGGTCGCGCGCCGGATGCAGCACCTCCACCAGCTTCTCGAAGGGCAGGTCCTGGTGCTCGTACGCGCCCAGCGTGGTGTCGCGAACCTGCGCCAGGAGCTGGCGGAAGCTGACGTCACCCTTCACCTGCGTGCGCAGCACCAGCGTGTTCACGAAGAAGCCGATCAGCGCTTCGGACTCCACGTGCCGGCGGCCCGCGATGGGCGAACCCACCGAGATGTCCTCCTGCCCCGAGTAGCGCTGCAACACGAGCTGCCAGACGGCCAGGAGCACCATGAAGGGCGTGACGCCCTCGCGCTTCGCCAGGGCCTCCACCGCGTCACTCATCGCTCGCGGCAGGTGCACCGGCACCACCGCGCCCTCGAAGGACTGCCGCGCGGGACGCTGCTTGTCCGTCGGCAGCTCCAGGTGCGCCGAGGCCCCCGTGAGCTGGCCGCGCCAGTAGTCGAGCTGCGCGTCGAGCACCGGGCCCCGCAGCCAGTTCCGCTGCCACGCGGAGTAGTCCGCGTACTGCACGGGCAGCGCCGGCAGCGGCGAGGGCTGACCCTGGAGGAAGGCCGCGTACAGCGCCGCGATCTCCCGCACCAGCACGCCCACGGACCAGCCGTCGGAGATGACGTGGTGGATGTTCAGGACCAGCACGTGCTCGGTGTCGCCCAGCTTCAGGAGCAACGTGCGCAGCAGCGGGCCCTGTGCCAGGTCGAATGGACGGCGGGCCTCCGCGGTGGCGAGGCGCAAGGCCTCCTCCTGTCGCGCGGACGCGTCGGGCAGGTGCGTCAGGTCCGTCACCGGCAGCGGCAACGGCGCGGGCGCGTGGATCTCCTGGAACGGCTCTCCCGCTTCGATGCGGAAGGTGGTGCGCAGGGATTCGTGGCGACGCACCAGCTCCTCGAAGCCGCGCTGGAGCGCGCCCACGTCCAGCGTGCCCTCCAGCCTCAGGGCCGCGGGGATGTTGTACGTCGTGTCCGTCGGGTCGAGCTGGTGGATGAACCACAGCCGTTGCTGCGCGAAGGACAGGGGCAGCACCGCGCTCCGGTCCGCGACCGTCAGCGGCGGGGCCCCGAAGGCCGGACGGCTGGGATCCTGGAACGCCTGGATCCGTTGCGCGAGCGCGGCCACGGTGGACGCCTCGAACAGGACGCGCAGGCCCAGCTCCACGTTGAAGGCCGTGCGCAGGCGCGCGACGACCTGCGTGGCGCGCAGCGAGTGACCGCCCAGCTCGAAGAAGTTGTCATTCACCCCCACGCGCTCGACGCCCAGGACGTCCGTGAAGATGCGGGCGAGGGTCTGCTCGGTGGCGCCTCGCGGGGCCACGTACTGGCCTCGCGTCACCACCGCGACTTCAGGCTCGGGCAGGGCCTTGCGGTCCGTCTTGCCGCTCGACGTCAGCGGCAGCACGCCCAGGTGCATGAAGACGGAGGGCACCATGTATTCGGGCAGGCGCTCCAGGAGGAAGGCCTTCAGCGCCGCGGCCTCCAGCGGGCCCGCGTCCCCGGTGACGTAGGCCACCAACCGTGCGTCGCCGGAGGCGTCCGGGCGCACCACGGCCACGGCCTCGCGCACGTCGGGATGCGCCTGGAGCGCGGCTTCGATTTCGCCCAGCTCGATGCGGAAGCCGCGCAGCTTCACCTGGAAGTCCGCTCGGCCCAGGTACTCCACCGTGCCGTCAGGCAGCCAGCGCGCCAGGTCGCCCGTGCGGTACATGCGCGCGCCGGGCGTGGCGCTGAACGGATCCGGAATGAAGCGCTCGGCGGTCAGGCCCGGGCGGCGCCAGTAGCCTCGGCCCACCTGCACGCCCGCGAGGAACAGCTCTCCGGGCACGCCCACCGGCACGGGCTGGCCATGGCGATCAAGGACGAGGAGCCGCGTGTTCGCTCCCGGGCGGCCGATGGGCACCCGGCGCAGGTCTTCCGAGCGCGGGCAATGCCAGTACGTCACTTCCACGGCCGTCTCGGTGGGGCCGTAGAGGTTGTGCACCTCCGCGACGGGCAGGCGCGCTTGGGCCCGCCGCACCAGGTCCGCGGGCAGGGCTTCGCCGCTGCACATCACCCGGCGCAGGTGCGTCAGGCCCTCCAGGCCCGGCTCCTCCACGAAGACGCGCAGCATGGACGGCACGAAGTGCGCGGTGGTGATGCGCTGCTCGGACAGCAGCCGCACCAGGTAGGCCGGATCCTGGTGGCCACCGGGCCGCGCCAACACCAGCCGCGCCCCCGTCATCAGCGGCCAGAAGAACTCCCAGACGGACACGTCGAAGCTGAACGGCGTCTTCTGCAACACCGAGTCTTCCGACGTGAGGCCGTCCTTCTCCTGCATCCAGCGCAGGCGGTTGACGACGCCCGCGTGGGCGTTCATCGCGCCCTTCGGGCGCCCGGTGCTGCCCGACGTGAAGATGACGTAGGCCAGCGCATCCGCGGTGGCCCGCGGCGCCGGGGCCGTCGTGGGGTGCCGGGCGATCTGTTCCCAGCCGGTGTCCAGGCTCACGACGTGCGGCCGTGCACCGGCCCCGCCGTCCAGGGGCAGCTTCGCGACGAGGTGCTCCTGCACCAGCAGCACGGAGGCCTCGGTGTCCTCCATCATCCACTGGAGGCGATCACGCGGATAGGCCGGATCCAACGGCACGTAGGCCGCGCCGGCCTTGAGCACGCCCAGCAGCGCGACGACCAGCTCCACCGAGCGCTCCAGGCACAGGCCCACCAGCGACTCGGGGCCCACGTTCAGCGCGCCCAGGTGGTGCGCGAGCTGGTTGGCCCTCGCGTCGAGCTGCGCGTAGGTGACGTGCTGTCCCTCGAACGTGACGGCGATGGCGTCCGGGCTCTTCGCGACCTGCTGCTCGAAGAGGTCGTGGATGCGCTCTCCGCGCGGGTACTCCACGCGCGTGTCGTTCCACTCCAGCAGCACCTGCTGACGCTCGTCCTCCGTGAGCAGGGGCAGGCGCGACAGCGGCTGGTCCGGCGACGCGACGACGGCCCGGGCCAACAGGGTCAGGTGTCCGGCGAGGCGGGCGGCGGTGGCCTCGTCGAAGAGGCGGGTGGCGTACTCGAGCCGGCAGTACAGGCCCTCGCGCTGCTCGTACACGTCCAGTCCCAGGTCGAACTTCGCGGTGCCCGTGGGCACCTCCACCTGCTTCAATTGGAGCGACTGCGGCGCGGAGGCGTCGGAGTCCGGCGTGTTGAGGACGTTGAGCAGGACCTGCACCACCGGGGTGCGGCTCTGGTCACGCGGCACCTGGAGCAGGTCCACCAGCCGCTCGAACGGGGCCTCCTGGCGCGCGTACGCGCCCAGCGCCTGCTGCCTCACGCGGCCCACCAGCTCGCGGAAGGTGGGGGCGCCTTCCAGCTTCGCGCGGAACGCCAGCGTGTTGACGAAGCAGCCGATGAGGCCCTCCACCTCCGGCCTCGTGCGAGCCGCGATGGGCGTGCCCACCGCGAAGTCGTCCTGGTTCGCGTAGCGTCCCAGCAGCGTCTGGTAGAGCGCCATCAGCACCATGAACGACGTGGCGCCTTCCTTGCGCCCCAGGGTCAGCAGGGGCTCCGACACCTCCCGGGGGATGTGGAAGCGGTGCACCTCGCCCGCGTAGGACTGCACGGCGGGGCGGGGGCGGTCCGTGGGCAGCTCCAGCGCGGGCACCCCGATGAGCTGGGCCTTCCACCAGCGCAACTGCTCGTCCAGCATCGCGCCTTCCAGCCACTTGCGCTGCCACACCGCGAAGTCCGCGTACTGCACCGGCAGGGCCGGGAGCGGCGAAGGCAGGCCCGCGCCGAAGCACGCGTAGAGGACCGTCAGCTCCTGCGCGAGCACCACCGTGCACCACGCGTCGGAGACGACATGGTGGAGCACCAGCCCCAGCACGTGCTCCTCCGCGCCCAGCCGCATCAGGTGCGCCCGCACCACCGGGCCCGTCGCCAGGTCGAACGGGATGTCGGAGAACTCCCGGCAGCGGCGCAGCATCCGCTCCTCGCGCTCCTCGCGCGTGTCACCCGGGATCTCCTCCAACGGCATGGGCAGATTGCCCGTCGGATGGACCACCTGCACCGGGCCGCCATTGGACAGCGCGTACGTGGTGCGCAGCACTTCGTGCCGCTTCACCAGCTCGTCCAGCGCGGCCTGGAGGGCCTTCGTGTCCAGCGGGCCGGTGAGCCGGAAGTTGACGGTGTTGTTGTAGGCGACGTTCGCCGGATCCAGCTGCTGGAGGTACCAGAGCCGCTCCTGCGGGAAGGAGAGCGGCAGCGACTGTGCCCTCGACGTGCGGGGGATGGGCGGCGGAGCGCCCGGCACCGACGCGGTCCTCTGCGCGGGCGGCGGCGGCCTGGCGGGGGACTCGGTGGCCGGGCGCGGCGCCACGGGCGGAGGCAGGCGGGCGGCGGGGAGGCTCACGGACTCCACGCGTCCATCCGCGCGCAGGCGCGCCGTGCGGCCCGTGCGGTACAGCTTCACGGCCCCGTCCAGCGGATGGGGCACCAGCCGGCGACGCTCCTCCTCGGCGGAGCGCCACAGCGCCCACGGCACGCCAGCTCCGCCCAGGGCCAGCTCACCCACCACGTTCGCGGGCACCGGCTGGCCCGCGTCGTCCAGCACCCAGACCTGGAGGCCCGTCGGGACACGCTCGCCGGGGGCCCGGGGCAGCAGCGCGCCTTCGACGGCGCCGCCCGCGAGCAGCACCTCCACGCCCGAGGCGCGTTGCAGCGCGGACGCCAGCTCCGACGACGCGCCTTCCAGCACCAGCGCCCCGAACGGCGCCAGCGCCTCGCGGGCTCCGGGCAGGTCGGTCAGCGCGCGGGCCAGCCGCGCCGTGGTGTTCAGCAGCACCGCTCCGGACTGGCGCGCCAGCTCCAGCAGCTCGCCCACGCCCTGCTCACCCTCCACCAGCACCTGCTCCTGCCGGGCAGCGGCCTCCGCCTCCGCCAGGGTGCGCACCTTCGCCAGCCGGCGCAGGCCCTCCAGCACCACCGGCGTCTCCAGGCCGAAGTCGATGAGGCACGTCACCTCGTCCACGTCCGCGGCGCGCACGTCGCGCAGCCGCTGCAGCCCGCTGTCCACCGTGCCGATGAGGCCCGTCACCTTCGCGTGGTGTTCGAAGGTGTGCTCCAGGAGCACGTCCAGGTCCTGCGAGGAGAACTTGTCGATCTCCCCCTGGTGGCCCTGCGCCGCCAGCAGCGACGCGGTGATGTCCGCGGAGCTGCGGAAGTAGCTCAGCAGGGGCTTGCGCACGATGCGCAGCACCTCCTGGTCGTCGTCGCCCAGGTACGTGTGGAGCATGCAGGTGATGTGGCCCCGGCCCGGGTGCCCGTTGCGGCGCCACGCCTCGCGGTACAGCGCCACCTTCGGCTTCAGCTCCTCCAGCGAGTGCGCGAAGAGGCCGGTGAGGATGCCCGCGCCCAGCTCGCCCGCGAGCCGGAAGGTCTCCGGGTTGGCGGTGGCGGTGAGCCACACCGGCAGCTCCTTCTGGATGGGCTTCGGACGCAGGCCCACCTCCACCATGGCGCCGTTGCCGCCCGGGCGCCGCAGCTGTTCGCCCCGCCACAGCGCGCGCAGCGTCTCCAGGTGCTTGAGCAGGATGTTGCGGCGATCCGCGTAGTTCTGCGGCGCGAAGGTGAAGTCCCGCACGTGCCAGCCCGTGGCCACCGACACGTCCACGCGTCCGGCGGACAGGTTGTCCACCACGGCCCACTGTTCGGCGACGAGCAGCGGATCATGCAGCGGCAGCACCACGCTGCCGGAGCGCAGGCGCACGTTGCGCGTGACGGCGGCCATCGCCGCGGCCACGACGGCCGGCTGCGGGTAGATGCCACCAAAGGAGTGGAAGTGCCGCTCGGGCGTCCACACGGCCGCGAAGCCGTTCGCGTCCGCGAACTTCGCGCCCTCCATCAGCAGCTCGTACTTCGGGCCGCTCATGGAGTCCTCGTCATTGGCGAAGTAGCTCAGGCTCACGTCGAGCGCGCGCGCACGCGGGCCCCCGCCGTTCAACCGCACGAGCTGCGCCGTCACCTGCTCGGACGGGAAGACCACGCGCAGGCCGCGCGAGAGCGCCCACAGCGCCTCCAGCTCCGGCCGCTCCGCCGTGGCCTCGGTGGCCGCGAGCCAGGCGCTGCCCTCGGCGGGACGCAGGCGCGCGTCCAGTCCGGCGAACAGCTCCGTCAGCGCGGCATGTCCCAGCGCCCACGCGGGCTGGCCCGCCCCCGCGGGCAGCAACCACGCGACGGTCTCCTCCAGGGCCGCGACCGTGCCAGTCACCGGCCCGTCCGAGTGCTCCAGCGCGTCCTCCACGTGCAGCACGCGCGAGGGCTCCAGGCGCGCGGCGGTGACGACGCCCTTCCACGTCACGATGCGCGGCGAGGAGGCGCCTTCCGGGGCGTAGACGGCGAGGTTGCCCAGGTCGGTGGGGCCGAGCGCCACCACGGCGGCGCCGGCCTCCAGCACGCCCCACAGGGCCGCGAGCTTCTCCGGCGACGGCCGCAGGCACACGACCACCGGCTCCCCGGGCTTCACGCCGTGCGCCCGCAGGCGGGACGCCAGCGCGCTGGCGCGGGTGGACAGCTCCGCCCACGTCCACGCGCGTCCTTCCCGGCTCAGGGCCACGGTGTCCGGATGACGGCGCGCGCGGTCGGCCAGGAGCGCGGGGAGCGCGGGCGCGGTGGGGACGGGGAGGGGACGGGGCCAGGCGCTGCGTTCGACCTCGGTGGCGAGCGACAGGCGGGAGAGCCGCTCATCGGGCGTCGCTAGCGCGGACGTCAGCAGCGTCTGGAAGTGCTCCATCATGCGCCGGGCGGTTGCCGCGTCGAAGAGTTCGGTGGCGTACTCCAACGCGCCGTGCAGGCCCGCGGGCCCCTCCGACAGGATGAGCGTCAGGTCGGACAGCGTCGCGCCCCATTGCACGGGCAGGCCGGGGATCTCCACGATGGACGTGCGCACGCCCATCGTGTCCTGCGCGTTGACGTGGGTGACGGCGTTGCTGTGGTAGACGAAGACGGTGTCGGCCATGCGGTCCTGGCCGATGTCCTTGCCCGGGACGAGCTGCTCCACCAGGTACTCGAACGGCACGTCCGGGCGGGCCTGCGCGTCCGTCACCTCCTGGCGCACGCGCTCCAGCAGCTCGCGGAAGGACGGGTCCCCCGCGAGGCTGGTGCGGAACGCCGCCGAGTGCGCCACGTAGCCGATGAGCGACAGCAGCTCCGGACGCGTGCGGTTGGCGATGGGCGTCCCGACGATGATGTCCGTCTGCCCCGTGTAGCGGTGAAGCAGCGCGTTCCACGCCGCCAGCACCGTCATGTAGCCGGTGAACCCCTCGCGCTTGCCAAAGGCCACCAGCTCCCGCGCGAGCGCCTGCGGGAACGCCACGTCCATGCGCTCCGACGTCAGCGGGCTCTTCTCCGGACGCGGACGGTCCGTGGGCACGCCCAACTGGCGCGGCATGCCCGCGAGCCGGGTGCGCCACCACTGCTCCTGCTCCGGCACCAGGTGTTCGGCGAGCGTGCGGCGCTGCCACGCGCCGAAGTCCGCGTACTGCACGCCCAGGGGCGGCAGCGGGGACGGCTTGCCCTGGAGGAAGGCCCCGTAGATCTGGCTCAGCTCGTGGATGAAGATCGCGATGGACAGCGTGTCGCAGACGACGTGGTGGATGCAGACGAGCAGCAGGCGCACGTCCTCCGCCTGCCGCAGCAGCGTGGTGCGCAGGACGGGGCCGTTCACCAGGTCGAAGGGACGCGCCGCGTCCTCGCGGGCGAGGCGCCAGGCTTCGGCTTCGCGCTCCTCGGGCGTGCCGGTGAGCTCCACGCGCTCCAGCGGGATGCGCACGTGCGGGTGGAAGCGCTGCACGGGACGGCCTTCCACCTTGTCATAGGTGGTCCGCAGCGCTTCGTGGCGGCGGACGATCTCCTGGATGGCGCGCTCCAGCGGCTCCTCCGCCGCCTTGCCCTCCAGCTTGAGGACGACGGGGATGTTGTAGGCGGACAGGCCGGGCAGGTGCTGCTCCAGGCGCCACACGCGCTCCTGCACGAAGGACAGGGGCAGCTCGCCCGCGCGGGACAGGGCCTCCAGCGGCAGCTCGCGCGTCTGCACGGCCGCGGGGGCCTGCTGCAACATCGGCTCGATGCGCGCGGCGATGCCCGCCACGGTGGGCGCTTCGAACAGGGCCGCCAGGGGCACCTGGACGCCGAACGTGTCACGCAGCTGGTTGAGCAGCTGCGCGGCCATCAGCGAGTTGCCGCCAATCTCCAGGAAGTTGTCGTCGCGACCGACGAAGTCCAGCGCCAGCCGTTCGCGCCAGAGCGCGGCCACGCGCTCCTCGATGTCGCCTCGCGGGGCGTCCGCGCGCGCGGGGGCTCCCGCCGTTTCAGCGGCAGGCGGCACGGCGACCCGGGCCAGGGGCGCCGATTCAGGGCCCTGGGCCACGGGGGCCGGCTGGGCGATCCCGGACCGCGCGGACGTGTCCGGCGAAGGCGCGGCGAGCGTTCCCTGCGAGGACGGGGAGACCGTCACCACGGGCGCCGGTGCCTGCGCAGGGACGGGCTCAGCGCGCGGTGCGGTGGCCGGCGCCGTCACGGGCGCGGTGGCGCGCGAGGCGTCCACCCAGACGCGCTTGCGCTGGAACGGGTAGGTGGGCAGGTGGATCCGCAGCCGCTGCTCGTGGGCGTAGAACGCCTTCCAGTCCAGGAAGAGCCCGGTGGTCCACAGCTCGCCCAGCGACGCGAGCAGGCCCGCGTGCTCCGGAGTGGAGCCGCCGCGCCGCACCGAGGGCACCGCCTTCACGCGGTCCTTGTCCTGGCCGAAGCACGCGCGCATCAGCGGGGTGAGGTCCTGGCCGGGCCCCACCTCCAGCAGCACGCTGCATCCCTCCTCCAGCAGCGCCCCCACGGAGTCCGTGAAGCGCACCGGCTGGCGCATCTGATCCGCCCAGTAGCGCGGCGCCGCCAGCTCGCCCGGGCGGGCCCAGGTGCCGGTGAGGCCGGAGACGTAGCGCACCGTCGGCTCGGCGCGGGCCAGCGAGCCCACGACCCGGGACAGCTCCGGCATCAGCGGCTCCACGTCCGCTGAATGGAACGCGTGCGGCGCGGGCATGCGCACCGCCCCCGCGTTGCGCCGCTTCAACTCCTCCTGCAACCGCTCAATCTCCTCCACCGGCCCGGAGACGACGCACCGATCCGGCGAGTTGTGGGCGGCCAGGGTCAGGCGGCCCTTCAGGAGCGGCACCACCTGCGCCTCGGACAGCGCCACCGCGAGCATCGCGCCCGGCGGCATGCGGTGCATCAGCTCACCGCGCGCCACGGCCAGCTTCAGCGCGTCCTCCAGCGACAGCACGCCGGCCACGCACGCGGCCGCGTACTCACCGAAGCTGTGACCCAGGACGGCATGGGGCCTCACGCCCCAGTCCATCCACATCCGCGCCAGGGACACCTCCACGGCGAACAGCGCGGGCAGCGCGACGCGCGTGTCGGCCAGCAGCGCGGACTCCGGAGCCTGGGGACCCGGCGTGGCCTGGAGCAGCGTGGTGACGCGCTCGCGCAGCGGGGCCTCCAGCAGCTCAAGGCACGCGTCCAGGTGCGCGCGGAAGGCGGGCTCCGCCTGGTACAGCTCGCGGCCCATGCCCACCTGCTGGGCACCCTGGCCGGGGAACACGAAGGCCACGCGGCGGCGGCGCGCGGACTCCGCGTCCTTCACCGTCACCGGCGTGTACGGCTTGCGCAGCTGCTTCGCCAGGTCCGCCGGGTCGCGGGCCACCACCGTGCGCCGATGGTCGAACCCCTTGCGGCCCACCGCGTGGGTGTAGGCCAGGTCCGCCATGGACAGGTCGGCCCGGGCCTCCGCGTGCGTCGCGAGCCGCTGGGACGCTGCCTCCAGCGCCTCGGGGGTGCGCGCGGAGAGCAGGACGACCTGGTGGGAACGCGTGGTGGAACCGCTGTGCGACATGGGGGCTTCCTCAAGCACGGCGTGGGCGTTGGTGCCGCCGACGCCAAAGGAACTGACGGCGGCGCGACGCGGCGTCTCGCCGGCGGGCCAGGGCCGCAAGGTGGTGTTGACGAAGAAGGGGCCCGCGTCGAAGTCGATCTGCGGGTTGGCCTTCTCGAAGTGCAGGCTGGGGGGAATCTCCCCGTGGTGCAGCGCGAGCGCGGCCTTCATCAGGCCCGCCAGCCCGGCCACCGTGTCCAGGTGGCCCATGTTGGTCTTCAGCGACGCCAGCGGGATGGTGCCCCGGTGCTCCGGCCCCAGCCCGTACGCCCGCTGGAGCGCCGCCACTTCAATCGGGTCGCCCAGCGGCGTGGCCGTGCCGTGCGCCTCCACGTACCCGATGTCCTTCGGCTGCACGCCCGCGCGTGACAGCGCCTGGGTGATGACGGAGACCTGGCCCAGCACGCTGGGCGCGGTGAAGCCGGACTTGTCCCGCCCGTCGTTGTTCGTCGCCGTGGCGCGGATGACGGCGTAGATGGAGTCGCCGTCCCGCACCGCGTCGTCCAGCCGCTTGAGCACCACCGTGGCCACGCCGTTGCCGGAGATGGTGCCCTTCGCCTTCGCGTCGAACGCGCGGCAGTGTCCGTCCGGAGAGTAGATGAGCCCCTCCTGGTACACGTACCCCGTGCGCTGGGCCGCGGTCATCCGCGTGGCCCCCGCGAGGGCCACGTCGGACAGGCCCGCCAGCAGGTTCTGGCACGCCAGGTGGACCGCCACGAGCCCGGTGGAGCACGCGGTGTAGACGAGCGTGCTCTCTCCGCGCAGGCCCAGCTTCCATGACGTCTTCTGCGCCATGCTCTGGTGCGTCGCGGTGCCGTACAGCTCGAAGAAGGCGGCGCCGTCCAGCGGCATGTGCTGCTGGACCGCCTGCGCGTAGCCGGAGTCGTTCGCGCCCGCGTACAGCGAGATGTCCCCGGGGAACTGCTCCGGTTCGATGCCCGCGTCCTCCAGCGCCGCCCAGGTGCATTGCAGGAACAGCCGCTGCTGCGGATCCGTCCACTGCGCCTCGCGCAGCGACATGTCGAAGAACGCGTGGTCGAACTGGTCGATGTCGTCCAGCACGCCGCCGGCGGGGACGAAGTTCGGGTGCTGCCACAGGTCCATGCCCTCGGGCAGGCCGGGCAGGTGCTCCAGCTCCTCCGGCGTGAAGCGGGAGATGGACTCCACGCCCTCGCGCAGGTTCTTCCAGAAGTCCTCCACGGAGCCCGCGCCGGGGAAGCGGCCCGCCATGCCGATGATGGCGATGTCGTTGCTCCCCGACGCCTGGGGCGCCTTCGCGCGTTGCGGCGCCACGGGCGCGGCCGCGGGCGCGGAGGTGCGGCCCAGGGCCCCGCCCGACTCACGCTCCAGGCGCTGGGCCAGGCCGTGGACGGTGGGGTGCTCGAAGAGCCACACCACGGGCAGCTCGTGGTTCAGCTCCTCACGCAGGCGCGCGGAGACGCGCACCACGGACAGCGACGTGCCGGCCAGGTCCTCGAAGAAGTGGTCGTGCACGCCCACGCGTTCGAGTCCCAGCTCGCGCGCCCAGAGGGCCGCGATCTTCTCCTCCAGCGGGTTGCCGGGCTCCACGAAGCGGCCCGGACCGGCGATGGCGCCCGGGACGGGCAGGGCCTTGCGGTCCAGCTTGCCGTTCGGATTCAGGGGCAGCGCGGGCAGCAGGACGAAGGCCGTCGGCACCATGAACTCGGGCAGCCGCTGGCGCACGTGCTCGCGAAGCTCCGCGGGGGTGACGGGCGTCCCCGCCGCGGCGTCCGTCAGCGCGGGCACGGCGTAGGCGACGAGCCGCTTGTCGCCAGGGATGTCCTCGCGCACCAGGACGGCGACCTCGCGCACGCCGGGCGAGGAGATGACGGCGGCCTCGACCTCCGACAGCTCGATGCGGAAGCCGCGCACCTTCACCTGCGTGTCGATGCGGCCCAGGAAGTCCACCGTGCCGTCGGGGCGCCAGCGCGCCAGGTCTCCCGTGCGGTAGAGCCGCTCGCCGGGAAGTCCGCCGAAGGCGTCTGGCACGAAGCGCTCGGCCGTCAGGTCCGCGCGGGAGAGGTAGCCCCGCGCGACGCCGTCTCCGCCGATGCACAGCTCACCGGGCACGCCCACCGGGACGGGCCGCAGGCGCGCGTCCAGGATGTACACCTGCGTGTTGCCGATGGGCGGACCAATGGAGACGCTGACGCCCACCGCCTCCGCCCGCGTCAACCGCGCCGCGGTGGCGTAGATGGTGGCCTCCGTGGGGCCGTAGGCGTTGACGACGGGGACGTGCAGCGTCTCCAGCACCTTGCGCGTGTGCGCGGGGGACAGGACGTCGCCGGCCACGATGATCTGCCGCAGGCCGCGCAGCAGCTCCAGGCCCACGTCCACCACCTGGGAGAAGAGCCCGGTGGAGAGCTGCAGCGTGGTGACGCCATGGCGCCGCAGCACGCTGCCCAGCAGCTCCAGGTCCGTGGGAGGCCTGGGCGGGAAGACGGCCAGCTTGCTGCCCGTCAGGAGCGCGACCCACAGCTCGATGCCGGAGATGTCGAAGGAGATGGGCGACATGAGGAGGAACGTCTCCTCGGGCCCCATGTCCATGTACTTCACGCCGTAGAGCATGCGCAGCACGCCCCGGTGCTCCACCGCCACGCCCTTGGGCCGGCCCGTGCTGCCGGACGTGAAGTCCACGTACGCCAGGTTGCGCGAGAGGGGCCGGACGCCCGTCGGCGTCACGGGCTGCGCGTCCAGGTGCAGCTCCTCCACGAAGAGGCACGGCACCGCGTCGGACACCGGCAGGCGAGGCCGCAGCGCTCGCGTGGTGAGCAGCAGCCGGGGCGGCGCGTCCTCCACCATGTAAGTCAGCCGCTGCGACGGGTACGCGGCGTCCAGCGGCACGTAGGCGCCGCCGGCCTTGAGGATGGCCAGCAGCGAGATGACGAGCTCGGAGGAGCGGTCCAGGCACACGGCCACCAGCGCGTCCAACCCCACGCCGTTCGCGCGCAAGAGGTGCGCGAGCTGGTTCGCGCGCGCGTCGAGCTGCGCGTAGGTGAAGCGCTCGTCCTCGAACTCGAGCGCCATCGCGTCCGGGCTCAGGGCCACCTGACGCTCGAACAGCTCCGGGATGGAGGCGTCGCTCGGGTAGTCCACCCGGGTGTCGTTCCAGTCCACCAGCATTTGCTGACGCTCGGCGGGCGTCAGCCACTCCAGCGAGGCCAGGGGCGCCTCCGGCGACGCGAGCACGGACTCCAGGAGCACGCGCAGGTGACCGGCCATGCGCACCGCCGTGGCGGGCTCGAACAGGTCGGTGCTGTATTCGAGCATGCCGCGCAGACCGTCCGGGGACTCGGAGAGCATCAGGCCCAGGTCGAACCGGGCCGTGGCGTTCTCCACCTCCACCGGGCGCAGCGTGAGGCCCGGGGCCTCCAGCTTCCCCTGGGGCGCGTTCTGCAGCGCCAGGAGCACCTGCACCAGCGGGTTGCGGCTCAGGTCGCGCTGGGGCTGGAGCTCCTCGACGAGCTTCTCGAAGGGCAGGTCCTGGTGCTCGTACGCGGCGAGGGTGGTGTCGCGCACCTGGGCGAGCAGCGCGCGGAACGAGTCCTGCCCGCGCACGCGTCCGCGCAGCACCAGCGTGTTGACGAAGAAGCCGACCAGCCCCTCCAGCTCACCGTGGCGGCGGCCCGCGACGGGCGAGCCGACGAGCAGCTCCTCCTGGCGCGTGTAGCGCGAGAGCAACAGTTGCCACACGGCCAGCAGCGCCATGAACGGCGTGGCGTTCTCCTGCCGCGCGAGCTTCACCAGCCCCTGGGTCAGCTCCAGCGGCAGGTGCACCGGCAGCAGGCCTCCGCGCGAGGAGCGCATGGCCGGGCGGGGCTTGTCGGTGAGCAGCTCCAGGACGTGCGGCGCCCCGGCGAGCTGCTCCTTCCACCACGTCACCTCCTGCGCGAGCACGTCGCCCTGGAGCCACTGGCGCTGCCACGCGGCGAAGTCGGCGTACTGCACCGGCAGCGGCGGCAGCGACGGCGTCTGCCCGGTGGCGAAGGCCGCGTAGCCAGCGGCCACCTCGCGCACCAGCACGCCCATGGACCAGCCGTCGGAGACGACGTGGTGCATGTTGAGCACGAGGACGTGGTGCTCCGCGTCCAGCCGCAGCAGGCGCGTGCGCAGCAGGGGGCCCGCGCCCAGGTCGAACGGCGCTCCAGCCTCCTCCGCGGACACCCGCCGCGCCTCGGCCTCGCGGGCTTCGGGCGGCACGGCGGTCAGGTCGGTGAGCGGCAGCGTCCAGGCCGCGGCCGGGTGGACCTGCTGGATGGGCTGGCCGTCCTTCAGCGCGAACGTGGTGCGCAGGGCTTCGTGGCGCGCGACCAGGTGCTCCAGGGCGCGGCGCAGGGACTCAATGTCCAGCGTGCCTTCCAGCCGGAGGGCCACCGGGATGTTGTACTGACTGGTCCCGGGCTGGAGCTGATCCACCAGCCACAGTCGCTGCTGGGAGAAGGACAGCGGCAGGTCCGCGTCGCGGCGCACGGGGCGCAGCGGCGGGAGCTGGGCCGTGGTCGCGCGCGAGAGCAGCAGCGCCTCCACGTGTCCGGTGAGCCGGGCCACGGTGGACGCGTCGAAGAGCGTGCGCAGCGGCAACTCCACGCCGAAGGTGGAGCGCACGCGCGAGACGAGCTGCGTGGCCAGCAGCGAGTGGCCGCCCAGCGCGAAGAAGTCGTCGTGTAGCCCCACGCGCTCCAGGTTCAGCAGCTCGCCGAAGAGCGCGGCGATGCGCTGCTGGAAGAGCGTCAGGCTCTCCGGCACGGAGGACGTGGACGCGGTGGCGACGGACCGGGCGTCCGGCGCCGGCAGCGCGTGGCGGTCCAGCTTCCCGTTGGGCGTCAGCGGGAGCGCGGGCAGGGACACGAAGGCGGACGGCACCATGTGGGCCGGCAGCCGTTCGGTCAGGAACGCGCGCAGGGCGGCGGTGTCCGGTTCGGAGGCGCCGGGCACCACCCAGGCCACGAGGCGGTGGTCGCCCGGGGCCTGTTCGCGCACCAGCACCACGGCCTGGCGCACCTGGGGGTGCTGGAGGAGGAAGGCCTCCACTTCGGCCGGTTCAATGCGGAAGCCGCGCAGCTTCACCTGCGCGTCCACGCGGCCCACGAAGTCGAGCGTGCCGTGCGCGTTCCAGCGCGCCCGGTCGCCCGTGCGGTACAGCCGCGCGCCGGGGACGTCGCTGAAGGCATCCGGCACGAAGCGCTCGGCCGTCAGCGCGGGCTGGCCCAGGTAGCCTCGCGCGAGCCCGACGCCGCCCAGGTACAGCTCCCCTGGGACGCCCGTGGGCACGGGCTGCCCGTGCGCGTCCAGCACGTAGGCGCGCATGCGCGTCAGCGGACCGCCAATGGGGATGGCGGTGGACTCGGCCGGCAGGCCGGAGACCTCCTGCGACGTGGCGCAGACGGTGGCCTCCGTGGGGCCGTACAGGTTCACCAGATGCCGGGGGCCGTGCTCGCCCAGCACCTGGAGCGCCGCGCGTGCGTCCGCCTTCTCTCCGCCGAAGAAGAGGTAGCGCATGCCCTCGAAGGCCGACGGCACCTCGCGCGCGACCTGATGGAAGAGGGCCGTGGTGAGCAGGGCCGTGGTGGCGCCCACCTCCTTGAGCCGCTTCGCCAGCGCTTGCGGTGACAGCGTCACGTCGCGCGGGATGACGGCCAGCCGCGCGCCGTTGAGCAGCGCGCCCCAGATTTCGAAGGTGGCCGCGTCGAACGACGGCGTGCCCACCTGGGCCATGCAGTCCGCCGGACCCAGGTCCATGAGGTCCGTGTCGCGCACGAGGTGGACGATGGAGCGGTGGGTGATGCCCACGCCCTTCGGCAGGCCCGTGGAGCCGGAGGTGTAGAGGATGTACGCGAGCTGATCCGCGGCGACGCGCACACCCTGGGGCGCCTCGGCGGACTGGCGGGAGAGCGCCGCCGCGTCCGTGTCCAGGCACACCGTGGGCAGCGAGTGCTCCGGCAGCGAGCCCCGCAGCGACTGCTGCGTCACCACCGCCGCCACGCCCGAGTCCTGGAACATGAACGCCAGGCGCTGCCGGGGGTAGGCCGGCTCCAGCGGCACGTAGCAGCCACCGGCCTTGAGGATGCCCAGCAGGCCGACCATCAGGTCCAACCCGCGCTCCACGCACAGGCCGACGCGCGCCTCCGGCGGGAGGCCGAAGGAGCGCAGCTGCCGCGCGAGCTGGTTGGCGCGGGCGTCCAGTTGCGCGTAGGTGAGGCGCTGTCCGTCGTGCTCGACGGCCTCGGCCGAAGGGGCGCGCTGGACGTGCGCTTCGAAGAGGCTGGGGAGCGTGTCCTCCACCGGGGCGGTGGTGCGGGAAGCGTTCCAGTCCACCAGCACCCGCTGCCGCTCCAGGCCCGACAGGAGCGAGAGCGTGGACAGCGGTGCATCCGGCCGGTCGCACAGCGCGTCGAGCAGCACGCCGTGGTGCTCCATCATCCGCGCGATGGTGGCCGCGTCGAACAGGTCCGTGACGTAGCCCACGGAGCCGGTGAAGCCCTCGGCCGTCTCCTCGAAGTTGAGGTCCAGGTCGAACTTCGCGGTGGTGGCTTCGGCCTGTTGGAGCTTCAGGCTCAGGCCGGGCAGCTCCAGCGCGCCCAGGTGCGCGTTCTGCAACGCGAAGGACACCTGGAACAAGGGAGAGCGGCTGGCGTCACGTTGCGGCTGGAGCGCTTCGACGAGCTTCTCGAAGGGTACGTCCTGGTGCTCGTAGGCCGCGAGCGTGGTGCGCTTCACCTGGCGCAGGAGGGCGCGGAAGGACGCGCTCGCGTCGATGCGCACGCGCAGCACCAGCGTGTTGACGAAGAAGCCGATGAGGCCTTCGGTCTCCGCGCGGTTGCGGTTGGCGATGGGCGCGCCGACGCTGACGTCATCCTGGCCGGAGTAGCGCGAGAGCAGGAGCTGGAAGGAGGCCAGCAGCGCCATGAACGGCGTGGCGCCTTCCTGCCGCGCCAGGGCCTTGAGGGCGCTGGAGATGGGGGTGGACAGCCGGACGGGCAGGGACGCGCCTCGGAAGGACTGGATGGCGGGGCGGGGCCGGTCGGTGGGCAGCTCCAGCGCGGCGGGCGCACCCGCCAACTGCTGGCGCCAGTAGTCCAGCCGCGCGTCGAGCGCCTCGCCCTGGAGCCACTGGCGCTGCCAGACGGCGAAGTCGGCGTACTGCACCGGCAGCGCGGGGAGGTCCGGGGACTGGTGGGTGGTGAAGGCGCGGTAGAGGGCGGCGAACTCGCGCACCATCACGCCCACGGACCAGCCATCCGACGCGATGTGGTGCGTGAGGACCAGCAGGACGTGCCGCCGGGCCTCCAGGCGCACCAGCACGGCGCGGAACAGCGGGCCTCGCGACAGGTCGAACGGACGCGACGCGTGCTCCGCGATGAGGCCGCGCAACTGGAGCTCACGCTCCGAGGGCGACAGGGCCTCCAGGTCGATGCGCTCGAAGGCGCACGCGGCGGGCGGGGCGATGCGCTGCACGGGGCCGGAGCTGCCCGTGTTGAAGGTGGTGCGCAGCACTTCGTGACGCCGCACCAGCGCATCCAGGGACTGCTGGAGCGCGGCGGGGTCGAGCTCTCCGTCCAGGTGGAGGACCCCCGGGACGTTGTAGACCGTGCTGCCGGGTTCGAGCTGATCCAGGAACCACAGCCGCTGCTGCGCGAAGGAGAGGGGCAGGGTGCCTTCGCGCGTCACCGGCACCAGCGGCGGTGCGTTCAGCGCGAGAGAGCGGGCGCGCAGGATCTCGATGCGCTCCGCGAGCGCTTCGAGCGTGGGGGACTCGAAGAGCGCGCGCAGCGGCAGCTCCACGCCGAAGCCCGTGCGGAGGCTGGAGACGAGCTGCGTGGCCAACAGCGAATGACCGCCCAGGGCGAAGAAGTCATCCCCGGCGCCCACCGTGTCCAGCTTCAACACGTCGGCCCAGAGGCTCGCGAGCTGGCGCTCGGTGTCCGTCTCTGGCGGGCGCGACGCGGCGCGCACCACGGAGGCCGCGTCCGGGGCGGGCAGCGCCTTGCGGTCGACCTTGTTGTTGGCGTTGAGCGGCAGCGCGTCCATCAGGACGAAGGCCGCGGGCACCATGTATTCGGGCAGGTGCTGCTTGAGCGTCGCGCGCAGGGAGTCCGGCGTGGGGGCGCTGGCGCCTTCCTCTGCGGGCGCGGACGGGACGACGTAGGCGACCAGCCGCTTGTCCCCGGGGCTGTCCTCGCGCACGACGACGATGGTGTCCCGGACGCCGGGCACCTGGCGCAGGACGGCCTCGATTTCACCCGGCTCGATGCGGAAGCCGCGCAGCTTCACCTGGAAGTCGGTGCGGCCCAGGAAGTCCAGGGCGCCGTCCGCCAGCCAGCGGACCTTGTCGCCCGTGCGGTACAGGCGCCCGCCCGGCGTCGTCGCGAAGGGGTCCGGGACGAAGCGCTCGGCCGTCAGGGCCGGCTGCTGGAGATAGCCCCAGGCCAGGCCTTCACCGCCGACGTACAGCTCACCGGGCACGCCCACCGGCACCGGTTGCAGGGCCGGGTCCAGCACGTAGGCCGTGGAGTTGGAGATGGACCGGCCGATGGGCAGCGAAGCGCCCACGGGCGTCCCCGGCTCAAGGGGCTGGCTGGTGGAGAAGGTGGTGTTCTCGGTGGGGCCGTAGACGTGGAAGAAGCGCGTGCCCGGGCGCATGCGCAGCAGGTGCTCGCGCGCTCGCGCCAGGGGCATGGCTTCGCCGCCGGCCATGAGCTGGGACACGCTCGCCAGGGCTTCAGGTTCGTGCTGCACCAGCTGGGCGAAGAGGGCCGTCGTGATGAAGAGCGAGGAGACCCGGTGCTGCCGCAGCAGCCCGGCGATCTCGTCCAAGGACAGCGCATGCGGCGGGGGCAGCACGAGCCGGGCGCCGTGGAGCAGCGGGCCCCACAGCTCCAGCGTGGAGGCGTCGAAGGCGACGGGGGCCAGCTGGAGGAAGACCTCCTGGGGTCCGAAGCGCAGGAAGGTGTTGTCCCGCACCAGCCGCGTGACGGCGCGCTGGGGGATGCACACGCCCTTGGGCCGGCCCGTGGAGCCGGACGTGAACATCACGTAGGCCAGGCTGTCGCCCCCCACGCCCGTGACCTCCAGCGGGGAGTCCTGCTGGGACGCGAGCCGCGCCCGCCAGTCCTGGTCGAGGGTGAAGGTCGACGGGAAGAGCGGTGAGAGCGCCGCGGCGAACCGGGGCTGCGTGACGAGGATGCTGGCGCCGACGTCCTGGATCATCAGCCCCAGGCGCTCACGCGGGAGCGAAGCGTCCAGGGGGACATAGGCGCCCCCCGCCTTGAGGATGGCGAGGATGGAGACGACCAGCTCGAAGGAGCGCTCCAGCGACACGGCGACGCGCGTGCCAGGGCCGACGCCGAGCACCCGGAGCGGATGCGCGAGCTGGTTCGAGAGCTGGTCGAGCCGCGAGTAGCTGAGCACCTCGTCACCGTGCACGAGGGCGACGGCGTCCGGGGTGAGCGCGGCCTGGCGTGCGAAGAGGGCCGCGAGCGACGGCTCGCGCGGGTAGTCGCGGGCGGTGGCGTTCCAGTCCACCAGCACCCGCTGGCGCTCGTCACCCGTCAGCAGCGAGTGCGTGGACAGGGGGGCATCCGGCTCCGCGCACAGCGCGCCCAGCAGCACGGCGTGGTGCTCCATCATCCGCGCGATGGTGGCCGTGTCGAAGAGGTCGGTGCTGTAGCCGATGGTGCCGGCGAGGCCCTCGGGGGTCTCCTGGAGGTTGAAGTCCAGGTCGAACTTCGCGGTCGCGGTGTCCGGGTCCTGCAGCGCCAGTCGCAGGCCGGGCAGCTCCAGCGAACCCGCGGGCGCGTTCTGGAGCGCGAAGATGACCTGGAACAGCGGTGAGCGGCTCAGGTCCCGCTGGGGCTGGAGCGCTTCGACGAGCTTCTCGAAGGGGACGTCCTGGTGCTCGTAGGCCGCGAGCGTGGACTGCTTCACCTGACGCAGGAGGGCCCGGAAGGACGTGCTCGCGTCGATGCGCGCGCGCAGCACGAGGGAGTTGACGAAGAAGCCGATGAGGCCTTCGGTCTCCGCGCGGTTGCGGTTGGCGATGGGCGCGCCGACGCTGACGTCATCCTGGCCGGAGTAGCGCGAGAGCAGGAGCTGGAAGGAGGCCAGCAGCACCATGAACGGCGTGGCGCCTTCCTGCTGCGCCAGGGCCCTCACCGGATCCACGACGGCACGGGGCAGCCGGACGGGCAGGGACGCGCCTCGGAAGGACTGGATGGCGGGGCGGGGCCGGTCGGTGGGCAGCTCCAGCGCGGCGGGCGCACCCGCCAACTGCTGGCGCCAGTAGTCCAGCTGCGCGTCGAGGACGTCCCCCTGGAGCCACCGGCGCTGCCAGACGGCGAAGTCGGCGTACTGCACCGGCAGCGCGGGGAGGTCCGGGGACTGGTGGGTGGTGAAGGCGCGGTAGAAGGCGGCCAGCTCGCGCACCATCACGCCCAGCGACCAGCCGTCGGACACGATGTGGTGCAGCGTCACGAGCAGCGCGTGGCGCGTGGGCTCCAGGCGCAGCAGGGTGGCCCGCAGCAGGGGCCCGTTCTTCAAGTCGAACGGACGCAAGGCCTCTTCGGAGGCGAGGCGTCGGGCCTCGGCCTCGCGCGCCTCCGGGGCCAGGGTCGTCAGGTCGATGACGGGGAGGTCGGTCAGCCCCGTCGGATGGATGCGCTGGACGGGCGTGTCGCCCTCCGGCGGGAACGTGGTGCGCAGCACCTCATGGCGCTCCACCAGGGCGCGCAGCCCCTGCTCCAGGGCCTGCTCGTCGAGTTCGCCCTCCAGCCACACCACGCCGGGCACGTTGTAGAAGGCGCTGTCCGGCTGGAGCTGATCCAGGAACCACAGGCGCTGCTGCGAGAAGGACAGCGGCAGGGCGCCCTCGCGCGAGGCACGCACCAGGGGCGGTGCCTGCTTCGCGGCGTCGGGGTTGGCGGCGTCCAGGCGCGCGGCCAGCGCGGCGAGGGTCGGGGCCTCGAAGACGGCCCGCAGGGGCAGCTCCACGGCGAAGACCGCGCGCACGCGGGACACGAGCTGCGTGACGCGCAGCGAGTGGCCTCCCAACGCGAAGAAGTCATCCTCCGCGTTCACCGCTTCGGTGTTGAGCACCTCTGTCCAGAGGGCCGCGAGACGGCGCTCGGTGTCGGTGGAGGGCGGGCGCGAAGGGACGCGCGCCACGGCGCTCGCGTCCGGCGCGGGCAGGGCCCGGCGGTCCACCTTGCCGTTGGCGTTGAGGGGCAGGGCCTCCAGCACCATGAAGGCCGCGGGCACCATGTACTCGGGGACCCGCTGGCGCAGGTGTTCGCGGAGCTCCGCCGGGGACGGCCCGGCCGCGTCGGAGCCGCTGGGCACCACGTACGCGACGAGCCGCTTGTCGCCCGGGACGTCCTCGCGCACGAGGACCACGGCTTCGCGCACGCCGGGCACCTGACGCACGGCCGCTTCGACCTCGCCGGGCTCGATGCGGAAGCCGCGCAGCTTCACCTGGAAGTCGGTGCGGCCCAGGAAGTCGAGCGTGCCGTCGGGACGCCAGCGCACGGAGTCGCCCGTGCGGTACAAACGCGCACCCGGGGTGGTGCTGAAGGGGTGGGGGAGGAAGCGCTCGGCGCTCAGGGCCGGCTGGTGCAGGTAGCCCCACGCGAGCCCTTCACCACCGACGTACAGCTCGCCGGGGACGCCCACGGGCACCGGCCGCAGCGCCGGGTCCAGCACGTACGCCGTCGAGTTTCCAATCGGCCGGCCGATGGGGACGGCGGTCTCCACGGTGCTGTCGCGGGTCAGCGCGTGCGTGGTGGAGAACGTGGTGTTCTCCGTCGGGCCGTAGCCGTTGAGCAGCACCGACTCCGCGGACATGCGGGAGAGGTGCTCGCGCACGCGCTGCACGGGCAGCACGTCGCCACCCGCGAGCACCTGGGACACGGTCGCCAGGGCGTCCACGTGGTGCAGGACCATCTGTTCGTAGAGCGCCGCCGTCAGCCAGAGCGTGGTGACGTGGTGCTGGCGCAGCAGCTCCGCCACCTCTGCGAGTGACAGGTCCCGCGCGGGCGCGAGCACCAGCCGGGCGCCGTGCAGCAGCGCGCCCCAGAGCTCCAGGGTGGACGCGTCGAACGCGGCGGGGGCCAGCTGGAGGAGGACCTCCTGGGGCCCGAAGCGCAGGAAGCCATTGCCGCGCACCAGCCGCGCGACGGCGCGCTGGGGGATGCACACGCCCTTGGGCTGGCCCGTGGAGCCGGACGTGAACATCACGTAGGCCAGGCTGTCGCCGCCCAGGCTCGGGACGTCCAGCGCGGAGTCCGGCTGGGACGCGAGCCGTGCGCGCCAGTCCTCGTCCAGGCTGAGCGTGGCGGGGACGAGCGGCGCGAGGGCGTCCACGAAGCCCTGCCGGGTGATGAGCAGCCTCGCGCCGACGTCCTGGATCATCAGCGCCAGACGCTCACGGGGATGCGAGACGTCCAACGGCACGTAGGCCGCGCCCGCCTTGAGGATGGCGAGGATGGAGACGACCAGCTCGAAGGAGCGCTCCAGGCCCAGGACAACGCGGTCCCCAGGGCGGACCCCCAGCGCCTGGAGCTGGCGGGCGAGCTGGTTGGAGAGCGCGTCGAGCCGCGCGTAGGTCAGCGAGTCTCCGTCGAAGGAGAGCGCGACGGTGTCCGGGGTGCGGCCCGCCTGGGCCTCGAAGAGCGCGGCGAGGCCTTCCGAGGACGGGAACTCCGCGCGGGTGTCGTTCCAGGCGTGCAGGACGTGCTGACGCTCCTTGGGCGTGAGCAGCGACATGTCCGCCAGCCGCGCCTCCGGGGCGCCGACGATGGACTCCAGCACCGTGGCGACGTGGCCCAGCATCCGCTGGACCGTGGCCGCGTCGAAGCGGGCCTCGTCGTAGGTGAGTTGCAGCTCCAGGTCCGTGGCGTCCGGAAGCACCACGAAGCTCAGCGGATAGCCGGTGCGCGCATGCGTGCGCGCGAAGCCGTCCACCGGCAGCCGCGCCGTCATCTCCGACGCGAGTCCCCGGCGCGGCAGGTTCTCGAAGATGACCAGGCTCTCGAAGAGGGGCTGGCCCCGGGGCACGTCGCTCCACCCCTGCACGTCCACCAGCGACACGTATTCGTAGTCACGCGCCGCGAACTGCTCCGCCTGCAGCGCCTTCAGCCACGCCAGCACGGTGGCGTCCGAAGGCAGCCGCACCCGGCTCACCTGCGTGTTGATGAACGTGCCCAGCATGCCGTCCACGCCGGGCAGCGAGGGCGGGCGTCCGGACACGACCGTGCCGAAGGCCACGTCCTCCTGTCCGCTGTGCCGGCCCAGCGTCAGCGCCCACGCGCCCTGCACCAGCGTGCTCAGCGTCACCTGGTGCTGCCGCGTGAAGGCCGCGAGCTTCCCGCTCAGCACCGCGCCCGGTCGCAGGGACTGGGTGCCGTAGGCCTCCACCTCCGAGCCATGTCCAGCGGGGCGATCCGCCGTGAGCGGCGTGGCGGCGGAGAAGCCCGCCAGTCGTTCGCGCCAGAAGCGCTCCGCCTGGGCCCGGTCCTGCTTCGACAACCAGCCGATGTAGTCCCGGTACGGCCGGGCCGGCTCCAACTGGGGCTCCTCGCCCCGGCTGAGCGCGTCGTAGGTGAGGAACAGCTCCCGCATGCACACGGGCAGCGACCAGCCATCCATCACCAGGTGGTGGTAGCTGAGCATGCACCGCGTGAGCGCGGGCCCGCACTTCACCAGCGTGAAGCGCAGCAGCGGCGCCGCGGACAGGTTGAAACCCTCGCGCTGATCAGCCTCCAGCCGGGCCGCGAAGCGCGCCTCCTGGGCCTCCGCGGGCACCTGCGTCCAGTCCTCCAGGCGCCACGTCGGTTCAATCTTCCGACGCACCGCCTGGAGGGGGTCCTTCATGCCTTCCCAGAAGAACGCCGTGCGCAGCGGCGTGTGCCGCTCCACCATCCGCTGCCACGCGCGCTGGAGCGTGGCCACGTCCAGCTCACCGCGCCAGGACCAGTAGACCTGTTCCACGTAGGTGCCCGGCGCGCCGAGCGTGTGGAACAGCAGGCCCTGCTGCATGGGCGAAAGACGGTAGATGTCGTCGACGTTCTTCATGGTGTAGCCCTAGCCCTCCGACCCGTCTGCATCGTTGATGAGCGCCGCGAGCGCCCCCAGCTGCGAGTCATCCAGGCCCGCGAGGGGGAAATCCACGGATGACAGCGCCGCCTTCGTGTCCTGCGCCTCGCTGCCCAACGTGCGCAGCGCCGCGAGGACGTCTCCGGCGAGCTTCGACGCCGTTCCCTGCGTGTACGTCCCGTCGTCGTAGGCGCAGCGCACGTGCAGGCACCCGCCGGACAGGAACGTCTCCACCGCCAGCGCGTACCCCCCCGTCACACGGTGGGCCCCGGGCGTCAGGGCCGCGCCGAAGGGCGCCGCGTCCTCCGCCGGATCCACCGTGCCCAGGTGCCGCACGATCAGCTCCGCCCGGGGCAGGCGGCGCAGGCGCTCGGCCAGCTCGCCGTGAGGCCCGTCGCGCAGCAGCCCGAAGCCGATGCCCCGGCGCGGCACGCGGCGCATGCGCTCCTTCGCGGCCTTGAGCGCGTCACCGGCCCCCTGGCCGCGCTCCAGCTCCAGCAGCAGCGGCCAGGTGACGTCGAAGCAGCCCACCGTGCGGGAGAAGTCCTGGCCGTCGAACGCGTCGCGTCCGTCCGTCACGACGTCCACCCGCAGCCGTCCGCCGCCAGTCCAGGTCGCCAGCGCCTGTCCCAGCGCCGCCAGCGCGCCCTCCGCCACGTCCGCGCGCCACGTGCCGGACAGCTTCTCATGGAGCCGCCGCGTCTCGTCCTCCGACAGCGACACCTCCACGACCCGCGCCGCCCCCGACGGGCTCCCCGCGCGCTCCACCGGCAGCTTCGTGGCGCCTTCCGTCGCGGCGCCCGTCCACACCGACTCCTCCTTGCGCAGCGAATCCGAGGCGGCTTCTTCCGCCAGCCGCTCCGCCCAGCGCTTGAAGGACGCCGTCTTCGCGCGCAGGGCCGGCCCGCCGCGCGCATGGCGCACGGCCGCGGACAGGTCCTCCACCAGCAGTCGCCACGAGGCCCCGTCCACCACGAGCCCGTGCGCGGCGAACAGCAACTGGCTACCCGCGCCGCCCTCCAGCCGCACCCACGCGGCCGACACGAGCGGCCCCGCACTGGCGTCCAGCTTCGCGCGGAGCTTCTCCTCCTCGCCGTGCAGCGCCGCCTCGTGCTCGGCGGCCGGCAGGGCGCGCAGGTCCACCTCCGCGAACGACACCTCCGCGCCCGGAGCGGTGCCCGCCTGCTGCCAGCCGGACACGCCCCGCGTGAAGCGCAGGCGCAGCGCGTCGTGGTGCGACAGCACGGTGCTCAGGGCTTGGGACAGCACGGCCGCGTCCGCCGGACCGCGCACCGCCACCCGGGCCACCCGGGTGGACGCTCCCTGCGCGGACTCCAGCAGCCGGCGCTGCTCGGGCGTGAGCGGGGCAGGGCCCACCACCGGGCCCTGTTCGGCCTGCTTCGCCACGATGCCGGCGATCATCGCCGCCAGCTCCGCGATGGTGGAGTACTGGAAGAACTGCTGCGGGCTGAGCTGCAAGCCGGACTGGCTGCCGCGCGCGATGATCTGGATGGCCTGCACGGAGTCGCCGCCCAGCTCGAAGAAGTTGTCGTTCACGCCGACACGGTCGATGCCGAGCACCGTCTGCCAGGCCTCCGCGATGCGCTGCTCGATGTCGTTGCGCGGCGCCACGTACTCCGTCTTCAGCTTGGGACGGGCCTGCTGCTCGCCGGGGGCGCGCGTGTCGCCCACCGCCTGGAGCACCCGCTCACGGACGACCTCGTCCGTGTGGGCGATGGTCGCGTGCAGGTCGCGCACGGACACCACCACCTGGGACGCCAGCGCGGACGCCAGGATGCGCTCCAGCGCCACCACGCCCTCACGCGGGGAGATCTCCTGGCGCTCCTCGGTGGGGAGCACCTTCGCCAGCGCGGACTCGCGGGCGGCGGCGGCCAGGGCGCGCAGCTCGGCGGCGGGGTCGTTGACGCGCTTCTGCGTCAGCCGCTCCACCTCCACCAGGACGCGGCCCTGCTCGTCCATCATCGTGAGGTCGAAGGCGAGCGTCTCATCGCCGTTGGACGACTCGTTGGCCCGGAAGCGCGCGTGGCTGTACACGCGGCGCGGCAGCTCGCCGTGCAGGCGCAGCACCTTGTAGCCGAAGGGCAGGTAGTAGCCGTGCTCCGCCAGGAAGCTCTTGGCGATGCCCGACGTGCGGTCGATGAGCGACGGGTGGAAGAGGAGCTGCTCGAAGTCGCCGGTGAACTCCGGCATCAGCTCCAGCACCATCAGCAGCTCGTTGTCGCCCGGGAGGATGGCCTGGACGCTGCGCCAGCGCGGCCCCAGCTCCTGCTCGTACTCGGCCTCCAGCGACTGCGGGCGCGGCTTGTCGCAGCGCTTGCGGATGGCCTCCAGGTCCTCCACGCGCGCCACGCGGGGTCCGCCGAAGCGCACCCGGCCCGCCGAGTGGTCCGTGCCCTTGCCCACTCCGCCCGGCGGCAGGCTCTTCACGCCCCAGCGGTAGCCGTCCCCGTCCTTCTCCAGGGTGAGGCGCACCTCGCGCGTCTCGTTCTCCGGCACGCGCAGCGGCGCGAGGAAGTAGTTGTCCAGCAGCTCGATGGTGCGGCCCCTGGCCTCGTCCGCCACCGCGGCGCGCACCATCTCGAAGTACGTCACGCCCGGCACCGTGGGGTTGCCGAGGATGCGGTGCTCGTCCGTCACCCACTGCGAGCGCGGCTCGCCGAAGGTGCCGGAGAAGACCTTGCGCTGCGGCGTGTCCACGAGGCAGCGGTGGACGAACGGGTGCGGAATCGCCCGGCCCTCGCCCGTCTGCGTCGCCGGGCGCGCGGCCATGCCGACCTCGTCCCACGCGCCCCAGTTGATGGACACCGCGTAGGTGCCCGTGCGGGCCTGGAACGCGCGGGTGAAGGCGTCCAGGTACGCGTTGGCCGCCGTGTAGTCCACCTGACCGAAGCGGCCCACCACCGTGGTGAGCGACGAGCAGGCCGCGAAGAAGTCCAGCCGCTCGCCCTCCAGCACCGCCCCGAGCACGCGCGTGCCCGTCACCTTGGGCGCGAGCACCGCCGTCGCCGCCTCGCGCGTCTTCAACTGGAGCAGGCCGCCGCCCGGCACACCGGCCGCGTGGATGACGCCATGGAGCGCGCCGAAGCGTTCGCGCGCGGTGGCCACCACGGCCCGCATGCGCTCCAGGTCCGTCACGTCCGCGCTGAGCGCCAGCACCTGCGCGCCCTTCTCCTCCAGGCGCTGCACGGCCTGGATGCGGCGGCGCGTGGCCTCGTCAGCGGAGGCCTCCAGGTGCTTCGCCCACTCCTCGCGCGGAGGCACCACCGCGCGCCCGACGAGCACCAGCCGCGCGCGGCACTTCTCCGCCAGCGCCTCCGCGAACGACAGGCCGATGCCGCCCAGGCCGCCGGTGATGAGGTACACGCCGCCTTCACGCAGCGGCACCGCCGATTCGGGGCCTTCCTCCAGGCGCACCTCCTCGAAGTCGCGCACCCAGCGGCGGCCACCGCGGAAGGCCACCACGGGCTCCTCCGCGTCCGCCGCCAGCTCCGCCGCCAGCAGCTCCACCAGCCGTCCGGCCTGGAAGCTGGTGGGCGCGGGCAGGGTGACGTCCACGCTGCGGCAGTGCACGTGGGGCAGCTCGCGCGGAATGACGTTGGTGGGGCCCAGCGCCACGGCCTGCTCCGGCGACACCAGGTCCCCGCCCGTGACCTCCTGCATGCCGTTGGACACCAGCGTCAGGCGCACCGGCTTGCCCGTCGTGTGCGCGCCCAGGGCCTGCGCCAGGTGCAGGGGGCTGAAGAAGGAGCGCTCGACGACGTCCTCCGTCGCCGCGCCCGAGCCCTCGGCGGTGATGCCGGTGAGGTGGACGATTCGCTCCGGCAGCCGTCCGTCCGCCGCCAGCTCCGACAGCAGCGCCGCGTAGTCCTCGCGGCGGCTGGGGTTCAGCTCGTACGCGTCCGCGCCCGTGCGGCGGAACTCACGGCCCTGGCTGACCTCCACCAGCGCGTGGCCCTGCTGGCGCAGTCGCGTGGCCAGCTTCGCGCCCAGGCCCGCCTTGTCCTGCAGGAGCAGCCACGGCGCCGCCTTCGCGTCGGCGGCTCCGACAGCGGCCACCTTCGGCGCGGACTCCTTCCACACCGGCAGCCAGAACCAGCCCGCCACGTCCTGACGCTTCTCCAGCGAACCGCCGCGCTTCGCCTGGGCGCTGGTGGAGGAGCGCAGGTCCACCCAGTAGCGCTGACGCTCGAAGGGGTAGGTGGGCAGCGGCTCGCGGCGGCGCGTCTCGCCGTCGAAGTAGCCCGGCGCGTCCACGCCCAGCAGCCACAGGTGGCCGAGCGTGCGCAGCAGGTACTCCGCCTCCGGCGTGGCTTCGCCCACGGAGGGCAGCGTGGTGTGCATGGACTGGGTGGGCTTCTTGCGCGGGTGCCAGCGCGCCAGCGACTGGAGCGCCTTGCCCGGACCCACTTCCAGCAGCACCGCTTCGGACTCCTTCAGCAGCTCATCCAGGCCGTCCGCGAAGCGCACCGGCTGGCGCAGGTGCTTCGCCCAGTAGTCGGGCGACGTCGCCTGCTCGGCGGTGATCCACGTCCCCGTCACGTTGGAGATGAAGCGCAGCTTCGGCGCGGAGGGCTTCGCCTTCGCCACCGCGTCCCGGAAGGCGCCGACGATGGGGTCCATCATCGCGGAGTGGAACGCGTGCGACGTGCGCAGCCGGCGCGCCAGCACGTCCTTGGCCGCGAGCCGCTTCTCCAGCGCCTCGATGGCCGCGGGGGGACCCGCGACGACGCAGGAGCCCGGCGCGTTGGCGGCGGCGACCTCCAGGCCCTCGCTCAACAGCGGGCGCACGTCCGCCTCCGCGAGCTGCACGGACAGCATGGCGCCCGGCGGGCAGGACTGCATCAGCCGGCCCCGGGTGGCCACCAGCCCCAGCGCGTCCTCCAGCGTGAAGACGCCGGCCAGGCAGGCCGCGACGTACTCGCCCACGCTGTGGCCGATCATCGCCGCCGGCTCCAGGCCCCACGACAGCAGCAGCTTCGCCAGTGCGTACTCCACGACGAAGAGGGCCGGCTGGGTGACGGCCGTCTGCTCCAGCTTCGCGGCGGCCTGCGCGTCCTGCGTGTCGGCGCCGAACACCAGCGGCTTCAGGTCCAGCCCGTGGCGCTTCGACAGCAGCTCCAGGCAGCGGTCCGCCTCCTCACGGAAGACGGCCTCGTTCCGGTACAGGGACGCGGCCATGCCCGGGTGCTGCGAGCCCTGGCCGGGGAACATGAACATCACCGGCCGGGTGACGCGCTCCTGGGTGCGGGTGATGACGCGATCCGGGGACAGCGTCGCCAGCGCCTGCGCGGCCTCCTCCACGGTGCGCACCACGACGAAGCGGCGGTGCTCGAAGGCCTTGCGGCCCATCTGGAGCGTGAAGGCCACGTCCGCCAGGTTCAGGTCCGGGTGCGCCTTCAGGTGCTCCGCCAGCCGCGTCGTCGCCGTCTCCAGCGCCGCGTCCGAGCGTGCGGACACCACCAGCAGCTGGTGCTCGCGCGAGGGCCCGGACGGCGCGCGCTCCGGCGCCTCCTCCAGGACGACGTGCGCGTTGGTGCCGCCCAGGCCGAAGGCGCTCACGCCCGCGCGGCGCGGGGCCGGGGCGTTCCAGTCCTGGAGCTTCGCGTTGACGTAGAAGGGGCTGCTCGCGAAGTCGATCTCGGGGTTGGGCTTCTCGAAGCCGAGGCTGGGCGGCAGCTGTCGGTGCTTCAGCGTCAGCGTCGTCTTGATGAGGCCCGCGATGCCGGCGGCCGTGTCCAGGTGGCCCACGTTGCTCTTCACGGAGCCCAGGCCGCAGTAGCCGTTGCGCGTGGCGCCGCCGCCCCGGAACGCCTTCGTCAGCGCCTTCACTTCAATCGGGTCGCCCATGGGCGTGCCCGTGCCGTGCGCTTCGACGTAGGTGATGGTGTCAGGGTCCACGCCGGACAGCGCGTGCGCCATGCCGATGACCTCGGCCTGGCCGTTCACGCTGGGCGCGGTGTAGCCGACCTTGTCCGTGCCGTCGTTGTTGAGGGCGCCGCCGCGGATGACCGCGTGGATGACGTCGCCGTCCGCGATGGCGTCCGACAGGCGCTTGAGCACCACCGCGCCCGCGCCGCTGCCGCCCACCGTGCCCTGCGCGTTCGCGTCGAACGGGCGGCAGTGCCCGTCCGGGGAACCGATGCCGCGCTCGGTGTAGAGGTAGCCCGTCTTCTGCGGGACGGTGAGGGTGACGCCGCCCGCCAGCGCCGTGTCGCACTGGAAGCTCAGCAGGCTCTGGCACGCGTGGTACACGGCCACGAGCGACGTGGAGCACGCGGTCTGCACCGTCACCGCCGGGCCCTTGAGGTCCAGCTTGTAGGCGACGCGCGTGGCCAGGTGGTCGTTCTTGTTGTGGATGACGGCCTGGAACGCGTTCACCGTCCCCGTCAGGTGGCCGGCCGACGACAGGTTGTAGAGCAGGTAGCCGTTGGCGCCCGCGCCCGCGTAGATGCCGATGGGCCCCTTGGCGCGCGACGGATCATGCCCCGCGGACTCCAGGGCCTCCCAGGCGCACTCCATGAAGAGGCGCTGCTGGGGGTCGGTGATCTCCGCCTCGCGCGGGGACAATTCGAAGAAGCGCGCATCGAACTGGTCGATGCCGTCCAGCAAGGCGCGCGCCTTGACGTACTTCGGATCCTTCAGCTCCGCGGGGTCGATGGCGGCGCGATCCAGCTCCTCGTCCTTGAGGAAGGTGATGGACTCCACGCCCTCCTGGAGGTTCTTCCAGAAAGCATCCGGGGTGCTGGCACCGGGAAACCGGCACGCCATGCCCACGATCGCCACGCCTTCCATCCGAGGAGCGTCCTGTTCGACGTCGCTGCTCATCGCTTACCCCTGGCCTTCATCAAGAGGGCCTGTTGCTGCATCGCCTGGAGTTGTTTCTTCGCGCGCTCGTCACGCGCCTGTTGCTGCCGGGACTCCTGGGCCGCGTTCTCCGGGGCCTGTCCCAGGTACTTCGCCAACGACGCCACGGTGGGGTGCTGGAACAGCTCCACCATGGAGAGGCGCCGGCCCATCAACACCGACAGCTTCTCGTGCACCTGCACCATGAGGAGCGAGTGGCCCCCCAAATCGAAGAAGCTGCTGTGCAGGCCCACCCGGTCCACCTTGAGGGCCTCCTGCCAGATGGCTGCGATGCGCTGCTCCAGCTCCGTGACGGGCGCCTCGTAGGACGCCGCGTCCGGGCGCGCCGCGACCGGCTCCGGCAGCGCGCCCCGGTCCACCTTGCCGTTGCGGTTGAGCGGCAGCCGGGGCAGCGCCATGAAGAAGGTGGGGAGCATGAACTCCGGCACCCGTTCGCGCAGGAAGGCGCGCAGCTCCAGCGCCAGGTTGGCCATGGCCAGCTCGCCGTCCGCGGGCACTCCACCGCGGGGCACGAAGTAGGCCACCAGCCGCGCGTCCTCCTTCGTGCCGCGCACGACGACGACCGCCTCGCCCACCTGCGGGTGCGAGCGCAGCTGCGCTTCGATTTCCCCGGGCTCGATGCGGTAGCCCCGCACCTTCACCTGGAAGTCGGCGCGGCCCTGGAAGTCGATGCGGCCATCCTCGCGGTAGCGGCCCACGTCGCCCGTGCGGTACAGGCGCGCACCCGGCGCGGGGCTGAACGGATCCGGCACGAAGCGCTCGGCGGTGAGGTCCGGCCGGCCTTCATAGCCCCGGCCCACGCCCGCGCCGCCGATGAACAGCTCGCCGGGTACTCCCAGGGGAAGCTCCCGCAGGCCCGCGTCCAGGACGTGCACCCGCACGTTGCCCAGCGGCCCGCCAATGCTCGGCTGCGCCGAGTCCGCGATGGGGCACGCCGTGGCGTTCACCGTGCATTCGGTGGGGCCGTACATGTTGACGAAGCGCGTGCGCGTGAGCGGCGCGAGGTCCGCCCAGGTGCGAGCGTCGATGGCCTCTCCGCCCACCAGCACCAGGGCCGGGGAGAAGTCCGCGTCGCGTCCCAGGCCCTGCGCCAGCAGCGGTCCCAGCAGCGACGGCGTGCAGTCCACGACGTCCACGGCGTGGCGCTGGACCCACGCGCGCATGCGCACCGCGTCCGGCCGCACCTCTTCCGGGACGATGTGCAGCGAGTGGCCGTTGAGCAACTGGAGCCACTGCTTCACGGAGGCGTCGAACACGAGCGGCGCGTTGACGCTCACCCGCAGGCCGGGGCCGCGCCCCTGGTAGACGACGTCGCGCAGCGTGGCGGCCAGGTTGAGCGCCGAGCGGTGCGGGATCATCACGCCCTTGGGGCGGCCCGTGGAGCCGGACGTGAAGATGACGTAGGCGGCGTTCTCCGGGGAGAGCGTCACGTCAGGCGCCTGGGGAGACGCGGCGGCCAGGGCTTCGGTCTCCTGGTCCAGGCAGACGAAGGCATGGGCACCGTCCGGCAGGGACGCGCGCAGGTGGGAGCGGGTGACGACGAGTGGCGCGCCGGACTGCTGGATGACGTAGGCCAGTCGCTCACGCGGGTAGGTCGGATCCAGCGGCACGAAGGTGCCCCCGGCCTTGAGGACGCCGAGCAGCACCACGAGCTGCTCCACGGACCGCTCCAGGCACACCGCCACGCGCGTCTCGGTCCCGACGCCCCGCGAGCGCAGGTGTGACGCGATCCGGTTGGCCCGTTCGTCCAGCGTGGCGAAGGTGAGCTGTTCGTCCTCGAAGGCGACCGCCACGGCGTCCGGACGGGTGCGGGCCACGGCGTCGAAGCGCGCGGGCAGCGTGTCCTGCGTGTCGTGGTCCCGGGCGGTGCGGTTGAAGTCCGTCAGCCGGAGGAGCTCCCCAGGGCCCACCCAGGACAGGGACTCCAGCGCGCGTTCGGGCGTGGCCACCGCCGAGGCGAGCAGGGTCTCCAGGCGCTCCAGCAACCGGGTGGCCTCCTCGGAGGTGTACGCGGCTTCGTCGTGGTGCAGCTCCAGCGACAGCGGCCCCTGGCCGCGCACCAGGGCCAGGGTCAGCTCGGCGCGCTCCGCGTGAGCCTCCAGGTGGGTGAGGGACAGCGTCAGCCCCCCCGCGCGCACGGGCTCCGGCCACGCGACGTCCTCGAAGGCGAAGGAGCGGAGGGGCGGGGCGCCGCTGGTGCCGGGCAGGGCGCTCGATGCGTCGAAGTCGTCCTGCCACGCGGCCGTCTCACGAACGCTTCGCGCCACGTCGCGCACGAGCGCTTCGAAGCTCGCGCCGTGCGATGCGCGCACGGGCAGCCAGCGCTCGAAGAGGCCGAGCGCCGCGTCCAGGCCCTCGTAGCCACGGCCTTCAACGCGCACGGAGACGCACGCATCATCGCCGCCGGCCATGCGCGCCAGCAGTCGGGACCAGCCCGCGAGCACGACGTCCGCCAGCGGGACGCCCAGCCGGAGGGCCAGTGCCTCCAGGGCCGTGGCCGTGTCGGGGGACAGCGCGCGGGACTGACGACCGATGCGCAGGCCGAGCGCGTCCGTGCCCGTGCGGCGCGTGGGCAGGGAAGCGCCGATGGCGCCCGTCAGGTCGCGGTCCTTCCAGAAGCGCCGTCCGTCCGCGCTGTCGTCGGATTCGAGGATCTGGTGGAAGACCTCCGCCACGTCCGCGTACTGCGGAGGCGGCTCTTCGTCCGCCGCCGCCGGGGCCGTCAACGCACGCCCCAGCTCGCGCGCGAGCACTGCGAACGTCTGGCGATCCGCGGAGAGCGCGGGCACCTCCACGATCAGCGCGTGCCGGTCCTGGCCCAGCACCGCGAGCCGCCACGGCTTCAGCACGTCCAGCGAAGCAGCCGCCGCCGACTCAGCGCCTGGCGCCTCCAGCCGCGCGGCCTGCTCGGCTTCGGGAAGTGCGCTCCAGTCGAGCACCTCCAGGACGGTGGCCGGGACCTCTCCGGGCACCTGCACCGCGGCGCTCGTTCCCGCGAGGTGACGGTAGGTGGTGCGCAGCACCTCGTGCTCGGAGACCAACCCGCGCACCGCGCGCTCCAATCGCGCCACGTCGAGCGTCCCCTCCAGGGCGAACACGGCCCGGGCACGCGAAGACGCCCCCGGAGCGGCGGTCAGGAGGGTCCAGAGTCTTGCCTGCTGGGGGGAGAGCCGGAATCCGGTTGGCTGCGTCACGCTGAAGGCTCCTGGAAGGGGACAGGGAGGGCGCGAGGCCCTCGGAGTCAGGCGTTCAGCCTGGAGGGGAACCAGGGGGCGCGGCCGCCACGGGGGCGACCTCGCTCCACGGGAACGGACGGGCCATGCCGGCCAGCACGCGCCGGGGCCCCACGAAGGACGAGCGCGCGTGGGCCGCGAGCAGGTTGTCGATGACGAGCAGATCTCCGCGCTCCCACGGGAACATCACCTGTTCGGCCTCGTAGGCGGCGCGCAGCGCCCGCATCACCTCCGGCTCGATGGGGCCGCCGTCGCCGTAGTACGTCTGGTTCGGCAGCTCCTCTTCGCCCAGGTCCGCCAGCAGCGCGGAGGCCACCGGCTCCGGCAGCGTGGAGACGTGGAAGAACGTGGCGTGGTTGAACCAGACGGGCTCGCCGGTGACGGGGTGCAGCCCCGCCGCGCGCCGCACCTGCCGCGTGCGCAGGCGGTTGCCGTCGCGCCACTCCACCTGGATGCCGCTGCGCTGGCAGTACGCCTCCACCTCCGCGCGGTCCTCCGTCTGGAACGCCGTCTGCCAGCTCAGCCCCAGGTGGTGGCCGAAGTTGCGGACGTACGTGTAGCCCTGCTCCAGGAACCGTGCGCGCACCTGGGCCGGCAGGCGCTGGAAGATGCGCCGCGTGTCCGCCAGCGGCGTCTCGCCACCCTGTTGCGACGGCAACACGCAGGCGAAGAAGAGGCGCGCCGGGAAGGTCTGGTTGTAGGACTGCTCGTTGTGCAGGAAGATCCGCTCGGACGGCGGGTGGTCCGTGGACGTGTAGATGTTGCCGCTCACCTGCGAGCGCGGCGACGAGCGCTCCTCGTAGGCCAGCGCCTCGTCCGCCAGGGCCTGGATGGCCCGGTCCATGGCCTCGGGCGTCGCCACGTCGAAGCCCCGGAAGAGCACGGCGCCGTGCTTGTGGATCCGCGCGTCCACGAGCGCGCGGTGCGTGCGGCCCCACTCGGCCAGCTCGATGCCCGGCAGCGAGGGGCGGGCCACCACGGGCAGGTGCAGTCCGGGCCGCAGCTCCTCGAAGCGCACCCAGTCCTGGCCGGAGCCGTCCACCTCGCGCCGGCGCAGCTTCGGGAGTGCGCGCTTCGGCTGGCCATCCGTCGTCATGATTCGCTCCCACCGCGACGGCGCACGCCGCGGAACAGTTCCTTGCGCGAGGACTGGAGCGCCTGCGCCCGCTCCTGCTGCCGCTGGCGCTCACGCTCCACCAGCACCCCGTGCAGCTCCTCCAACGTCGCGTCCGGCCGCGCGATCGCCGCCGCCAGCGTCGCTTCGTAGTCCCCGGCCAGCCGGGCGATGGTCGCCGCGTCGAACAGGGCGGTGGCGAAGCGCAGCACGCCCTGGAAGCGGCCCTCGGACTCGGCCAGCAGCACCGACAGGTCGAAGGGCGAGCCGCCGTCGTCGATCTCCAACTGGTGCAGCTTCAGCCCTGGCAGTCGCAGCGCGGGCAGCGGCGCGTTCTCCAGGACGAACATCACCTGGAACAGCGGGTTGTAGCGGGCATCGCGCGGCGGGCGCAGCGCCTCCACCAGCTTGTCGAAGGGGACGTGCGGGTGCGCCTGACCGCCCAGGGCCACCTCGCGCACGCGCCCGAGCACCTGCCGGAAGGTGGGGTTGCCCTCCAGGCCCACGCGCAGCACCAGCTGGTTGACGAACAGGCCAATGAGGTTCTGCGTGCGCGCATGCTCGCGGCTGGCCACGTCCGTGCCCACCACCAGGTCCGTGCGTCCGGTGCGCGAGTGCAGCACCACCAGGAAGCCCGCCAGCAGCGACATGAAGGGCGTGGTGCCTTCAGCCCGGCCCAGCTGCCGCAGCCCTTCGCTGAGCGCGGCGGAGAGCGCCACGGGCTGCCGGGATCCCTCGAAGTGCTGGCGCTCCGGGCGGGGGCGGTCCAGGGGCAGCTCCAGGAGCGGCGGGGCCCCCGACAGGCGCTCCTTCCACCAGGACACCTCTTCGTCCAGCAGCCCCCCGTCCAGCCGGCGGCGCAGCCACGCGGCATGGTCGGCGTACTGCACGGGCAGCTCCGGCAGCGGCGACGGACGGCCCTGCGCGAAGGCCGCGTAGAGCGCGCCCAGCTCCCGCACCACCACGCCCATGCTCCAGCCGTCCGATACGACATGGTGCAGCGTGAGCAGCAGGCGGTGCCGCGTGTCGGAGAGCTTCAACAGCTTCGCGCGCACCGGCAGCTCGCGCTCCAGGTCGAAGGGCCCGCGCGCCTCCTCGGCGGTGAGGCGCTCCGTCTCGGCGGCCTGCGCCGCCTCCGGCGTTCCGCTCAGGTCCACCACCGCGCCCGGGCGCGCCAGCGGCCCGCCCGCCGGAACGGCCGACGGGGTGAGGATGTCCTGTACGCGGCGGCCCTGGGCACGGGGGAAGCGCGTGCGCAGCGCCTCATGCCGGTGGACGATGGCCTCCAGGCTGCGGGTCAGCACGCCCACGTCCAGGTGGCCCTCCAGCTCCACCGCCGCCGGGATGTTGTAGGCCGCGCTGCCCGCCGCGAGTTGATCCAGGAACAGCAGCCGCTCCTGTCCCGGAGACAGCGGCGAGTCCCCACGAGCTCCCGCCACCAGCGGAGGCGGCGCGGCGCTGGGGTGGCGCAGCTCCGCGAGCGCCCTCGCGACGAGCGCCTCCAGGTGCACGCCCTCCAGGAGCAGCGCCACCGGCAGGTGGATCTCCAGCTCCTCCTCCAGCGCCGCCTTCAGCTCGACGGCGTGGATGGAGTCCAGGCCCAGCGCGGTGAGGGGCCGGGTCGGCTCCAGGGCCGACAGCGGCACGGCCAGGGCCCGTGACAGGTGCCCCCGCAGATACGCGCCCAGCAGCTCCGCCCGCTCTGGCTCGGACGCGGCCCGCAGGCCGTCGCGCGTCAGCCGAGGCGCTTCCGGCGTCACGGCGTCGGGGGCGCTCGCGGCGTCGGCGGCGGCCTCGGAGAGGGCCTCCTGGGCGAGGATCTCCAGCTCGTTCGCCAGGTACTGCGTGCGGCACGCGCGCCGCTGCACCTTGCCGCTGGACGTCTTGGGCAGTCCGCCCGCGGGGATGAGCACCACGGTGTCCACGGCCACTTCGTGCGCCTGCGCGATGGCGCGCCGGAGGGCGTCGATGGCGACGGAGGGCTCGCCCAGCACCTTGCGGTCCACCTCCTGCACCACCACGAGCCGCTCCTCGCCGCCCCGGTCCACGGAGAACGCGGCGGAGCACCCCGGGCGCATCGCCGGGTGGCTGGACTCCGCCGTCAGCTCCAGGTCCTGCGGGTAGTGGTTGCGCCCGCGCAGGATGATCAGGTCCTTGATGCGGCCCGCGACGAACAGCTCCCGGCCGGACACGAAGCCCAGGTCGCCGGTGCGCAGGTAGGGACCTTCCCCGGTGTCCGCGCGGCGGGCCCGGAAGGTGGCCTCGCTCTCCTCGGGCCGCTCCCAGTAGCTGCCCGCCACGCTCGGGCCGCGCAGCCAGATCTCCCCCAGCCGGCCCTCGGGCACGGGCTGGTGGGACTCGGGATCCACGATGAGCAGCTCCTGCCCGGGGATGCTCGCGCCGCTGCCCACCAGCGTGCGCAGGTCCTTCGCGTCCACCGCGTCGGAGGCGGCCGGGGCTTCCGCGCGGCCCTGCTGGAGGGCCTCCTGCCGGTACACGCGCTCCACCGGGGGCGCGGCCTTGAGCCCGCCCGACGCGATGAGCGTGGTCTCCGCGAGGCCGTAGCACGGATAGAAGGCCTCCTTGCGGAAGCCCGAATCCGCGAACGCGCGCGTGAAGCGCTCCAGCGTCTCCGCGCGCACCGGCTCCGCGCCGTTGAAGGCCACGTCCCACGCGCTCAGGTCCAGGGCCGCGCGCTGCTCGGGCGTCGTCTTGCGCACGCACAGGTCGAAGGCGAAGTTGGGCCCGCCGCTCGTCGTCGCGCGGTAGCGCGACACGGCCTCCAGCCAGCGCGCCGGCCGCTTGAGGAAGTCCAGCGGCGACAGCAGCACCACCGGGAAGCCCCCGCACAGCGGCTGGAGCACGCCGCCGATGAGGCCCATGTCGTGGTACGGCGGCAGCCAGATGACGCCGCGGCTGTCATCCGAGTGCTCGAAGCACTGGTGGATCGCCAGCGAGTTCGCCAGCAGGTTGCCGTGGCTGAGCATCACGCCCTTGGGCGTGCCGGTGGAGCCGGAGGTGTACTGGAGGAAGGCCAGCGCCTCGCGCGCCGTGCCCGGATCCTTCCAGCCACTCGCCTCGCCATCCTCCACCCCGTCGGTGGCGAGCCACGACAGGCCGGAGAGCGCGGCGGACTGCTCGCCCATGGACTCCATGAAGCCCTGGATGAAGCCCGTGGTGAGCGCGAAGCGCGCCCGCGCGTCCTGGATCACCGCCTCCAGCCGGGGCAGCGTGCGCGCCAGCCGCATCGGATCCGGCGGGTAGGCCGGCACCGCCACCGCGCCGGCATAGAGACAACCCACGAAGGCGGCCACGTACTCAAGACCCGGAGGGTAGAGCAGCAGCACCCGCTCACCCTGCGCACCGCGCGCCTGGAGCGCCGCGCCGATGGCTCGCGCCCGTCGATCCAGGTCTCCGTAGGTGAGGTGCGCCTCCTCCGCGTCGCCATCCACGAGGAAGGTGTAGGCGAGCTGGTCCGGACGCTCCTCCGCCCTGCGACGAGACAACTCCACCAGCGTTGACACTTCCAATAACAACCCTGGCGAGCGCATTCGTTGGGCCGGACGAGATGAGTCGAGCCTCGATACGCTCCCGGAGAACGTTCCTGGGAGTGCGGCGTGGCTCATGCAGCGTGGGCGGAATTATTCGCGGAAGTCGTAGAGTACAGTTAACACAGCACGTTACAAACTGTCCATGGAAGCGGGGCCATTCCGGGGGGAGCGCCTTGATACATCAGGCCTCTGACAAGGCCTTCCGCGCGGGCGTTATCAGGCAGGGCCTGGATGATCCGCGGACAGCGTGTCGCTGAGCTTCACCGTGACGTCGGGGCGGGTGTGCGGAAGCCGCTCCGCCAGGTACTCGGTGAGCACGCGCTCCATGCGCAGGGACTCGTCCTGGACCAGGCGCTTGAGTTCCGCCAGGTGCGTGAGGCTCTGGAGGACCGCGTCCGTGCCGACGCCGAAGTCGATGAGACACGCGACCTCATCCACGTCCCCGTCGAGCAGCTTGTCCACCATGGGGAGGCAGGACGTCACGGTGCCGATGAGCGCCCCGGAGCGGTAGTAGCGCTCGAAGGCGTACGAGGCCAGATAGTCCGCCCACTTGGGTTCATTGATGTCCACCTGGAGGTCCAGGCTCTTCACCATCGTCTGCATCAGCGCCACGTGCGCGCGCAGGTACGCGGTGAGCGGGCCGCGCACGGTGTCCAGCACGTCGTCCACGTCCTGCCCGACGAAGGTGTGCATCATCAGCGTGGCGGTGCGCGCGTCACGCGCGTGGCCGGCCTTGTCCGCCGCCGCGTGGTAGAGGCCGAGCTTCTCCAGGGCCTCTTCCAGGGGCTGGCCCAGCAGGGACGTGAGGACGTTGTAGCCGCCGGCGCCGGTGCGCTCGAAGAGGGCGGGATCCGTGGCGCACGTCACCCAGGTGGGCAGCCGGGGCTGGAGGGGGCGGGGGAAGATCTTCAGCTCCACCTCCTTGCCCACGCCGTCGCGGGCCGTCACGGACTCGCCGCGCCACAGCCGCTCGACCTTCTCCAGGTTCTCCCACATGACGTCGCGCTTGCGGGCGAAGTGCTCCGGGTACAGGGCGAAATCGTTGGGCACCCAGCCGGAGGCGATGGAGATGCCGGCGCGGCCTCCGGAGAGGTTGTCGACGATGGACCACTCCTCCGCGACGCGGAAGGGGCTCTGCAGCGGCAGCACCACGCTGCCCGCGCGCAGGCCGATGTGCTTCGTCATCGTGGCGATGCCCGCGGCGAGCAGCGACGGGTTGGGGTAGATGCCGCCGTGCTCGTGGAAGTGGCGCTCCGGCGTGGAGACGGACGAGAAGCCGTGCGCGTCCCCGAACTTCGCCGCCTCCAGCAGCAGGCGGTACTTGTCGGTGGTGCCGGCGTCCTCGTCCGCGAAGAAGAACAGGCCGAAGTCCAGCTTGCGCGAGCGGCGGCGGGTGGGCACCACGTAGGCGACGAGCTGGGAGTCCTCGACGCGCACGTCCACCTCGCGCACCTCCGGGTGCCAGGCCAGCAGGGCGCGCAGCTCCTCCGGCCCCACGGATGCGCTGGCGGTGGCGGTGGCGGTGCGGCGCGCGGTGCCGCCGTTGGCGTCCAGCACCTCGCCCAGTGAGGACAGCTCGCGGTCCGGTTGCGTGACGAGCACGTCCAGCAGCGCCGCGAGCTGGCCCACCAGGCGGATGACGTCCAGGGGCGCGAAGGCGTTCGCGTCATGGTGCAGCCGCAGCGCCAGCCGCTCTCCGGCCACGGCCTCCACCGTCAGCGGGCAGGGCGGAGGGGCGGCGACGTGGCGGAAGGCACCCAGGCCCTGAGCGCGGGCCAGGGGCTTCAGCGTGTCCTCGTCGGGCGGCTCCCAGGCGAGGACGGCGCTCTGGAAGAGGGCGGCGTCCTCCGGCAGCTTCAGCCACTGGCGGACCTGGGCCTGGGAGACGTGCTCGTGGCGCTGGGCCTCGGACAGCTCGGCCTGGAGGGCGCGCAGCCAGCGCAGGGGCGTGCCCTGGGCGGGGATGGCGAACCGGCGCGGCAGCAGGTGCGCGAAGCGGCCCACGAGCGGCCGGCCCTGGACGAGCGCGGCGGTGCGGCCGGGGACCTGGGCGCCGAACACGACCTCCGCGCTGTCGGTGTGGTGGCGCAGCATCAGCGCCCACGCGGCCTGGAGCAGCGTGCCCAGCCCCAGCTTGTGCTTGCGCAGGAAGGCCTGGACGTTGCCGGACTCCGTCGCGGGCAGCAGCAGTTGTTGCAAGCCCGTGACACCGGGCGCGGCGTTGGTGTCGGAGCGCGTGGGCAGCAGGGTGGGGCGCGGATCCTTCAGCGCCTCGCGCAGGTGGTGCTCCGCGTCCGTCAGGCCCTGGGCTTCCATCCACGCGAGGTACTCGCGGAACGGCCGCGCCTTCTCCAGCGCGGCGTCGGTCTTCTCACGGCCGGCCTGATACAGGCGCAGCAGCTCTTCCAGGCAGAGCCGCGCGGCGCCCGCGTCCAGGGCCGCCGCGTGCCAGGCGAAGACGAGGAAGGAGGACTCCGCGGAGGTGCGCACGACGGACAGCCGCACCAGCGGCGCGGCCGTCAGGCCCATGCCCCGCTTGCGATCCGCCTCCAGCCAGGACTCCAGGCCCTGGGGGGCCTCTGCCCGTTCCAGCGACGGGGAGAGCTTCTCGCGGACCACCTGCATGGGCTCAGGCATCCCCTGGAGGAAGAACGCGGTGCGCAGCGCGGTGTGGCGGCGCACCAGCTCCCGCAGGGCTTCCTCCAGCGCCGCTTCATCCAGGACGCCCCGGGTCGCCGCGACCAGGTGTTCGATGGGCGCTTCCGCCGGGGGCGACGATGGCATCAGCAGCCCCCGCTGGGCGGGGGTGAGCCGGTAGACGTCCTCGACGTTCTTCATGGTGCGCTCGACTCCTCGGCGGTCCGGTCAGCCTGAGACACCGGACACGGTGTGCTTGCGAGGGGGCGAAGTTATTATGGACACCGCCCTCCCGGGAATGACCCGAGGGGCCGTGTCACACATTGTTTCATGGCCCCAGCAGCCGGCCCAGGTGCGCGGCGACGTGCTGGACGTGCTCCGCCCGCAGCAGGCTGTAGTGATCGCCCTGGACCTCCTGGACCTGGGCGTGCGGGACCTGGGCCGTCCAGCCGCGATCCAGCGGATCCGATGCGGGGCGCTCGCTCGCGCGCAGCACGAAGAGCGGCCCTTCGAACGGCCCGGGCTCGTAGTGGCGCATCGCCCGAAGGTTGCTCGTGAAGACGTCGAAGAGCGTGCGCATCTGATCCGCTCCCGTCTCCGGGGCCAGCAGTCCGGCGGACTGGCCCGCGGCGCGCAGCCCTTCGAGGACGGACTCCACGCCGGATTCGGGCTTGGTGAGGTCCAGGGTCCAGGCCTCGCGGTTCACGAGCCCGGCGTAGTCGCTGGCGAAGCGCAGGGCGAGCTCTCGCGGATCCTCCGCGTCCGGTGCCTCCGACCTCGCCTGGACCGGGCTGGGATCGATGAGGGCCAGGACCTCGGTGGTCTCCCCGAGCGCCTGGAGCTGGCGCGCCATCTCGTAGGCCACCAGCGCTCCCATGGACCAGCCTCCCAGGCGGTAGGGGCCCTGGGGTTGGACGGCGCGGATGGCGTCGAGGTAGCTCGCGGCCATCTCCTCGATGCGCTCCAACGGCCGCTGGGCCCCATCCAGCCCCTGCGACTGGAGGCCATAGAAGGGCTGATCCGGTCCCAGGGCCCGCGCCAGCTCCGCGTAGCTCAGGACGTTGCCGCCCACGGGGTGGACGCAGAAGAACGGCCGGCGCGTGCCCTCGCGCCGGATGGGCACGAGCGGTGAGAAGGGCGCGGGCACCTGATGCAGCAGCTCCGCCAGCTGCTCCACCGTGGGCGCCTGGAACAGCGCGGCCAGGGGCAGCTGCCGCTTCAGGCGCTCACGGATGACGGACATGAGGCGCACCGCGAGGAGCGAGTGGCCACCCAGTTCGAAGAAGTGGCTCTTGATCCCGATGGGCTTGATGCCGAGCAGGTCCTCCCAGATGGAGGCCAGCTCCTGCTCCAGGTGACTGCGGGGCGCTTCGTAGTTGCCGGCGAAGAGGGCCGCCTCGGGAGCCGGGAGCGCCTTGCGATCCACCTTGCCGCTGGTGGCGAGGGGGAGGGCGGCCAGCGGGACGTAGACGAAGGGCACCATGTAGTCGGGCAGCCGCTGCTTGAGGAACGCGCGCAGGGCGTTCGGCTCCGGCGCCGCGTCCGACACCACGTAGGCGACGAGGCGTTGATCGCCCGGGACGTCCTCGCGGACCAGGACGGTGGCGTCCTGGATGTCGGGATGGCTTTGGAGGGCGACCTCGATTTCACCCAGCTCGATGCGGAAGCCGCGCAGCTTCACCTGGAAGTCGATGCGGCCCAGGTACTCCAGGGTGCCGTCCTGCGTCCATCGGGCCTTGTCGCCCGTGCGGTACATGCGCTCGCCGGGCTCGGTGCCGAAGGGGTTCGGGACGAAGCGCTCGGCGGTGAGGTGCGGGCGGCCCAGGTAGCCTCGCGCCAGGCCCGCGCCCGCGATGAAGAGCTCTCCGGCCACACCCACCGGGACGGGGTGCAGGTTCGCGTCCAGCACGTAGGTGCGCGTGTTGGGCAGCGGGCCTCCCAGCGAGGGCTTCGTCCCCGGGCGGATTTCGCAGACGGTGGTTTCGACGGTGCACTCGGTGGGGCCGTAGCAGTTGAAGGTGCGCGTGGTTTCGGACGCGGCCAGCACGTTCCAGGTGGCCTCGTCGATGGCCTCGCCTCCAGGGGCCAGCAGGGTGGGCGCGCCCGCGCCTTCCAGCAGGCCCGCCTGGAGCAGCAGCCGCAGCAGGGACGGCGTGCTGTCCATGGCCTCGACCCGGTACTTCCGCTGCCATGCCACCAGGGCTTCCGCGTCCTGCCGCGTGGCCTCCGGGACGATGCACAGGCAGTGGCCGTCGATGAGGTGGATCAACTGCTGCACGGAGGCGTCGAAGGTCAGCGGTGCGTTGACGCTCAGCCGCATGCCGGTGGGCACCCCCTGGTAGACGGTGCGCCGCAGGGCCCGTTGCAGGTTGAGCATCGCGCCGTACCGGATCATCGCGCCCTTGGGCGTGCCCGTGGAGCCGGACGTGTAGATGACGTATGCGAGGTTCTCCGGCGTCGCGCTCGGCTCCAGGTCGTGTTGGGGTAGGGTGGCCCAGGGTGCGTCCTTCGCATCCACATGCACCACGGACACGCCCTCCGGCAGCCAGGACGTGGCGAGGTGTTGCTGCGTGAGGACGACCGTCGCGGCGCAGTCCTGGAGCGCGAACGCGCGGCGCTGATCGGGCCAGGTCGGGTCCAGGGGGACGTAGGCTCCGCCGGCTTTGAAGACAGCCAGCAGGGCGATGAGCATGTCCACGGAGCGCTCGAAGCAGAGGACGACGCGGACCTCGGGGCCCACGCCCAGCGTGCGCAGGTGTCGGGCGAGCTGGTTGGCCTGGGCGTTGAGCTGCGCGAACGAGAGCACGGTGTCCTCGAAGGACACCGCAGGCGCATCCGGCGTGCGGACGACCTGCTGCTCGAAGGCGACGGGGAAGGTGACGTCTTGCGGAAGCTCCTCGCGGGTTTCGTTCCAGGCGTGGAGCAGCGTGTGCCGCTCGTCGGACGTCAGCATCGGCAGCTCGGCGACCCGGGTGTCGGGCGTGGCCACCGCGGACTCGAGCAACACCTGGAGGTGCTTCACGAGCCTCTGGATCGTCTCTTCCCGGAAGAGGTCGGCGCCGTAGGTGATGGAGCCCCGGAGACCTTCCGGTGACGTGGCGAAGGCGAACGTGAGGTCGAACTTCGCGGCGTGGCTCCCCACCTCCACGGGGTGGAGCGACAGTGCCCCCTGCGCCGTGGCGGGACTCGACGCGGGCGTGTTCTGCACGACGAGCATCGCCTGGAAGAGCGGCGTGCGGCTCAGGTCCCGTCGCGTTTGCAGCTCCTCGACGAGCTTCTCGAACGGCACGTCCTGGTGGGCCTGGGCGCCCAGGGTCGTCTCCTTCGCCCGTGCCAGCAGCTGGCGGAAGGTGGGCGCGTCGTCCAGGCGGGCTCGCAGCGCCAGCGTGTTGACGAAGAAGCCGATGAGGCCTTCCAGCTCCGCGAAGCGACGGCCAGCGATGGGCGTGCCGATGACGACGTCATCCTGGCCGGAGTAGCGCGCGAGCAGGGCCTGCGTGGAGGCGAGCAGGACCATGAAGAGGGTGGCTCCCTCCTGCTGGCCCAGGGACTCCAGCGCCTGGCTCACCGACACGGGCAGGCGGAAGTGGACGGAGCCTCCGCGCATGGACTGCACGGGCGGGCGCGGGAAGTCCGTGGGCAGCTCCAGCGTGTGCGGTGCACCCAGGAGTTGCTGCTTCCACCACGCCACCTGTCGCTCCAGCACGTCGCCCTGCAACCACGAACGCTGCCACACGGCGTAGTCGGCGTACTGGACGGGCAGCTCGGGCAGGGGCGAGGGGCGGCCCTGACGGAAGGCTTCGTAGAGCGCGACGAGCTCGCGCACCAGCACCTCGCTGGACCAGCCGTCGGAGATGACGTGGTGCAGGTTGAGGAGCAGGACGTGCTGCTGCGCGGACAGCCGCAGCAGGCTTGCTCGCAGGAGCGGCCCGCGAGCGAGATCGAACGGCGTTCCTGCTTCTTCCAGGGCCAGGCGCCGGGCTTCGGCTTCCGGGGCCTTGTGCGCGGCCAGGTCGACCACCGGCAGATGGAAGGCCATCGGCGGATGGATGTGCTGCACCGGCGCGCCGTCCGCCTCATGCAGGGTGGTGCGCAGGGCTTCGTGACGGCGCACCAGCTCCGTGAAGGCCTGCTCCAGCGCGCCCACGTTCAAGGCTCCATCGAGCCGGAGCGCGGACGGGATGTTGTAGGCCGACCCTCCGGGCTGGAGCTGTTCGAGCAACCACAGCCGCTGCTGCGCGAAGGACAGGGGCAGGGAGGCGTTCGTCCTCGGCGTGGCGACGAGGGCGGGCAGGGCCTGGGTGCTGGGGGCCTGCTCCACGCGCAGGGCGAGCTGCTCCAGGGTGGGTGCTTCGAAGAGGGCTCGCAACGGCAGCTCCACGCCGAAGGCGGCGCGGACCCTCGACACCACCTGCGTGGCGAGGAGCGAGTGGCCTCCCAGCTCGAAGAAGTGAGCTTGCCGACCGATGCGCTCGATGCGCAGCACCTGGGCCCAGAGTTCAGCGAGCTGCCGCTCCGTGCTCGTGCGGGGGGCGACGTAGCGCTCGCGCTGCTGGGTGCTGGCTTCCGGCGCGGGGAGGGCCTTGCGGTCCACCTTGCCGTTGGCCGTCAGCGGGAGGGTGGCCAGCGTGACGAAGGTCGCCGGCACCATGTACTCGGGCAGCCGCTGCTTGAGGAACGCGCGCAGGGCGTTCGGCTCCAGCGCGACGTTCGACCCTGGCGCCGTGTTCGGACCCGGGGTCGTGGTCGGACCTGGTGCCGCGCTCGGCACCACGTAGGCGACGAGGCGTTGATCGCCCGGGACGTCCTCGCGGACGAGGACGGTGGCGTCCTGGATGTCCGGATGGTTTTGGAGGGCGACCTCGATTTCACCCAGCTCGATGCGGAAGCCGCGCAGCTTCACCTGGAAGTCGATGCGGCCCAGGTACTCCAGGGTGCCGTCCTGCGTCCAACGGGCCTTGTCGCCCGTGCGGTACATGCGCTCGCCGGGCTCGGAGCCGAAGGGGTTCGGGACGAAGCGCTCGGCGGTGAGGTGCGGGCGGCCCAGGTAGCCTCGCGCCAGGCCCGCGCCCGCGATGAAGAGCTCTCCGGCCACGCCGACCGGGACGGGGTGCAGGTTCGCGTCCAGCACGTAGGTGCGCGTGTTGAGCAGCGGGCCTCCCAACGTGGGCTTCGTGCCCTTGCGGAGCGCGAAGGTGGTGGCGTCGACGGTGCACTCGGTGGGGCCGTAGACGTTGAAGGTGCGCGTGGTTTCGGACGCGGCCAGCACGTTCCAGGTGGCCTCGTCGATGGCCTCACCACCGGGGACCAGCAGCGTGGGCGCGCCCGCGCCTTCCAGCAGGCCCGCCTGGAGCAGCAGCCGCAGCAGGGACGGCGTGCAGTCGATGGCCTGGACGTGGTGCCGCCGCTGCCATGCCACCAGGGCTTCCGCATCCTGACGCGTGGCCTCCGGGACGATGCACAGGCAGTGGCCGTCGAGCAGTTGGACGAGCTGCTGTACGGAGGCGTCGAAGGCCAGCGGCGCGTTGAGGCTGACGCGCGTACCCGTGGACAGCCCCTGGTAGACGGTGCGCCGCAGGGCTGCGTGCAGGTTGAGAACCGCGCCGTGCCGCACCATCACGCCCTTGGGCGTGCCCGTGGAACCTGAGGTGTAGATGACGTAAGCGAGGTCTTCCGACGTCGCGCTCGGCTCCAGGTCGTGCTTGGGGAGCGTGGCCCAGGGGGCGTCCTTCACGTCCACGCGCACCACGGACACACCCTCCGGCAGCCAGGAGGTGGCGAGGTGTTGCTGCGTGAGGACCACCGTCGCCGCGCAATCCTGGATGGCGAAGGCGCGACGCTGCTCGGGCCATGCCGGGTCCAGCGGGACGTAGGCGCCGCCAGCCTTCAGGACGGACAGGAGGGCGACGAGCATGTCCACGGAGCGCTCGAAGCAGAGGGCGACGCGGGACTCGGGGCCCACGCTCAGCGTGCGCAGGTGGCGAGCGAGCTGGTTGGCCTGGGCGTTGAGCTGCTCGAAGGAGAGCACCGTGTCCTCGAAGGACACCGCGGGTGCTTGCGGCGTGCGGGCGGCCTGCTGTTCAAAGGCGGCGGAGAACGTGAGGCCTTGCGGCAGCGCTTCGCGGGTTTCGTTCCAGCCGTGGAGCAGTTGCTGGCGCTCGTCGGGCGTCAGCATCGTCAGCTCGGAGAGGCGCAGGTCGGGCTGGGCAGTGATGGCCTCCAGCAGCACCTGGAAGTGCCGGGCCATGCGGTTGGCGGTGGCCGGGGTGAGCAGGTCGACGCTGTACTGGAGGGAGCCGAGGAGGCCCTCCGGCGTCTCATTCAAGTCGAGGGAGAGCTCGAACTTGGCCAGGCCCTCCGCGTCGTCCCCGAGCGGGTGCAGGGACAGCGAGGGCAGGGCGAGCGCCTGCACCGGCACGTTCTGCATCGCGAAGAACGCCTGGAAGAGGGCGGAGCGGCTCAGGTCACGCTGCGGCTGAAGCTCCTCGACGAGCTTCTCGAAGGGGACGTCCTGGTGCTCGAAGGCTCCCAGGGTGGACTCGCGCACCTGGGCGAGCCACTGGCGGAAGGTGCTCGCTCCGTCCGCCCGGGCGCGCAGCACCAGCGTGTTGACGAAGAAGCCGATGAGGCCCTCCGTCTCCGCGTGACGGCGTCCCGCGATGGGCGTTCCGACGAGGAGGTCATCCTGGCCGCTGTAGCGCGACAGCAGGAGCTGCCACGCGGAGAGCAGCAACATGAAGGACGTGGCGCCCTCGCGCTGGGCCAGGGATTCGACGGCCCGGCTCAGCTCGGGGGACAGGCGCAGTGGCACCCGGGCGCCCCGGTTGGAGGGGACGGCAGGACGGGGGAAGTCCGTGGGCAGCGCCAACTGCGTGGGGGCTCCCGCGAGCTGCTGCTTCCACCACGCCACCTGGCGCGCGAGCACGTCGCCTGAGAGCCACTGGCGCTGCCACACGGCGTAGTCGGCGTACTGGACGGACAGCTCGGGCAGGGGCGAGGGGCGGCCCTGACGGAAGGCCTCGTAGAGCGCGGCCACTTCGCGCACCAGCACCCCGCTGGACCAGCCGTCGGAGATGGCGTGGTGCAGGTTGAGGAGCAGCGCGTGCTGCCGCTCGGACAGCCGCAGGAGGCTTGCTCGCAGGAGCGGTCCGCTGGCGAGATTGAACGGACGCGCTGCATCCGCGTGGGCCAGACGGCGGGCCTCGGCTTCCGCAGCCTCGTGCGCACTGAGGTCAACCACCGGCAACTGGAAGGCCGTCGGCGGATGGATGCGCTGCATGGGCGCGCCGCCCTCATCCACCAGGGTGGTGCGCAGGGCTTCGTGACGGCGCACCAGCTCCGTGAAGGCCTGCTCCAAAGCGGCAGCGTCCAGGGTGCCTTCCAGCCGGAGCGCGAAGGGCATGTTGTAGGACGCGTCCCCAGGCTGGAGCTGGGCGAGGAACCAGAGGCGCTGCTGCGCGAAGGACAGCGGCAGGCCCGCGTCCGTCCTCGGCGTGGGCCGCAGGGCGGGCAGCGCGGCCGTGTGTCCCGACTGCTGGATGCGCTGGGCGAGCTGCTCCAGGGTCGGAGCCTCGAAGAGGGCGCGCAGCGGCAGCTCCACGCCGAAGGTGGCGCGGACGCGGGCCACCACCTGCGTGGCCAGCAGCGAGTGGCCTCCCAGCTCGAAGAAGTGGTCCTCGCTGCCCACGCGCTCGACGCGGAGCACTTCGGACCAGAGCGCGGCGAGCTGCCGCTCCGTGGGCGTGCGCGGGGCGACGTAGCGGTCGCGCTGCGTGGCGCTGGCTTCCGGCGCGGGCAGGGCCTTGCGGTCCACCTTGCCGTTGGGCGTGAGGGGGAAGGCGTCCAGCGGCACGAAGACGGCGGGCACCATGTACTCGGGCAGCTTCTGCTGGAGGTGGGCGCGCAGCTCGCTCGGGTGGGCGTTGGCGCCGACGACGTAGGCGACGAGGCGCGGGTCCCCGGTGGGGGAGTCGCGGCGTGCCAGGACGAGCGCCTGCTGGACGGACGGGTGCTGGCGCAGGGTGGCTTCAATTTCACCCAGCTCGATGCGGAAGCCGCGCAGCTTCACCATGAAGTCGGTGCGGCCCAGGTACTCCAGCTGGGCATCCGCGCGGCGGCGCACGAGGTCGCCGGTGCGGTACATGCGAGCGCCCGGCGTGGGGCTGAAGGGGTCCGGGACGAAGCGCTCGGCCGTCAGCGCCGGACGGTTCAGGTAGCCCCGCGCGAGCCCCGCGCCCGCGAGGAACAGCTCCCCGGGAACACCGGGCGGCTGCAACTGGAGCCGGGCGTCGAGGACGTAGGCGTGGGTCTCCGGCAACGGCCGGCCGATGGTGGGTTCACCGGCACCCGCGGGCACCTCCAGGAACGTGGAGTAGGTGGTGTCCTCGGTGGGGCCGTAGAGGTTGAAGACGCGCTGGACGGAGCCCGTGGCGTGGAGCGCCCGGGCCAGGGTGCCGGGCAGCGGCTCTCCGGCCAGGTTGACGGTGCGCACCGAGGCAGGGATCGCCCCCGCGCGCAGCAGCTCCGCCATGGCGGAGGGCACGGTGTTGACGAGCGTCACCTCATCGCGCGCTGGCAGCGAGGCCAGCGCGAGGACGTTGTCCGCCAGGAGCACGGTGCCGCCACAACACAGCGGCGCGAACAGCTCGAAGACGGACAGGTCGAAGCAGACGGAGGTCGCCGCCAGCGTGCCGGCGAGCTGCGCGGGTGAGAAGACGCGGCAGGCCCAGTCGAGGAAGGCGGACGCGTTCGCGTGGCTCAGCGCCACTCCCTTGGGCGTGCCGGTGGAGCCCGACGTGTAGATGACGTACGCGAGCGCGTCGTTGGGAACCTCCACGCCGGGAGGCGTGCGCGAGCGTGAGGCCAGGGCCTCCTTCTCGGTGTCCAGGCACAGCACGGCCCGCGGAGCGTTGGCGGGGCCCAGCAGGTCCACCAGGGACTGGAGCGTCACCAGCAGCGAAGCCCCCGAGTCCGCGAGCATGCCCTCCAGTCGCTGCCTCGGGTAGGCCGGATCCAGGGGCACGTAGGCGCCGCCCGCCTTGAGGACGGCCAGGAGCGTCACCAGCAAGTCCTCGGTGCGAGGCAGCAGGACGGCGACGCGAACCTCGGGCCCCACGCCCCGTGCGCGCAGGGCATGCGCCAACTGATTGGCGCGCAGGTCGAGCGACGCGTAGCCCAGGCGCTGGTCCCCGACGATGAGGGCGGTGGCCTCGGGGGTGCGGAGCGCCTGCGCTTCGATGCGCTGATGGAGCGGGGCCCGGCGCAGGGGCTGGGCGTCGGCGTCCCACGCGGTGAGCAGTTGTTCGCGCTCCCCGGTGCTCAGCAGGGGCAGCTCCTGGAGCGGGGCTTCCGGATGGGCCAGTGCGCCTTCCAGCAGTCGTTGGAAGTGGCTGGCAAGCCGGCGGATGCTGTCCTCACGGAAGAGGTCGGTGCTGTACGTGATGGAGCCGGACAGCCCTTCAGGGGAGGCGGAGAAGGCGAAGGTCAGGTCGAACTTCGCGGTGACCTGCTCGACTTCGACGGGCTCGAACGAGAGCTGGGACGTCTGGGGGGCGCGATCGGTCGCGTTCTGGACCAGGAGCATCGCCTGGAAGAGGGGCGTGCGGCTCAGGTCGCGCCGAGGGCGCAGCTCCTCGACGAGCTTCTCGAACGGGACGTCCTGATGCGAGTGGGCCTCCAGGGTGGTCTCCCGCACCTGCGCCAGGAGCTGCCGGAACGACGCCGCGTCCCCCGGGCGGGCCCGCAGGGCCAGCGTGTTGACGAAGAGGCCGATGAGCCCTTCCAGCTCCGCGAAGCGCCGGCCCGCGATGGGCGCGCCGATGACGACGTCGCCCTGGCCGGTGTGGCGTGACAACACCGCGGAGGTCGCCGCCAGCAGTCCCATGAACAGGGTGGCGCCCTCCTGCTGGCTGAAGCTCTCCAACGTCCGCAGCAGCGACGCGGGGAGGCGGAAGTCCACCGAGGCCCCGCGCGTGGATGGGACGGGAGGACGCGCGAAGTCCGTGGACAGCTCCAGGTGCGCCGGCGCATCGGCCAGGTGCTGACGCCACCAGGCGACCTGACGCTCCAGCACGTCACCGTGCAGCCACGAGCGCTGCCACGCGGCGTGGTCGGCGTACTGCACCGGCAGCGCGGGCAGGGCCGTGGGCGTGCCGTCGCGGAAGCCCTGGTAGAGCGCGGCCACCTCGCGCACCAGCACGCCGGTGGACTCGCCGTCGGAGATGATGTGGTGCAGCGTCAGCAGCAGCACGTGCTGGGCCTCACCCAGCCGCAGCAGGTGGGCACGCAGCAGCGGTCCGGTGGCGAGGTCGAAGGGACGCGCGGCCTCCTCACCTGCGAGGCGTCGTGCTTCGGCTCCCGGATTGGCGGAGCCCGTCAGGTCCGTGTGGTGCAGGTGGAAGGACGCGGGCGGGTGGATGTGCTGTACGGGCACGCCCTCATGCTGCGCGATGGTGGTGCGCAGGGCTTCGTGCCGGTGCACCAGCGCTTCGAAGGCGCGCTCCAGCGCCGTCGCATCCAGGGAGCCGTGGATCCGCAGCGCCACGGGGATGTTGTACGCGGACGAGCCCGGTTGGAGCTGGTCCAGGAACCACATCCGCTGCTGGGCGAAGGAGAGGGGCGGCGGCGCGTCCGTGCGCGGGACGGGCACGAGCGGGGGGAGGTCCCTGGCGCGGCCCGCGTGCTCGATGCGCGCGGCGAGCCTCCGCAGCGTGGGCTCCTCGAAGAGGGCGCGCACGGGCAGCTCCACGTCGAAGGCCGCGCGGATCCGGGCGATCACCCGCGTGGCCAGCAGGGAGTGGCCGCCCAGGGCGAAGAAGTCATCCCGCGCGCCGACGGTGGGCACGCTCAGCACGTCGGACCAGAGGGCCGCGAGCTTCTGCTCGGTCCCGAGCCGGGGGGCTTCGTGGGCGTGCGCCTGGGCTTCGGGCACGGGCAGCGCCTTGCGGTCCACCTTGCCGTTGGGCGTCAGGGGCAGGGCGTCCAGCATCACGTAGGCGGCGGGCGCCATGGACTCGGGCAGCGTCTGCTGGAGGTGGGCGCGCAGCTCGGCGGCGTCGGGTGCGCGGGTGCTCGGGACGACGTAGGCGACGAGCCGCGCGTTGCCCGGTACGTCCTCGCGCACCAGGACGAGCGCCTGGGCGACGGCGGGGTGCTGACGCAGCAGGGCTTCGATTTCACCCAGCTCGATGCGCAGGCCGCGCAGCTTCACCTGGAAGTCGATGCGGCCCAGGTATTCGAGCGTGCCGTCCTCGCTCCAGCGCGCCTTGTCGCCCGTGCGGTACATGCGCTCGCCGGGGGTGGTGGCGAAGGGGTTCGGGACGAAGCGCTCGGCGGTGCGGGCGGGCTGGCCCAGGTAGCCGCGCGCCAGGCCCGCTCCCGCGATGAAGAGCTCACCGGCGACACCGACGGGCACCGGTTGCTGGTGCGCATCCAGCACGTACGTGCGCACGTTGAGCAGCGGCCCGCCCAGCGTGGGGCGCGTCGCCGGGCGGACGGCGAAGGCGGTGGCGTCCACCGTGCACTCGGTGGGGCCATAGACGTTGAAGGTGCGCGTTCGCGTCGATGCCGCGAGCGTCGCCCACGTCGTCTCATCCAGGGCTTCACCGCCGGGCACGAGCAGGGCCGGGGCGAAGTCTCCATCCAGCAGTCCCGCCTGGAGCAGCAGTCGCAGCAGGGACGGCGTGCAGTCCAGCACGTCCACGCGGAGCCCGCGCACCCACGGCACCATGGCCTCCGCGTCCTGACGGATGGCGTCCGGGACAATGCACAGGCAGTGGCCGTCCAGCAGTTGCACGACCTGCTTGACGGAGCCGTCGAAGGCAAGCGGCGCGTTGACGCTGACCCGCAGGCCGGAAGGCTGCGCTTCGTAGACGGTCCGCTTCAGCGCCGCATGCAGGTTGAGCACCGAGCGGTGCTGCACCATCACGCCCTTGGGCGTGCCCGTGGAGCCCGAGGTGTAGATGACGTAGGCCAGATTCCCGGGGCCGGCCCACGGCGCCGGGTCGTGCGTCGGCTCCGAGGCCAGGTGTTCACCCGTCGCGTCCAGGCACGGCGTCTGGAGGCCCGAAGCCTCCAGCTCTGCTGCCAACCGCTGGGGAGCGAGGACGACGCAGGCAGCGCTGTCCTGGATGGCGAAGGTCCTGCGCTGGACCGGCCAGGCAGGATCCAGGGGCACGTAGGCGCCGCCGGCCTTGAGGACACCGAGCAGCGCGACCACCATCTCCACGGACCGCTCGAAGCAGAGCGCGGCGCGCACCTCCGGCCCGACCCCCCGGGCTCGCAGCGCGTGGGCGAGCTGGTTCGCTCGGGCGTTGAGCTGGGTGAAGGTCAGGACTTCGTCCTCGTCGCGGACCGCGGGGGCGCCGGGCGTGCGCGCCACCTGCTGTTCGAAGAGGCCGTGGAAGGTGCTCTCGCGCACCGGCTCCCGGGCGGTGTCATTCCAGTCCACGAGCATCCGCTGGCGCTCCTCGGGCGTCAGCAGCGGCAGGTCGTGGAGGGGCTGCTCGGGCCTGGCGACGAGGGACTCCAGCAGCACCTGGAAGTGCCGCGCGAGGCCGGTGGCCGTGGCCCTGGAGATCCGCGCGGCGCGGTACTGGAGCACGCCCTGGAGTCCGTCCGGCGTGTCGCTCAGGTTGAGGGAGAGCTCGAACTTGCTGGGAGCCGCGAGCTCCTCCCCGAAGGGACGGAGCGTCAGGGAGGGCAGGGCGAGCGCCTCCACCGGCAGGTTCTGCAACACGAAGAACGCCTGGAACAGGGGCGTGCGGTCCAGGTCGCGTTCGGGATGCAGCTCCTCGACGAGCTTCTCGAACGGGACGTCCTGGTGTTCGAAGGCGCCCAGCGTGCCTTCGCGCACCTGGGCCAGCAGCTCCCGGAACGAAGCCACCGCGCCGGGCCGCGCGCGCAGCACCAGCGTGTTGACGAAGAAGCCGATGAGGCCTTCGAGCTCAGAGAAGCGCCGGCCCGCGATGGGCGTGCCCACCAGCAGATCGTCCTGCCCGGTGTAGCGCGAGAGCAGGAGCTGGTACGCGGCCAGCAGGACCATGAACGGCGTGGCCCCTTCCTTCCGGGCCAGTGCGTCGACGGCGTGGCTCAGCTCCCGGGGCAGGCTCAACGGGATGCGCGCTGCCTGCGCGGTCGGGGCGGAGGGGCGCGATGTCCCGGTGGGCAGCTCCAGTTGCGTGGGGGCACCGGCGAGGTGCTGGCGCCACCAGGAGACCTGCTGCTCCAGCACGTCGCCGTGCAGCCACGAGCGCTGCCACGCGGCGTGGTCGGCGTACTGCACCGGCAGCGCGGGCAACGCGGTGGAGCGGCCCTGACGGAGCGACTCGTACAGGGCGGCCATCTCGCGCACGAGCACGCCGGTGGACCAGCCGTCGGAGATGATGTGGTGCAGCGTCAGCAGCAGGACGTGCTGGGACCCACCCAGCTTCAGCAGGTGGACCCGCAGCAGCGGGCCGGCGGCGAGGTCGAAGGGGCGCGCGGCCTCCTCCGCGGCGAGCCGGTGCACTTCGGCTTCGGGGTTCGCGGCGGCCGTCAGGTCCGTGCGAGGCAGGTGGAAGGGCGCGGCCGGGAGGATGTGCTGCACGGGCGCGCCGTCGCGCTGCGGGAAGGTGGTGCGCAGCGTTTCATGCCGGTGCACCAGCGCTTCGAAGGCGCGCTCCAGGGCCTCGACGTCCAGGGGCCCCTCCGCGCGCAGCGCCACGGGCATGTTGTACGCGGGGGAGCCGGGCTGGAGCTGATCCAGGAACCACAGGCGCTGCTGCGCGTACGACAGCGGCAGGACGCCGTCGCGTGACGTGGGCACCAGCGGGGGGAGCCCGGGCAGACCCTTCGCGGTGGCGTCGATCCTCCGGGCCAGCTCGCGGAGGGTGGGCGCCTCGAAGTGCACGCGCAGCGGCAGCTCCACCCCGAAGGTGGAGCGGATGCGGCTGACCACGCGGGTCGCGAGCAGGGAGTGTCCCCCCAGCTCGAAGAACTGATCGTCCACGCCGATGCGCGGGATGCCCAGCACCTGCGACCACAGCTCGGCGAGCGCCTGCTCCGTGGGGGTGGAGGGCGGCTGGAAGCTTCCGCTCCCGGTGGGCTGCTCCGGCACGGGCAGCACCTTGCGGTCCACCTTGCCGTTGGGCGTCCGGGGAAGCGCGGGCAGCACGACCAGGGCCGCGGGCACCATGAAGCCGGGTAGCCGCTGCTGCACGTGCGCGCGCAACGCCGCTACGTCCGGGAGGGCGCCGGCCTGGGTCGGTGCCACGTAGGCGACGAGCCGACGGTCGCCGGGCACGTCCTCGCGCACCACCACCACCGCTTCGTACACGCCAGGGAAGGCGCGCAGGGCCTCTTCCACCTCGCCCAGTTCGATGCGGAAGCCGCGCACCTTCACCTGGAAGTCGATGCGGCCCTGGTACTCCAGCGTGCCGTCCGCCTTCCAACGGATCTTGTCGCCCGTCCGGTACATGCGCGCGCCCGGGACGGACGCGAACGGATCCGGCACGAAGCGCTCCGCCGTCAGGTGCGGCCGGTGCAGGTAGCCGCGCGCCAGCCCGGCCCCGCCCAGGTACAGCTCCCCGGACACGCCCACCGGCACGGGGCGCAGCTCCGCGTCCAGCACGTACGCCTGCGTGCCCGCGAGCGGGCGGCCGATGGACGGCGGCAGCGCGGACTGCTCCGACACCCGCGCGTACGTCGAATAGGTCGTGTCCTCCGTGGGGCCGTAGAGGTTGTAGACGTCCCGCACCGTCCCGGTGGCGTACAGCGCCCGGGCCAGCGCCGCCGGCAGCGGTTCTCCGGCGAGGTTGACGGTGCGCACCGAGGCAGGGAGCGCCTGCATCCGCAGCAGCTCCGCCATCGCGGAGGGCACCGTGTTGACGAGCGTCACCTCGTCGCGCGCCGGCAGCGACGCCAGCGCCAGGGCGTTGTCCGCCAGGTACACCCGGCCGCCACGGGCCAGGGGGACGAACAGCTCGAACACGGACAGGTCGAAGCTCACCGACGTCGCCGCCAGCACGCCGGCCAGCTGCTCACGGGAGAAGGTGTCCAGCGCCCAGTGCACGAACGCCACCGCGCTGCGGTGTGCCACCGCCACGCCCTTGGGGCGCCCCGTGCTTCCGGACGTGTAGAGGACGTAGGCCAGCGGATCCGACAGGTCGATGCGTGCCGGCCGGTGCGTCGGTTGATGCGCCACGGCCGTGAAGCCGTCCAGCAGCACGTCCTGGACGCCGGGGGCCGCCAGCCGCTCCGCCACCGAACGCTGCGTCAGCCGCACGGGCGCGCTCGAGTCCTCCAGCATGGAGGTCAGCCGCTCATGCGGGTACGCCGGATCCAGCGGCACGTAGGCGCCGCCGGCCTTCAGCACGCCCAGCAGCGCCACCACCAGCTCGGCGGTGCGCTCCAGGCACACGGCCACCGGAACGTCCGGGCCCACGCCCAGCGCGCGCAGGTGGTGCGCGAGCTGGTTGGCCCGCGCGTCGAGCTGCCGGTAGGTGAGCCGCTGCGTGCCCACCACCAACGCGATGGCGTCCGGGGTGCGCTCCACCTGGGCTTCCACCAGGTGGTGCAGGGCCCCGGCCGTCGAAGGCACCGGGCCCGTGCGGTTCCATTCGACGAGCACCTGCTCGCGCTCGGCCGCGTCCAGCAGGCTGACGTGGGACACGGGTGCATCCGCGTCCGCCGTCACCGCCGTGAGCAGCCGCGCGAAGTGCCGCGCCATGCGCGCCACCGTCGCCTCGTCGAAGAGGTCCGTGTTGTAGCCGAGCGTCCCGACGAACACGCCGTCGCGCTCCTCCAGGCCGAGGCCGAGGTCGAACTTGGCGCTGGTGTCCTCCACGGGCTCCATGCCCAGCACCAGGCCGGGCAGCGCGAGCGTCGTGCCCGGGGCGTTCTGGAGCGCGAACATCACCTGGAACAGCGGACCCCGGCTCAGGTCGCGCTGGGGGTGCAGCGCTTCCACCAGCCATTCGAAGGGCACGTCCTGGTGCGCGTAGGCCGAGAGCGCCGTGGTCCGCACGCGGGCCAGCAGCCCCGCGAAGGAGTCCCGCGCGTCGATGCGGGCGCGCAGCACCAGGGTGTTCACGAAGAAGCCGATGAGGCCCTCGGTCTCCGCGTGGTGGCGGTTCGCGATGGGCGAGCCGACGCTCACGTCGTCTTGGCCGGAGTAGCGCGACAGCAACAACTGCCAGGCCGCCAGGAGCACCATGAAGTCGGTGGCGCCGTGCTTCTGGGCCAGCTGCTTCACGGCGTCACCCAGCGCGCGCTCCAGCCGCACGGGGACGGCCGCGCCGTTGAAGGTCTGCACGGCGGGCCGGGGTCGGTCCGTGGACAGCTCCAGGGCCGCGGGCGCTCCCTCCAGGGCGTCGCGCCACCAGGCCAGCTCGCGCCCCAGCGTCTCTTCCCGCAGCCACTTGCGCTGCCACACGGCGTAGTCCGCGTACTGGAGCGGCAGCGGCGGCAGGGCGGGCGTCACGCCTTCGTGGAAGGCGCGGTACAGCTCGCCCAGCTCGCGCACCAGGATCGCGATGGACCAACCGTCGGTGACGATGTGGTGCAGCGTCAGCAGCAGCAGGTGCCGCTGGGGCTCCAGGCGCAGCAGCGTGGTCCGCATCAGCGGCCCGCGCGCCAGGTCGAACGGGCGCCAGGCTTCCGTCACCGCCAGCCGCCGGGCCTCCTGCTCGCGCGTCGCCGCGGGCACGGGCTCCAGGTCCACGACGGCCAGCGCCGTGAGCGACTCCGGGTGGACGTGCTGCACGGGCGCATCGCCTTGCAGCGGGAAGGTGGTGCGCAGCACTTCGTGACGCTGGACCAGGGCGTGGAGCGCCCGCCGCAGGGCCTCCGTGTCGAGCGCGCCCTCCAGCCGCACCACGCTGGGCACGTTGTAGGTCGTGCCGCCCGGCTGGAGCTGATCCAGGAACCACAGACGCTGCTGCGCGAACGACAGGGGAGGGGGCCCCGCGTGCTCCACCCGCTCCATCGCGGGCGCGGTGACGCGCGGCAGGTGCGCCAGGCGCTCCGCGAGCAGCGCCACCGTGGGCGCTTCGAACAACTGGCCCAGGGGCAGCTCCACGCCCAGCGTGGCGCGGATGCGGGAGACCACCTGGGTGGCCAGCAGGGAGTGGCCTCCCAGCTCGAAGAAGTCGTCGCTGACGCTCACGCGCTCCAGGTGCAGCACCTCCGCCCAGATGGCGGCGAGGCGGGCTTCCGTCTCATCGCGGGGCGCGGTGAAGGCGTCCGCCTGCGCCGGTGCCGGGGCCTCCGGCGCGGGCAGGGCCTTGCGGTCCACCTTGCCGTTGGGCGACAGCGGCAGCGCGTCCAGCAGGACCACCGCCGAGGGCACCATGTAGTCCGGCAGCACCTTCTGCACCCAGGCCCGGACCGCCTTGCCGTCCTCCTGCGTACCCGCCACGTACGCGACGAGCCGCTTGTCGCCCGGCACGTCCTCGCGCACCACGACCACGGCCTCCGCCACGCCAGGACACCGGCGCACCGCGGCCTCCACCTCGCCCAGTTCGATGCGGAAGCCGCGCAGCTTCACCTGGAAGTCCGTGCGGCCCAGGAACGCCAGCGTCCCGTCCGCCCGCCACTTCACCTGGTCGCCGGTGCGGTAGAGCCGCGTCCCCGGCAGGGTCCCGAAGGGGTTCGGGACGAAGCGCTCCGCCGTCAGCTCCGGCTGATCCAGGTAGCCCCACGCGAGCCCGTCGCCTCCGACGTGCAGCTCACCGGGCACGCCCACCGGAACGGGCCGACCGGCCGGATCCAGGACGTACGCAGTGGAGTGCGCCAGGGGCCGGCCAATGGGCACCTGGTGGTCCACCGCGTCCCCGTGCCGCAGCGCCTGCGTCACGGAGAAGGTGGTGTTCTCCGTCGGCCCGTAGCCGTTGATCAGCACCGCGCCCTGCGGCATCCGCGCCAGGTGCTCCCGGACGCGCACGGCGGGGAGCACGTCGCCTCCGGCCAGCAACTGGTTCACGCTCGCCAGCGCGTCCGGCTGGTGCTGCGCCATCTGTTCGAACAGCGCGGCGGTGAGCCAGAGCGAGTCCACCGCGTGCCGCGTCAGCAGCCCGCCCAGCTCCTCCAACGACAGCGCGTGCGGCGGGGCCAGCACCAGCCGAGCCCCGTGCAGCAGGGCGCCCCAGATCTCCAGCGTCGACGCGTCGAAGGCCACCGGCGCGGCCTGGAGCCAGGTGCGCTCCGGTCCGAAGCGCGCGAAGCCCTGGCCCTCCACGAGCCGCACCACGCCCCGGTGGGGCACGCACACGCCCTTCGGCTGGCCCGTGCTCCCGGAGGTGAACATCACGTAGGCCAGGGCCTCCGCGCCTCCGCGCGATTCGGGTGCGCTCACCGGCCGGGCCGCGAGCGCCTTCGCCTCCTCGTCCACGAGCACCAGCAGGGCGCCGGTCTCCGGCAGGTCATCCGCCAGCGAGGACTGCGTCAGCAGGACGCCCACGCGCGCCTGCGACAGCATGGACATCTGCCGCTGCGCGGGGGCCCCGGCGTCGATCGGCACGTAGGCGGCCCCGGCCTTCAGCACGCCCAGCAGCGCCACCACCAGCTCCACCGAACGCTCCAGGTACACGCCCACTCGCGCGCCCGCGGTCACGCCCAGCGCCCGGAGGTGGTGCGCGACCTGGTTGGAGCGCCGCTCCAGCTCCGCGTACGTCAGGGTCCGCTCCGCCTGGACCAGCGCGACCGCGTCCGGCGTGCGCGCGGCCTGCGCGAAGAACCGCTCGTGGATGGACGCATCGCGCGGGGAGTCCGACGCGGTGGCGTTCCACTCGCGCAGCAGCCGTGCCTGCTCCGCCGCGTCCATCAGCGGCAGCGCGCCGAGGGTCCGCTCCGGCGCCTCGGTGATGCCCCGGGCCAGCGTGGCCAGGTGGGAGGCCATCGCCTCCACCGTGGCGGTGTCGTAGAGGTCGGTGTTGTGGACGATGGCGCCGGTGAAGCCCTCCGCCGTCTCCTCCAGGTGCAGCGAGAGGAAGAAGGGCGACGTGCGCGGCTCCGGATCCAGCAGCCGCAGCGCGAGCCCCCGCACGGACAGCTCCGGCATCGGCGTGTTGTGCAGGGTGAACGTCACCTGGCACAGCGGCGGATGGCTCAGGCTGCGCTCGGTCTGGAGCGCCTCCACCAGCTTCTCGAAGGGCAGGTCCTGGTGCGCGAAGGCCCCCAGCGCGGCCTCCTTCACCTGGGCCAGCAGCTCGCTGAAGCGCAGGTCGCCACGGGGCTTCGCCCGCAGGACCAGCGTGTTGACGAAGCAGCCCACCAGCGCCTCGGTCTCCACCCGGTGGCGCCCGGCCACCGGCGAGCCCACGAGCACGTCCTCCTGCCCGGAGTACCGGTGCAGCAGCGTCTGCCACGCCGCGAGCAGCACCATGAAGGGGGTGGCGCCCTCGCGCAGTGCGAGCGCCTTGATCGCCTGGGACACGTCCTTCGGCAACCGGACTGGCACCCGGGCGCCATGGAACGTCTGGGCCGCGGGGAGCGGGCGGTCCGTGGGCAGCTCCAGCACGCGGGGCGCGCCCGCGAGCTTCGACTTCCAGTACCCCAGCTGCTGCTCCAGCACCTCGCCCTGGAGCGTGCGCCGCTGCCACACGGTGTAGTCCACGTACTGCACGGGCAGCGCGGGCAGTGAGGGCTCACCGCCCGCGGAGAGGTCCGCGTAGAGCGAGGCGATCTCCCGCACCACCACGCCCATGGACCAGCCGTCGGAGACGACGTGGTGCAGGGTCAGCAGCAGCAGGTGGCGCTGGGGCTCCAGGCGCAGCAGCGACGCGCGCATCAGCGGCCCTCGCGCCAGGTCGAAGGGCTTCAGGCCCTCCTCGGCGGTGAGGCGCGCGGACTCGCGCTCGCGCTCGTCCGGAGACAGGGCCTCCAGGTCCACGCGCTCCAGCGTCAGCGACGTGTCCCCGGCCAGCACCTGCACGGGGCCGTCCGCCTCCGAGCGGAACGTGGTGCGCAGCGCTTCGTGCCGCCGCGCCAGGTGCTGGAAGCAGCGCTCCAGCACGGCCACGTCCAGCGGCCCGTCCATCCGGATCGCGGTGGCGATGTTGTGGAAGGGGCTGCCGGGCTCCATCTGGTCCAGGAACCACAGCCGCTGCTGGGCGAACGACAGCGGGAAGGCCCGCCCGTCGCGGGCCTGGGGCAGCAGGGGCGTCGTCGCGACCGACGGCAGGGCCCGCGTCAGCTCGATGCGCGCGGCCAGCTCCGCCACCGTGGGGGCGACGAAGAGCTCGCGCACGGGCAGGTCCGCGCCCAGGGACTCGCGCACGCGGGAGATGACCTGCGTGGCCAGCAGCGAGTGGCCGCCCAGCTCGAAGAAGTTGTCGTGCAGGCCCACCTGCTCCAGCCGCAGCACCTGCGCCCACAGCGACGCGAGCGCCTGCTCCAGGGCGGTGCGGGGCGCCACGAACTCGCGCTCCAGCTCCGGGCGGGCGCCGTCGGGATCCGGCAGCGCCTTGCGGTCCACCTTGCCGTTGGAGGTGATGGGGATGGCCGGCACGGCGAGGAAGGCCGAGGGCACCATGTACTCGGGCAGCTTGCGGCCTGCCCAGCGGCGCAGCTCGGACACGGAGGGCAGGGTTTCGCCCGCGCGCGCCACCAGGTACGCCACCAGCCGCCGGTCTCCCCGCGCGGGGCCCCGGGCGTCCACCACCGCCTCGTGCACCGCCGGATGCTCCGCGAGCACCGTCTCGATCTCACCGGTCTCCACGCGGAAGCCGCGCACCTTCACCTGCTGGTCGGCGCGGCCCAGGAACTCGATGTTGCCGTCCGGGAAGAAGCGGGCCCGGTCTCCCGTCTTGTACATGCGCGCCCCCTCCCCGGCATGGAAGGGATCCGGCACGAAGCGCTCGGCGGTGAGCGCCGGGGCGTGGGCGTAGCCGTCGGCCAGGCACTCGCCGCCGATGAAGAGATCGCCCGTGACGCCCACCGGCTGGGGACGCAGGCGCGCGTCGAGCACGTAGTAGCGGGCGTTGGAGATGGGGCGGCCATACGGGATGGACGTCCACGCGGGCTCCAGCGCGCCCACGCGGAAGAAGTTGGACCAGATGGTCGCTTCCGTGGCGCCGCCCAGGCTGATGACCTGGGCGTGGGGGAAGACGGCGCGGATGGCGTCCGGCAGGGTGAGGGGGATCCAGTCGCCGGAGAGGAACACGCGCCGCAGGGCCGGGCCGCCCGCGCCGAAGTGGGTCGTCAACTGCTGGAGCGCGGCGGGCGCGCTGTCCCAGAAGGTGATGTCGCGCTCGCGCAGCATCGCGGCCAGCCGCTCTGGATCGCGCAGGTCCTTCGCGGTGGCGACGACCAACGTCCCGCCGACCGCGAGCACGCCGAACACGTCGTAGACGGACAAATCGAAGCAGGGCGAGGTGACGAAGAGCAGCCGCTCCGACGGGCCCACCTGGAACGTGGTGTTCACCCAGTGGATGAGGTTGATGGCGGGCGCGTGGCGCACGGAGACGCCCTTGGGCCGGCCCGTGGAGCCCGACGTGTGGATGATGTACGCCAGGTTGTCAGGCCGCACGTCCGTCGTCGGCGTGTCCTCGCGGCCGGTGCCCAGGTCCAGCCCGCCCTCGCCCAGACAGAGGACGCGCACGCCGGTGTCGCTGAACGCGTCCGCCAGGGGGGCCTGGGTGAGCAGGATGGCCGCGCCGGAGTTGCGCAGGATGAAGGCGGAGCGATCCGCGGGGTACTCCGCGTCGATGGGGACGTACGCGCCGCCCGCCTTGAGGATGCCGAGCATCGCGACCAGCAGGTCGAAGGAGCGCTCCAGGCAGAAGGCCACGGTCTGCTCCGGCCGGACGCCCAGCGACAGCAGGTGCCACGCGAGCCGGTTGGAGCGCAGGTGCAGCTCGCGGTACGTGAGCCGCTCATCGCCCAGCTCCGCGGCGATGGCGTCCGGGGTACGCAGGGCCTGGGCGATGAACGGCTCATGCAGGCAGCGCTCGCGCGGGAAGTCGGCGCGGGTGTCGTTCCACGCTTCGAGGATGCGCTGCTGCTCCGGGGGCGTGAGCCAGGCCAGGTCGTCCAGGCGCGCCTCCGGCCGGGCCAGGGCGGACTCCAGCAGCACGCCCAGGTGCGTCACCATCCGGGCCGCGGTCGCCGCGGTGAACAGGTCGGTGCTGTACTCGAGCGAGCCGCGGTAGCCGTCCCCGGTGTCCGTCAGGGACAGCACCAGCTCCAGCTTGGCCGTCTGGCTCTCCTGCTCCACCGGGACGAATGTCAGCCCACCGGCCTCCAGCGCTCCGCCCGGAGCGTTCTGCAGGGCGAACAGCACCTGGACGAGCGGCGGCCGGCTGAGATCACGCGCCAGGTCCAGGGCCTCCACCAGCCGCTCGAAGGGCACCGACGGGTGCGCGAGCGCGCCCAGCGTCGTCTCCCGCACCTGGCCCAGCAGCGTCAGGAAGCTCTCCGCGCCGGACAGGCGCGCGCGCAGGGGCAGCGTGTTGACGAACAGGCCGATGAGGCCCTCCCACTCCGGCCGCTCGCGACCCGCGACGGGCGTGCCCACGACGACGTCGTCCTGGCCGCTGTAGCGACCCAGCAGCGCCTGGAAGGTCGCGAGCAGCGCCATGAAGGGCGTGACGCCCTGGCGCAGGCAGAACGCCTCCAGCGCGGCGGTGAGCGCGCGCGGCAGGTGCACCGGCTGTGAGGCGCCGCGCGGGGACAGGGTGGCGGGGCGGGGGAAGTCGGTGGGCAGTTCCAACGAGCGCGGCACGTGGGCCAGCTGGCGCCGCCAGTACGCGAGCTGTGACTCCAGCGCTTCGGCCTGGAGCACGTCGCGCTGCCAGTGCGCGTAGTCGGCGTACTGCAACGGCAGCGGGGCCAGCGGCGCGGGCTGTCCGGCCCGGAAGGCGCGGTAGAGGGCCGCCATCTCGCGGATGAGCACGCCCATGGACCAGCCGTCGGAGACGATGTGGTGCATCGTCATCAAGAGCACGTGCCGCGTGCCGTGCAGCTTCAGCAGCGTCATGCGCAGCAGCGGACCGTGCTCCAGGTCGAAGGGCCGCACGGCCTCCGCCAGCATGAGGCGCGTGGCCTCCGCTTCGGGCTCCGCGTGCCCGGACAGGTCCACCACGGGCAGCGGCACGGGCGCGGCCGGACGGATGACCTGGACCGGCCTGCCGGAGGCGTCACGGAAGGTGGTGCGCAGGGCTTCGTGGCGGAACACCAGCGCGTCGAAGCCCTGGCGCAGCGCCTCCACGTCCAGCGCGCCCTCCATGCGGAGCGCCGCCGGGATGTTGTACGTGGCGGTGCCGGGCTGGAGCTGCTCCAGGAACCACAGGCGCTGCTGCGCGAACGACAGCGGGAGCACGCCGTCGCGAGGCGCGAGCTTGAGCGGCGCCAGCCGGCTGCCCGGCCCGGCCTGGAGCGCGGCATCGACCTGGATGGCCAGCCGCTCCACGGAAGGCGATTCAAAGAGGGCCCGCAGCGGCAGGGCGATGCCGAAGGCCGCGCGCAGGCGGGACAGGGCCTGGGTGGCGAGCAGCGAGTGGCCGCCCCGTTCGAAGAAGTCGTCCTGCGCGCCCATGTCCGGCACGCGCAGCACCTCCGCCAGCAGCAGGGCGAGCCGCCGCTCCGTGTCCGTGCGCGGGGCCACGTAGGCCCGCTGCGTGAGCGCGCCTTCCGGCGCGGGCAGGGCCTTGCGGTCCACCTTGGCGTTCGCCGTGAGGGGCAGGGCGTCCAGCGGGACGATGGCGGACGGCACCATGTACTCCGGCAGGCGCTGCTGGAGCGACGCGCGCAGCGCGCCGAGGTCCACCACCTGGCCCTCGGGGGGCACCACGTAGCCCACGATCCGCTTGTCGCCCGGCACGTCCTCGCGCACCACGGCCACGGCGGCGCGGATGCCCGGCGCCGCGAGCAGCGCGGCCTCCACTTCGGACAGCTCCACGCGGAAGCCGCGCACCTTCACCTGGAGGTCGGCGCGGCCCAGGAACTCCAGCACCCCGTCCGCGCGCCAGCGCGCCTTGTCGCCGGTGCGGTAGAGCCGGGCCCCCGCCTCGGCGCCGAACGGATCCGGCACGAAGCGCTCGGCGGTGAGGTCCGGCCGGCCCAGGTAGCCCCGCGCGACGCCGGGTCCGCCGACGTACAGCTCTCCCGGGACGCCCACGGGCATGGGCTGGAAGTGGTCGTCCAGCAGGTACACCCGCGTGTTGGAGATGGGCTGGCCAATGGGCACGGTGGTGCCCGGCTGCTCCGGCCGCGTCATCCGGAAGCACGTCGTGAAGAGCGTGGCCTCCGTGGGGCCGTAGCAGGCGGTGACGGGGATGCGCAGCGTCTCCAGCACCTTGCGCACGTGCGGGGCGGAGACGACGTCGCCGCCGGTGAGCAGCTGCCGGACGCCGCGCAGGCTCTCCGGCTTCAGGTCCACCACCTGCGTGAAGAGGCCGGAGGTGAGGTGCAGCGTGGTGACGCGGTGGTGCTCCAGGACGTGGCCCAGCAGCTCCAGGTCGCTGGGGGACTGGGGCGGGAAGAGCACCAGCCTGCCGCCAAAGGCGAGCGGCCCCCACAGCTCCAGGACGGAGGCGTCGAAGGACACCGGCGCGATGAGCAGGAACGTCTCTTCGGGTCCCAGGTGCGCGTAGCGGGGCGCGTGCAGCAGCCGCTGGATGCTCCGGTGGTCCACCGCGACGCCCTTGGGGCGGCCGGTGCTCCCGGAGGTGAAGACCACGTAGGCCAGGTTCCGTGCCGACACGCCGGTGACGGGCGGCGTGGACGGCAGGGCCTTCCAGCCGTCCTCCTCCACGAAGATGCGCCGCGCGGACTCCAGCTCCGGCAGCTTCGCGCCCAGCTCCCGCGTGGTGACCAGCACCCGCGCGCCGGAGTCCTCCAGCATGTGCGTCAGGCGCTGGGCGGGATAGGACGCGTCCAGCGGCACGTAGGCGCCGCCGGCCTTGAGGATGGCCAGCAGCGTCACCACCAGCTCCGGCGAGCGCTCCAGGCACAGCGCCACGGCCACGTCGGGGCCCACGCCCAGCGAGCGCAGGCGGTGCGCGAGCCGGTTCGCGAGCGCGTCCAGCTGCGCGTACGTGAGCCGGTGCTCGCCGGACTCCACGGCCACGGAGTCCGGACGCTGCGCGGCCTGCCGCTCCACCAGGGTGTGCAGGCAGGTGTCCGCGGGGTAGTCCGCGTCGGTCGCGTTGAAGCCCTCCATCACCTGGAGCCGCTCGGCCACGGGCATCAGGGGCAGGGTGGCCAGCGGCGCGTCGGGCGACGCGAGCGCGCCCTCCAGCAGCACGCGCAGGTGTCCCGCGAGGCGCTCGGCGGTGGCGGGCGCGTACAGGTCGGTGTTGTACGTGAGGGTTCCGTGGAAGCCGTCACGCGTGGGGAAGAGGGACACCTCCAGGTCGAACTTCGACGTGCCGGGGTCCAGGTCCAGGGGCTGCAACTTCATGCCCGGCACCTCCAGCACGCCCTGCGGCGCGTTCTGGAGGGCGAAGAACACCTGGAAGAGCGGCGGGAGGCCCAGGTTGCGCGCGGGCTGGAGCTCCTCCACCAGCTTCTCGAAGGGCACGTCCTGGTGCGCGTAGGCGCCCAGCGTCGCCTCGCGCACCTGATCCACCAGGGCGCGGAAGGACGCGGCCTGGCCGGGACGGGCGCGCAGCACCAGCGTGTTGACGAAGAAGCCGATGAGCCCCTCCAGCTCGGAGAAGCGGCGGCCGGCCATGGGCGAGCCGACGAGGATGTCGTCCTGCCCGCTGTAGCGGTGGAGCAGCGTGTACCAGGCGGCCAGCAGCACCATGAACGGCGTGGCTTCCTGCTGGCGGGCCCGCTCCTTCACCGCGTCCGCGAGCTCGCGCGGCAGGTGGAGGGGGACGACGGCGCCCCGGAAGGACTGCACCGGGGGACGCGGGAAGTCGGTGGGCAGCTCCAGCGTCGCGGGCGCGCCGGCCAGCGCCTCACGCCACCAGGCGAGCTGCGTGGGCAGTCCGTCGCCCTGGGTGAGGAAGCGGTGCTGCCAGAGCGCGTAGTCGGCGTACTGCACCGGCAGCGGGGGGAGCGCTGGAGGCTGTCCGGCCCGGAAGGACAGGTAGAGCGAGGCCAGCTCCCGCACCAGCACGCCCATGGACCAGCCGTCGGAGACGATGTGGTGCATCACCAGCGCCAGCACGTGCCGCGCGTCGTCCAGGCGCAGCAGGGTCGCGCGCAGGAGGGGACCGTGGGTGAGGTCGAACGGGCGGGACAGCTCCTCCAGGGCGCGCCGCCGCGCCTCCGCGTCGCGGGTCTCCGGCGGCAGCGCGCGCAGCTCCACCCATTCGAGCGGGACGGGCGTGGGCGGGTGGATGTGCTGCACGCCCTGGTCGCCCACCGACGCGAAGGTGGTGCGCAGCGCTTCGTGTCGCTGCACGAGCGCGTCCAGGCTTCGGCGCAGCGCCTCCACGTCCAGCGCGCCCTCCATCTGGAGGACCGCGGGCAGGTTGTAGGTGGCCGTGTCGGGTTCGAGCTGCTCCAGGAACCACAGGCGCTGCTGCGAGGACGACAGCGGCAGCGGGCCTTCGCGTCCGCTCGCCACCAGGGGCGGGAGCGCCAGCACGGCCGGGGCCTCGGAGCGGGGGCGCTGGCGCTCGCGCACGCGCTCCGCGAGCCGCGCCACCGTGGGCGACTCGAACAGCTCGCGCACCGCCAGCTCCACGCGGCAGCGGTCGCGCAGGGCCCCGAGCAGTTGCAGGCCGATGACCGAGTCCCCGCCCAGCTCGAAGAAGCTGTCGTGGATGCCGATGGGGTGGATGCCGAGCAGCCCGCTCCACACCTCGCAGAGCTCCGTCTCCAGGGCGTCGCGAGGCGGCGCATGGGAGACGCTCAGCTCCGGCCGGTTGCCCGGGTCGGCCGCGGCTTCCGCGCTCGGGGCCACGGTGTCGGCGGGTTCCTGGACGGGGGGCGCTGCCTGGGTGGCGCCCGGCGGCGGCGCTCCTGGCCCCAGGGTGGGCTCCAGCCAGTGGCGCTGCCGCTCGAAGGGGTAGGTGGGCAGCGACACGCGTCGGCGCGCCGCGCGGCCGTTGAAGGCCTTCCAGTCCACCTCCACGCCCGCCTGCCACGCCTTGCCCACGGCCTCCAGCAGGACGGGCACGTCGCGCTCGCGCTCCAGCGCGTGCGGCAGCGTGGGGGACACGACGACGCCCGCCGCGCGCTCCGGGTGCTGGAGCGTGAAGGTCGTCAGCGCGTTGCCGGGGCCCACCTCCAGCGCGAGCAGGTCCGGCTTGCGCAGCAGGGCCGTGATGCCCTGGGAGAAGCGGACGGCGCCGCGCAGGTGCCGGGCCCAGTAGTCGGGATCCGTGGCCTCCGCCGCCGTCAGGGGCTGGCCCGTGAGGTTGGAGTACAGCTCCACCTGCGGCGCCTTGCGCTCCACGGCGCGCACCGCGCGGGTGAAGGGCTCCAGGATGGGGTCCATCATGGAGGAGTGGAAGGCGTGCGACGTGTGCAGCCGCCGCGCCTTGAGCCCGCGCGCGTCCAGCAGCCGTTCGAGTGACTCCACCGCCGCCAGGGGACCCGCGACGACGCAGCGGCCGGGGGCGTTCACCGCCGCCAGCGACAGCTCCCTCCCCAGCAGGGGCAGCACCGCGTCCTCCGCGAGGGGCACCGCGCTCATCGCGCCCGGGGGCAGGCCCGCCATCAGCCGGCCGCGCTCGCACACCAGCGTCACCGCGTCCGTCACGGTGAAGACGCCCGCCAGACACGCGGCGACGTACTCACCGATGCTGTGTCCCAGCAGCGCCGTGGGACGCAGGCCCCAGTGCATCAGCAGCCGGGCCAGCGCGTACTCCACCGCGAAGAGGGCGGGCTGGGCCCACTCCGTCGCCTTCAGCCGCGCGTCCGCCTCCTCGCCCGCGCCGCCCAGCACCAGGGTGCGCAGGTCCGCGCCGCGCAGGGCGCGCACCCGCTCCGCGCACGCGTCGAAGTGCTCGCGGAACACCGGCTCGCGGCGGTGGAGGCCCGCGGCCATGCCGGCGTACTGCGAGCCCTGGCCGGAGAACAGGAACGCCACCGGGGGCCGCTGGGCGGCCTGCTGGCGCGTGGGCAGCCGCTCCGGTGTGGACAGCGCCGCGAGCGCGTCCTGCGCGTCGCGCACCACGGCGAAGCGGCGGTGCGTGAAGTGCTGGCGTCCGGCCTGGAGCGTGAATGCCACGTCCGCGAGCGGCGTCTCCGGCAGGTCCGCCAGGTGGTCCGCCAGGTTGTCGGTGGCGCGTTGCAGCGCTCCGGCCGTGCGCGCGCTGAGCACCAGGAGCTGGTAGGGCTCCGCGGGGGTGGAGGTCTCCGCGCGGGGCGGCTCCTCCAGGATGATGTGCGCGTTCGTGCCGCCGATGCCCAACGAGGACACGGCCGCGCGCCGGGGGGCGCCGCCCGGCGGGGCGTCCCAGGGCAGGGGACGGTCGTTGACGAAGAAGGGGCTCTCCGGCAGCTCCAGCGCCGGGTTGGGGCGCTTGAAGTGCAGGCTGGGGGGGATGACCCGGTCGCGCAGCGCGAGCGCGACCTTGATGAGGCCCGTCACGCCGGACGCGGCGTCCAGGTGGCCCACGTTGGACTTCACCGAACCGATGGCGCAGAACTGCTTGCGTTTGGTGGACTTGCGCCACGCGCGCGTCAGGCCCTGCAGCTCGATGGGGTCGCCCAGCCGCGTCGCGGTGCCGTGGGCCTCCACGTAGCCGATGCTGTCCGGCTCCACGCCCGCGTTGCCGAGCGCCTCCTGCACCACCTCCGACACGCCGTCCATGCTGGGGGCGGTGAAGCCGACCTTGTTGCTGCCGTCGTTGTTGATGGCGGTGCCCAGGATGATGGCGTGGACGGTGTCACCATCCGCCATCGCCCGGTCCAACGGCTTGAGCACCACGCAGCCCACGCCGCTGCCGAAGAGGGTGCCGCTGGCGTCCGCGTCGAAGCTGCGGCAGTGCCCGTCCACGGAGGCCACGCCCCCGGCGGAGTGCATGTAGCCATTCCGGGTGTGCACGAGCACGGAGGCCCCGCCGACGAGGGCGACGTCGCACTCCTCGTTGAGCAGGGCCTGGCAGGCGACGTGCGTGGCGACGAGCGACGAGGAGCACGCGGACTGCACCAGGTGGCTGGGGCCGCGGAGGTTCAGTTTGTAGGACACCCGCGTCGTCAGGTAGTCCTTGTCGTTGGCCAGCTGGAGCTGGAGCGGATCCGTGGCCAGCGCCACCGGGTTGCGCATCAGGTTGTAGAGCAGGTAGGTGTCCATGGCCGCGCCCGCGTAGACGCCCACGCGGCCCGGCACCTGCTGCGGGTTGTACCCGGCGTCCTCCAGCGCCTCCCACGCGCACTCCAGGAAGTGACGGTGCTGCGGATCCAGCAGCGCCGCCTCCCGAGGCGTGATGCCGAAGAACGCGGCGTCGAACTGCTCCATCTCCTCCAGGTACGCCGCGGCCCGGACGTACCCGGGCTGGGCCACCTGCTCCGCCGGCACGCCGCGCCGCACCAGCTCCTCCGGCGTGAAGAACGACACCAGCTCCGTGCCCTCGCGCACCTGCCGCCAGAAGTCCTGGACCCGTTCGGACTTCGGGTAGTGACCGGCGATACCGATGATGGCGATTTCAGTTCCGGTGCGGCTCATGGCGGTTCTCTCGTGCTGCGGACAGCTGGAAGGAAGGGGAGCGGCGGTGGTGCGCGCGACTAGCCGGTGGCGGCGGGGGAGGTCTCACCGGGCTGGGAGAAGTCCAGCCGCTGGTGCACGACCTGGATGCTGCCCAGGTTCTTCAGCGGCAGCAGGCTGGACTCCAGCACGGTGCGGGACACGTCCGCGGTGCGCTCCCACTGGCTGGGCGTGAGCACCAGGTCGTAGAGCGCGCCTTCGCGGTCCTCCAGTACGCCGGTGCCAATCCAGAACTTGGCGCGCGAGGACTTCGTGCTGCCAATGCCGATGGTGTTGGTGCCCGGCGACACGAAGATGACGATGCGCTGGCCGCCCATGATGAACTCGGCGGTCTTCTCCACCGTGTAGATGCCGACCACCTCGTACACGGCGCCCCGGAGGATCTTCTCCTCCTTCTGCTCGTGCGTCAGCAGGGTCCAGTCCTCCACGCCCTTCCACTGGATGTTCTGGCGCGCCCAGGTGAGGAACGTGTCCCGCTGCTTCTGCGGGAAGTCGTTGAACCCCATGGCCATCATCTCGTACCGCTCATCCAGCAGGCCGAAGTACTCCTCACGGCTGTAGAAGGCCGCGTCCCGGACGATGGAGAGCTTCACGTTGGACGGCAGGTGTTCGCTGAACGCGTCCAGCAGCGCCTGGAAGGAGCTCACGTAGCGCTCGATGTCCTCCGCGCTGATGTTGTCGTGGCGCTGGGGAAGGAACGTGTACATGAAGAACTGCATGTGCACGCCGGGCGCGTACCCCGCGGCGATCCCACTGAGGTAGTTGAGGATGTGGGAGATGCCGAAGAACTCCGCCCAGTCCACCTCGGGCGAGGACGGCAGCCGCCAGATCTTGTAGCCGCCCATGGGGTGCACCAGCTCGATGGGCTTCTGCTCCTTGAGCGCGGCGTCCACCGTGCGCGTGATGTTCTGCTGCGTGTCCGCGTCCACGGACCACTTGCGGAACTTCTTCGACAGGAGCTGCTTGAGGATGAAGGCCTTGGGGCCTTCGGTGTCCAGCACGGCCTGCTCCTGGGGGGAGAGGGGACGGCGGGCGGACTGCTCGAGCCGCGAGCGCAGGTGCTGCGCGACGCTCTCGGAGAGAGGGCTTTCGACCTTCATGGATGTCACCGCGGGAGGGTTCGTGTCGTCGGAATCGGAAGAAGAAAAATGAGGGAGGGTCGGGGCCCTGGGCTACTCGCCCTCGGGACCGCGCCTGGCAATGGCCCTGGCGCGACGGCGCGCACCCCGGCTCGCGCTGTCCTCGCCGGCGGGCGTGGCGGTCTCCGTCTGCGCGGAGGCCGCGTCCTCCAGGCCCCCCGCCGCGCCGCCCAGCAGCGTGGCCAGGGCGCCCAGCGTGGGGGCTTCGAAGAGCTGCACCACCGCGATCTCCCGCCCCAGGCGCTTCTTGATGCGGGAGACGATCTGGATGGCCATCACGGAGTCACCGCCCAGGTCGAAGAAGTTGTCGCGCAGGCCCACGCGGTCCACCGCGAGGACCTCCTTCAGGATGTCACCCAGCTGCTCCTGCAGCTTCGTTTCGGGGGCCTGGAAGGGGATGGGCAGCTCTGGCCGGGGACGCCGGATGGCCTGGGAGGACGCGTCCGTGCTGGCCTCCGCCTCCACCTCCTCCTCGGCGGCCTTGGAGGGCGACGTGTGGATGAGGCCGCGCGCCAGCAGGGCGTTCAGGTCGCGGGTGGACACCACCACCTGCGGCAGCTCCGCGCTCGCGAGCACGCGCCGCAGCAGGTCCACGCCCTCCTCCGGGGAGATGGCCTCCTGGCGGAGGATCTGCTGGAAGACGTTCTCCGCGGGGGCGGAGGCGGGCGCGGCGGCGGGTGCCCTCACGACCGCGGCGGCGGGCGCGGCGTCGCGGCTCGCCAGGTTCTTGTACATGGCGCCCACGTCGTTGACGCGCTTGAGCGCGAAGCGGGTGATCTCCACCAGCTCCCGGCCCGTGTCGTCCATGATCCGCAGGTCGAACGCCGGGGTCTCGCTGCGGTTGGAGCCCTCGCCGTGCGAGCGCGTGTGCACGTGGATGCGGCGCGTGAAGGGGTGCCGGAAGACGAGGCGCTGGTACGAGTACGGCATGTACGGCACCGCGCCCAGGATGAAGTCGCGCCCCGTGCCGATGGACTTGTCCAAGAGCGACGGGTGCAGCTTCATCACGTCCAGGTCGGAGGCGAACTCGGCCGGCAGCTCCAGGGTGGCCAGCACCTGCTGCTCGCCCCAGCGCACCTGCCGCACGCACTGCCACCGGGGACCGTGGTCCTCGTCGTGCGAGTCGTCGTCGGTGAAGACCTTCACCGTGGGGCAGCCCGCCGTGAGCGCCGCCAGGTCGTGCTGGGGCGCCGGGGTGGAGGCCAGCGGCCGCGCCCGTCCCATGACGTGACGGATGAGGTCCGCGCCCTCCGCGCTCCGGCTGCTGACGTGGAAGCTGAAGCCGTCCGCGCCCTCGTCCGTCAGCTCCAGCCGCGCCACGCGCTGGTCACCCACGCGCACCGACAGCGGGGTGAGGAAGTAGACGTCGGAGATCTCCAGGTCCTGGCGCTCCGTGCGCTGCGCGAACGCGGCGCGCACCATCTCCAGGTAGGTCGTGCCCGCGATGACCGGGTTGCCCAGGATGCGGTGGTCGTCGAGCACCCAGTGCGTGTCGACGCGGAGCACCGTCTCATACACCTCCGTGCCGGGGGCGGAGGGCATCCGCCGCGAAAGCAGGGGGTGTCCCAGCTCCACGGGTGCGCCGCTGATGGCCGCCGCGGGAGTCCGGACCGGCAACGCGGCCTTCGCGCCCGCGGCGTTGGCGAGCATCCCGACGTCGCGCCACGAACACCAGTCCACGGCGACGGTGAAGGTGGAGGACGTGAGGGACTTGTGGTGCGCCCAGGCGTCCAGGAAGGCGTTGGCCGCGACGTAGTCCGCCTGTCCGAAGCCGCCCAGCACGGAGGTGCGGGACGCGCAGTGGATGACGAAGTCGAGCGGCTGGCCCTCCAGGAGCGCATCCAGCACGAGCGTGCCCCGCACCTTGGGGGCGAACACGCGCTGCGCGATCTCATCCGTCTTGAGCTGGAGCGCGCCGCCCGCCGGCACGCCCGCCGCGTGGATGAGGCCATGCACGGCGCCGAAGCGCGCGCGCACGTCGGCCAGGACCTCGGCCATGCGCGCCCGGTCCGTCACGTCCGCGGCGACGGTCATCACCTCGGAGCCGCCGCGCTCCAGGTCGCGGATGGCGCGGATGACGTTCGCGTGGGGGGACTGGGGCTGCGACTCCAGCAGGGCGCTCCAGGTCGCGCGCTCCGGCAGCGGCTGACGTCCCAGCAGCACCAGCCGGGCGCCCCCCGCCATCTTCGCCACGTCCTGCGCGAGCACCAGGCCGATGCCGCCCAGGCCGCCCGTGATCAGGTACACGCCCCCCGGACGCAGCCGGGGCACGCGGCCTTCCGGTGCCTCCAGGCGCACGGACTCGTGCGTGCGCACCCAGCGGTGACGCCCACGCCACGCGGTCACGGCATCCGCCGCGCGCGACTCCACCTCCGCGAGCAGGTGCCCGACGAGCCCCGCCTCCCCGGTGCTGCCAGGGGTGGGCAGGGGCACGTCGATGAGCCGGCACCGCACGTTCGGGTACTCCTGCCCGATGACGAGGCACGGCCCCAGCAGGGTCGCCTTCTCCGGACAGAGCGTCTCCTCACCCGACACGGAGAAGAGCTGGCTTGCCAGCACCTGAAGCTCCACGGGCGTCGTGGCGTAGACGGCGCCCACCGCCTGGGCCAGGTACATCAGGCTGCGGAAGCCCGCCTCCTCCACGCGGGGCAGCACGTCCAGGCGCGAGCCCGCGGAGCGCTGCGGATCCACGCTCCACAGGTGCACGATGCGCGCGGGCGAGCGGCCCTGATCCTTCAGCTCCTGCAACAGCCGCCGGTAGTCACCGGGCGAACGGGGATCCAGCGTGTAGCGGCCCGCGGACGGCGCGGAAGCTCCCGAGCTGCCCCGCTCCACGCGCATCACCGTGTGGCCCCGCTGCTCCAGGCGGGAGGCCAGCAGCTCCCCCAGGCCGAAGGCGTCCACGAAGAGCAGCACGCGCTCGGGCTCGCGCGAGGCCGGCACCGGCGGCGCGGTCCGCTTCCACGAGGGGACGAAGAACCAGTCAGCGGGATCCACCCGGCGCGGAGGCAGCGGCTCCTCCGTCACGGCGCGCGTGGGGGTGCGCGGCGTCGGATCCAGCCAGAGCCGCTGTCGCTCGAAGGGGTACTGCGGCAGCGGGACGCGACGTCGCGACGCTCCCGCGTGCACGCCCTCCCAGTCCACCGGCGCGCCGGACATCCACAGGCGCGCGAGCGCGGCCAGCATCGCCCGAGGCTCCGAGGCCTCCTTCACGTCCTGCGCGAGCGAGCCCAGCACCGTCTGCCGGGGCGACTTCGCGGGGTGCAGCCGGGCGATGTTGAGCCAGGTCCGCCCCGGGCCCACCTCCAGCAGCAGCCGGTCCGGCTCCTGGAACAGCGCTTCGATTCCCGGCGACAGCCGCAGCGTGCGCCGCAACTGCGACGCCCACCACGACGCCTCCGCGACCTCCGTCCCCGTGACCCAGCCGGCGTGGACGCCGGAGAAGAAGGGGATGGTGGGGGCCTGGAAGGAGACGCGGCGCACGGCGGTGCCCAGCTCCGCGCTGATGCCATCCACGTCCGGTGACTGGAGCGCGCGGTCTCCCAGCAGGCGCCGGAAGGCGACGCCGCGCTGCCGCAGCCCCGCCTCCAGCGCCTCGATGCCGGCCTTCGGGCCGGACACCGTGCCCACCGACGGCCGCCCCACCCAGGCCAGGGACAGGCCGTGCGGGGGCAGCAGCGCCGCAAGCTCCTGCTCGGGGAGCATGACCAGCGTCATGGCGCCCTCGGGCAGGCGCTTCACCAACCGGCTGCGCAGCGCCACCAGCGTGACGGCGTCCGCGAAGGACACCACGCCCGCGACGCACGCGGCGGTGTACTCGCCAATGCCCTCGCCCAGCACCGCGCGCGGCTGCACGCCCCAGGCCTTCCACGTCGCCGCCAGCGCGTACTCCACCGCGAAGAGCGCGGGCTCGGCCACGTGCGTATGGGACAGGGCCTCCGCGGCCGCGGCCTCGGCGCCTGGACGGGGAAAGAGCAGGGGACGCAGGTCCATGCCCAGCGCCGTGTCCAGCGCCTTGAGGCTGGTGTCCAGGTGCTCGCGGAAGACGGGCAGCGCTTCGGCCAGCTCGCGCGCCATTCCCGGGTGCTGACTGCCGACGCCGGGGAAGAGGAACGCGACGGAGCGCGCATGGCCCTCCACCTTGCCCGTCCAGGTGCGCTCCGGAGGCAGGCGCTCCAAGGTCTCCACCGCGTCCGCCACCGAGCGGCAGGTGAGGGCGCGCCGCACCTCGAAGGGCCTGCGCCCCTGCTGGAGCGTGAAGGCCACGTCCGCCAGGTCCAGCTCCGGGTGCGCTTCCAGGTGCCGCCGCAGCTCGTCCGTCCGGGCCTCCAGCGCGCTCGCGGTGCGCGCCGACAGCACCAGCGTGTGCCAGCCGTCGGAGGCACGCGCGGCCTGCACGGGCGGCGCCTCCTCCAGCACCAGGTGCACGTTGGTGCCTCCGATGCCGAACGAGCTCACGCCCGCGCGCCGGGGATGCGTGGCCGGCCGGGCCCAGTCGCTCAGGCGCGCGTTGACGTAGAAGGGGCTCTTCTGCAGGTCGATGGCCGGGTTGGGCGACTCGAAGTGCAGGGTGGGCGGAAGCTGCTGGTGCTTCAGGCAGAGCACCGTCTTGATGAGCCCCGCGATGCCCGCCGCCGTGTCCAGGTGGCCGATGTTGCTCTTCACCGACCCGAGCGCGCAGAACTGCCGCCGCTGCGTCTTCGCCCCGAAGGCCTGGGTGAGGGCCTCCACCTCTATCGGGTCCCCCAGCACGGTGCCGGTGCCGTGACACTCCACGTACCCCACCGTCTCCGGGGGCACGCCCGCCACCGCCAGGGCCATGCTGATGGCGCGGCGCTGGCCTTCGGGGGAGGGCGCCGTGTAGCCGATCTTCGACGCGCCGTCGTTGTTGGCCGCCGAGCCCCGGATGACGGCATGGATGGTGTCGCCCGCGGCGATGGCGTCCTCCAGGCGCTTGAGGACGACGGCGCCGGCGCCGCTGCCGAAGACGGTGCCCTTGGCCTGGGCATCGAAGGGGCGGCAGTGTCCGTCCGGAGAGGCCACGCCGCCCTCCTGGAACAGGTAGCCCATGGTCTGCGGCACGCGCACCGCGACGCCGCCCGCCAGGGCCATGTCCGTCTGGTACGAGAGCAGCGCCTGACACGCCAGGTGCACCGCGGACAGGGCGGTGGAGCAGGTGCTCTGCACGGTGAAGGCGGGGCCGCGCAGGTTGAGCTTGTAGGCCGTCAGCGTGGCCAGGTGGTCGCCCCGGTTGGCGATGGCCGCCTGGAGCAGGCCGTGGGACTCGATGAGCTGCCGATTGCCGGCCAGGTTCTCCAGCAGGTACGTGTTGATGCTGAGCCCGCCGAAGACGCCGATGTCACCGGAGAACCGCTCCGCGTCGTAGCCCGCGTGCTCCAGGGCGTGCCACGCCACCTCCAGGAACACGCGCTGCTGCGGGTCGGTGATCTGCGCCACGCCGGGGTTCATCCCGAAGAAGCCGGCGTCGAACAGCTCCACGCCCTCCAGGGCCGCGTTGGCCCGCACGTAGGCGGGGTCCGCCAGCAGCTCCGGGGACACGCCCGCGTCCAGCAGCTCCGCCTCCGAATAGAAGCGGATGGACTCCACGCCGTCGCGGAGGTTCTTCCAGAACGCGTCCACATCCGAAGCGCCGGGAAAACGGCCCGCCATGCCGACGACGGCAATGCCCTCCAGCCCTTCCTGTCCACCGGTGCCGCTCATGTGTCACCCCTGCCCTTGCTGCGGTCCTTCTGACGCTTCATGGCTTCCACCCGTTTCCGGGCGGCTTCGTCCACGTCCTCGGTCGTCTCGCGCGCGGGCGCCCGGCCCGCCTCCAGGAACGCGACGAGCGAGGCCACCGTGGGATGGCGGAAGAGATCCAGCATGGACAGGGGCGTCTCCAGCACCTTGCCCAGGCGGTTGTGCGCCTGCACGAGCAGCAGCGAGTGCCCGCCCAGGTCGAAGAAGGCGTCGTGGATGCCCACCTTCTCCAGCTTCAGCACCTCCGCGAACACGGCCGCGATGCGGCGCTCCAGCTCGTTGCGCGGCTCCACGTAGGCGGCGCGCGCGCTGGACGCCACCGCCTCCGGCGCGGGCAGGGCCTTGCGGTCCACCTTGCCGGTGAGGGTGAGCGGCAGCGCATCCAGGAAGACGACATGGCGGGGCAGCATGAACTCCGGCAGCACCTGCCGCAGGTGCGTGCGCACCACGTCGTCGGTGAGCGGGGTCGCCACCGTCCTCGCGTCCAGCGCGGCGGAGGCCGACGCCGCCACCACCGCTCCGCCTTCGCGCCAGGCGTAGAGGTTGTGCCGGTCCGTGCCTTCCAGGAGCGGATCCTGATCCACCCGCACGCGGAAGCCCTTCGCCTCCAGCAGCGCGGTGATGCGTTGGGCCCGGCCCTCGCTCGCGTGGCCCCGGGCGTCGTGCACCTCCATCACCACCTGCTGGATGGCCGGCCAGTGCTCCGCGTCGATGCCCTCCAGCACGTCCAGCTCCGCGCGTTGTACGTCCACCTTCAACAGGTCGACGTGGCGGATGCCCTCCTCGCGCATCACGTCGGACAGGCGGCGCAGGCGCGCCGTGTGGCGCTCCTCGGCGAAGCGGCCCTCCAGCAGCTCGTCCGCGTTGGTCAGCAGCGTGTCCGCGGCCGAGTCCCCCGCGGTGCGCTGGTTGCGGAGGAACGTCTTGATGACGCTCACCTCGTCCTCGGGGTTCGCGTACTCGGACTGGCCGGACATCATCGTGTAGCGGCTGTAGTACGTGAACGTCGCGGAGTGCTCGTGGTTGGACAGCCCCACCGGGAACACCTTCACCCGGGGGCCGTACAGCTCGCAGTTCGCGGCGGCCGTCTCGTACAGGGGCGCGAGCGGCTCGAAGGCATACACCTGGCAGTCCGGCGCGTTCAGGCTGGCGAACAGCGAGAACATGCCGATGTTCGCCCCGACGTCCAGGATGACGCCCCGTGCCGGGAGCTGGACGCCGTGGCGGATGTACAGCCGCTCGTGGAACAGCTCGCGGTAGAGGTAGTCCGTCTCGTTCTTGTTCTGGTGGAGGACGGCCATGCCGTTGGGCAGCGCGTACCGGGCGCGCGAGTCCAGCCGGGACCCATGGCGGCGCTTGGGGACCACGTAGGCCACCAGCTGCTGCTCACCCTGCGCATCGGGGCGGGCGACGACGGCGGCGTGCTTCACCGACGCGTGGCTCCCCAGGGCCTGCTCAATCTCCTCCAGCTCGATGCGGAAGCCGCGCACCTTCACCTGGAAGTCCGCGCGGCCCATGAAGGCGAGCTGCCCCTGCTCGTTGAAGCGCATCACGTCCCCGCTGCGGTACATCCGCGCGCCAGGGACGCCGCTGAACGGGTCGGGCAGGAAGCGCTCCGCGGTCAGGTCCGGCCGGCCGTGATAGCCCCGCGCCACGCCGTCCCCGCCGATGAACAGCTCACCGGGGACGCCCACGGGAACGGGCCGTCCGTCCGCGTCCAGCAGGTACACGCGCACGTTGGCCAGCGGTCCACCGATGGTGGGCTCGGGCGCCTGGGCCGTGACGGCCACCGCCGTGGTGTCCACCGTGCACTCGGTGGGGCCGTAGAGGTTGAACGCACCGCGCCCCTCCTGGGCGAGGCGCTTCCAGAGGTCCGGGGTGATGGCCTCGCCTCCCAGCAGCAACACCGGCAGCTGGGCCAGGCTCACGCCGTCCTCGTTCTCCAGCAGCAGCCTCAGTTGCGTGGGCGTGAGGTCCAGCACGTCCAGCGGGCTCTCGCGCAGCGAGGCCGCCAGCGCCTTGCCGTCCAGCCGGATGCGGTCGGTGAGCACGTGGAGCGTGTGGCCCTGGCACACCTGGATGAGCTGCTTCACGGAGGCGTCGAAGGCCAGGGACGCGTTGAGGCCCACCGCGAGCCGGGGCCCGCGTCCGCGATAGACGGCCTGTTCGAGCGCCGCGCCCAGGTTGGCGAGCCCCCGGTGGCGCACCATCACGCCCTTGGGCTGGCCGCTGGAGCCGGACGTGTAGAGCACGTAGGCGACGTGCTCCGGATCCAGGGGCAGCGAAGGATCCGCGTCGCTACGCGCGGCGAGCTGCGCGGCGTCCGCGTCCAGGCGCACCCGGGCGCCGGTGAAGCCCTCCAGGCGCCCCTCCAGCTCCGCCGTGGTGACGGCGACGGACGCGCGCGTGTTCTCCAGGATGAAGACCAGCCGCTTCGCCGGCAGCTCCGCGTCGAGCGGCACGTAGGCCGCGCCCGCCTTCAGGATGCCCAGCAGGGCGACGATGGCGTCCACCGACCGGGGCATGCACAGGCCCACGGCGTCCCCCGTCGCGACGCCCATCGAGCGCAGGTGCGCGGCGAGCTGGTTCGCGCGCCGGTTCGCCTCGCGGAACGTCAACCGCACGCCCTCGCAGACCAGGGCGATGGCGTCCGGCTGGGAGGCCGCCACGGTGGCGAAGTGCTCGTGGACGCAGCCGCCCTCCACGTTCAACGCGGTGGCGTTCCAGCCGTGCACCACGCGGCGCTCCTCCTCCGCGTCCAGCAGGCGCAGCGTCCCCAGGCGCGCTTCGGGGTGCGCGAGCAGCTCGCCCAGGAAGACGCGGTAGGCCTGGAGGAAGCGGCGCATGTCCGCCTCCTCGAAGCGGCCCGCGTCGTACTCCAGGCGCAGCGCGAGGCGGCGGCCGTCGTCCGTGACGGCGAGCATCAGGCCCGCCACGTCCTCGTGTGCCTCCAGCCGCTCCAGGTGGAAGCGCGTGCCCGCGTGCTCCTCGTCGGGCCAGGAGACGAAGCGGAACGCGCACGGGGCCTGCGAGGCGGACGGCACCAGCGAGGGGTAGGCGTCCGCGTCGAAGGCGATGGCGTGCTTGCGGTGGGCCGCGTGCGTCTGGCGCAGCCGCTCCAGCAGATCCGCCAGCCGGTAGTCGGAGGGGATCGTCGTCACCACCGGCAGCGAGCGGGCGAAGGTGCCCAGCGCGCCTTCAAGCTGTTCGTACGCACGGCCATCCACCCGGAGCGTGGACACCACCGGCCCGCGTCCCGTCAGCCGCCACAGGAGCCCCTGGAACGCGGCGTGCGCGAGCGTGTCCAGCTCCACGCTGAAGCGGTCCGCCAGCGCGCGCAGCGGCCCGGTGTCCGCCACCTCCGCCTCCATCACCTGGAAGGACGTTGGGGCCCGGGCGCCTTCCTTGCGCTCGTAGGGCAGGGTCGTGGGCGCGGGGAGGGACTCCGCCAGCTGGCGCCAGTACGCGGCGGCCTCGGCCTTGTCCTCGCCCGCGAGGAACTCGCGCTGCCAGTCCGCGTAGTCGATGTACTGGAGCGGTTCGTCCGGGCCCGGGTCGCCCGCGTAGGCGCGCCCCAGCGCGGTCGTCAGGTCGCGCAGCGCGAACGGATCCATACACAGCGCCGGCAGCTCCAGCCAGAGCCGGTGACGCTGGGCGTCCTCCGAGTGCACCGTGCAGCGCAGCGGGCCTGCCTCCGGGGCCTGGGCCACGGGCTCCTGGGGAGGGACACCCCGGTGGAGTCCGACGGACAGCTCCGCCACGGCCTGGAGCGGCGTGCTCATGCCGGCCAGCCGCGACAGGCGCGTGCGCAGGACTTCATAGCGCTGGCCCGTGTCGGCCAGGGCCCGCTCGAGCGCGTCCACGCGCAGGGGACCCGTGAGGGAGAGCTCCGCGCGCACCCGCTGCGTGCCGGCCGGGCCGCCGGTGGCCCAGAGGCGCCGCTGCTCGGCGGAGAGGGGGTAGCCCTCGATCTCGTCGATGCTCATCGTCGTGTTGCTCCTGCGTACGGAAGGAAGAAGGGAAGGGGAGGACGGGGCGGCGCGCTGCTCAGCCCGGGCCCGGGCTCACGTACAGCTCGGCCATGGCGACCAGGATGGAGCGCTCGCCCTCGAAGGGGTCGCGTCCGTGGACCGCGAGGAAGTTGTCCACCATGAGGACGTCGCCCTTCTGCCAGGGGAAGCGCACGGTGGCGTCGGCGTAGACGCCGCGGATGCGCTCCAGGACTTCGGGCTCCAGCGGGCTGCCGTCGCCATAGAAGGCGTTGCGCGGCATCTCGTCCGGACGGAACTGGGCCCGCAGCGCTTCTCTCACCGACGCAGACAGGTTCGTCTCATGGAAGATGGGCGCGTGGTTGAACCACAGCGCTTCGCCGGTGCGCGGGTGGGTGGCCATCACCTGCCTCACCGCGCGCGTGCGCAGCCGGTCGCCGTCGCGCCACTCGCAGGTCATGCCGCAGCTCTGGCAGTAGCGCTCCACCTCCGCGCGCTCCTGCGTCTGGAACGCCTCCTGCCACGACAGGTCCACGCCCTCGCCGTAGTTGCGGACGTACATGACCTTCTTCTCCAGGAAGCGCTGACGGATGTCCTCCGGGATGCGCGCGGTGACAAGGCGCTCCGGCGCGAGCGGCGTGGCGCCGCCCACCGGCGAGGGCACGTCGCAGTAGAACCACAGCCGGGAGGGCCAGTTGTGGGAGTAGGACATCTCGTGGTGCAGCGGGATGGACTGGTCCGCGGCGAACTCGGTGGAGGTGTAGACGTTGGGCGCCACCTGCGTGCGGGGCGCGGCGCGCTCCACGTAGTCCAGCAGCTCGCTGCTGAGCGCCCCCACGAAGGCGCGGAAGGCGAAGGCATCCGGCACGCGGAAGCCGCGGAACAGCAGGGCGCCGGACTCCTGAAGCTTCGCGTCGATCCACTCGCGGTGGTTCGCGGCCCAGTCCGCCGGATCCAGGTCCTCCAGCGTGGGCTCCACGACGAGCGGGAAGCCCTCGGCGTCAGGGAGGCTGCCCACCTTCACCAGCGACGTGGTGGACAGCTTCATGGGCGCGCGGCGGCGCGAAGGGATGCCGGGGCCAGCGATGTCGGGTTTGCGCGTCATGTGTTCTCTCGGGTGCGCGGGGCGTCAGGCGGGGAGCGGCCCGTCGAAGACCACGTCCGCCCAGCGGCGGGGGTCCGCCATGGCGACCACGACCTTGCGCTCGCCCTTGAAGGGCTGGCGACCGTGTCCCATGAGCATGTTGTCCAGCAGCAGCACGTCCCCCACCTGCCACGGCACCGCCACGCGGGCGCGCAGGTAGGCGGCGCGCAGCAGCTCCAGGACCTCCGGCTCGATGGGAGCGCCGTCGCCGTAGAAGGTGTTGTTGGGCATCTCCTCCTCGGCGTAGAGCGAGCGCAGGTGGGCGACGAGGGGCGCGGGCAGGGTGCTGACGTGGAAGAACGTGGCGTGGTTGAACCAGGCCAGCTCACCGGTGGTCGGATGGCGGGCCACGCACGGGCGCCGCTGGCTGGTGCGCAGCCGGCCCTGGCCCAGCCACTGGAAGTCGATCTGGCTGTCGCGGCAGTACTGCTCCACCTCCGCGCGCTCCGTCGTCTGGAAGGCCTCCTGCCACGACAGGCCCAGCCCGTCACCGAAGTTGCGCACGTAGCGGTAGCCGCGCGCCACGAAGCGCTCCACCACGTCGCGCGGCAGCTCGCGCAGGATGCGGCGGGTGCTGGTGATGGGCGTGGCGCCGGCTTCGGTGGGCGCCGTCACGCAGTGGAAGTAGATCTTCTGCGGGAACGTCAGGTTGTAGGACTGCTCCGTGTGCGGAAAGATCTCCTGGTCGGACGGGTGCGACGTCGACGTGTAGATCTGATCCTTCACGACCTCGCGCGGCGACGAGCGCTCCGTGTAGGGCAGGGGCGCGCCGGACGTCGCCCGCACGAAGTCCGCGAAGCCGTCCACGCCGCCCATGCGGAAGCCGCGCAACATCAGCCCGCCCACCCGGGCCAGCTCCTCCTCCAGGTACGCGCGGTTTTCGCCCGCCCACTGCACCAGCTCCAGCCCCTCCACGCGGGGTTCGAGGATGAGCGGACAGTCCTCGCCTTCGGGGAGCCGCGTCGTCACCAGCTCCGTGCGCGACAGCTTCACGGGGCGGCGTGAGCGCGCCCCCAGTCCAGACAGGGCGTCCTTCATGAGGTGGGGTCTCCTGACGTGCCGGGTGGAGGGGTGCCGCCGTCCGAGCCAGCGCCACGGCGCCGCCGGGTGCCCAGCCGGCCCAGGGCGCCCTGGAGCTGGGGTGTCGCGTCGTCGTCGGAGTCCAGGGCCAGCGCCGCCAGCCGCGTGTCCGGGCGCGCCAGCGAGTCCTCCAGCAGGCGCACGAAGCGGCGGTGCAGCCGCTCCACGCTGGACGCGTCGAACAGGCGCGTGGCGTAGGTCCAGTGACAGCGCAGCCCTTCGGGCGTCTCCGATGCCCACAGCGTGAGATCCAACCGGGACACGCCGGAGTCGAACAGCAGCGGCTCCACCTCCAGGCCGGGCAGCGACACGCGCTCGCGCGGCTGGTTCTGGGTGCCGAACGCGGCGCGGAACAGCGGAGGCCGGCCTCGCCCCAACTGCTCGTAGGGGAGCTCGGCGTGGGCGGCGGCGCCCAGCGAGCGCTCCTTCACGCGGTGCAGCACCTCGCTGAACGGGGGATCGCCGCCCAGCGGCGTGCGCAGCACCAGCATGTTGACGAAGTTGCCGATGACGCGCTCGGTGCCCGGGGCGGCGCGGCCCAGGTCCGCGACGCCCACCGGGACGTCCTCCTGCCCGGTGGTGCGCGCGAGCAGCGTCTGGAAGACCGCGAGCATCCACATGAACGGCGTCACGCCCTGCCGGGCGCAGCCCTCCCGCAGGCTCGCCGCCAGCTCAGGTGACAGCCGCGTGCTCAGCGTGCCGCCGCGCGCATCCGGCGGGCCTCCGGGCTCACGGTCCGTGGGCAGCTTCAGCGCGGTGGGGAGTCCCGCCACCTCCGCGCGCCACCAGTCGAGCAACGACTCCAGGTGCGCGCCCGTCAGCCGCTGGCGCTGCCACACCGCGAAGTCCGCGTACTGGTAGGGCAGCGCGGGCAGGGTGGGCGTCACGCCCGCCTGGAAGGCGGAGTACAGGGCCGTGAGCTCCTGGATGATCAGGCGCATGGACCAGCCGTCCGCGACGATGTGGTGCACGGTGAAGAGCAGCGCGTGCCGCGCATCCTCCAGCCACAGCAGCCGGGCCCTCAGCAGGGGGCCGTGCTGGAGCGCGAACGGAGCCCTCGCCTCCGACAGCGCCACCTCCTGGAGGCGGGCCTCGCGGGCCTCCGGGGCGAGCGCGCGCAGATCCTCCACCGGGATCGCCAGGGGCGCGGCGGGCAGGATGCGCTGCACCGGGCGCCCATCCACTTCGGGGAAGCAGGTCCGCAGGGCCTCGTGGCGGCGGGTGATCTCCAGCAGGGCCGCCTCCAGCCACTCCGTCCGCAGCGTCCCCCGCAGGCTCAGGGCCGAGGAGATGTTGTACCCGCCGCCGCTCGGGTCCAGCCGCGAGGCGAGCCACAGCTCCTCCTGCGGAAACGACAGCGGCAGCGTCCCCTCGCGAGGCACCGGGCCAGGCCGGAGCGCCAGGCCCGGCCCGGAGTCGAGCGCGCCCTGACAGCGCCGCGTCAGCTCCGTGAGCGTGATGCTCCCCAGCAGCTCGGGCAGCGGAATGGACAGGCCGAGCGCCGACTCGATGTCGGCCCGCAGCTCCACCGACGCCAGCGAGTCCAGGCCCAATTGCACGAGCGGGGCCTCGCGGTCCACGCTGCCCGGGGCCACGCGCAGTGCCACCGACGCGCGCGCCAGGAGCCAGTCCGCGATCCGCGCGTCGCGCATGTCCGACGTCAGGGCGCGCAACGCGTCCAGCGGCGGCAGCTCCGGGACGGCTGAAGGCGCCCCGTCGTGCGCAACGGAGGCGTCGAGGGCCACCACCTGGAGCTGGCCCTCCAGCCAGGCCGCCCGGGTGGCGCGGCGCTGCACCTTGCCGCTCGACGTCTTGGGCAGGCTGCCGGGCTCGATGAACACCACCTCGTCCATGTGGACGCCGTGCTCCCGCACCACGGCCTCGCGCAGGCCGCGCGCGCACTCCGTGGCGTCGAACGCCTTGCGCGTGTCCACCTCCTGCACCAGCACCAGCCGCTCCGCGCCGTGGGCCTGCACGCCGAACGCCGCGGAGCATCCGGGCCGCAGCGCCGGGTGGCTGGCGACGGCGGTCCGCTCCAGGTCGTGGGGATGGTGGTTGCGGCCCCGGACGATGATCAGGTCCTTGAGGCGCCCGCTGACGAACAGCTCGCCTTCGCGCAGGAAGCCCAGGTCGCCGGTGCGCAGGTAGGGGCCTTCGGCGGGCGCATCCGCGCGCCGCGCCTGGAAGCTCTCCGCCGTCTCCTCGGGGCGGTTCCAGTAGCCCTGGGCGACGGAGGGCCCGCGCAGCCACACCTCCCCGACCTTGCCTTCGGGCAGGGGCAGCCGCCGCGTGGGATCCACGATGAGCAGCTCTTGATCCGGCAGGCGCACGCCACAGCCCACCAGTTGGAGCGCGCCCGGCTCCGTGGCGGCGACGGGCACGGCCTCGTTGTCCGCCAGCGCGTCCTTGCGGAAGGCGCTGAGCTGGGGCAGCGCCGCTCCCTTGCCGGAGGCGATGAGCGTGCCCTCCGCCAGTCCGTAGCAGGGATACATCGCCTGGGGGCGGAAGCCGGCGGGCGCGAAGGTGTCGCGGAAGCGCTCCAGCGTGGCGGGGTGGATGGGCTCCGCGCCATTGAACGCGAGCCGCCAGGAGCCCAGATCCAACGCCGCCACCTGCTCCGGGGTCGCCTTCCGGACGCACAGCTCATAGGCGAAGTTGGGGCCGCCGCTGGTGGTGGCGCGGTAGCGGGACACCGCCTGCAACCAGCGCAGCGGGCGCGCCAGGAAGTCCATGGGCGACATCAGCACGACGGGGAAGCCCACGAAGAGCGGCTGGAGGATGCCGCCGATGAGGCCCATGTCGTGGTACGGCGGCAGCCAGATGACGCCCACGCTGTCCGCGTCGTGCTGGAAGCACCGCTGGATGGCCTGGGAGTTGTGGAGCAGGTTGGCGTGGGTGAGCACCACGCCGCGCGGCGAGCCGGTGGAGCCGGACGTGTATTGGAGGAACGCCACCGTGTCCGGCGTCGTGTCCGGCGCCTTCCACGCGCCCGCGTGTCCCGGGGCCGCGTCCTCGATGGCCAGCCACGAGGCCCGCGCGAGTGCCCCGGACTGTTCGAACAGCCCCTGGGCCATGTCGCGGATGAAGGAGGGGGCCAGGACGAAGCGGACCTGCGCATCCGCGGTCAACGCCTCCAGTCGGGGCAGGGTGCGCGCCAGCCGGGTGGGATCCGGCGGGTAGGCGGGGACGGCGACCGCCCCCGCCTGGAGACATCCCAGGAAGGCCACCAGATAATCCAGCCCCGGCGGAAACAGCAGGAGCACGCGCTCGCCCCGCGCCCCGGCCTCCTGGAGCAGGCCGCCCACCTCCAACGTGCGCCGCTGCAGCTCCGCGTAGGTGAGGCTCCCGCCCTCGCTCTCTCCGTCATCCAGGAAGACGAAGGCCCGCGCTTCGGGCGTTGATGCAGCGCGCAAGGCCATGATTTGAAGAAAGTTCATAGAGCTGGGTTTTGAGCGGCCGTCCTGTGAACCATTATTAAAATGTTCTCGCCCTGGATGGAAACCGAAGTCAGAAAAAACCCAGGTTTCTCACCGCCTGAGCGGGTATCAGGCGAGCATCAGTGGAGCGGTTTGTTTCAGGCCGGAAGGGAGCACGGGATGTCGTTCATGGTGTTGGTCCAGCAGTCAGGAGCCCGGGCGCGCACGGACGGGGAGCGCCGCGTCGCCGCCGAGCGGATGGCGCGCATGCAGCGCTATGGCGCGGACCTCAAGGCGCGAGGCCTGCTCCTGGCCAGCGACTCGCTGCGCTCCGACGAGGAGGGCGTCCGCATCCAGGTGCGCGACGGCAAGCGCACCTTCAGCGACGGCCCCTTCACCGAATCGAAGGAGATCGTCGGGGGCTTCTTCCTCATCGACGTCCACACGCGGGAAGAGGCGCTCGCCATCGCCAGCGAGTGTCCCGCCGCGGAGTGGACCATCGTCGAGGTGCGTCAGAGCGGACCCTGTTTCGACGATTGAGCCCTGCGACGAGGTGAGCAGGCATTGCGACGCGTCGGGCGCGATACCGAGCGGTGTATTAACGTGTTTAGCCCGCCAGAATTGCTAGTCCGGTCTCGTTGCTGATACGCCCGGTGCACCTTCCCCCCCAAGAAAGGTGCACCGCATGCAACGTCGTTCCCGTTTCAGTTCCCGCAGTCTGTTCTCTCCGTTCCTCGCCGCCTCGGCGCTGGCGCTGGGCTGTGGCCCCGTCTCCGAAGAGGCTCCTGCTCCCGCCGTGGCTCCCGCGGAGGTCGCCCAGCCGCTGGCCGTGGGCGGCTTCGCGGAGATGCATCACCACATGTTCGCCGAGGAGGCCTTCAGCGGCGGCTGGTTCCACGGCGACCACACCGGCTCGCTCGCGAGCTGTGACGGCGGTGCTCCGGAGAGCGACCACGCTCGGGTCCGCATGGACCTGCGCAACATGCTCAACCTCTGTCCCAACTCCGGCAGCGTGAACCTGGGCGGCGTGCCCATCCTGTCCGACGTCTTCGGCGTCGGCGGCGCGGTGGCCTCGGAGGTCATCGGTCAGGTGGAGGGCACGCAGGGCGACACCGGCCTGCACCTGGGCCGCAAGGACGTCCACACCCAGTGGCCCCGCTGGGACACCATCGCGCACCAGCAGGCATGGGAAGGCTGGCTCAACAATGCCCGCCAGGGCGGCATGTCCCTGGTGATGGTGTCGCTCGTCAGCAATGAGTTCCTCTGCAAGGCGCTGCCGTACCAGAACCTCAAGCGGCCTTGTGACGAGATGATGGACGTGGACATCCAGTTGCAGATGGCCCGCGACTTCGACGCCCGCACCTCCTGGGCGGAGATCGCCCTGTCGCCCGCGCATGCCCGGCAGATCATCGCCTCCGGCAAGCTGGCCATGGTGCTCTCCATCGAGTCCAGCAAGCTGTTCGGCACCAAGGACTGGCGCTCGGAGCTCAACCGCGTCTATTCGCTGGGCGTGCGCTCGTTGCAGCCCGTGCACCAGCTGGACAACCGCTTTGGCGGCGCCGCGCCCCACAACGCCATCTTCCAGGTCGCCCAGTTCCTGGAGAACTGCCACATCGACACCGACTGCGGCCTCACCGGCTCCGGCTTCACGCTGGGCTTCGACGTGGACGCGAACTGCCGCAACACCAAGGGCCTCACCGCGGACGGCAAGGCGCTGGTCCAGGAGATGATGGGCAAGGGGATGATCATCGACATCGCCCACATGTCCGAGAAGAGCGTCCAGGACGCGTATGCCGTGTCCCAGGCGAACACCTACTACCCGCTGATGATCTCCCACGGCCACTTCCGGGAGATCATGAACCCGGGCCTGGCCGCCAACGAGAAGACCACCCCGTCGTGGGTGGTGCGCTACGTGCGCCAGACGGGCGGCATGTTCGGCCTGCGCACCGCGCACGACGAGACGCGCGACTACACCCGCACGCCCGTGGCCAACTCCTGCCAGGGCTCCACGCGCTCGCTGGCGCAGGCGTACGAGTTCGGCCGCCAGGGCCTGAAGGTCAACATGGGCTTCGGCGCGGACCTGAACGGCTTCATCCAGCAGACGCGGCCGCGCTTCGGTGACTTCGGCGCGTGTTCGGCGGGCTTCCGCGCGGAGGCGGATGCGCAGCGTGAGCAGCAGCGCGTCTCCGGCCCGGGCCGCCTGGGCACGGACTTCGACATCTACGGCCTGGCCCACGTGGGCCTGCTGCCGGACGTGGTGAAGGACCTCAAGCAGCTGGGCGTGAACACCAGCGGCCTGGAGGGCTCGTCGGAGAACTTCATCCGGATGTGGGAGCGCGCGAACGGCGCCCGCTCCGGCATGGCGGACGCGGCGACGGACATCGACACCAGTGGCGTCGCGGCCTACGTCCCCAAGGCCACCCGTGAGGCGGCGTTCCCGCAGATCTGCGGCAAGGCCTACGCGCCCGCCACCAAGTACGTCGCGGAGACGTGCCGCTTCAACCAGGAGTGCCGCAGTGGCTCCTGCAACGCGATTGACGGTTGCAGCGGCCTGAACGGCACCTGCACCTGCTCCAGCGACTCGCACTGCGGCGCCACGCAGTTCTGCGGCTGGGGCACCAACTCCGGCAAGTGCGTGGAGAAGCGCCCCAAGGGCTCCATCTGCTCCAGCGGGCGCGAGTGCCAGTCGAACAAGTGCTCGTGGCTGATGTGCACCTGATGTCCTGACGTCCTGACGTCCTGATGTCCTGCGGGGCGGCGTCCTTCCGGGCGCCGCCCCGTTTCGTTGCACCGCTTCACGCGGACGTCAGTGGGGACCGCCAGCCGAGCGCCCCGTGCGTCACACCGGGACGTCCTGCGCGTTGCCGGACCCCTGTTGGGACCCCAGGTTCCCTTCGGGTCCTCCGTCATGCGAATCCCTGCTCGCGCCAGCCACCTGCCTGGTTCCTTCGACGCCGTGGGCGCGCCCGGCGCCCCTGTGCACTGCCCGGGCTCCAGGCGCGAGGCGGGAGGGCGAGGGTGGCGGAGGCTCGTTCGCGTGCCCGCCCCGGACCTCAAGACGGCGCATGCGTGGCGCAGGGCGCTGGCATCGCCCGCGCGGTTCATCGCGGGGCCATCCCCGTGATGACCGAACCGGAATCAAACGCCCAGGCACTGGGACGCTCGCGGAGCGAGTCGCTCCGGCAGCTCCAGTGGGTGCTCGGCGGCCTGGTGCCCGCGGCGAGCGCGGCCTCGATCTGGGTGGGGGCGCTCGCGCTGATGGGCTGGGTGCTGGGGATTCCCAGCCTGGTCCTCGCGCTCTCCGCGTCGGCCACGGGCGTGATGACTCCGGACCTGGCCCTGGGGATGATCGCGACGGGCGCCGCGCTCAGGTTGCTTCACGCGGACCCCGGGCGTGGGTGGCGCCGGACGCTGGGCCGCGGGTTGGCGCTGGGGGCCGTGGCGCTGGGGCTCGGCGCCCTTGGATGGCACGCGCTCGGGGGCATGGCGGGCGCCCACCGGCTGCTGCTCGGGGTCCGAGGCGGGGGACCCTTCGTGCCTTCCGGGTGGGCGGTGTCCGGCGGCGCGCTGGGGCTCTGTCTGACGGGGCTCGCGCTCCTATTGCTGCACGTCCGGACGCGCTGGGGGGGGCATCCCGCCCGATGGCTGGCCCTGGGCTGCGCGCTGATGGCGTCGTGGGTGTTGTTCGGCTTCCTGTTCTGGGAGCCGGGGGCCGGGACCGCGTCGCGCGACCCCGGGGCCCCGGCCTCCACGGCCATGGGGCCGCACTCGGCGCTGCTCCTGTTGCTGCTGGCGCTCGCCATCCTCTCCGTCCATCCCGAGCGGGGCTTGATGGGCATGCTCCTGCGCGAGGACCTCGGTGGCCTGCTCGCGCGGCGGCTGCTTCCCACGGTCATCCTGGCGCCCCTGGTCGTGGGCGGGGCCCGGCTGCTGGGCACGCGCCTGGATTTCTTCGGGACGCCGCTCGGCATCACGCTCTTCGCGGGCCTGACGATGCTCGCCTTCCTGGCCGCGGCGTTCTGGAACGCGAAGGTCCTCTCCGGGCTGGACGCCAGGAGCCAGCAGGCGGAGGAGGTGCTGCGCAACAGCGAGGAGCGCTTCCGGACCTCGTTCGAGGACGCGCCCATCGGCATGTCGCTGGTCGACCTGGACGGGCGGTTCCTCAACGTGAACGCGTCGCTGCTCCACATCCTCGGCTATTCGCGGGCCGAGCTGCTCTCGCGGACGTTCCAGGACCTCACCGTCCCGGAGGACCTGGGGGTGGACCTGATGAACGTGCGCCGGCTGCTCCAGGGCGACATCGACTCGTACCAGATGGAGAAGCGCTACCTCCACAAGGACGGGCACGCCGTCTCCACCCTGTTGACGGCCTCGATGGTCCGGGACGCCCAGGGGGCGCCGCTGCACTTCATCTCGCAGATCCAGGACATCACCGAGCGCAAGCAACTGGAGCATGCGTGGCGCCTGCTGGCGGAGGCCGGCCCCCGGCTGGCCGAGTCACTGGAGACACGGACGACGCTGGCCACCGTGGTGGAGCTGGCCGTGCCGGCGCTGGCGGACTGGTGCCTGGCGGACTTCGAGGGGGAGGACGGGCGCGTGCGCCGCGTGGAGGTCTCCGCGGCCACCCCGGAGCTGGAGCGGCGCCTGCGGGCCATGCTCCAGGCCTATCCCCTCAACGTGTTCCGGCGCGGAGGCCTCACCGCGTCCGTGCTCCGGACGGGAAAGCCGGTGTTGATGCCGGAGGTCTCCGATGCGGCACTCGAAGCGGCGGCGGTGGATGCCGGGCACCTGGAGTCCCTGCGGCGCCTGGCCCCACTGTCCGGGATCATCGTGCCGCTGCGGATCCGCGAGCGCCTGGTGGGGGTCGTCATCCTCGCGACCTCCGTGTCCGGGCGCCGCTACGGGACGCGTGACCTGGCGCTGGCGGAGGAGCTGGCCCGGCGTGCCGCGCTCGCGCTGGACAACGCGCAGCTGCTGGAGAAGTCGGCTCAGGCCATCCGCGTCCGCGATGAGGTGCTGCGCATCGTCGCCCACGACCTGCGCGCGCCCCTCAACGTCATCGCCCTGAGCGCCGGGGTGCTCCGCAAGGGGCTGCCCGAAATCGGCGCCGCACGGCGACCCCTGGAGTCCGTGGAGAAGTCGCTCCAGCGTGCGAACCGGCTCATCCAGGACCTGCTGGACGTGGCGCGCCTGGAGGGCGGAGGCCTGTCGGTGGAGCGCGAAGCGCTGGAGGTGGCGCCGCTCATCCGGGAGGCGGTGGAGCTGCACCGGGCGCTCGTGGAGGCCCGGTCGCTCCAACTGGTGGCCAGCATCCCGGAGGCGCTGCCCGCCGTCTTCGCCGACCGCGAGCGCGCGCTCCAGATCTTCTCCAACCTCATTGGCAACGCGCTCAAGTTCACGCCCGAAGGAGGGAAGATCACCCTGCGCGTCCAGGCCGAAGGGGGCTGGGTGCGGTTCTCGGTGCGCGACACCGGGCCGGGCATCTCCCCGAAGGAGCTGCCGCACCTCTTCGAGCCCTTCTGGCAGTCCCGAGCGAAGCGCAAGGAGGGCGCGGGGCTGGGGCTCGCCATCGTGAAGGGGCTCGTCGATGCCCACGGGGGACAGCTGGGCGTGGAGAGCCACCCGGGGGCAGGGAGCACGTTCTTCTTCACCCTCCCGGCGGCGCTGTCGGCGGAGGCGCACGCCCCGGCTCCCGCGTGAGCCGGACGCACGAAAAATGACGGGCCCCCGCGGTGCTGGAGGCGGAGGGCGGAGGGCCCTCCACTTCCGGCGCCACGAGGGCCCGGGGACGGCTGGGGATGGCTTAGCGCAGCTGCAGGAACGAGAACGACAGGCCGCTGTGCGTCGCGACCAGCTTGCCGCTCTGGTCGGTCAGCTCACGGAAGTTCGTCGTGCTGCTGCTGTTGGTGAACTCCGTGAACAGCGTGCGGTCACCCGCGTGGAAGAGGAAGGAGCTGCCCGTGCTGGCCGGCAGGGTGTCCACCAGCGTGGCCGCGGTCATGTCCGCCTTCAGGTCCAGCTTCCACCACTTCCACGCCACGGCGCTCGCGATGACGCGCGGGTGCGTGCCCTCCACCACCGTGTAGGTCGACTCGTCCAGCACGCGCAGGTAGCCCGAGCCCGTGGGGCCCTGGAGCAGCGAACCCGTGGCGCTGCCGTTGGTCAGCGCGCCCAGCGACTTGTAGAAGGCCGCGTCGAACTTGGCCGTCTGCGGATCGAACTTCAGCAGGCAGGGCTCGGGCACTTCCGGGTTCGCCATCGCGGTGCGCTTCACCGCGGCGCCGTAGGCCTCCGTCGCCAGGTACACCTGGTTGTCCGCGCCGACCACGCCGTCACGCACGTAGCCGCAGCGGTCGTCGGTGGCGATCTGGGCGGTGTCCGTCTCCGTGTCCAGGACGACGATGCCCGCCTTCTTGGTGATGCCGATACCCGCGGACGGACGCCACGCCAGCGGCATCAGCACCTTGGTGCCCACGCGGAGGGGGTTGGACGCGAACGACAGGACCGTCCCGTCGATGGTCATGCCCGGCAGGGGGATGGTGCTCGTCAGCGACATGTCCTTCGGGTTCCAGACGACGATCTGCGCGGTGCGGCCATCGAAGTAGTAGGCCTTCGTGTCCGACGCGAACTGGAACTGGTTCTGGTACTCGCCAATCGTCGTCAGGCCCCTGGGCGCGAAGCTCACCTCGCCGGCCTTCTCCAGCTTGTTGTCGGCCGTCACGTTGTAGCGGGTGACGACGGCGGAGCCGCTGCTGGAGACGAAGAGGGCGCCCGTCTTCTCGATGCCGGAGCCCAGCGCGCGGCCGGGGATCTCCGTGGCGTTCGCGAGCGACAGGGGCTCGGTGTGGTCCACCTTGTCCGTGAGGATGACGTAGCTGGTGGACGTGGACTCCACGCTCACCTGCGCGACGAACGCGTACAGCGGCGTCGTGGGGGTGCCGCTGTCCGGAGGGTCGACCGGATCCTTGTCGTCACCGCAGGCCGTGACGAAGCTGATGGCGAGGGCCGCGAGGACACGGCCCGAGGTGCGGAAGAAGGGTGAGGGCTTCAAGGACTTCCCTTTCGATGGGGTGGGGGTGCTGCGTGTGGTTGCGGGAGGCCTGACCTCAGCGCTCCAGCGTGAACTTGGCGGCGAGCGTGCGGCCGGGGCGTTGGACGCCGAAGAAGTCGAAGGTGCGGGCGTTGGTGAGGTTCTGCAGGTCCAGCGTCCAGCTCATCGTCGTGGGCGTGTCCCGCATCACGTACGTCAGCGCCACCGAGTGCGTGAACTGGGTGGCGACGCGATACTTGGTGTCCGCGGCGCCCAGCTCCGCCCAGGCCAGGAAGAACTCGTGCACGTAGCGCGAGCGCAGGGTGACGAGCAGCTCGTCCCGGGAGCGCAGCAGCTCACCCACCTTCACCTGGGCGCTGCCGTTGGCCATCAGGTAGGGGCGGTTGGGGACGCGCTGGCCGTCGAAGGCGCCGAAGTTGCCCTCGCTGGATACGTTGCGCAGGTCCTGCCACGTGGCGTTGGCGTCCAGCGACAGCAGCTGGCCCGCGGACGTCCAGCCCGCGGCGCCGACCACGCCCAACGCGCGCGCGGCGTAGACGTTCTGGTAGACGAAGTAGCTCTCCTGGGCGGTGAGCGTGATGAGCTGATCCGCCAGGCGCGCGAAGCCGCCCACGTTGGCGCGGAAGGTCCCGGCGCGGCCGGGCAGCGACGTGAAGCCCAGCCCCAGGTTGATGTTGTGGCTCGTCTCCGGGACCAGCTCCAGGTTGGTGTCGATGAGCAGCCCGTCACCGAAGAGCTCGTCCGGCCGGGGCAGGCGGGTGGCCCACTCGTAGGACGCCTTCGCGACCAGGGTGGGGGACAGGCGCAGGCGCAGGCTGTCGCCCACACCGAACTCGTGCGTGGTCCGGCTCAGGTCCTGGAACTCGCCGCTGCCGAGCAGCTTCTTCGCGCTCGTGGACTGGAGGTAGTCCTTGGCGAAGGCGATGTTCTGGAGCCGGCCCTCCAAGGCGTCGTACTGGTACTCCAGGCCCGTCACCAGGGAGGCCACGTCGCGGTCCGCGGAGAGCGGATCCGCCTGCCCCAGCGCTTGGAGCGCGCGGTCCTCGCCGGTGCGCACGACGAACGTGGGCGCCAGCGCGAAGCGCAGCAGGTGCGGGCCTCCCAGCAACCAGCCCGCGTTGAAGCGCGCGAAGCCGGTGTGGTTGTTGACGTAGCGCTCCACCGCGCCGTCGCTCATCTCCCCCTGGGTGGGCAGGGTGTAGAAGCAGCGGCCGTACCAGTCGTAGCGGCACGAGCCCACGTCCAGGAAGCGGCTGCGGCGGAAGGTGTAGCCGGCCACGGCGTCCACGGAGGGGCCCTGGCCAAAGGCCTGCTCGTAGCGCAGCGTGGTGCCCGCGGAGCCCTCGGCGCCCGTCACGTCGCCGTAGACCTGCGTCATGGACGTGTTGTGCTGGATGTCCCGCTCGGTGGCGTTGAAGAAGGCGCGCAGCAGCAGGCGCTGGGCCCACGGGCGGTCCACGTAGCCGACCTCCAGGCTCGCGCCTCCGGCCAGATAGCCATCGTGGAAGCGGGGGAGCCGCGCGGGCACCAGCTTGCCCGCGTCGTTGAAGACCTCCACGTTCACCGGGTAGTCGTTGCGGGCGGTGTCGAAGAAGCCGTGCGCCCGCACCAGCAGGCCGGTGGACTCCTGGAGGTGGCGGACGCTCGCGGTGAGGCGGTGCGTGTCGAAGGCGCCCAGCTCGTAGGAGCCCGCCATGCCCGTGCCGGACACGTTCTGGTCGGTGATGAGGTGGATGGCGCCGCCCAGCACGTCCGCGCCGAAGCGGATGGGCACGACGCCCTGGTAGACCTCCATCCGCTGCACCAGGTTCACCGGGACGTTGGCGAGCCCCGGTCCGTAGCCCGCGAACTCCAGCGGGATGCCGTCCACGAAGAAGCGCACCTGATCATCCGACATGCCCGACAGCGACACGCGCGTGTTGCTGCCCAGGCCCGCGGCCCGCCGCACGTCCACGCCTTCGGTGCGCGCCAGCGCCGTGCCCAGGTCGGCGGTCTCGTAGGCGATCTGCTCCGTCTCGATGACCTGGACGGACTCCGCGGACTGGCGGCGGCGCTCGGCCGCGGACTCGCCCACGACCGTCACTTCGATGGTGTTCTCTTCGGTGCTGGAGGGCACCTCGATGGGCTGCTTCGCGTCCGGGCTGGACGCGGGCTCCGCCGGAACGCCCCCGGGAGCGGCGGCGTCGCTCAGGGCCACCGGGCCCGCCGGGGAGGCGCTCTCCGGGAGCTGGAAGGCGTAGGTGTAGACGATGCGGAAGCGCTTCACGACGCCGTCGCGCTTGCCGGGCTCGAAGCGGAACTGGAGCGCGGCGGCGCGCGCGGCCTCGTCGAACCCGTGGCCTACGGGCTCCATCACCTCGGCCTCGGTGACCTGTCCCTGGACGTCCACCTTCAGCTGCAGGCGCACGTTCGCTTCCAGGCGCGCCGCCAGGGCCTCGGGGGGGTAGGGCGCTTCGATCTTCTGGAGGAGCTTCGGCGCTTCGATGACTGGCGCCGCCGGAGCGGAGGGCGTGGCCTCCGGCTCCTGCGCGGCCCCGCCCGCCTGCATCGCACCCGCGTGCGCCGGACCGCCCAGACACAGGCCCGTCAACAGCGCCACGCCCGCCCCGAACCGCCGCCAGCCACTCGCGATTATGAAAATGGTTCTCATTATCAACGGCGCGACGTTTAGCCGCTTCGCTTCGGGACTGTCAAGGCCGCGTGGCCCCTCAGGCCGCTCGGGCCTGGGGGGCGCGCACGGTGTGGAGGCCGTCGGCGACGCGGAAGGCGAGCTGGAGCGCCTGATCCGCGTTGAGGCGGGGGTCGCAGTGCGTGTGGTAGCGGCTGGACAGGTCGTCCTCGGAGACGTCCAGCGGGCCGCCCAGGCACTCGGTGACGTCCTGGCCGGTCATCTCCAGGTGGAGGCCCCCGGGGTGGACGCCCTCGGCGGCGGCGACCTGGAGGAAGGCCATCACCTCCGCGAGGATGCGCTCCAGCGACCGCGTCTTGTAGCCGTTGCTGGCCTTGTGCGTGTTGCCGTGCATCGGGTCGATGGACCACACCACGGGGCCGCCGTGGCGGCGGGTGGCGGCCATCAGCCGGGGCAGGGCGGTGGCGACGTTCTCCGAACCGAAGCGCCCGATGAGCGTGAGCTTGCCCGGGATGCCCTGGGGGTTGAGCGTGTCGACGAGGCGCAGCAGGTCGTCCGCCTCCATCGTGGGGCCGCACTTGAGGCCGATGGGGTTCTGGATGCCGCGCATGAACTCCACGTGGCCGCCGTCCAGCTGGCGGGTGCGCTCGCCAATCCAGAGCATGTGCGCGGACGTGTCGTACCAGCCGCCCGTCGCCTCATCGAAGCGGGTCATCGCCTGTTCGACGTTGAGGAGCAGGGCTTCGTGGCTGGTGAAGAAGTCCACCGGGCGCACGGCGCCCTCGGCCTCTGGCCGGTGTCCCAGCAGGCGGGTGAGGTCCGTGTAGCCCTCGCGAGCGAAGGCGCGCACCAGCTGCAGCGTCTCCGCGGACTGGTGGTACGCGCGCAGCAGGCGCTGGGGATCCGGCGTGCGCTCGCGGGCGTTGAAGTCCATGCCGTTGATGATGTCGCCCCGGTAGCTGGGCAGGGTGACGCCGTCGACGGTCTCCGTGGCGTTGGAGCGCGGCTTGGCGAACTGGCCCGCGATGCGACCCACCTTCACCACCGGGCACCCACCGGCGAACGTGAGCACGCCGGCCATCTGCAACAGGAGCTGGAAGGTGTCCCGGACGTTGTCGGCGGAGAACTCCTTGAAGCTCTCCGCGCAGTCACCGCCCTGGAGGAGGAACGCCTTGCCTTCGGCGACCTGTCCCAGCGCGTCGCGCAGCCGCCGCGTCTCCTCCGCGGGGATGAGGGGCGGCAGCTTCGCCAGCTCCGCCTCCACGCGCGCGAGGGCGGGGAGGTCGGGGTAGTCATTGGGGATGTAGCGGACCGGCTTCGCGCGCCAGGAGGAGGGAGACCAGGAGGAGTTCGTCACGGGAGCGCCGTATCTTTCGGAGGCAGGATTCCCTGCGCGACGCAGGAGTCGAGGTAGCGGTAGAGGAGCTTCCGGTCGGTGGGAGGGCAGACGACGTCCGTCCCCTCCAGCGCGGCCAGGAGCCGTTCGCAGCGGATGGGACCCAGGCCGAAGGCGGGCGTGGAGTCACCGCTGCGCAAGTCGAAGAACGCCAGGGTGGCGTCGTGGCCCCCGGAGCCGCGCGCGACACGCTCGCGCCACTCGGGGACATGACAGAGGTCCAGCGGATAGCCGTAGTCGCGCACCCAGCCGAACAGCTCGGACAGGCGCACCTCCGCGGTGGGCGTCAGGTTGAACACCGCGCCCGGATGCGAGCGGCGCGCGAGCTGGACGATGGCGCGGGCCACGAAGTCCACCGGCGTCCAGACCTCGCCCACGTCCAGCAGGGGCAGGGCGCGCACGGGGAGCCCCGCGAGCACGATGCGCCACACCAGGTCCTGCGTGTTGACGAGCGCGGTGTCCGGCGCGCCCACCACGCGGCCCAGGCGGTACACCGTCGCGGGCAGTCCGCGCTCCGACGCCTGCTGCACCAGCCGCTCCGCGATCCACTTGCTCTGCTGATAGCCGTCGCGCAGGCCCGGGTGCGCGGGGACGAAGGCCTCCGGCACGTCCGGCGCCAGGTTCGTCTGCGGCGCCACCGCCAGCGTGGACACGTAGTGGAAGGGCTTGGGGCGCACGGCGGCGGCCAGGCGGAGCAGCTCGCGCGTGCCCCGCACGTTGACGCCCTGGAGGCTGCCGTACTCGCGCACCACGCTGACGACGGCGGCGTTGTGGAGGATGGCGTCGCACTCGGCGGCGAGCCCGTGGAAGCGCGCGGCGTCCAGGCCCAGCATCGGCAGCGACAGGTCCGCCGGCAGCGCCAGCACCCGCGCCTCCAGCCCCGCGGTGGGGAGCTGCTGGCCGACGAGCGCGGTGCGCAGCCGCTCCATCGCCTGCGCCTCGTCCTTCGCGCGGACCGGGCAGATGACGCGGATGTTCGGCTGCGCCAGCAGCTGGTGGAGCAGGTGCGCGCCGACGAAGCCGGTGGCGCCCGTGAGGAGGACCTGGCGGAAGTCGGCGCCCAGGCGGGTGGACTCCCGCGCCCAGGCCTCGCCGGTGGTGGCGGGCACGATGTCCAGGCCCAGCTCCGCGTCCGCGAGCATCGCGGCGGTGAGGCCCCCGGGCTCGGAGCCCTCCGCGCTGCCGCGCTCCAGCGCCTGGGCGAGGCCCGACACCGTGGGGTGACGGAAGACGGTGGCGACCGGCACCTCCCGGCCCACGGCGATGCTCAGCCGGTTGGCGACCTGGATGCTCTGGAGGGACTGGCCGCCCAGCTCGAAGAAGTCGTCCTGGAGCGACGACGCAGCGCGGCCCAGCACCTGCTCCCACACCTCCAGCACCGTGCGCTCCAGCGGCGTGGCGGTGGCGAGCAGCGCGGCGCTCTCATCCGGAGGCAGCGCGTTCTTCAGCGCGTTGCGGTCGATCTTCCCGTTGCTGGTGCGCGGCAGGCGCTCAGCGAACGCGAAGGCGCCGGGCACCATGGGCGCGGGCAGCGCCGTCAACAGGTGCTTGCGCAGCTCCGCGGGCGTGGGCTCAGGCGAGGCGACCAGGTGCGCGCACAGCCGGCGCGACCCGCCCGGCAGCACCTGCCCCACGACGGCGGCCTCGCGGACACCCGGATACTTGAGCAGCACGGTCTCGACCTCGCCCGGGTCGATGCGGTGCCCGCTGATCTTGAACTCGTCGTCCACGCGCCCCACGAACACGAGCTGGCCGTCGTCGCGCACGCGCACCTTGTCGCCGGTGCGGTAGGCGCGCGGCTGGCCTTCGAGCAGCGCCAGGGTGGTGAAGCGCGCGGCGTTCAGCTCCGGGCGGTCCAGGTAGCCCCGGGCCAGCGCGCCGCCCATCAGGTACAGCTCGCCCTCCTTGCCCGGCGCCGCCAGCCGGCCCTGCTGCGTGACGACCGCCGCGACGACGCCCGGCAGCGGACGGCCGATGGGCACCTCGTCCCCGGACGCGAGCGCGTCAGGCCCCGCGAGCGTGGCGACGGTGGCCACGACGGTGGCCTCGGTGGGGCCGTAGGTGTTGAGCAGGCGCACGCGGTCGCCCGCGACGTCGCGCCAGCGGGCGATGCGCTCCGGCAGGGCCGCCTCACCGCCGATGATGACCGTGCGCAGGGAGTCGGGCAGGCAGGCCGCGCCGGTGGACAGGCTGTAGGCCAGCTCGTGCCAGAAGGCCGTGGGCAGGTCGAGCAGCGTGATGCCGGCCTCCGCGCAGGCCTCCATCAGCCGGGGCACGGACTGGAGCATGTCGTCGGTGCGCAGCACCAGCCGCGCGCCCGCGCACAGCGTGACGAAGATCTCCTCGACGCTCGCGTCGAAGTGGAGCGGGGCGAACTGGAGCACCCGGTCATCAGGGCCCACGGCGTAGCGCTGCGTCGCGCCCGCGACGAAGTGGGCCAGCGCGCTCCGGGGTACCTGGACGCCGTTGGGCTGGCCGGTGGAGCCGGAGGTGTAGATGACGTAGGCGAGCCGGGCCTCCGCATCGGACGCCGGAACGACCTCGGCGTGCGCGTCCAGCCGCTGCACCACCAGGATCCCGGGCGCCGTGGGGTCCGCGTCCGGCGTCGGGCGCTCCGACACCAGCATCACCGCGGGCCGCGCGTCCTCCAGGATGGCCGCGTTGCGCGTGGCCGGTCCGGACGGGTCGATGGGCAGGTAGCCCGCGCCCGCGAACAGGATGCCCAGGCTGGCGACGATGGCATCCGTGCCACGGGGCACCTTGACCGCCACCGCCGTGTCCGGCGTCACGCCCGCTTCCAGCAGGCACTGCGACAGGGCCCGGGACGCCGCCAGCAGCTCACAGTACGTCATCCGCCAGGGGCCGTGCTCCAGCGCGACCGCGTCCGGCCGGGCCTCGGCCTGCGCCTTCAGCAGCTCCAGCACGGGGCGCACGGCGGGCACCGGCCCGCCATCCAGCACGGACGCGTCCATCCCCGCGACGGCGTTGGCGCCCCAGCTCGCGGGCCCCCGGCGCACGGGCTGCTCCGGCGCGGCGAGCAGGGACTCCAGCAACTGGAGGAAGCCGCGCTGGTGCTCGGCCAGGGATTCCTCCGTGTAACAGGAGGGGTTCGCGTCCAAATCGACGCGCAGGTCCTTGCCGCCCGAGCGCGCGTGGAAGCCGAAGGACAGGTCCTCCACGGGACCGGCGGAGATGTTGTGCGCCGTGCCCGGGACGCCCGCGAAGTCCAGGGCGTAGTCGAACGGCATGATGTTGACGACAGGGCCGAACAGCTTGCGCTGGCCACCGACGAGGCGCAGGTCGCGCCGGAGCTGCTCGTACCGGTAGCGCAGGTGGGGGCGCGCGGCCTTCAGCTCCGCGGCCACGTCACGGGCCAGCGCGTACAGCCCCGCGTCCGGCCGCACGGCGATGCGCAGCGGCACGATGTTCATGGCCATGCACGGCACCTTCAGCGCCGCGGACCCCAGCCGCCCCATCACCGGCAGGCCCAGCACCGCCTCCTGCGCGCCCGTCCGCTGGTGCAGGTAGATGGCCGTCACGGCCAGCACCAGGTCGGACCAGCTCACGCCCGCCTGCTTCGCGCCGGCCTGCAACGCCGCCATCGTCTGCGGCGACAGGTGCTCCGAGCGCCGGAGGAAGCGCGACGACATGGGCGCGGCCTCGGCGAGCAGCGCGGGCACGGGGGCGTCCTCGAAGCGGCCCACCCAGAAGTCACGGTCCTTCTGGGACTGGGGGCCCTCGCGGTAGGCCACGTCCTCGTCCAGCACGGGCCCCAGCCGGTTGAAGCCCAGGGGAGGCATGCGTCCGTCGATGTCCGCCGTGTACAGCTCCGCCACCCGCCGCGCGAGCAGCGAGAAGCCATAGCCGTCCATCGCGATGTGGTGGATGCGCTGGAACCAGAAGGCGCGCTCCGGCCCCACCGTGAGCAGGGCCTGGGAGAACAGCGGCCCCTTCTCCAGGTCCACCGTGCGGCCCAGGTCCTTCCACATCCATTCGCGCGCGGCGGCCCACGGGTCCGCCTCCGCGCTCAAGTCCACGCGGTGCAGCGTCCAGTCCGTGCCCACGTCCAGGCGCTGCACGGGGCCGTGCTCGCCCTTCACGAAGCGCGAGTGCAGCGCGTCCGTCTCCGCCACCGCGCGGCGCAGGGCGGACTCGAAGCGCACCGGATCCACGGCGCCCTTGAACTCGATGCACTCCCCGGCGTTGTACACCGGGCTCTGGAGGTCGAGTTGCTGTCCCACCCAGATGCCGTGCTGGGCCGCGGACAGCGGGCGGTACTGCTCCTGGGATGGGTGCATGACGGGGGACTCCGGACAGGAAGGGGACGGCGGACTACGAGGCGCGCGCGCCGGGCGCCACGGGGACAGGCTGCTTGGAGGCCAGCAGCGCGTACCAGTCGGTGAGCGTCGGCTTCTCGGCCAGCTCCACGAAGGACACCTCCGTGCCGTGCTGCCGCCAGCGCTCCACCAGGCTCATCAGGCGGATGGAGTCCATGCCGCGCTCCAGCAGGTTGTCGTCCTCGCCAATGGACGCCGCGGACTCCATCAGCAGCTCCGCCACGTCCGCGCGAAGCTGGTCGCGGTCCACCGTCTGCGTCGTGGAGGGGAGGGGCATGGCGGTCATGAGCTGCTCCGTGGAGGTGACGAAGGCGACGAGCTGCGAGGCGTAGTCGAGCGCCAGCCGGTGCTTCTCCAGCGAGAAGTCCGCCACCGCGTCCGCGACGAGGAAGGGGCGCACCTCGCTCATGGAGCCGTCGCTGGCCGTCTGGAGGCAGCCGATGTGCGCGTAGATGCCGCAGATGATGAGCTGGTCGCGGCCCTGCTCGCGCATGAGCTCCATCAGGCGCGTGTTGCGGAACGCGCTGTAGCGCCACTTGGTGAGCAGGATGTCGCCCTCCGCCGGGGCCAGCGCGTCGATGATCTTCTGCTTCTGCTCCGGCCCGCCCCGCAGGCCCTTGCCCCAGAAGTCCAACTGGAGCCCGCGCTGCTCGGGCGTCTGATCCGGCGGCTGGGCGGAGTACACGACGGGGATGCCCAGCTTCGTGCAGTGCGCGCGCAGCCGCTGGATGTTGGCGACCAGCTCCGTCACCGGGGACTGGCCCTGGGTGAAGGCGTCCACGAAGTAGCGCTGCATGTCGTGGATGAGCAGGACGGCGCGCCTGGGCTCCGGCGTCCAGGCGATCTTGTTGCGCGGCAGGTCCGCCGGGCCGGGCATGGAATAGGGGGCGATGGCAGGCAGGGCCATGGAGGGCTCCAGGTTCAGCAGGTTCAAACAGGAGAGGGGTTGAGGGACTGTCGGAGGCTGTCGCGCAGCGCCTTCTTGCTGACCTTGCCCACGCCCGTCTGGGGGAAGGACGCGACGAACTCGATGCGGTCCGGGATCTTGAAGGCCGCGAGCCCGCGCTGGCGCAGGAAGGCGTTGAGGGCGGACGCGGCCGGGGCCTCGCCGCGCGGGATGACGACGGCGCAGGTGCGCTCGCCCAGGAACTTGTCGGGGATGGCCACCACCGCCGCGTCGCTCACGGACGGGTGCGCGAGCAGGTGGTTCTCCACCTCCTCCGCCGCGACCTTGTCGCCGCCCCGGTTGATCTGATCCTTCGCGCGCCCCTCCACCACGAGGCAGCCCGCCGGCGTCAGGCGCACCAGGTCGCCCGTGCGGTAGAAGCCGTCCGTCGTGAAGGACCGCGCGTTGTGCGTCTCCGCGTTGTAGTAGCCGCGGATGGTGTACGGCCCGCGCGTGAGCAGGTGCCCCGTCTGTCCGGGCGCCACCGGCACGTCGTCGTCGTCCACCACGCGCAGCTCGTCCGCGTCCGACATGGGGCGGCCCTGCGTGGTGACGATGAGCGACTCGGGGTCGTCCAGGCGCGTGTAGTTCACCAGGCCCTCCGCCATGCCGAAGACCTGCTGGAGCGCGCAGCCCAGCGTGGGGCGCACGCGCGCGGCGGCCTCGTCGCTCAGCCGGGCGCCGCCCACCTGGAGCACCTGGAGGCTGGACAGGTCGTGCCGCTTCGCCTGCGCCGAGTCCAGCCACACCATGGTCAGCGGGGGCACCAGCGCGGTGACGGTGACGCGCTCCCGTTCGATGAGCGGGAAGGCCACGTCGGGGCTGGGGTGCAGCGCCATCACCGCCGTGCCGCCGGCGTAGAAGGTACCCAGTACGCCAGGTGAGCTCAGCGGGAAGTTGTGCGCCGCCGGCAGCGCGCACAGGTACACCGTGTCACGGTTGAACCGGCACACGTCCACGCTGGCGCGCAGGCTGTAGATGTAGTCGTCGTGCGTGCGCGGAATCAGCTTGGGCACGCCGGTGCTGCCGCCTGACAGCTGGAAGAACGCCACGTCCGACGGGGCAGGGCCCTCCAGCGCCACCGGGTCGCAGGGCACGGAGGCCAGCGCGGTGAACGGGCCCGCGTCGCCCAGCACCAGCACGTGCTTCAGCGTGGGCGTGGCCGCGCGCACCTGCTCCGCGAGCGTGCGGTAGTCGAAGCCGCCGAAGCGGTCCGGGATGACGTACGCCACCGCTTCGGTGAAGGCGCAGAAGTAGCCGATCTCCGACGCGCGGTGCGCGGGCAGCGCGAACACCGGCAGCGCGCCCATGCGGAAGAGCGCGAAGATGACCTCATAGAACTCCGCGACGTTGGGCAGCTGCACCACCACGCGGTCCCGGGCGCGGATGCCCAGCGCATGGAAGCCCGCGGCCATCCGGTCCACGCGCGCGTCCAATTCCGCGTACGTCCACCGGTGCGTGCCCGCCACCAGCGCGACGTGCGTCCCGAAGTCCCGGGCCCGGTCGCGCAGGAGCTGACCGAACGTCTCCCCGCGCCAGTAGCCCGCCTCGCGGTAGCGCCGGGCGAAGTCCTCCGGCCACGGGGGACAGCCCGCCAGGTGTTCGCGCGCGGAGCTCACGGCTGCACCCCGGCGCCCAGGCCCATGGCCTGGAGCATGGTGCGGAACTTCGCCTCGGTCTCCGCCAGCTCCGCCTCCGGCGTGGAGCCCACGACGACGCCCGCGCCCGCGAACAGCCGCAGCGAGTTCGCGTCCGCCTCCGCGCAGCGGATGGTGACGGCCCACTGCCCGTCGCCGTTCGCGTCACACCAGCCCACCGTGCCGGTGTAGTAGCCGCGCTGGAACGGCTCGATGTGGCCAATGGCCTCGTGCGCCAGCTCCGTCGGGTGGCCGCACACCGCGGGCGTGGGGTGCATCGCCAGCGCCAGCGTCAGCGACGTGATGGACGGGTCCTTCAGCTCGCCCTGGATGCGGCTGGAGAGGTGCCACATCGTCTGGGTGCTCACGAGCGACGGCCCCCTGGGCACGTCCAGCGTCTTGCAGTAGGGGCGCAGCGCTTCGGCCACCGCGTCGATGACGACCGCGTGCTCGTGCAGATCCTTGGGGGACGTCATCAGCCGCGCCGCCCGCGCCTGGTCCTCCAGCGGATCCGTGCTGCGCGCCGCGGAGCCCGCGAGCGGATTGGCGATGACCTGCAACCCGGAGCGCGACACCAGCAGCTCCGGGCTGGCGCCGATGAGCGTCCGCCGGCCCGCGCCGGGCGCCGCGTCCTCGCGAGGAGGCAGGTCCACCGCGAACGTGTAGCCGTGCGGGTTGCGCCGGGCCAGGTTGTGCAAGAGCTGGCGCAGGTCCACGGGCGTCGCCGTGTCCAGGTGCAGCGAGCGCGACAGCACCACCTTGCGCAGCGGCCCGTCCTGCATGAGCTTCAGCGCCGCCGCCACGCCGTCCAGGTACGCGGCCGGCTCCGGCACGGGGCGCATCGTGTAGCGAGACGCCAGGGGGAGCTGCGCGGGGGAGGCCGCGTCGAACACCAGCGGGCCCGCGCGCTGCAACGTCATGGGCACCACGAGCTGCGCCTCCACCCGGCCGTCGAAGGGCACCGCGCCCACCGCCACCGGGATGTCGTGCGCCGCCTCACGCGAAGCGTCCAGCACCGCCGCCACCCGCGCGGGCAGGCCCTCCAGGGAGTTCGTTCCACCCGAGTGCGGCACCGTGGCGAACACGCCGCGCGCCAGCATGGTGCGCCTGGGGGACGCGAAGAAGAACGACGAGCCGGCGTCGTAGTCGCGCAGCAGCCGCGTCGCCAGCGACTCCTGCTCCGACTCCGCCGTCAGGGCAGGGGACACCCCCATGCCGTCCACGGGCAGCGCCACACCGCGCGGTTCTTTGGTGCCCGTAACGATTTTGGTATCAGGAATCATTCTCAACTCGGTGGGATGCGAGGGGACACGAAGGGCCACCCCGCGAGAGGGAAGGGAGGGAAGGCAACGGGCGTGGGCGCGCGTCAGACGCCCAGCGTGGCGCCGCCGTCGATGCACAGGTCGTGCATCGTGATGTGGCGGGCCTGGTCGGACGCCAGGAACACCACGGAGTCGGCGATGTCGTCCGGCGTCGCGATGCGGCGCAGGGGGATGCCGGTGCGGAAGGACTGCAACGAGCCCGCGATGACGGCCTCCGGCCCGCGGTCATCCGACCAGAGCGCCCGCTGCATGGCGGTGTCGGTGGAGCCGGGGGACACGACGTTGCAGCGGATGCCGTGCTCGGCCAGCTCCAACCCCAGACACTTGGTGAACATGGTGGAGGCGGCCTTGGACGCCGCGTAGGCCGCCATCTGCATGCGCGGCACGCCCGCCGCGTTGGAGCCCACCGTGACGATGGCGCCGGAGCGCCGGGGCACCATGTGCCTGGCCACCGCGCGCGAGACATGGAACACGCCGTGGGTGTTGACCGCGAAGGTGCTCATCCAGTCCGCGTCGCTCTGGGTCAGCACCGGGCCCATGCGCAGGATGCCCGCCACGTTGGCCAGCACCTGGATGGGGCCCAGCTTCGCTTCGATGTGCGCGACCGCGTCCTCGACGCCGTCCTTGTCCCGCACGTCCACCTTGAACGCGGTGGCCTTCAAGCCCTGCTGGCGAAGCTCCGCCACCAGCAGCTCCAGCCCGGCGCCATTCTGGTCGAACACGGCCACGGGCATGGTGCGCGCGAGCTTGCGTGCGACGGCCGCGCCAATGCCCTGGGCCGCGCCCGTCACCACCGCGAGTCCTGTCGTCGCACCCATCATCCGCTCACCCGAACCGTCTGTCTGAAAATGAGAACGGTTCTCAGAATCAGAATCCGGAAGTGCCATGGTCGTGAATTCCTGTCAAGAAGGCTCAGGCCCGAAATGACCCACCGCGTGAGACGTTGCGGTGGGGCGGGCGGATTGTTTGCGATTGTTTCAGGCGGCGGTGGCGGCGGCGGTGGCGGCCGCTTCGCGCAGCACCTCGCCGGCGGCGGCGATGGTGTGATCGATCTGCTGTTCGGTGTGCACGGCGCTGATGAAGTTCAGGTCGCGGCGCAGGATGACGCCCCGGCGGGCCATGCCGGCCTGGAAGGGGATCATCTTCTGGATGTGCTGGGGGATGTCCTTGCTGAAGCGGAAGAAGGGCACGGCGTCGTAGCCGATGACCTCCAGCGAGGAGCCCGTGGCCTTCGCGTGGGCGTTGACGCCGTCGCGCAGGCGGCGGCCCATGCTGGCGATGTGCTCGATGTAGTTCGTGCTCTTGTATTCGTTGAGCACGGCCTCGCACACGGCCAGGGAGAGCATCTCGCCGCCGAAGGTGGTGGACACCTGGAGGTCGCTCAGCTTGGAGAGGTGCTTCTCCGGGCCGGCGATGGCGGACAGGGGCATGCCCGCGGCGATGCCCTTGGACAGCGTGACGAAGTCGGCCTGGACGCCGAAGAACTGCTGCGCGCCGCCCAGGGCCAGGCGGAAGCCGGTGACGACCTCGTCCAGGATGAAGAGCACGCCGTGCTTCGCGCAGGTGTCCTTCACCGCCTGGAGGAACTCGCGGGTGATGGTGCGGTTGTAGGGGATGGCCAGCAGGACGCAGGCCAGCTGCGCGCCGTGCGCTTCGATGTGCGCGAGCAGGGCGGGCTCGTCCGGGGGCGTGAAGAGCGGCAGGCGGGTGGTGAGCTTCGCGACGGCCGCGGGGATGCCCGGCGTGTCGTACATGAAGTGGTCGTGCCAGCCGTTGTAGCCCACGGTGACAATGGACTCGCGGCCGGTGATGTGGCGCGACAGGCGCACGGCGGCGGACGTGGCGTCCGCGCCCGTCTTGAAGAAGCGGGCCATCTCCGCGCCCGGGATGACGTCCACCAGCGCGCGCACGGAGGAGACCTCCACGGGCGTGGGCAGCGAGTGGATGATGCCCTCGGCCAGGTGCTTGCGGATGGTCTCCGCGACGGCCGGGTGGTTGTGGCCCAGCATGTTGGCGCCCAGGGCCTGGATGTAGTCGATGTACTCCTGGCCGTCCGCGTCCTCCACCAGCGCGCCCTGGCCCTTGGTGAGGAACACGGGGAAGGCGCCGGGGGCGAAGTGGTCCGGCTTCTTCATCATGGTCTGGGTGACGCCGGGGACCAGCTTGCGGGCCTCGGCGAGGAGCTGGTTGGAGCGCTCCAGTTTGATCTCACCCACGATGGGGCGCGGCAGGGACGGGTGGCGGGCTGTGGCCTGGGACATGGAAGGGTCCTTGTGTTCAGGGGTGGAGGAGGTGTCAGGAAGCAGGGGTGGCGCTCACCGGGACGGCGCGTCCGGCGAAGACCCAGAGCAGGCCCAGCGCCAGCACGGACACGCCCGCGGCGAGCCAGCCCAGGGGGCCGAAGCCGATGAGCGCGCCGTCGGACGCGGTGGACAGCAGCAGTCCACCCATCCACGCGGCCAGCCCGGAGGCGCCGTCGCTGGCGGCCATGTTCACCGCCAGGTAGCGCCCCCGCAGGGTGGGCGGCACCCGGGACGCGACGAGCGCCATGGTGGGGATGGCCCGGCCGGAGGTGAGCGTCATGAAGCCCACGAACACCAGCGCCACCACCGGCAGCGGGGACGGCGACAGGTGCGTGAAGAGCAGGTGCGGCACCATGGAGAACACCAGCAGGCCGGCCAGCACCCGCGCGGGGCCCAGGCGATCCGCCAGCCCGCCAATCCACCGCGAGCTCAGGAGCGTCGCCGCGCCGCCGGCCAGGTACACCCAGGGCAGCTCCGACAGCGACAGGCCCAGGTTGCCCACCATGAAGGCGCCCAGGTAGGGGATGAGCAGGAAGCTGGCGAACACCACCGTGAACGTCAGCCCCCAGCCGAGCGCCAGCCGGGGCGTCCACACGGTGGCGGGCGCCAGGGCGTCGGGCGCGGTGCCCGCGCGGACCAGGTGCCCGTCCACGCGCGGCAGCAGGCGCAGCAGCAGCAGCCACACGCCGCCCGCGACGGCCGCGAGGACGAAGAAGGGCGCGCGCCAGCCCCAGAGGTTCGCGACGCCCAGGCCCAGCGGCACGCCCGCGACGGCGGACAGCGCGTACGCCGTCATCACGGTGCCAATGGCCTGGCCCCGGCGCTCCGCGGGCACCACGTCGCTGACGATGGCGATGACCACCGCGCCCATCAGCCCCGCGCACGCCCCGGCCACGGTGCGCGCCACGAGCAGCCCCACGGCCCCGGTGGCCATGCCGCACAGGAGCGTGGCGGTGATGAAGCCCGCGTAGAGCATCAGCAGCGTCCGCTTGCGCTCCAGGCGATCCAGCCAGAACACGCCCAGCACGCCCATGGCCGCGGACGCGAGCGTGTACGCGGACACCAGGGCCCCGAAGCGCGTCGCCGACAGGTCCAGCCGCTGCATCAGCAGGGGCCCCAGCGGCATCAGCATCATGAAGTCGACGACGTGCGTGAACTGCACCGCCGCCAGGAGCGACAGCAGCGTGCGCTCACGCGCGACGGGGGATGGAGCACTCAAGACAGTCACCAGGAATCCAGACGCACACGCCGGCCCGGGCAATGCCAGACGCCAGACAAGGCCCGGCCTGGACCCGCCGCGCCTCGCGACGGACCCGCCGTGTTCGTTGTAAGTCAGAGAATGATAATGAGAATCATCCTCATAAATGAGCGGGAGTCAATGGAAAAGCGGGTTTCATGACGCAATCGTCCGGAGGCGGGCTTGTGGGCACCGTGCGCCTTGACGGGGTGGCGTGTGGGCGGAAGGGTGGCCTCCGAGGCCGTCCGTCCCCGTCGTTCTTTCCGCAGAGGTGTCGAAGGTGAAGAAGCTCGTCAATGCGCCGCGCGAAGTGGTCCGGGAGATGCTTGAGGGGGTCGTGGCGCTCGCGCCGGGGCAGGCGTTGCTGGAGGGGGAGACGGTGGTGGTGCGCGCGGACGTGCCGGCGGCGCTGGGGGCGCGGCGGGTGGCGATTTTGTCGGGCGGTGGCAGCGGACACGAGCCGGCGCATGCGGGCTACGTGGGCGCGGGCATGCTGCACGCGGCGGTGGCGGGGGACGTGTTCACGTCGCCCAGCGCGGACGCGGTGCTGGCGGCCATCCGCGCGGTGGCGGGCACGGCGGGGGCGCTGCTCATCGTGAAGAACTACACCGGCGACCGGCTCAACTTCGGGCTCGCGGCGGAGCTGGCGCGGGCGGAGGGCATCCCCACGGAGGTCGTGGTGGTGGCGGACGACGTGGCGTTGCGCGACACGGTGGAGCCCGCGCGGCGGCGGGGCATCGCGGGCGTGGTGCTGGTGCACAAGGTGGCGGGCGCGGCGGCGGCGGCGGGTGCGTCGCTGGCGGAGGTGGCGCGCGAGGCGACGGAGGCGGCCAGTGCCCTGGGCAGCATGGGCGTGGCGCTGGGGCCATGCACGGTGCCGGCGGCGGGCCGGCCGGGCTTCACGCTGGGCGAGGGCGAGGTGGAGCTGGGGCTGGGCATCCACGGCGAGCAGGGGGTGCGCCGCGTCGCGCTCCAGCCGGCGGACGCGCTGGTGGACACGCTGCTGTCGGCCATCGTGGAGGACCGGGGCATCGGCAAGGGCGAGCGGGTGGCGCTGATGGTCAACGGCCTGGGCGGCACGCCCCCCATGGAGCTGGCCATCGTGACGCGCCGGGCGCTGGCGTTCCTCGCGGAGCGGGGCGTGCAGGTGGAGCGGGCGTGGCAGGGCACGTTCCTGTCCGCGCTGGAGATGCCGGGGTGTTCGCTCACGCTGCTGAAGGTGGACGACGCGCGGCTGGCGCGGCTGGACGCGGCCACGGAGGCGCCGGCGTGGCCGGGGAAGGGAGCGCTGGTCGCGCAGCGCCGGGTGGTGTCCCCCAGGGGCCCGCTGCCGACCATCCAGGGACACCCGAAGCCGCAGCCGCAGATGGGGCAGGTGAAGGCGGGAGCGCTGGCGGTGGCGGACGCGTGGGATGCGGCGGAGGAGAAGCTGACGGAGCTGGACAGCGCGGCGGGGGACGGCGACCTGGGCTTGAGCCTGGTGCGGGGCGCGGCGGCCATCCGCGCGTTGCCGGAGGGCGCGTGGGCCACGCCGTCGGGGGCGCTGACGGAGCTGGGGCAGGCGCTGCGCAGGAGCATCGGCGGCAGCTCCGGGCCGTTCTACGCGACCGCGCTCCTGCGGGCCTCGCGCCACCTGACGAACAAGGTCCCGGACGCGGCGGACTGGGCCAAGGCGTTCCAGGTGGCCGTCGAGGCGGTGTCGGAGCTGGGCGGCGCGAGGCCCGGGGACCGGACCATGGTGGACGCGCTGCACCCGGCGGCGGAGACGCTGGGGCGCGCCGTGCGCGAGGGGAAGTCCCTGGGGGCCGCGTGGGCGGAGGCGACGCTCGCGGCGGAGCAGGGAGCGGAGGCGACCGCGAGCATGACGGCGCGGCTGGGGCGCGCGAGCTACCTGGGCGAGCGCGCGAAGGGGATTCCCGACGCGGGCGCGGCGGCGGTCGTCATCTGGATGAAGGCGCTGGGGTGACCTGTCGTTGACAGCTGCCTGGCCGCGCCGTCGCTCTTGGCCCACCTGGTGGTTGGGAAGTACTGCGAGGGGCTGCCTCTGTTCCGCCTGGAGCAGCGCTTCGCGCGTGACGGGGTGCCGGTGGACCGGGGGACGATGGCCCGGTGGATGGAGGACGTGGGGGCGACGGTGGGCACCACCGTGGTGGCCGCCATGCGTGACGAGGCGCTCGCCACCGCCTTCTGCATCGCCACGGACGCCACGGGCGTGGCGGTGCAGCCGGTGCCCGTCGAAGGCCCGCGCCAGGCGTGCCGACGGGGCCACTACTTCGTGCAGGTGGCCGACAAGGACGCCGTCTTCTTCGAGTACACGCCGAAGGAGACAAGCGCCGCGGTGCTGGAACTCTTCAAGGGCTTCAGCGGGTACGTGCAGGCCGACGCGAAGAGCGTCTACGACGCCCTCTTCCGTCCCGCCAAGGATGAGCCGCCGGACGGAGAGACCGAGGTGAGACACGAGGTGGCGTGCTGGGTGCACTGCCGCAGAGGTTTCTGGGAGGCGACGGTGGCCAGAAGCGTCGTGGCTCGCGAGGGCCTGGCGCGCATCGGCCGCATCTTCGAGTTGGAAGCGACGTGGCGGGACAAGCCCCCGGAGGAGATTCACCGGCTGTGACTGGCGCACCTGCGCCCGCACGTGGACGCCTTCTTCAGCTGGGCCGAGGCGGAGCACGAGAAGGTGCGGGAGGAGCGCGGGCTGTTGCGCAAGGCGCTCGGCTACGCCGTGCGCCACCACGAGGCCCTGCGACGCTTCCTCGAGGACGGACGGCTGCTGCTGGAGAACAACCGCTCCGAGAGGGAGTTGAGGAGGATTGCCGTCGGAAGAAAGGCGTGGCTGTTTGTCGGCAGCGATGACCATGCCCAGAGCGCTGGCCACCTATTCACTCTCATCGCCACCGCGCGGCTGCACCGCCTCGACCCCGAGGCCTACCTGAGGGACCTCTTGCGCGTGCTGGCCCACTGGCCCCGCGAGCGCTACTTGGAACTGGCTCCCAAGTACTGGGCCGCCACGCGAGCCCGCCTCATGGCCGCCGAGCTCGACGCCGAGGTGGGCGAGCTCACCATCCCGGAACCGCTCGCGACCCCGTCCGAAGAGCAGTCGTCGCCGCGCTGAGAGAGTCCTGTTCACCCTGTCAGGATGATGCGACCGCCCGGCTCACGGAAGACGGGGCTCGTGCAGCGGATACACAGAAATCACGAGGAACATCCGGGGGTTGGGTGAAGTCGGGAAAATTCGGGGTCCGATTGCGTGTCCGCGAACTTCGCGGCGACTGCTCCCGGTTATCGCGAATTGGAGATGGTGTCTCGCATCCTTCAGAAGGGGAGGGCGTGGGTGAGCGGCGCACGGAGCTGCAGCCGTGTCGCAGAGTCTACCACCTCCTGGGCAGGCTCTACCTCTTGTTGTCCGGCCCGCAGTGAGCGCCCTGGTTGAAGCGATGCCGGTTCCGCCTTCCGATGGGGGGGCTTTGCTCGAGGCCCGCGCTGGTAGCGCTGTGCGGAACGCCCTGCCTGCAGCGGCGGTAGCGCGGGCCGTTCCTCCAACGGCATAGGTCGAGGCTGCCCCTGCGCCGCGGTTAGGACGAACTGGCGCGGCTTGGGACGCAGTCTCTCGACCGGGGCAGGCGACCAGCTCGGCCAGTCGCTCACCTCCTCCTCTTCCTCGAAGCCTCGGACGTTCAACCAGGCGGAGGCCGGATCTCGAACCTTAAGGGGGCGCCGTGCGCCGGTGTTTCCGGCTCCCTTCGCCGGCACAGGAACTCGATGGCGTCGTGCGCCGCGCTAACTGACCTTTACCCTCTGCCGGACTAGACTTGACGCACCCATGACGTAGCGACCGATTATTGGGTAGGCACAGGTTGTGGGCGCCGTAATGAGGCTAATCGTGAGCAAGGGGTGGAGCTATGTCGGCCAAGAATGCAGAAGCGAAGGCGCACCAGGATCACTCCGTTCCGGTCAACAAGTACAAAGCGGCCGCCCTCGTGAGGATGTCACCCCAGTTACTGGAGTGGCTTACGAAGTACGCGGCCAAGTCCGGACATTCGCGAAAACTTGAGTGTGCAAAGGGCCCCGATGGCGAGTTGCTTTTTGATGCGGAAGCGCTCAAGAGCTTTTCGGCATACCTTGCAGAGCCATGGCCTGCTGAGCAGGGCAAGCGTCCGAATGTTCCATCTGGTATCGAGCAAGAAATTCAAGAAGAAGCGTCATTCGGGTGCGTGATCTGTCGTCGCCCCAAGGGCGAGTTTGCTCACATTGACCCAGTCCATAACAGTAAAAACAACCACCCGCATAATCTGATCTATCTCTGTCCAAATCATCACGATGAGTTTGATAATCAGAAGCTGATTTCGAAGTCCGACATTGAAAGGACGAAGAGGCAGGTTCTTGATGCTCGAACGGCCATATGGCGGGCTCACGCAGGGCTCCTTGATGAAATCCTCGCGCTGATTAAGCAGCTTCAATCGGTGAACGTCGCGACCCAGAAAGAGCACTTCCCGGCGTTGGATGCCATCAAGGACGAGTTGCTCAAGCACATCAAAGCTCATGCACTTGCTCCCGCCCTAAAGAAGACAGCGCCGGGGTTTGCAAAGAAGCTTGAGGTTGCGCTTGGCGACAATGCCGCTCCTGTCGAGAAGGTTATCGACGAACGTGCCAAGTTTCTCGAGGAAACGGGACTTGTAGAGTGTCCTCTGTGCGATGGGTCTGGCAGTCACAACAACTGGGAGTGCCCCGTTTGCCGAGGCGAAGGAACAGTCGCGGAGAATTTGGTCGGCGAAATCGACCTGGAACCGTACCGTCAGGAGGAATGTCCTCTCTGCAGCGGAAGTGGCAGCCACAATAACTGGGAGTGTCCTGTCTGTCGTGGCGTTGGCACCGTTGATTCGCACTCAATCAACGAGATTGATCTTAGTGGTTACAAGCAAGCCGAGTGCCCGCTGTGCGAGGGGAGCGGGAACCACAATAACTGGGAGTGTGCGTTTTGTCGCGGAGCCGGGAGTGTCGACGAAGGCAAATTGGAACACTTCGACCCGAGCGATTACGAGCAGGCGACGTGCCTTCTCTGCAAGGGACGCGGGACTCACAACAACTGGGAATGCCCCATCTGCCGAGGCGTCGGAAAGGTTGATGCAGTAGCGCTCACGGACATAGACCTGAGTCCCTACCAGCAAAAGAAATGCCCGGTTTGCAAGGGGAGCGGGAGTCGCAACGAGTGGGAGTGTGGGTTTTGCCGAGGTGTCGGAACGGTTGACGTCGCCGCCCTTGAGAACTTCGAGCCGTCCGCGTGGGAGGACGAAGATCCCGATAGCTAAGAGCACCCAACGAAGGTCAGGGATGGACTGGTCGCAGGCACGGACTGGGCCCAGGTTGAGGGGCATGGTCCGCGAACCTGTCCCCCCGACGCCTTCTGGCGTAGCCGACCGACGGCGGGTGTTCTGCGGGCACATCACCGCGCCACGCAGCGTGGTCGCCGCGCCGCCCCGAGCGACGCGCCAAGGGGCCCATTCTCCAGTCCCTTGAAAGCGCTTCGAGAGCACATTTGCCCACGTCGCACGCGCGGCCCAGCGACGTGATGCGGCTGACGCGCTCGCGGACCGTAACCGTCCGGCCAACGACGTGCCGGATCGCTTGAAGGCGGACGGGAGGCGTGCGGTGTCGAGCGGCGCGAGGGAGGGGACCGCGAGGTTTCAGGCCGCGTCGGCTGCGCGCAGGCGCTTCCACTCGTGCGGTAGCAGCTCGCCGATGCGGGCGTTCGGGTGCGTCTGGACGCGCAGGAGCACGTCGGCGAGGTAGTCCTCGGGATTGACGCCGTTGGCCTCGCAGGTGGCGACGAGGGCGTAGAGGCCCGCGAGGTTCTCGCCCGCGGCCTCGTGGCCGACGAAGAGGAAGTTCTTCCTGCCCAGGGCCGCCTTTCGCAACGCCGCCTCGCTGCGGTTGTTGTCCAAGGGCAGGCGCGCGTCGGAGGCGAAACGGGTGAGTGGAGTTGCCCCCGTCAAATCGGACAGCTCAAGGTTGAGAGTTAGCAGTACGGAACTCGCGGGGTGACTTCATCTTGAGGCCCCGGTGAGGGTGGCAGCGGTTGTAGTCGTCGAACCAGGCGGGCAACTGCGCCAGGACATGGGCTGCCGAGTGCAGCTCGTTGACGTACACGTAGTCGCGCTTGAAAGTCTTCACGAAGGCCTCGGCCATGCCGTTGCTCTGGGGGGAGTACGAGGGCGTGGTGCACACCCGCAGGCCGAGACCCAGGCCGAAGTCGCGGGTGTCCTTGGCGGTGTAGACGGGGCCGTTGTCCGACAGCCACTCCACCGGGTGGGGCGCCTTGGGAGTGCCCGGGCCGAAGCGGGCCTCGAGCGTCTCGACCATGAGGTCCTGGATGGTGAGCGCGGTGGGCGGCTGGGCGGCGGCCTGGAAGGCGATGGCTTCGCGGTCGCAGCAGTCCAGGCTGAAGGCGACGTGGACGCGCTCGCCATTCCAGCAGCGCACCTCGAAGCCGTCGGAGCACCAGCGCAGGTTGGACTTGAGCGTCACCACCTGGCCCTCGTGGGTGCGCGTCGGCTTGCCGGTATGGCGTTGCAGCAGCAATTGGCCCTGGCGCATGAGGCGGTAGACGCGCTTGTGGTTCACGCCGGGCCTGCCCTGGGCTCGGCGCTGCCGGGTGAGAAACGCGCACGCCCTGCGGTAGCCGTAGGTGGCTCTCTGCCCGACAACGGCCTTGAGTTCCTCGAGGACCTCGGCGTCGGCCTGGGCGTCCGGGCGGCGGGGCTGCCGAGGGGAAAGGGGGCGGTGCAACGTGGAACGGGCGACCGCGAGGGCCCGGGCCACCGCGCTCACAGAATGCCTCCCAGCTTGGACAAGGCCGCGGGCGACAATAGTTTTTTTTCGCGCACCAGCTCCACCGCGTCCCGGAGGATTTCCGCCTCCTGCGTCTTCTTACCCAGCAGCCGCTGCAGTTCGCGCACCTGGGCCTTGAGCGCCTGGACCTCGGATTCGGGCACTACGGCTTCGCCGGCCTGCAGCCCCGACACGCCACCCGACTCCTTCAACTGCCGCCACCGGAACAGCAGGCTGGCGTTGACGCCGTACTTGCGGGCCACCAGGGAGACGTTGCTGCCCGGCGCCTCGCACTCGGCCACCAGACGCAGCTTCTCCTCCGCCGAGTACCGGCGGCGGCGCTTGCTCTCGGGCCCCTCCGGGGCTCTCTCGTGGGTCTTCTTCTCCATCATCAGACTCGCTTTCTAGCCGATCGAGCCTGTCCGACTCTTCAGGGGGCTACACCAGTGAGGGCGTCCCACTGTTTTCGGGCGTAGGAGAGGGCTTGCCCCAGCGGCCCCTTGGGCAGGTGGCGCGGAGCCTGCTCCTCCAGCCAGGTGCCCAGCGCGGCGAGGACCGGGGCACTCTTCTGCTGGCGCAGTTCGCGGTGAGCGTCGGTGCGCACGATGCGCGCGACGCGGGCTTCGGCCTCCACCCGGTAGAGGGCGAGGATGAAGTCCAAGGCTTCGCGGGCTTCCGGTGCGGTGGGCAGCGCGTCGAAGAAGCGTCGGCGCACGTGCGCCCAGCAGCCGACGCGCACGCGGCCTTCGGGCAGCGTCACCGCGTTGTAGCCCGTGTACGCATCCACCACGAGCGCGCCCCGGGTGCCGCCCAGGACGTCCTGGGGCGTCGTGCCTGCCCGGCTCAGGCTGAAGCGATAACCCAGCAGCCACTCGCCCTGCTGCGTCTGGGTGAGAAAGGTCCAGAGGTAGCCCTGGCGCGTCTTCTTCACGTCCAGCACGCGCACCGGCGTCTCGTCGGCCCACACCACCTCGGCAGCCGCAATGACTTGCAAGAGGTGGGAGGAAAGCGGCAGGAGCACCGAAGCGGCCTGATGGAAGAGGTCCGTCAGGGTGCTGCGGCTCATGGGGACACCGCCGCGCTCAATTCGCTGGGCGAGCCGGTGCAGGGGCATGGCATCGGCGCACTTGGACGTCACCACCTGCGATAGGAAGCCCGGGCCGTACTCGCCCTTGTCCACCACCCTCGCGGGTGCGGGCGCCGTCACCACGCCCTGGCCGCAGGTGCAGGCGAGGACTTCCTGCACGTGCACCTGGCGCTCGAAGCAGGCCGGCACGTACTCGTACACCACCGAGGTGCGGCCCTTCCCCAGCGGCTTCAAATCCTCGCTGCCGCACACGGGGCAGTGGCGCGCCTCGGGTGGCACCGCGTGCCGCACCTCGCGCGTCGGGGCCTCCTGGGCCTTGCGCGCCGAGCGCTCGCGCCGTTTCTCCAGGGCCGCGACCGCCCGCGCCGCTTCGTCCTCGGGGCTCGCGGCTTCCTGCCGCAGCTCGCTGGCCACGGCGGGCATCCGCTCGGCTTTCCTGCCGAAGACGTGGCGTTGCAGCGCCGCCATCTGCCCTTGGAGGGTGGCCAGCTCTCCGCCGATTCGGCCCACCTCGGCTTTGAGTTCCTCGGCTTCTTCCCGCCAGGGGCAGAAGTGGTTCTGGGGCAGCACGCGGGGCACTCTTGAGTAACGCCCCACCCCGGGGCCCTGGTGCGCCCGGTGCGTCTCAGCTGCCCGTGCGGCCGGGCGGCATCCAGGCGGGCTGCCGCTTCACCTGGGCCACGTCGATGCCGTCCAGCAGCATCGCCAACTGCGTCGAGTCCAACTGCACCGACTTGGCGTCCGCCTCCACCCGGGGCAACCGGAATCGACCCGTCTCCAGCCGCTTGTAGAGCAGCACGAAGCCGCCCCGGCTCCACGTCAGCACCTTGATGCGGTCGCCCCGGCGCGAGACAAAGGCGAAGAGGTGGCCCGAGTAGACGTCCTCACCCCACGCCGTGCGCACCAGCGCCATCAGCCCGTCGATGGACTTGCGCATGTCCACGGGCTCCGTGGCCAGCACCACGCGCACCGACGCGGGAAGCGCGAACACCGCCTCACCGTCCCAGCGCCGCGACGAGACGCGCGACGTAGGCCACGTCGGTGCCCACGGCGAATCGCACCCGGGCTCCGCTTGCCGCCACCACTTCCAGCACGGACTCGGATGCCACGGGGGCCATCGCCACCTGCACGGGCAACAGACGCACCGGCTCGGCTCGCGCCGGCTCGGCCCGCCGACGCCGGTAGACCCACGACTGCAACGTGCTCAGCCGCACGCCTCGCGCCAACGCGAACTCCCGCTGCGTCTGCCCGCTGGCCTCGAACGCTTCCGCGATGCGCGCCCACTCCGGCTTCTCCACCTGCTTCGCCATGCCCACCAGCGTCCGTTGCGCCCAGCGCCCACGGCAATCCCTCACGGCACGTCGTTGGCCGGACGGTTACCGCGGACCAACTCGAGGCGGGCTGCGTCCACGTCATGCTGCCGCACGTAGTCGTCACTGTGGAGAGGCTGGAGGTACTGCCCCTCCAGGCCGTCAGCGACAAGCAACTCGCCCATGCGCGGGCTGTCCGCGCGAGTGCCGTCCAGGGCTTCCTCAGCACGGTGTTGGCGCGCGGCGCGAAGCTGCCACGCTCTAACGTCGAGGAGCAGATGCCGATGCTCGCCGGCTGGGTGCAGAGCCACCTGCGTGTGAAGACGGAGAGCCGCTACTGGCTGGACGACCAGGCGCGCGCGGAGCCGGGCAGCGGCGTGTTAGGCGAAGCCTTCCGAGAGGCACGAGCCGCGAAGGTGGAGATGCCCGTGGACCCGCTTCTTCACATCGATCTGGCGTGGCCATGCGCTTGACGATGATTTCGGGCCACTTGGCAGAGCGGAGACGCGCGAAGTCTGCGCCTCGCTCGCCTTGATGCGCTTTCCAGCGTGGTTTCGCCCAACGTACGCCTCAGCGACCGAATATGGGGTAGGCACAGCCGAGCAGCGGGCGGCGTGGGGCGCGATCACTACGCGTGGAGCGACCGAGCCCCCGAGCACGTGAGGCACTCCTTGTCGTTGCTGTGCCCATTGACGCGCTTCTTCGACTGAACCTCCGCAACGCTCGGCGTCTTCGTGCCCTTGACGATGGCAGCGGAGAGTTCGAGGACGCGCTTCGCGTCGGCGATGTACATAAGGCCCCGAGCACCCTCGAAGCCGCAGTTGAGCGCGGCCAGCGCTTGTCCCTGCCGGATCGCGAATACGATGGCGTCGAAGTCGGCCACCGCCTCGTCGGGGGATGCTCGCTTACGCATTAGTCCGTGGATGAACCCTGCCGTGGTCCAGTCGCCAGCGCCAGCGGCGTCGAGCAGCTCCGGGGCGGAGAAGGCGGGAAGTTCATTCCACGCCCCCGCACGCCCGTTGGCGCGCACGCGGAGTCGCAGCCCCTTCGCGCCGAACGTTTCGATCTCGACCGGCACCTTGGTCTTGGCGACGACGTCGTGGACGCCCTCGATGCGATCATTCGCGTATTTCACAACGTGAGCCGCCTTCAGGCACTCAGCGAAGAGCCGCTCATCCTTGATGCCCGAGGGCTCGAACACGACGAGCGCACCGTTTGCCCGGCTCTTCTGCGCGAGTTCAAGCGTGCCCGGTGCGACGCGGTCGAAGTAGAACACCGAATGAGAGGGAAGCTTTGCTGAGATCGTCGCCGCCTCGCTAGTCAGCAGCGGTCGATATGCCGGGAGCGTCGCTCCACATACTGGGCACGCTCGGGAGAATCGGTGGCGAGGGCGCCCCCTCGCGTCCAGGTAGTTTTCCTGGACGATGATCGGCGTTCCTCGACCAGTCTCGACCTGCAGGAGCTTGGTGTTGACGTGCCACTTCGAGAGATCGTCGACGAGTTCTCGGCCGACATGGTCGTCGCCGATACGCCCAACGGCGTTCGCATGCCAACCGAAATACGCCAGGATCGTAAGAACGTTGCCGCACGACCCTCCCGCGAAGCGCTTCTCGGTAGCAGTGGTCCCGACGGAGTTTCGGATGACGTCAAGGACGATGAACCCTGTTCCCACACAACTGTGCTGATGGGCTTCACGCGGCATAGCATTCCCCAGAGAGCCACATCGTGAACAGCGTCGGCAAAGGCTCCGGGCCGACCGATTTATCGACGTGGTACCCCTGCGACTCGACGTGGGCAACGCCCACAATCACCTTCGGATCTCGTCGGCCGAGCTCGTATGCAGCAAGCAGCACGCCGATCGACGCGAGCTTCGAGGACATGGCTGAGAGCGCGACCTTGCATCCTCCCAGCGGCTTGAGCGCGCGGTCGTAGTGGAGGATGGACCGCATAATCTGCCGATACACCTCGAAGGGATTAGATTCGGCGGCGTAGATAATGTTGCGTGGCTCGACACGGAGCTGGTCGAAAAGCAGCTCCCGGTATTCGATCATGATGGAATCCCCCTCGCGTGGGTCTTGCGCTGGCGAGGGAAGCAGCGGGCAAATCTCGTCAGGCATGACAAGACTGTGAATGCGTTCCAATTGGGCCTGCTGACGCTTGCCCAGGACCGGAATCCAGATCTTCGGCTGGCCACTGGTGGATTCACTCTCAAGAGCAGCCGCAGCGAAGCCGAAGAGATAGTTCGCGCTCTCCTCCAAGCCTTCGTCGACAATAGCGTTGTCCGAAGTCGGTGAGTGCGAGACGATCACATGCAGATTTCGCTTCTCGCCGTCCTCCTGCTCCACGTCGAAGAGAGCTAGGAACTTCGCCAGCAGCGGCAAGTAGAGCCCTCGGGGCAATGCGCTGATATCGACAACAACGTCGGTGTAGGACCTGAACTCGGCTGACGATGCAAATACCTTCGCGATGCTCCGAGCACTAATCCGTCGTCCTTCTTCCGAGAACATCGCGATGTCGCGGTGCCCGATTTCTCCGCGGCCTCGGACGAGCTCAGCGAGCCGGTCACCATTCGTCTTGCGCTGATCCACGTGGGAATGCGATGCCGACTCGGCACCCTCATGGAAGGCGAGCAGAATTACATCGCGCGCACCTTCGCCGCCGAGGCTCAGAATTTGTTCGATGCCGTCGCACATGCGCGAATCGAACCCATGCCCGAGCACGAATAACACGTTCCTTTTCCGCTCGGCCAAGAACATCTGCCAGAACTCGTTGAAGTGCCGCCCTTCACGAAGGAAGTAGTCACGCCAGCGAAGGCTGCCGGTGGTCATATTAAGAGCCGCTCCTGTCGCGATGGGCGAAATCCGAGCGTCGGCCACGTCATAACGTCTTGAAGGCGCTTCTCGCGGAAGCCACCGTAGTGCAGCGGAAGGTCGTACTTCGCGCACACGAGGCGGTTCAGGTACAGGACGACCACACGCCCCGACGGTCGCGGGCGATCAACGTCGGGGAGCAAGAGGTTGTATTGCAACGCCGTCGTGAGGACGTCTCCGAAGGCTGCGAAATCAGGGCGCGTCTTTCGAGTGTCGGGGTCGTACAGAGAACTGCAGTCCGCCATCGATAGTGAGAATCCGGTCACGCCCGGAGCATAGGGGGCGTTCGGCTGGTAAGTCTCCTCGCGGCAGAAATGCCCGATGGCGTCGAGAAAGTTGAGAGCAGCCCGACCATTCCGTGCCCGACGTGGAAGGTCCTTCATACGCTCGTCGAACGCATCCTTGATGATGCGTTCTTGGCGTTGCGGCGACAGGCTCGTAGGTCGGCGCATCACTGCAGCCGCCAAAGACTCCTCGAACAGGTCGCCAGCAAGACGAATGAACTGCTCCACGTTGAAAGAGCCAAGGCTCGCCAGCCTACTGAGTCCGAAGTAGTAGGGGAAGCCGAACTCTTTGCTCAAAAAGAGTTCGGCAGCACCGCGCTCGGATGCCTCTTCTTTGTCGTCTAGGTCCTTCGCACTGAGCAACTCGGGGAATAGGTTCTGCTGGGGCTTTCCTGCATGTCGTGCGATTAGGATCTCAAGTGTTCGCCACTTGATGAGCTGGTGGCGAAGACTGCCGTCTATTTCGACGCGGGATTTCACCCAGTCGGCGTACTGAGGCTTTGCGGCAGCGAGCGCTTCGACGCGTCTGCGAACGACACTCAGCGCAGCCTGCGTCTTTTCCTGCCAGGCTGGGGCCTCAAGATCTGCTTCAATGGTGGGCGCAAATGCGTCGGGCGCGTTGGTTCCTGCCGATTCAGCCGCCATGCGGGCGCGTCGTTCGGCAATGAGCTTCACCGCGGGCTCGAACTTGCCTTTCTTCCACTCGCGTTCGAGCGCGATCACGAGATGGTCGCGGCCACTCAACACGCCGTTCGCCAGGAGTTCCTCGTTAGCCAGTGCCTCGAAGCGCTCGGCAAGCCATACAGTTGAACGCGACCGCTGGTCGACGACAACTTCAAGCAGTGCCGAGCGTTGCGAAGGTGCCAGCTTCTGCATGTCGTCGAAGGTGATGAGCCAGCGAGTCTCGAAGGGCTTTCCGTCGAAGTGGATGCAGTTAGCATCGAGTAGGCGCAACGAGAGGAGCGCATCGTGTCCAGACGGACCAGAGCCGTCGGGGGACATCAGGGTGTCGATGAGGTCGGCGACGCGTTGCTCGATCAACTCAGCCCAGCGCTGAACGGTGACGCCCTCGGCGGGGAAGGTGAGACCAGGGATGATGTCGTCTGGTGGCGCAACGAGGCTGAGTCGGCCGAGATCGTCTGGGAAGCGAAGCCCGCGGATGACGAGGATTGCGCGAAGAGCCCCCAGGATGACCCGTGCATCGATGAGCGCAAGGAGTAGCCGCTTCGCGCGTGCGGGGTTCAATCCGACGTCAGCGAGCGCTGGGAACGTTCGTGCGCAGGGAAGCATGACGGACAGGATATTCGCGCCGTGATCCGATACTGCTCCAAGACCCTTAAGCTTGATGAAGAGGTCCTTGGTCGCGTCGTTGGTTTTCATGGCCACAAGATGCTGGAGCACCGATGGCGTAAACAATTTCAGTAGCGAGGTCTTCCCGCCACCTGGCGCGCTGCGGATAAACAGAGGGCGGCCGCTGAGCGCATCGTCGGGTAACAGATCGAGCACGCCATGACCGAACAGGCGCAGAAAGTCCGCGTCCGAATCGATGCTCTCGGCCGTTTGCAGACGGAAGGGGTTGCGTACGTCCTTCATGACTCCCTCCGGTGGCGACTCACGCGGGGGAACAAGGGGCGCACGGTGTCACTATCCTCGGCCCACAACACGAAGATGGAGTTGTTGGGGGTGTTATGATGGATGACTAGCGGCAGCCCTCCGTCCTTGTATCCAAACGGCACATCGCCCCCCCACTCAGGGTGCTTATTCTTTGCTAGAGGGTCGTAGTATTTTTTTATCAGCTCGACCACTGGTTCGGTGTGTGACGCCTGGAGTGAGATGCCATTGGCGATGCGCTGAACACACAGCACCGTGATATCGATCCCATGCGTCCTTCTGAGGACGTCCGCGCCTCTCTCAATGTTGGCCAGAGCTTGCGCCGTGGCGACGTAGAACACGACTACTAACCGAGTCTTCGGGAATGAGACGACGGTCCTCCATTCCTCACTCTCCTGCAGTCGCGTGACGAACTTAGCGAGCTTGCCCTTTGCTTGTTGACCATTCGCCGTTAGGCAGCTTGTCCCACTAGCCGTGAAGTCGTCGAGCAGAACGAGCGTCGGCGCGACATCCGTGTGTCCGCGCTCGTCGTTGAGCCACGTTCGGATCTCGCGGACCTTCTCTTTGGAGATCTCATAGCTGCTGAAGATCTGCTCGTGGCTCAGCTCTTTGTTGCTGCGACGGAACAGGTCAATCCGCGCACCGTCGCTCAAGCCGAAGAACAGGCTTGCAGCTTCGAGTTGCTTGAACGCGCCGGTTGCAAGGACTTGGCTGACACGAAATGGAGGCAGGATTGCATCCGTCGCGGCCTTCTCGATGAACAAGGGGCGAATCACGTCCGGGTACGCGATGGCGGCGAAGTGGGCCATCTCGGCATGCGACAAGAAGACGAGCCTACTAACGACGAATTCGTAGGCAGTCTTTCGTTCGTCGAGCGTGCTAAATTGTTCAAGCCAGAGAGCGAGGCTCTCGACGAAGCGCATTCCGGGGCTGAATTGTTGGTATTCGTCGTATTTGAGCGCAGCGAGGGCTTGAAGGACAGGCCGCTGCCGGGCGATATCCTCGTTCGTCCACTCCATCACGTTGCCAAGCAGGCGTTCGGCGAGTGCGTCTCTCATGGCACCGAACTCTCTTTCCAGGAGAACGTGCCGATACCACCGCGTGCCTTGACGGCGCGGAGGTAGAGGAGCGTCGCGTCAGGTCCTGAGATGCCACGAGGGGCCAGATTCCAGCACGCGTCGTTCAAGCTCGAGACCTCGTCGACGCTCAGCGACATCGGCTCGGCGAGGAGCGCGTAGTCGTTGCCTGGCCATGCGCCGCGGTCGCCGATGCAGAGTACGTCGCGGCCGTCGCCGATCTGCTCGCGCAACCAGGACACCAGCGAGCCCTTGCCCCGCGTCGGGCCAAGCACATCGAGCGAGTGCGAAGAGACGACGACGCGCACGCCTTCGCCATCGAGCGGCGCGAGGCGTGCCATCACGTGAGCCGCGAGCGCGTCGGTCCTCGTCGCGCCCCTGGGTTCGACCGTGATCTGTCGAGGCCGAGGATCAACCTTTGCGGCGGCAGTCAGCCAACCATCAGCCGACAGTAGTGCCTGCGCGCGCTTCAACACCTCGTCGTTCGGTTCGTCCCGGGCGGGCAAGTTGTTGTCGCCAAGGGCACCGATATCCGTCCCGTTGTAGTAGCCGATGTGGACACGGGCCCATAGCTTTCGGTCGAGAGCCTTCTGGAGTTCCTCACGGACCGATTTCCCTCGGCCAGTGGCGATACCGAGGTGGATGCCCGCCTTGAGTAGCCGCGAGCACTCAATCACGACATCCTCGCGAAGGCCGTCGAAGCGACCATCCTTGGTGCAGAGGGTGCCGTCGTAGTCGAGGGCGAGGGCTCCGATCGTGGTCGCACGAGCGCGGGCCAGGAATTGCTTAAGGCCTTGCTGGAACGTCTTGATGTTCGCGACGCCCTCGGGCGACGCCCAGAGCTTGCGCTCAATCGGCGCATCGATGGTCGGTCGGACACGAGGCGGGGTTAGTCGGTACAGCTTTCGGCCGAACTCGGGCACGTGTGGGCGCCCTGGGTCTTGGGCGCGCGTCTCTCCGATGCGGTCGACGAGATGGAACGCTTGGACGAGGAGGTCGATCGTCCCGGATGGCCCGTCGAGGGTGGTGTCCAGCCGTACGACCGGGATGCTCTTCGGAAAAAGCTTCAGAGTAGAATCCGCGATTGCGGCGGTCCCCGGCGTCACGAGAGCAACCACCACCGTCTCGGCGGACCGGTTGGCGAGCCAGAGATGTCTCCCATGGCCGAAGTTCCGGTAGTCAGCGAGTTGGGCGGCCGCGAGCGCAGACTCATTCAGCTTAGACTCGAGGTCGGTAGCGACTGGCGAGCCCCAGCCTCCGTGGAGGATCTGCACCATGTGCCGATTCTCGAAGATCGCTCCGGTCAACGACCTGCGTCGTGTCTTCGGTGGTGCGACCTCGAAACCATAGGCGCGCGCGATGAGCGTGCAGGTGGCAACCAGACTGTTAGTCGCGAGGAAGCCGTCCTTGCCCGCTGGGGCGTCCGCGGCGAACACTCGAGCCCGCGCAAAAGACGACGCAGCGTCCTTCAGGGGGTTCTCCGCACGCAGAGTAATGGCGGCAACTGCGGGAGCTTCATCGGCGATGCACGCGTCGAACGCTGCGAGGACGTCCTTGTTCTTACCGGAGGCCGAAGCGAGAAACACGCCGGCACGGTGTAACCCGGCGGGGATCGAGAGCACGTCGAGCGGCGTCGTGAAGTGCGCGGGGCGGCGATGACGCGTGCGGTGTAGGAGCGCCGCGAGGTGACACGCTGTCGAGGAGCCACCAGACCCTATCGCGACGAGAGGCCGGTCGGCAACGTCAGCAACGAACTTCTGGAGGCCCGTCACGTCGCGGGTCAACGCCCACGCGAGCGTGTCCTCTAGGGCCGCCAGCTCGCTCGCGAACGCTTTACCCATGACGACCTCCACCCCTATGCCCACGACCAGCCGCTATAATCCGCTCGGGTCGGTACGTGAACATCAGGCCGGCAATCGACGTCGCGTGCACGGTAGTAGGTCCTTCGCCCATGGCAAACCGCAACGCGCGGCTCTCTTGTGGCACGTGCACCCGATACCATACGAGGGCATCGGTTGGAATGCGTTCCCACTCCTTGCCAAAGGAGCCGCTCGTCATGGCCAACGAAATTCTGACCGTCGCCAAGGGTGCTGTGCCCCTGCGGGTGGCCGAAAAGACGGTCTACACGATGGCGCAGAAGTCCGAGCTGCCCTGCATCAATGTGCACGGGCAGTGACGATTCCGTCGCCAGGACCTCTGCGCGTGGATGGCGCCGCAGGTGAAGGGCCCGGGCGTACCCAGGCAACCGGCGAAACCAAGTGCGCCGACGCGGAAGCGAGGCTGGAGATGAACGAGGCCGGCACGTGTCGGGAGTACGTGGTCCCGAGTTTGTGGGGTGCTTCGAGAACATCAGCACTCCCTCGCCGAGCAGAAGTCCTTCGTGGACGGGCGCAGCGTCGTCGGTGGCAACAAGGCGCAGCCTCACGGGGCGTCGCAGTGACTGCTATCCACGCACTCCCCGACACGCCGCCCGCCCTACTGCGCCAGCCCTGGTTGCTGTAGGTGCGGCAGCCTGACGAGGGTGCCCGCCTCTTCGGGGATACTCTCTCCCTGTCCGGGTACACCCTGGACGGCACCATGTTCCTTCTGGGGCTGCTCGGCGACGGGAGTTCCGTCCTCGCGCCCTGGCGGCCCCGGTGGACGGGCGAGGACCTGGAAGAGGGCCCTCGTCGCGAGCGCTCCCTGCTCATCGACGAGGGACACGCGCCACCGCATGCGGCCTGGGCGCGGGAGGCCGCGCGCTACGCCGTCGTCTTCGGGTTGCTCTTGGAGGCCGAGGGCTCACGGCTCGGAATCGAAGAGGCGCCTCGAGGCGAGGCCCATGAGGGCCTGCCGGTGCGTACCGTCTACCTGCGTGGCCCCGTCGCCGCCCCGGCGGTGGCGTCCGAGACGGGCTTCGCCTGGCGCGGCGCGGTGGTGTAACGGGCCGGGGTAATGGATCGCAGTCGGGTCGGCCAAGCTGTTCGTAGCCGGGTCGGCCAAGCGGATCGCCCGTCAGAGAAGCGGGTGCGGCGGTCGGCTCAGGGCGAAGGCCGCCAGAAGAAACGTGGCCAGTGGGTGGGCTGAGTGCCTACCTGAGCGGTCATCCCATGCATCCTCACGCCCCACCGAGCACCGCCGGAGCGGTGCGCGGAGGGGCGCGCGCGGATGAGTTACCGGAGAGTCGACATGGACAGGTTGAGAGAGTTGGTGCGCCTGCACCGGATGGGGACGGGTGCGCGCGAAGTGGCCCGGCTGTTGAGGATGGGCCCGAATACGGAGCGGGCGTACCGCGCGGCACTCACGGCGGCAGGAATGCTGGAGGGACGCCCGGAGGAGGTGCCCGAGTTGGAAGCGCTCAAGGTGCTGGTGCTGGAGCACCGGCCGCTGAGGGTGCCCGCGCAGCAGACGTCATCACTGGTGGAGTGGCAGCCGCGCGTGGAGGCGTGGCTTGCTCAGGGACTGGGCGCCCGCGCGATTCACGACAGGCTGCGGCTGGAGGTGGAGGGCTTCAGCGCCAGCGATTCGGCGGTGAAGCGGATGGTGCGGCAGCTGCGCAAGGCGCGGGGCGTGCGGGCGGAGGACGTCGCCATCCCCGTCGTCACCGCGCCAGGGGAGGTGGCGCAGGTGGACTTCGGCTACGTGGGGAAGCTGCTGTGCCCCCGGCAGAAGGTGCCGAGGAAGGCTTGGGTTTTCGTCCTGGTGCTGGCGCACAGCCGCTACCTGGTGGCGGACGTCGTCTTCGAGCAGTCGCTGCCGACGTGGCTGCGGCTGCACGTGGAGGCCTTCGAGCAGCTGGGCGGCGTGGTACAGACGGTGGTGCCGGACAACTTGAAGGCCGCCGTGCTGCGCGCGGCCTTCACCCCGGACGAGCCGTCCGCCCTCAACCGCGGCTACCGCGAGGTGGCGCGGCATTACCCCCCTGTGTCAGGGAAGTTGTCGCCTCGGCTGAGCGGCCGGGATGACCACGCCTTGGGGGCGAGAGCAGGCAGGACGCAGTGCCGTACACGGATGGATTCAAGTCCCAGATGGTGAAGCGGATGGTGGGCCCCGGCGCGGTGAGTGCCGCGGCGCTGGCCCGCCAGGTGGGCGTGTCGCAGCCGACGTTGTCGCAGTGGTTGCGGGAGGCGAATAAGTTGGCGGCGATGACGCCCCCGCCCGAGGAGAAGAAGCCCGCCGTGCCTGCCGCGCCGAAGAAGTGGACACCCGAGGAGAAGCTGCGCGTGCTGGTGGCGGTCCAGGGGCTGACGGGCGAAGCGCTGGGGGCGCTGCTGCGCGGTGAGGGTCTGCATGAGGAGCAGTTGCAAGAGTGGCAGCAGGCGACGGCGGGAGCCCTATCGGGCGCCTCCACGCAGGCCCTGCCGGCCAAGGAGCGCAGGCGGCTGGCGGCGGCCGAGAAGCGGGTGAAGGAGTTGGAGCGCGAGTTGCGCCGCAAGGAGAAGGCACTGGCGGAGACGGCGGCGCTGCTGGTGCTCGAAAAAAAACTTCAGGCGACGGGCTGGGACGAGCGGGAGCTGGACGACGAGGACGACGCAGCGGACGAGAAGCGCGAGAAATGACGCTCGCCCACGTCGAGGAGGCCCTCCAGCAGGGCGTGCGCCTGGAGGCCGTCTGCGAGCGGCTCGGGGTGGCCCCTCGCACCATTCAACGCTGGAGGAAGCCGGCCACCGCGCAGGACGGGCGGTGCGGTCCGCGCACCCGGCCCGCCAACCGCCTTTCCGAAATCGAGAAGCGCCGCATGCTGGCGGTGGCCAACAGCGAGGAGTTCCGCGACGTCTCGCCCAAGCAGCTGGTGCCGAGACTCGCGGACCGGGGCGAATACGTGGCCAGCGAGGCGAGCTTCTACCGGGTGCTGCGCGAGGCAGGACAGCTGGTGCACCGGGGCCGCGCGAAGCCTCCCACGCCGCGCCCCAGGGCCGAGCATACGGCCCGCGCGCCCTGCCAGGTGTGGAGCTGGGACATCACCTACCTGAAGGGGCCGGTGAAGGGCTGCTTCCTCTACCTCTACCTCGTGGTGGACGTCTTCAGCCGCCGCATCATGGGCTGGCGCGTCCACGAGGAGGAGTCGTCCGCGCACGCCGCGGCCCTCATCCGCCAAAGCTGGCACGAGGCGGGCTGCCCCGAGGACCTGGTGCTGCATTCGGACAACGGCGGCCCCATGAAAGGCGCCACGATGCTGGCCACGCTGCAATGGCTGGGCGTGGCCCCCTCCTTCAGCCGACCCCGCGTCTCGGACGACAACGCCTTCTCCGAGGCCCTCTTCCGCACGCTGAAGTACCGCCCCTCCTTCCCCCAGCGAGCCTTCGCCTCGACGCGGGACGCGCAAGCGTGGGTGGTGCGTTTCGTCACCTGGTACAACACCGAGCACCGGCACTCCGCCATCCGCTTCGTCACGCCGGAAGCCAGGCACTTCGGCCTCGACGTCGCGCTGCTCGCCCAGCGCCACCAAGTGTACCAGCGTGCTCGCGCGCGTCACCCCGAGCGATGGAGCCGCGACACGCGCGACTGGACGCCCGCGGGCCCCGTGCGCCTCAACCCCTCACCGGAAGGACAGGAACTGAAGCGCATCGGCTGAACCCTTTCATGCGACAACTACCTTGACGCTCACCGTTACGGCTTCAAGGTGGACCCGACGCCGCCGTACGCGCCCCAGAAGAAGGGCAAGGTGGAAGCGGGCGTCAAGTACGTCCAGTCCAACTTCTTCAAGGGGCGCGAGGGTGTACCGCACCGGATTGTTGAGACACCAGATTGGTTGTAATCAGGCCGCCTGCTTCGACTGCATCAGCGCTCGCCGGGCCTGACTCGGCGAGAGGAAGTTGTGGCGCTCCAGCAGCCAGTGATCGTTGTACCGGTGAGCCCACTCCAGCAGGGCCCGCCGCAGTTCCTCCACGGTGGAGAAGGTGCGCACCCAGAGCAGCTGCTCCTTGAGGGCTCGGATGAATCGCTCGGCGCAGCCGTTGCCCTCGGGACTGCGGACGAAAGAGGGGCTGGATGCGTGGAGTTGCCCCCGTCAAATCGAACAGCTCAGGGTTGAGAGTTAGCAGTACGGAACTCGCGGGGTGACTTCATCTTGAGGCCCCGGTGAGGGTGGCAGCGGTTGTAGTCGTCGAACCAGGCGGGCAACTGCGCCAGGACATGGGCTGCCGAGTGCAACTCGTTGACGTACACGTAGTCGCGCTTGAAAGTCTTCACGAAGGCCTCGGCCATGCCGTTGCTCTGGGGAGAGTACGAGGGCGTGGTGCACACCCGCAGGCCGAGACCCAGGCCGAAGTCGCGGGTGTCCTTGGCGGTGTAGACGGGGCCGTTGTCCGACAGCCACTCCACCGGGTGGGGCGCCTTGGCGGTGCCCGGGCCGAAGCGGGCCTCGAGCGTCTCGACCATGAGGTCCTGGATGGTGAGCGCGGTGGGCGGCTGGGCGGCAGCCTGGAAGGCGATGGCTTCGCGGTCGCAGCAGTCCAGGCTGAAGGCGACGTGGACGCGCTCGCCATTCCAGCAGCGCACCTCGAAGCCGTCGGAGCACCAGCGCAGGTTGGACTTGAGCGTCACCACCTGGCCCTCGTGGGTGCGCGTCGGCTTGCCGGTATGGCGTTGCAGCAGCAGTCGGCCCTGGCGCATGAGGCGGTAGACGCGCTTGTGGTTCACGCCGGGCCTGCCCTCGGCTCGGCGCTGCCGGGTGAGGACAGCGCACGCCCTGCGGTAGCCGTAGGTGGCTCTCTGGCCGACAACGGTCTTGAGTTCCTCAAGGACCTCGGCGTCGGCCTGGGCGTCCGGGCGGCGGGGCTGCCGAGGGGAAAGGGGGCGGTGCAACGTGGAACGGGCGACCGCGAGGGCCCGGGCCACCGCGCTCACAGAATGCCTCCCAGCTTGGACAAGGCCGCGGGCGACAATAGTTTTTTTTTCGCGCGCCAGCTCCACCGCGTCCCGGAGGATTTCGGCCTCCTGCGTCTTCTTGCCCAGCAGCCGCTGCAGCTCGCGCACCTGGGCCTTGAGCGCCTGGACCTCGGACTCGGGCACCACGGCTTCGCCGGCCTGCAGCCCCGACACGCCACCCGACTCCTTCAACTGCCGCCACCGGAACAGCAGGCTGGCGTTGACGCCGTACTTGCGGGCCACCAGGGAGACGTTGCTGCCCGGCGCCTCGCACTCGGCCACCAGACGCAGCTTCTCCTCCGCCGAGTACCGGCGGCGGCGCTTGCTCTCGGGCCCCTCCGGGGCTCTCTCGTGGGTCTTCTTCTCCATCATCAGACTCGCTTTCTAGCCGATCGAGCCTGTCCGACTCTTCAGGGGGCTACACCAGCGGTGCTGCTGGACCTCTTCAGCCGCAAGGTGGTGGGCTGGGCCATGGACGAGCGAATCGACCGCGAATTGGTGCTGTCCGCGCTCGACATGGCGCTCCTGGAACGGCCTGCGCCAGCGCTCCATCACTCCGACCGCGGCAGTCAATACGCGAGCGAGGACTACCGCCGGCTGCTTGAAGTGCGAGGCATCGAGTGCAGCATGTCGCGCAAAGGCAACTGCTGGGAAAACGCGGTGGCGGAGAGCTTCTTCTCCACATTGAAGCTGGAGCTCGTCTACGTCACCCGCTTCAAGACGCGCGAGCAGGCACGGTGCGCACTGTTCGAGTACATTGAGGTATTCTACAACCGGAAGCGGCGCCACTCCGCCCTGGGCTACCTCAGCCCCGCCGAGTTCGAGCGAGTGGCCACAACGAGTAGGCTGGCCGCGTAACCAACCTGTCTACGGAACCGGGTCACGCCCAGGGCGGTACTTCAGCGTCTTGAAGTGGGCCTCGCTGAAGGGGTTGTCGTTGGAGACGTGGGGCCGGGAGTGCGTCTTCGTCACGCCGAGGTCCGCCATCAGCAGGGCCACGGGCTTGGACGTCATGGAGGAGCCACGGTCGGCGTGAATCGTCAGCTGGCCGGGTTGAATGCCCTGACGCTCGCAGGTTTGCGCCAGGAGCTTCTGGGCGAGCGCGGCCGACTCGCGGTGCGCCACCAGCCAGCCGACGACGCAGCGGCTGAAGACGTCCATGACGACGTAGAGGTAGAAGTACGTCCACTTCGCCGGGCCGTGCAGCTTGGTGATGTCCCAGCTCCAGAGCTCGTTCGGCTTCGTCGCGTGCACCTGGGGCGCTGGGTGGTTGGGGTGGCGCAGCTGGTTTCTGCGCTCGCGCACCTCCTGGTTCTCGGCCAACACCCGGTACAGCGTGCGCTCCGAGCACAGGTAGCGCCCCTCATCGAGCAGCTGCGCGTAGACTTCCGCGGGCGCTGCATCCACGAATCTCGGCTCATGCAGCACGGCGAGCACCTCGGCCCGCTGCTCGGGGGACAAGGCCCGCGGCTGACGGTGCTCCCGGGCCGGCCCCTGCTTCGGCCGCAGTCGGCGGTAGAAGGTGGCTCGTGGCAGGCCCATCACCTGGCACACCGGCGCGATGCCCAGCTCGCCCACGGCCTCGCGTGCCGCGGCCATCAGGGCTCCTCGTCTTGCTTGGGCAGTTCCACTCCCAGGATTTCCGATACTTTTTTTTGGAGCTCCAGCAGGGCCTCGGCGCGTTTGAGTCGCGCCTGGGAGCGGGCCAACTCTTTCTCCAGCTCGGCGATTCTCCGCGCACCTGGCTCGGCCACCTTCGCCGGGGGGCCTCGCTTGGAGGGCGCCAGGGCCGCCAGCCCTCCGGCCTTACGTTGGCGCCGCCACACGCTCAAGAGCGAGGAGTACAGCCCCTCGCGCCGCAGCAGCGCTCCTACCTCACCGGGCTTCGTGCAGCGGTCCGCTTCCTCGAGGATGCGTCGCTTGTCCTCCGCCGTGAAGCGACGACGCTTCGCCTTCTCCACCACCTCGGTCTCCCCAACCCGAGCCTCTTTCACCACCGGATTCATTGTTCCTGCCTGGCTCGCCCTGCACGCTAAACTACCGGGTACGAACTGTCTCACTCACGTTGGCAGAGAGGGCCGCGCGGTGAGGGCCTCCACCTTCGCCATCAGCTCGACGATGACCGCGTCGCGCGCGCTGCCACCTGCGCTTCCAATTCCGCGATGCGCGCATCCTTGGGGTCGAGCTCCGCCACGCGTGGCGGTGTGTCACGCCACAGCCGCCACCGTCGAGCGCCGTCCCGCCCACCGTCCGCTGCCTGGCAGTCCCTTCAAGCAGGCACTGTCCGGTGAACGGTTACCGGAATTTCAGGGAAGGAAGAAGGACCCTTCCCGGCTGGCCCCTCACGCAGGGGCGTCATCCGTTCTCGGGCAGGTACAGGGTGACGCCCACATCCGGGTCGAAGAGGGTGCGCTTCCTCGCCATCTTCCCGACCAGCTCCAGCAGCGTGTTGGGGAACGTGAACCGCTGCACGAAGGCATTCCTCCAGTCCTTCCAACCATGGGAGTCGAATAGATAGTAGGCATCTTCGTTCCGGGTGAGGGCCACGGTGTAGCCGCCCATCACCAGGGCCACCCCCATCCGGGGTCGCTGCTTCAGGATGGAGGCCAGCTCCTCGCCCAGCCGCTCCACACGGACCGTTCCCGCGCCCTCCAGCCGGAGGCCGCGCCGGGTGATCTCCGCTTCGGGAATCTCCAGCGGGTTGTAGTAGGGCGCCTGGGGTTGCAGGACCCCGGGGTCCACGACCCTGTCGCAGGACAGGGCCAGCGCTTCCATCAGCAGGGCCTCGTCCTCTGTATCCGTGAGCATCCGTTGGTAGAGCGCCGTGCCTTCCAGCAGGACGTTGTCGATGCCGTCGGAGTCGAGCCCGTGGTTCAGCATCGCCGCGATCCCCAGCACCGCCATCGCCGAGCACGCGGTCCGTCCACCCGGGATCTGGAACTGGTTGAGGCTGCCCTGGATGCAATGGGTGTCGAGCGGTGTGCCCCCCTGCTTCTGCTCCTTCAGGTAGTCCCGCAGCAACTTGAGGATTCCTTCCTCCAGGTCCCGCGTCCGCGGCGAGCCCACGCGGATGGAGAAGTCCCGCGGCAGGTTCCGGGCGCCGGGCTTGAGCGTGTCGTACCGCTGCGATTCGGGGGTGAGGTCAAAACCCCGGGGACGGATGCCGATCTGCTGGATGGCGCGGTAGGCATTGCGGAAGGCGCGCGCGAACTCGTCCAGCGGGGTGGCGTGCGTCAACAGCAGGGACGTGCCCACCTGGGAGCAGAGGCCGAAGAACTCGCTCAGGTGCTGGTCCGTCACGCCTTCGGCGCCCTTCTTCCAGGCGAGGTAGCTCTGGGTTTCGGGTTCATAGGGCGCGCCCCGGATGGCGACCGCGGTCGGTGTATTCAACGCCTTGCTGATCAACACACACGTCTGGCAGGCCAGCTTCCGCGGCTCCTGTCCCAACCCATCCACCATCAAGGACACCTGGTGGAGTGAGAACAGCAGCGCGTCCACCGCCTGCTTCTGGAGCTCCCAGGTCTCGAACTTGGCCCGGGACTGACGCTCGCGCAGCGAGTCCGTGAGCAACAACTGCCGGTTCTCCGCCCACTTTCGTGAGAACGGCGTGGTGCAGAAGATGCCGCCCGTGGGGGCGTGGTCGCTCGTCTTCGCCCACCAGTCCAGCGCGTTGTGGTTCGGATCCACCGGGAGCAGGCCCCGGGCGGGAGAGAAGATACCCGTGTGGTGGAGGGCAAAGGTCCGGCTGATGACGAAGAAGTCGGCGCGCTTGTTGAGCATGAAGCGGCCCTCCACCTGGGCCCAGTCCTTCACGTAGCCCTTCTCCTCGTAGCTCTCCTTGTTCTTCTTTGAGCTCACGCTGCGGTGGTGCAGCGGGGTCTGGTTCGTCGCGGAGACGGTCACCGCGAGCTCCAGCCCCAGCGCGTCCATCTTCACGTGGAAGAGGTCGCTCCACTGCCGCCGCTTGCTGTCGCTGTCAAACTTCAGCGTGGCTTCGGGATCGACGTAGTAGTCGCCCGCAATGATCCAATGCGTCTCGCGTTCTTGCGCGATGTGCTCGAAGAACCCAGACACCTGCTCGTACTCACCCTTGCGGCCCAGGCCCTTCCCCGCCGGAGAGGTGTGGACCACGCCAATGTGGACCGCGTTCCTCTTATCGCCGTTGACGACGAGGTCGTAGACCACGACCGGGCGCCAGTGCATGAAGTGGGTGTTGAGCTGCTGGTACTGCAGCTTCCGTGTGGCGACGAGCTCCTTCACGGTGTGCGGGTACTTGGTCTTCCATCCCGAAGGCTCATGGGTGCGCTTGACAGACTTCGCCCACTGGATGGGGGCACCCGTGTCGCTGTTTTCGTCCTTGATGACCTGCGCGCCATTGAAGGCCCGCCAGCGGAGCTGGATGCCGGAGCTGTTCCTGTAGATGATGGGATACCACTCGTTCTGGCTCTTCCCGAGGGTCCAATTTCCGTCGCCGGCCTTGAAGAGATAGCCCTCGACGTCCCCATCGTCCTCGAGCCCGTCGTCTTCTTCGCCATCCTCCGGCTCGCCATTGTATCTCGGGTAGACCGCCTGCATCTGGGGACCCATCACCAGCGTGAGCCCGTGGCCGGTGAAGTCGATGGCCTTCAGCAGCGGAAGCCCCTTCTTGTTGACCTCCTGGAGCACCAGGACGTCCAGCCAGGGGTTGCGCTCGAAGAGTAGCAGGAGGATGGCCTGCTTGGCCTTGGCGGTCCTGTCCCCGAAGTGGTTCAGGTTGAAGGTGCCGACGCCCAGGTCCAGTCCTGGGTCCAGGTGCGGCGCCTCCTCCATGACCAGGGGGACCAGCTTCTTGGGCTCCAGGCGGCGCCGCTTCGCTGGCGGCTGATAGGGCAGGATGACCTGTCCGGGGGTGTCCTTCTGGTTGTGCTTTCGCTTGAGGTCCGGTTGCGTGCTGAAGGATTGAAGCTTCGTTCGTGCCTCCTGGGCCCGCTCGGTGAAGTCCTGGTCCCGATGGAAGAACAGGACCAGACCGGATCGAAGGGTGAAGGTCTCCCGTTTGGCGAAGGCCTGCTTCTTCTTGAAGCCAGGGCCGCCCTCCTTCATCGAGTTCTGGGCGCCACAAGCCCGGCACCGCGCCGGCTTGAGCATGTAGAAAGCCTGGAAGCCGCAAATGGTGCAGTGGAAACGCATGCCTTCTCCTTGGGGTACACACCAACCGCCGCCTCCATCCTCACGCGCCCAACATCGTGATGCCATGGCGGGTGCTGTTGGGCCCCTTCGCGCTGAACCCGGGGTTGAACCGTGTACGTGACGAAGCGGCCCCCGGGCTTCAGGTGGGCGTGGATGTTGCAGATAGTGCGAATAGAAGGCCTGTTGAGGGTGGGGGCTGGAGCGGAGGTACCGAGGAGGGACGCTGACGGGTGCCGCCGAGCTGTGCGCCAAGCCGGTGGAGAAGCCGTGCAGCCCTCATGGGGCACACGCCCGCTCAGCCCCGAACAGGTTGGTGGAACCTCAGGCGGTAAGACTCCCTGTGGGAAGAGTTGCCGTGAGGGTCTAGCCTGTTTGGGTGGAAGGGATTGCGCTACCGGGCCCAACCTTCTTGTTCTAGCAATGCCATGACGCGCTCGCGGACCTCGTCGCGAATCTCCCGCACTCGCTCCAATGGCTTGCCCTTCGGATCCTCCAAAGGCCAATCGCCACGCTTCAGTCCGGGCACGAAGGGGCACGCGTCCCCGCATCCCATGGTGATGAGCCATTGGGCACCTTGCGCCAGCTCATCGGTGAGGCGCTGGGGGTGGGCGGATGACAGGTCGACGCCGGCCTCCGCCATCACGGTCTGGACCTCGGGATGGACACGCGCTCCCGGTTGGGTCCCCGCGGAGAGGGCCCGCGCCCTGGCCGGATCCGCCAGGAGGTTGAAGCAGGCCGCCGCCATCTGCGAGCGGCCGGCGTTGTGGACGCAGGCGAAGATGACCGACGTCATGGTGACGACTCCTGGGCTGGCAGGCGGAGGCCCGCGCGCTTCGGGACGCGGCGGGCCGGGAGCAGGTCGATGAGCGATTGCGCTTCGTCCCAGCCCACGCTCGGCAGCACGACGTAGGAACCCGCGACGTCGATCCTCACGTGCCCGATGCCGTAGCCGCGCTCCAGCGGGCCCTGTCGCGCGCGGACGGACTGGATGCGCGCGCGCTGGACCACCGTGGTGCGCCTGCGCCAGAAGCCCTGTCGCACCACCACCAGCGCGTCGGTGATGAGCCAGCCCTGGAAGCGCCAGTCGAACCACGCGGCCAGGAGCTGCGCGGGCACCAGGCCCCAGGCGAGCGCCCCCCACGGGCCCCAGAACCACGTCGCGGGCGCGGCCACGAGCACGCCCAGGCCCACCGCGCGGATGCGCGCACGCAACAACGCCTTCGGATGCGCGGGCTTGAGGGGCAGGGCGTCGATGGCGTCCGGCAGCTCCGGAACGAACTCGCGCAGCAGGCCGGGCATGCTCGCGGTGGGCACCACGGGCACCAGCAGCTCCGCGCGCTCCGTGGCCTCCTTGCCGGCCCGGACACCCGCCGTCTCCACCTCCACCGAGCCGAAGCCCAGCGCGCGCCGCAGCAGGGGCTCATCCAGCACCACCTGCTGGATGCGCGCCCGCCGCACCGTCACCTGCCGGCGCGTAATGAGGCCGCCCACCGCGCGCAGGTGCGTGCCGGTGTCCACCAGCCGGAAGCCATGGAAGCGCAGCACCGCGCGGGCGCCGCTCACCACCCACAGGCCGAACAGCCCCGCGAGCGCCGCCACCGTCGCGGCCAGCCACCCCATGCCGGGCGCCGCCACCGCCTCCCAGTGCGCCTCCATCCAGGGGAGCAGCAGCTTGTGGAAGGTCTCGGTGATCTCATGCAGGGCGCCCATCACCACCGCGAGCACGCCCACCCCCAGCGCGGTCGCGCCGTAGAGCAGCAGCGCGCCCAGCCGGGCCTCGGAGAGCACCCGCTCGCCCGGCGCGGCGTCTCCCGGCGTGGCCGGGAGGAGCCCCGCCGGACCTTCGCCGCGCACCACCTGGAGCGCGTCGATCAGCGCCTGCGCGTCCTCCGGTGTCAGGCCTCGCAGGTGGCCGTCCGCCTTGCCCCCGGAGGCCGTCTCCACCTTCACCTCCACGAGCCCGAGCAGCTTCGACACGAACGGCTGGAGCACCTCCGTGTTCTGCACCCGCGCCGCCTCGATGAAGCGCGAGGTGCGCGTGAAGATGCCGGAGCGGATCTCCAACTGGGCGCCGTCCAGGCGGTAGCTCAGCGTGGCCACCTCATAGAGCCCGATGGCGAGCATCAACAGCGCCAGACCCACCACGATGACCCAGAGCACGGTGGGCAGGCCGCGCTCGCCCGCGAAGTACGTGGGCAGCAGCGCGCCCAGGAGCATGCGCCCCACCATCCCCGTGAGGGGCACCAGCGCCGCCAGCGGCGCCTTGGGACTCAGCCGCTTCCAGGCAACTTCTCCCGCTGCGACGGGCAGGGCCTCCGCGGACACGGACACGGGCTCAGACGACATCGTCCGCCTCGCGCCGCACCAGCTTTTCGCGCAGCGCATCCGCCGTCTCCCGGGCCAGGCCCGGAATCTCTCCGTCCGCGCCGCTGCCCGCGGCGGTGAAGATCTGGAGGCGCGCCAATCCCAGGGAGCGCTCGATGGGGCCCTGGTGGACGTCCACGTGCTGGATGCGGCCCGCGGGGATGGACACCACCTGGTGCATCAGCACGCCGTGGGAGATGACCAGATCATGCTCGCGCAGCGCCCAGCCCCACCGCTCATGCGCGCGTTGCGGATACCACGCCGTCAGCACGCTCAGCCCCAGCACGACCGCGCACGGCAGCAGGAAGGGCCAGTGCTCCACGCCCGAGAACGACAGCATCAGGGCCACGCCGAAGGCCACGGCCCCGTACACCCCGATGCGCAGCAGCGCCCGGATGCGGAACAACGTGAGCGCTCCGCGAGGGAGGCGTTCCAGCGTCGGCAGGGGAGCGGTCATGGGCGATTCCTCCGGGGACTCCCCGAATGTACCGCCATCCAACCCCTCCCGCTGGAACTTGACTGTAAAACTGAACGGGGCTTCAGGTTCTTCCTGCCTGCTGAAACAGCGGAGCGTCGCGCCGTCCCCTCACGGGGCCTGCGCGATCTCCGAGCTCGTGAAGAGCACCCGGCCCAGCTCCTCGATCGTGATGGAGAGGACCACGGTGTCGCTCACCGAGTGGATCCATCGCGTGGGCACGTCAGCCCGGCCCGCGTGGAAGTAGTTCCAATACACCCCCAGCTGCTCGGAGCTCTCCGAGGCCAGCTTCACCTGGAACGATTCGACCTTCCAGGTCTCGTCGTTGATCGTCAGGGTCTCCACGGTCCCCAGCTTCTGTCCTCCCGCCGCGACGACCGTACGGCCCTGGGCGACGCTTTCTGCAAAGCGCATGTGCCAACTCCTTTCCTCACTCACAAGGATGGGGATGCCGCGAGCGCTCCGCCGCTGTTCTCACGGCTTCCCACCCGGGTCCGGGTGGCTTGCCTGCCCTGCGGCGCCTGCTCGATGCGGATGAGCTTCAACCGGGCGAGCAGGCGCATCACCTGCCAGGTGGGATCAAATTCGAAGCGCTTCGCCGCGAAGTCGGGGCTCGCCGGCCGGGCGTGGTGGTTGTTCTGGAACAGCTCGCCCATGCACAGCACGTCCACGGGCAGCGTGTTGCGGGACGCGTCCCGGCTGGCGAAGTTGCGGTAGCCGTAGCGGTGTCCGCACCAGTTGACGATGGCGCCGTGCACCGGCCCCATCACGAAGTGCATGGGCAGCAGCGCCCAGTGCCACGGGCGCGTGGCGAAGCGCTTGTAGAACAAGGTGTAGAGCGCGCCGAAGGCGATGCGCGTGGGCCATTGGTTGAAGACCCGGTCCACGGCGGGCCACTCGGGGTAGCCCCCGAGGAAGCGCGGCTCGGAGGCGATGCGGCCGGTGAGCAGGCCCGCATAGCGGCGCGCCGTGTGGAGCATCATGCGCAGCGGGTTCTTCTGGTGCACGGGCGAGTGCGGATCGCGTTCGGTGTCCGCGTAGGCGTGGTGCTCACGGTGCAGGATGGCGTAGGCCCTGGGGTCCAGGTAGCTCGACCCCTGGACCAGGGCCGTCGACAGGTGCAGGGCCCGCTCGGTGCGCGGCCCCGCCGTGAACATGCGGTGCGCGGCGTAGCGGTGCTGGAAGAGGCTCTGGAAGAGCACGCTCAGCGACCAGTGGGAGGCGAAGAAGAAGGGAACCATGCAGGGAGAACCTCCCGGCATGTCACCCCCCTGTCAGGCCCGGCCCGAAACCACCGCGCCTCCGTGGCCAGGCGCACCTGTTGCGCGAAGCCCTCCCTATGAGGGCTCGGCCTGGAACGGCCGGGAGTCCAGGGGCAGCTCCAGGGTGAAGGTCGTCCCAGTGGTGTCCTCGCTCGTGACGGTGACCTTCCCGCCGTGCGCCTGGGCGCAGCCCCACACCAGCGTCAATCCCAGTCCCCAGCCCCTGGCGGGCCCGCCCTGCGCGGCGCGCGTCCGGGTGAAGGGCTGGAAGATGCTCTCCTGTTCGGCGCGGGGAATCATGGGGCCGTGGTTGTGAACGGCGGCCCGCGCCCCTGACGGGGTCCTGGCGATGGTGAAGGTGATGGGCTGACCGGGCGCTCCGTACTTGAAGGCGTTGCTCCCCAGGTTCCACAGGGCGCGACGCAGCTCCTCGGCGCTCCAGATGCCCTGGACGCGCTCCTCCGCGACGAGGACGAACTGCTCTCCGTGGACGGCCCGCAGCTCCTCGACGACCTCCTGGGCGACCCCTCCGAGGTCGCACTCATCCAGGCGCAGCGGCAGCCGCTCTCCCGCGCGGATGCGATTGGCGTCGAGCAGGTCCCGGACCATCCGGTCCGTGCGCTCGATGTTCCGGTCGATCCTCAACGCCAACTCGCGCCGCTCATCCAGCTTCTCGGGGAAGCGCATGAGCATCTGGGCCCCCATCCTCGCGGCGGACAGGGGGCCGCGCAGGTCGTGGGCCAGGACCGAAACGAACCGCTCGCGCAGCGCACGTTCCGCCTTGAGGTCCTCGATCTTCTCCCGCAGGTCCGCGTACAGCCTGGCGTTGTCCAGGTGGACGCTCAGGTGTTGCCCGAGCGATTGGAGCCGCGTCTTCTCCCGGATGGTGAACTCCCGGACCTCGGAGATGCCCACGTACAGGACCCCCATCAGTGCATGGTGGGGAGGAAGCCGGACGCCGAGCACGGAGCGGATGCCGCTGTTGCGGAGCGTGTCGCTCACTTCCATGCTCGTGGTCCTGGCGTCCCGCAGCGTGCTGGTCTCCTCTCCCGCGGCCGCGACCGTTCCCGGGAAGGACGACAGTGCCAGTGACGTGGCGTAGTGCTCGAAGTCCTCATCCGCGGCGCCCGCGGAGGCCGCGGTCACGAGCTTCTGGGTCGCCGGCTCGTACAGGAGCAGCGCCACGCTCTGGGCTCCCATCGCTTCGCGGATGAGCTCGAGCACCTCCTTCAGGCGGTCGCGCAGGGTCGCTGCGTCCGAGCCCAGCGCCTCGCTGGCCACCTGCTGGAGCAGGCGCAGGTAGCGCTTCTCCGTCTGCTCATCTTCCAGCAGGTGCTTGCTGAAGAGGTCCGTCACCGCCGAGGAGGCCGCATGCAGCTCGGTGAGGAGCCACTCGACGTCCTGGGCCTCGGGTTGCTGGTCGTGCGGAGCGCTGCTCCACATCTGGGTGATGCACCGTCCCAGGAGGGCGAACTCCTCGACGACCTCCGCTACGTGGAAGCCCTGGCGAAGCCGCGCGGACACATGGCTCTGGACGTATTCCTGCTGCTTGCTGATGCCGGTCCCGGGCGTCTCCCCCCCCTTCTCGGCGAGGGAGGACAGGTACGTCGGCATGATGTTCCTGAACTCGGGCGCCCCGAGCCCCCGGGCCGACGCGGTCCGGTTCGCCTCCGCCGTCCACCGCCGGATGATTTCCGCGTGATGCGTTCGAATGATGTCCGCGACACTGACCATCGCCATTGCGCTTCCTGGGGCACTGGAGGTCCCTGGAGCCGCGCTAGCACTGCTGCATGGGACGAGCGACCAGGGCGGCGCCGGGGTGTTGCGATCCGGGCATTTCAAAAAAGGTGGAGGGAGCGGGTCGCCAGCGCAAGGGCTTGATTGCTGGCGACGGTGCGGTCGCCTGCCGGAGGTTCGTGTCCTTCCCGCCGGTTCAGCCCCGTCGGGCGCCCGCGGGTTCCACGGGAGGTGGGGCGTCCACGTTGATGCCGTCGCGGCGCAACTCGTCTGACTGCGCGAGCTGGGCCTGGGTTCCCGGCGGCAGTGCGTACCAACCAGGGTCGCCTTCGCCGTCCAGCCTCGCCCTGACCTTGAGCAGGGTGAACATGCCGCCCATGGTGATCTCGTCGTAGGGCCCCTTGCCGCCCACCATGGCGATGGAGTTCGCGGGCACGGGCATGTGGTGCATGCCGCCCATGTCCCCCATGCCCGTCTGGCCCATGGTCATGTAGCCGGGCAGCAGCGGGCGCACCTTCGCATCCAGGCCCCCGGGCTTCACGCCGATGAGGTTGGGCAGGTCGTGGCCCATCTGGTTCATCACGTGGTGGGTCATGTGGCAGTGCATGGCCCAGTCGCCGGGTTCGTCCGCGACGAACTCGATGGTGCGCGTGCTGCCGGTGGGCACCAGCACCGTCGTCTCCGGCCACTGCGCGCTGTCGGGGATGCGGCCTCCGTCCGTCTCGGTGATGCGGAACTGGTAGCCGTGCAGGTGGATGGGGTGGTGGTCCATCGCGCTCAGGTTGCCGAAGCGGATGCGCACGCGCTCGCCCTGACGCACGACGAGCGGCTCCGTGCCGGGGAACGCCTTCGCGTTCATCGTCAGGACGTTGAAGTCCGTCATCTCGTTGGGGTCCGGGCGGTGGGTGCCCGGGTCGATGCGCCACTCGTGCAGCATGATGGCGAAGTCGCGGTCCACGCGCGGGCCCACCGGCTTGCGCGGGTGGATGACGAACAGGCCCACCATGCCCAGCGCCATCTGGGTCATCTCGTCGTGGTGCGAGTGGTACATGCCCGTGCCCGACTGGCGCACCGTGAACTCGTAGCGGTAGGTCTCCCCCGGTGCGATGGCCTTCTGGTTGAGGCCGCCCACGCCGTCCATGCCGTTGGGCAGCAGGAGGCCGTGCCAGTGCACGGTGGTGTGCGCGGGCAGCCGGTTGGTGACGTAGAAGCGGACGCGGTCGCCCTCCACCACCTCGATGGTGGGGCCGTGCACCTGGCCGTTGTAGCCCCAGCAGGTGGCCTTGAGGCCGGGCGCGAACTCGTGCTCCACCTCCTGCGCCACCAGGTGGAACACCTTCACGCCGCCCACGTCCTTCCACGGCAGCTTCGTGCCGTTGGGCACCACGATGGGTTGGTAGTCCCGTCCCGCCCGTCCGGGCGGCAGGTGCGTCTGGCGTGCGACGCGGCCTCCAGAGGCCGCTGCGGAGTGATCACGCGGGGCCCTGGCGCCGGGCACGTCGGATTGGGCTCGGGCCTCGCGGCCCTGCATCAGCAGGGCCCCGGTGGCCAGCGTGGCGCCCGTGCGTGCGAGGAGGCTTCGGCGGGTGAGTGAGGGAGCGGGCTGCTCCGTGGGGGCCTGGGACTCCGTGTCCTCGGGCGCCCGGGGCGCTTCGTCAGTGGGCGTGGTGCTCATGGGTGGGTTCCGGGGAAGGGGGCAGGGGAGGCGTGGTGGGAGGAGGCGTGGCGGCAGGAGGCGTGGCGGCAGGAGGCGCGGCGGCCTTGGGGAGGCGTCCTCCCACGAGGCGCTCCAGGTCGGCGCGGGTGGACCAGTAGTCGCGGACGGCTTCCAGGTAGGCGCGCCAGGCTTCCACCTGTTCGCGCCGGGCGATGAGGAGCACCGGCAGGCCGATCTGCATCGCGTTGTACTGGCGCTGTGACTCCTCGACGATGGTGGCGCGCAGCGGGAGCACGACCTTGTGGTAGCGCTCCGCCATGTTCCGGAGCGTCACCAGCCGGGCCCTCGCGGCGCGCACCTCCGAGCGGGCGTTCACGGACAGCTCCGTCAGCCGGTTCTCGCCCTGGCGGTGCTGGGCCTCCAGCCGCGCGATGAGGGCTTGTCTCTGGTCGAAGATGGGCAGCTCCAGCGACAGCGTGGGGCCCAGGAGGCGGGGGCCGTTCGCGTCGCGGTGCGTGTGCACGCCCACCTCCACGCGGCCGAAGAAGCGCGTGCTGCGCGCCAGCTCCAGCGCGTTCCACAGCAGCGAGGCCTGCTTGCGGGCCGCGTCGATGTCCAGCCGCTGCCGGATGGCGAGCGTCTCCAGGCGCTCCAGCGACGTCTCCGAGGCTGGCACCTCCGGCAGCTTCTCCGTCAGCGTCCACTGGACCCGGGGGCCGAACAGGCCCATCAGCCGGTTGAGGTGTTCGCGGGCCTCGAACAGCGCCAGCTCATCCTGGGCGAGCTCCAGCCGGGCCTGCTCCAGCGCCGCCTGCTCGGTGGCGAGCGCCAGCACCGTGACGTTGCCCGCGGTGCGCTGCCGGGCCGCGAGGTCCGCCGCGGCATCAGCGGCCAGGAGCACCTCGCGGCGCAGGGCGACGAGCTGCTGGCGCGCCTGGACCTCGGTGAACGTCTGACGGACCTCCGCGGTGGTGACCAGGGCCTCGTGCGCGACACGCAGCGTGTCCGCGATGAACTGCTCCTTCGCCACGCGCTTGCGCAGGGGCAGCGTGAAGAGGTCCACGAAGCTCTGGGCGATGGAGAACTCCGATTCGGTGTTGCCGTCGGAGGACAGCGGGAAGCCGACGCTCCCGCTGAACGAAGGGTTGGTCAGCAGCCCGGCCTGCACCATGTCCGCCTGGGACACGCCCAGCTCCTCGTACGTGCCCTGGAGGGCCGGGTTGTTGAGCAACGCCACCTCCACCGCGCGATCCGACGTGAGGGCTCCGGCGAGCAGCGCCTCCAGGTGCTGTTGCACCTGGGCGTCCTCGGGGGTGCCCTGGTTCCAGCGAGTCTTCAGGCCCGTGCGCTCCTCCACGAGCGCCGCCACCTCCGAATGCCCGCGCTCCTTGCGCACGGAGGCGCAGCCACCCAGGAAGAAGACCGCGAGGAGGCAGGGGTATTTCCAGTGCACACGAGACCTCGGAACAGGGCGTGCCTGAACGGCAAGCCAGGATGCGAACCGCTGTCGAGCAAGGGACGGGCCAGGACGTTGGCCAGCGCAAACCCACGGAACGACGGAGTTCGGAGTCGCACGCAGCCGCTGCCTCCGAGGGCAGGGTGTGACCGTGGACGTCACACTGTGATGACCGGAGTGGGAGCTCGCGCGTCACGTCCCCGTGTCGGAGCGGGGTGGCAGCATCCCTGACGCCTGCCTGCGAGCATGGGGGCCTGGGGGTGGACGATGCGCGCGGACGTCGTGGTGTTGAGCCTGGCCCTGGCGCTCCTGGGATGCGCCGGGGTCGAGACCTCCGCCGGGCGAGGAGGCTCCAGGGTGCTCCGCCAGGGCTCCGCTTCGTTCTCCGAGACCTCCCGCGAGAGACGACCGGGTGTGGAGCTGGAAGACGAAGAGCTGGGGGAAGAGCGTCACCGTGAGCCGGTGCGCGTGCCGAGGGGAACGGTCATCCTTGGCGGTCGTCCCGGAGAGGTGTCGCGACAGGCGCTGGAGCTGGGCCTGCTGGATGTGGACGCCTTCGAGAAGTTGCTGGTGCGCGCGGGACTGGAGGACGTGGACGCGCTGCCGGTCCGCCGCAACCCCTTCACGCCCGACGACGCCGTCGAGGTGCTGGGGCGGCTGATGGAGAGGCCGGTGACGCTGCGCACCTTCCCGCCGCGCATGGCCGCGGGCTTTCTGCTGCGCGAGGTGCTGGAGCGAGGTGAAGTCTCCCGGGAGGAGCTGGTGCGCCGGGTGGCGCGCTTCGCCCGGGAGCAGGTGGCGGTGCTGCGGCCGGACGGGTACCTGGCGTGGGCGCTCGACGGGAGCACGCAGCAGAAGGTGGCGCCTGTCACATGGAAGGACGGGGCGTTCCGCGCGGGCCACTTCGAGCTGGGGCGCTTCTACAGCGGACGGGGCGGCGTCTTCCGCCACGTGGATGCGCGGTTGCGCGCCTCGGACTGGAGGCCCCTGGCCGAGGTGTACGACGACGCGGACGTCATCAACCGCTCGCTGGATGGCGCGGAGGACGCCTTCGTGGGGCTGTACCACGCGCTGGGGCAGGTGCTCTCGCGTCCGACGGACAGCCTCGCGGGGTTGAGACACCTGCCAGCGGGCGTGGTGGCGCTCATCGCGTCCTCGCCGGAGTACTGGGAGCGCTTCCTGCTCATGACGGCCGGGGAGCAGATTCGCGAGGTGGCGAAGCTGACGACGAACGTCCTTGTCACCTGGGGCGCGGCGTCAGCGACGACGCGCACGGTGACGGGGATGATGGCGGGTGCCGAGGCCACGGTGCCGGTGCTCTCGTTGTCCGCGGAGGGGGCGCTGGTGCTGGAGCGCATCGCGGTGCCGGTGGGGCGCGCGGCGGCGGTGTTGAGCAGTGGCCCTGGGGCGGTCATCGTCCTCCAGCGCGCCAACGCGACCACGAGCGGTGCCGCACCCTCGGCCGGACCCGGCAAGTGGGGGCCCGCCAGGGAGTCGATGTCGGAGCGCGCCCGGCGCTACCAGGAGCAGGTTTCAGGGCACTCGGCGGACGAGGCCTACTGGGTTGGCGATGTGAAGTTCGACGGCTTCACGGACGGCGTGCTACTGGAGGCCAAGGGGCCCGGTTATGCGAACAAGTTCCTCGACAACCTTGATCCCAAATCCTGGTTCAAGGACTCGGGAGCTGTCGAACTGGTCAAGCAGGCCAATCGGCAGATTTCGAGGGTGAGGGGAACGGGCATCCCCATCGAATGGCACATCGCTGAGAAGTCGGTCGCAGATGCCATCCGGAAGCTGTTCCAGGAAAACAAGATCAAGGAGATTGCTGTCATCCACACGCCAGCGCGATGAGGAGAGCCCCGTGACCGACACGTCTGTGCCCCAGAGCCAGCCTGAGACCTACTATTCCGGTGCTTATTGGGGACCCCGTAAAGAGTCGGCCGAGGAGTGTGCACGGCGCACCGCGGACTTCCTCAACCTGCTGGCTCAGTGCGATCCATTTCTGGCCCATTGGTACAAGCCGGCCCGGTCCCGCAAGGATGCGCGACAACACCCGCTCATGCCGCCAGACGTGTCCTCCCTCACCGAGTTGTTCCGGCGCGGCGTCAATCGGGAGAGCGGAGGGCCTCCCATCGAGTCGTTGGGCTACACCTTCTGGTTCGGCAACGGCGGTGGGGATTACGACAGCGCGGATCTCCGAATCCTTTGTGGTGGCCATGATGAGGCCGTTCTCAATTCGTGCGTGTTGAAGTTGCCCACGCTGGGACGTGGCGCGAACGCGGACGGGGTGCTCACCTCCCCCGTGTTGACGGGGGCGGTGAGAAGCATGGCGCTGGCTTGGGAGCCAGACTGGGCATTCGCCACTTCACACGCTTACGAGAGTCAGTCCCAGGAACCCGATTCAGCGCCATTCTCCCTGGGCTGGATCACCTACCTCTCGCGCCGCCTGGGCACGGTGCCCCCGCTGCCTGCCCCCGTGCGCATCGAGCCGGTGGAGGACAAGGGCACGCTGATCATCCTGACCCCCGAGCGCTTCACCGTGAAGAACCCGGAGCACCTCGCACTGGCCGAGCAGGTGCGGGGGCTCCTGGCCAAGGCAGGGCTGATGAAGCCCCTGGCTCCCTGAGCTTCGGGAGACGTGCTCAGGCAGTGACCTTGCGCGCCGCGCGGCGGGCCGCGATGTGGCTCCTGGGCACCGTGCATGTCAGGGGCCGGGTGAACGGATCGCATCCGGGTCGGAGCAGGGTGGATGCTGTCATGTCGCCTGCGTTCAACAGAGATGGCCGGGAGTGGAAGATGCGCACGGACTTCGTGGTGGTTGTGTGTCTGGCACTCGTGGCCGCCGGCTGCGCCGGGGTGGAGGCCTCTTCCGGGAGCGGAGGTGCGCGAGGGCTCCGGCAGCGGTCGGGCTACGCGTTGGACGGCTCCGGGGAGAGGCGCCGGAGCGCCGAGGCGGAAGGCGAAGAGCTGGGGGAAGAGCGTCACCGAGAGGCGGTGCGCGTGCCGAGGGGGACGGTCATCCTTGGCGGTCGTCCCGGAGAGGTGTCGCGACAGGCCCTGGAGCTGGGGCTGCTGGACGTGGACGCCTTCGAGAAGTTGCTGGTGCGCGCGGGGCTGGAGGACGTGGACGCGCTGCCGGTCCGCCGCAACCCCTTCACGCCCGACGACGCCGTCGAGGTGCTGGGGCGGCTGATGGAGAGGCCGGTGACGCTGCGTACCTTCCCGCCGCGCATGGCCGCGGGTTTCCTGCTGCGTGAGGTGCTGGAGCGAGGTGAAGTCTCCCGGGAGGAGCTGGTGCGCCGGGTGGCGCGCTTCGCCCGGGAGCAGGTGGCGGTGCTGCGGCCGGACGGGTACCTGGCGTGGGCACTCGACGGGAGCACGCAGCAGAAGGTGGCGCCTGTCACATGGAAGGACGGGGCGTTCCGCGCGGGCCACTTCGAACTGGGGCGCTTCTACAGCGGAAAGGGTGGCGTCTTCCGCCACGTGGATGCGCGGTTGCGCGCCTCGGACTCGAGGCCCCTGGCCGAGGTGTACGACGACGCGGACGTCATCAACCGCTCGCTGGATGGCGCGGAGGACGCCTTCGTGGGGCTGTACCACGCGCTGGGACAGGTGCTTTCGCGTCCGACGGACAGCCTCGCGGGGTTGAGACACCTGCCAGCCGGCGTGGTGGCGCTCATCGCGTCCTCGCCGGAGTACTGGGAGCGCTTCCTGCTCATGACGGCCGGAGAGCAGATTCGCGAGGTGGCGAAGCTGACGACGAACGTCCTTGTCACCTGGGGCGCGGCGTCAGCGACGACGCGCACGGTGACGGGGATGATGGCGGGTGCCGAGGCCACGGTGCCGGTGCTCTCGTTGTCCGCGGAGGGGGCGCTGGTGCTGGAGCGAATCGCGGTGCCGGTGGGGCGCGCGGCGGCGGTGTTGAGCAGTGGCCCCGGGGCGGTCATCGTCCTCCAGCGCGCCAACGCGACCACGAGCGGTGGTGCCGCACCCTCGGCCGGGCCCGGCAAGTGGGGGCCTGCCAGGGAGTCAATGTCGGAGCGCGCCCGGCGCTACCAGGAGCAGGTTTCAGGGCACTCGGCGGACGAGGCCTACTGGGTCGGTGGCGTGAAGTTCGATGGCTTCACGGAGGGCATCCTCCTGGAGGCCAAGGGGCCCGGCTATGCGGACAAGTTCCTCGACAACCTTACGCCCAAGGCCTGGTTCGAGATGTCGGGAGCGAAGGCCCTTGTCGAGCAGGCTCAGCGACAGCTCCGGGCCTCCTTCGGCACGGGAAGCCGCATCCGGTGGCACGTCGCGGAGCAGAAGACGGCCGAGGCCATTCGGGACCTTCTGCGGGGGAGGGGCATCACGGAAATTGAAGTCGTCTTCACTCCTCCACTACCTTGAGGCGAGGCCTCACATGACCGAAACCATCTACGCGGGTTCCTACTGGGGAGCGCGACAGGAGTCCGCGGAGGCGTGTGCGCTGCGCATGGAAGTGCTCCTGACGAGCCTGGCCAACGTCGACCCCGGTTTCGTCCAGTGGTTCCAACAGGGCAGGTCTCGCAATGCCGCGCTTCAACGCCCCATCGAGCCAAGAGCGACTGCCCTCGAAAAGCTGTTTCGCCGAGGCCAGGACCGAGTGTTTGAAGACCTCGGCTTCCGGATGAGTGGTTGGAATGGCGCGAGCGATGACCGCGACGCCAGTGGCTTCGACGTCACCTGTGGGGGGCACTCCCAGGCGACAGGCAACTTCTGTGTCTTCAATCTCCCCAGCCAGGGAACGCATTCGGAGCGTGTGCTGTCCACGCCTGTACTTGGCGGGCTCGTTCGGAGCATGGCGGTCGCCTGGGAGCCGGAATGGGCGATCGCGACCTCTTCGGCGCACCGAAACATGGTGACCGACAACCCCAAGCCCGGAACCTTTGTCGGCTGGGTCATGTACCTGGCCCGGGTCCGCGGCACCGTGCCCCCGCTGCCTGCCCCCGTGCGCATCGAGCCGGTGGAGGACAAGGGCACGCTGATCATCCTGACCCCCGAGCGCTTCACCGTGAAGAACCCGGAGCACCTCGCGCTGGCCGAGCAGGTGCGGGGGCTCCTGGCCCAGGCAGGGCTGATGAAGCCCCTGGCTCCCTGAGCTACGGGAGACGCGCTCAGGCGGTGGCCTTGCGCGCCGCCCGGCGGGCCGCGATGCGCTCCTGGACGCCGTGCACCAGCGCGTAGAACGTGGGCAGGGCCAGCAGCGTGAAGAGGGTGGAGGTCACGAGCCCTCCCACCATCACCACCGCCAGCGGCCGTTCGATCTCCGTGCCGTGCAGCGGCAGCACCAGCAGGGGCAGCAGGCCGAGGATCGCCGTGCCCGCCGTCATCAGCTTGGGCCTCACCCGGCCCAGGCTCGCTTCACGCACGGCCTCCGGGAAGGGCTTGCCCCGCGCAAGCAGGTCCTTCGTCTGCGACACGAGCACCAGGCCGTTCTGCACCGCGATGCCGAACAGGCCGATGAGGCCCACGAGGCTGGACACGTTCCACGTCTCTCCGGCGATGAGCAGCGCCAGGATGCCGCCCACGAACGCATCCGGCAGTGTCGCCAGGATGACCAGCGCCTCCGCCACCGAATCCAGCGCCAGGTACAGCAGGACGAACACCGCCAGCAGCGCCACCGCGATGGCCACCATCAGTGACTGCGCCGCGCGCTCCTGGCTCTCCACCTTGCCGCCCACGTCCACGAAGTAGCCCGTGGGCAGCTTCAGCTGCGTGTCCAGCACCTCGCGCAGCTCCGCCGCCGTGCCGCCCAGGTCCCGGCCGGACACGCCCGCCTCCACCGCGATGCGCCGGCTGCCCGCTTCCCTCCGCACGCTGCCCGCGCCGAACGTCTCTTCAATCGTCGCCAGCTGGCCCAGCGGGATGCGCGTGCCGTCGTGCCCGTCCACCAGCAGGTTGCGCAGCGCATTCACGTCCCCCCGGCGATGATCCGCCAGCTTCAGCACCAGGTCGTAGCGCCGCTGTCCCTTCCAGATCTGCGCGGCCTCCTCGCCCACCAATCCCACGCGCACCGCCTTGATGACGTCCCCGGGCGTCAGCCCCACCCGGGCCACCGCGGCGCGGTTCACCTGGATGCGCAGCTGCGGCAGCCCGCTCAGCTTCTCCACCCGCAGGTCCTCCACGCCCTCCACCTTCGCCATCAGCGCGCGCGTGCGCTCCGCGAGCGACGCCAGCGTGTCCAGGTCCGGCCCGAAGATGCGCACGGACAGGTCCGCCGGACTGCCGCCCAGCCCCTCGTCGATGCGCATCCCCAGCGGCGTGGTGAAGAGCGCGGACACGCCCGGCACCTTGCCCACCGCCTCCCGCATCCGGGCCTCCAGCGCCTCCCGGTTTCCGACGACGTCCTTCTTCAGCACCACCAGCACGTCGGAGAGGGTGTGCGGCATCGGGTCCTCGGTGCGCTCGGCGCGGCCCGTGCGGCGCACCACGTCGTCCACCTCCGGGAACTCCCGCAGCACGTCCTCCACCCGGTGGTTGAGCCGGTCCACCTCGTCCAGCGACGCCTCCGGCGGCAGCACCGTCTGGAGCAGGAAGGCGCCCTCGTCCAACCGGGGCATGAAGTCGCTGCCCACCATGAACGCCAGCCCCAACGCGGGCACCGTGATGGCCAGCGCCACCACGCGCACCAGTCCTGCCCGCCGCATGCAGGCATCCAGCAGCGGCGCGTAGACGGCCTTCGCCTTGCGGATGATCCACACGTCCTCCGGCTCGCCCTCGCGCGGGGCCCGCAGGAGGAGCCCCGACACCACGGGCACCAGCGTGAGCGCCAGCGCGAGCGACGCGGCCAGGCACGCCACCACCGCCGCCGCGAGCGGCTGGTACATGCGGCCCTCGATGCCCGTCATCGCGAACAGCGGGATGAACACCGACACGACGATGAGCGTGGCGAAGGCGATGGGCCGCCCCACCTCCAGCGCCGCGTGCAGCGCCTCGTCGCGCACCGCGCGGCGGCCCTTGCCCTCGCGCAGGTCGTGGATGACGTTCTCCACCACGATGATGGCCGCGTCCACCAGCAGGCCCACCGCGATGGCCAGCCCTCCCAGCGTCATCGTGTTCAACCCGACGCCCGCCGCCTTCAGCAGCAGCCCCGCCAGCGACAGCGACAGGGGCAGGGTGAGCGTGACGATGAGCGCCGCCCTCCAGTCCCCCAGCATGAGGAAGAGCACCAGCACCACCAGGAACGCGCCCAGCAGGATGGCCCGGCCCACGCCCCCCAGCGCGGAGCCCACCAGCTCCGACTGATCGTAGACGACGCGCAGCTGCACCCCCGGCGGCAGCGAGCGGCGCAGCTCCTCGATGGCCGCGCGCACCCCCTGCGTCACCCGCACCGTGTCCGCGCCGAACTGCTTGCTCACGCGGCAGCTCACCACCTCGCCCTTGAGCCGGTGGGCAAGGCCCCGCCGGGGCGCCGGGGCCTCGCGCACGTCCGCCACGTCCCCCAGCAGCACCGGCGTGTCGGCGCGCAGCGCGACCACGGTGTTGTTCAGGTCCTCCACCGTCTCCGCGCGGCCCATGGCGCGCACGGTCCACTCCATGGGGCCCTGCACCACGAAGCCCCCGGAGGCGTTGATGCTGGCGCCCTCCAGGCCGTGCTGCACGTCGTTGAGCGTGATGCCTCGCGCGACGAGCTGATCCGGATCCAACAACACCTGGAACTGGCGCAGGTAGCCGCCCAGCCGCTCCACGCCCGCGACCCCGGGCACCGCGAGCAGCCGGTTCTTGATGTCGAACTCCGCCAGGTCCCGGAGCGTCATCAGGTCCGCGCTGCCGGGCTCCGCCTCCAGCGTGAACTCGAAGACTTCATTCAGCCGTCCGGTGAGGCTGGACACGAGCGGCGCGTCGGTGCCGGCCGGCAGCTCCGCCTGCGCCTGGGCCACCCGCTCCACGATGTACTGGCGGCTGCGGAAGTAGTCCGCGTCCGGTTCGAACTCCACCGTCACCTGCGTGACGCCCAGCTGGGAGGTGGAGCGGATGCGGCGCACGTCGGGCAGGCCCGCCAGCGCCACCTCCATGGGGATGGCCACGGAGGTCTCCAGCTCCTCGGCGCCCATGGCCGGGTTCTGCACGATGATGTTGAAGATGGGCGCGGACAGGTCCGGGAACACGTCCTGCCGCAGGTTCTTCAACGCCACCGCGCCAAACGCCGCCAGCGCCAGGACGAGCACCACCGTCAAACCGGGACGGGCGAACGACGCGGTGAGGATGCGCCCCGTCAGCGATGCGCGGGGATCAGTGGCCATGGTCGTCGCCCCCGCCCCTGGACTTCTCCACCTCGGCCTTGAGCAGGAAGGCGCCGTCCACCACCACCTGCTCTCCGACGGAAAGCCCCGACAGCACCTCCACCAGCGCGCCCACGCTGCGCCCCCGGCCCACCTCGCGCTGCTCGAAGACGCCGGGCTCCTTCATGGGGATGAAGGCCACCCAGCCGTTCTCCAGCCGCTGGAGCGCCGCCGCCGGCACCGCCGTGAGCGTGGCGTTCGAATCCCCCAGCGGCACGGACGCCGTCGCGGACATGCCCGGCCGCAACAGCCCCTTGCTGTTGTCCAGCTCCAGGCGGACGGGGATGGTCCGGCTGGAGGGGTCCACCTGCTGACCCACGTGGCCCACCTTCGCGGGGAACTCCTGGCCCGGGAACGCGGCGAAGGTGACGCGCGCCTCGGTGCCGGGCTTCAGGCGCACCGCGTCCCGCTCGAACGCGTGCGCGATGAGCCACAGCGACGACAGGTCCCCGATGCGGAAGAGCGGCTGGGAGGGGTCCGCCATCTGCCCCAGCCGCGCCGCGCGCTCGATGACCGTCCCATCGATGGGGGCCTTGAGCACGAAGTTCGGGGCGCCGTCGCTGGAGGCGCCGCTGGCGCCCAGGGACGTCAGGGAGGCCTTCGCGGCGGCGACCTCCGCCTCCGACGCGGCGGCCTCCGCTTCGGCGGCCTGCACGTCCTTGCGCGCGACGATGCGCTCGTCGGCGAGCAGGCGCTTGCGGTCCGCGGCCTGCCTCGCGGCGGTGGCGCGGGCCTGGGCGGCCTGGAGCTCCGCGCGGGCCCGGCCCAGCGCCGGACTCTGGAGGTCCGCCAGCCGCTGGCCCTGCTTCACCGCCTGGCCCGTGGTGACGACGACGGCGGCCACCCGCGCGGGCACCGGCGTGGACACCTCCGCGTAGGCGTCCTCGCTGAAGGTCAGCTCCCCCAGCACGGTGACGCTCTCCCCACCGGGGCGGGCCTCCACCTTCGCGGTGGTGACGCGCAGGTCCCGGAGCATCTCCTGGGGGATGTGCACGTGGACCTCGTCCTCGGGCTCGTCGTGGGACTTCGACGGGGCCGCGGGGTCGTGTCCCTCCTCGTGCGCGTCGTCGTGTCCAGGCTTGTTGGCCTTGCAGGAGGCGAGGCCCACGACGAGGACGGTCAGCAGCAGCAGGGGGGACTTCATGGCGTGACTCCCTGTTCCATCGCGTATCGCACCCGGGCAAGGGCGAGCTCCAGCAGGCTGTCCAGCCACGCCGTCCGCGCCTCCAGCGTGTCGCGGCGGATGAGCATGAAGCCCGCGAGATCCAGCTCCCCGGCGTCGTAGGAGCGCCGCGCGAGCGTTTCATTGTCGGTGAGCAGCGGCAGCGCTTCGGTCTCCAGCAGCTCCAGCGCTTCCAGGCGCGCGCTGTAGCGGTGTCCCGCCACGGAGATCTGGTTCGATACGGCCAGTCGCGCGACCTTCAGCAAACCCGTGATGCGGCCTTCCTCGGCCTCTGCCCTGGCGCGCGCCTCCTGCCCCCGGCTGAAGACGGGCAGCGGCACGCTGAGGGTTCCCAGGAGGGCCGTCTCGGCCGCCTCGCGCTGGTAGCGCACGCCCAGGGTCACGTCCGGCAGCGCCTCGCGCCGACCCAGGCTGGCGGTGGCCCGGGCCTGCGTGTGTTCCTCCTCCAGGGCCGTGAGGTCCGCGCGCTCCAGCGTCTTGCCCCCGGGCCTGGGGAGCGGCGCCAGCGCGAGCGTCCTCAGGTCACCCTGGACGCCAGGAACCTCTGGGATGGAGGCCCCCCCCAGCAGGGCGCGCAGCTCCGACATCAAGGCCTCCGCCTCTCCCCTGGCGAGCGTCTCCTCCGCCCGGGCCCGCGCCCGGGCGACCCGCGCCACGTTGACGTCCACCACCGGCACGTCCCCGGCTTCGAAGCGGCGCTCGGTGGCGTGGACGGTGTCGTGCAATGCCACCACGGAGGCACCCGCCAGCTTCACGCGCTCCTGGGCGTGGAGCACGCGCAGGAAGCACGCGGCCACCTCGCCCAGGGTGAGCCGTTCGGCGTCGCGCAGCGCGGCCTCCTCGCGTGAGAGGCCCGCCCGCGCGGCCTCCCGGCGCAGGCCCTGCTGGCCGCCAATCTCCAAAGGCTGCGAAAGTCCCACCGCGAGGTCCAACCCCCGCGCGCCCGTGACGAGCCGCCGTGGACCCGCCTGGACGTCGAGCTGTGGATTGCCGCGCAGCAGCGGCGCGGCGCCCGCCACCGCCCCCCTGGCGGCCTGGACATGGGCGCGGGCCTCCATCAGGGCGGGGGCCCGCTCCCGGGCCAGGGCCAGGGTTGCTTCGAAGGTGAGGACGGGACCTCGCCGCAGCGGTTGGATGCTGAGCGAAGGGGCCGAGGACGCGCCAGCAGGGCACGTCACGAGCAGGGCGGCGGCGAGCCCGAAGGCGGCCGTCGCGGAGCGGGTGGACACGGGAGGGACCTTTGGACAGGCGGGCACCGCGCGCCAGCGGTCCCGGTCTGGGGCCGGGCACACCGGGGGCGGAGCGCGTGCGGAAGACGACGGACGCGGGGCCTAGACCAGGGAGGCTATCGGGACGTGCTGGATGTCATCCGCTTCAGCGGATGACGGTTCGGCGTCCTCGAGCGTGATGCGACAGGCGCGGGGTGGGGGAATCACGAAGCCCGGCGGCGCGGCGGCGACGGCCAGGGGCTTCACGTGGCTGCAACAGGCGCAGTCCACGCAGGTGGGTGCGCACTGTCCATGGGCGTCGTCATCCGAGCACCCCGTGACACAGATTTCCGACGGCGCCGGTCCGAAGACGTGCGCGAGCCCGCCTCCCGCCGGAGCGAGGATCATCAGGCAGATGAAGAGCCAGAGTCGGAGCACCGGGCAGCTTCCTAGCACGGCCCGGCGCGACTTCACACACAGGCAGGCGCGGGAGCGCTCCGAAGCAACGCTTCAGGAGCGCCCGCCAGCACCCGGTCCGTCTCAGGTGCCAATGCCCTTGCGCAGCCGGTTCCAGTCGAAGTTGGCCGCCGGGTCGTCCTTGCGGCCCTTGGGCACCGCGATGTCCTTGTGCCCGAGGATGTTGCCCGCCGGCACCTTGTACTCCTGCTTGAGGTAGCCCACGAGCTGCGTCAGGGACTTGTACTGGGCCTCCGTGAAGGCCGTCTTGCCGCTGCCGTCGTTGACGATCTCGATGCCGATGGAGCGCGCGTTCATGTCCGTGGGCACGCCATGGAGCGCGGACTTGCCCGCGTGCCAGGAGCGCTTCTCGTCACCGACGAGCTGGTAGATCTTCCCGTCCGTGTCCAGCATGTAGTTGGCGGACACCTTGCTCTGCGGATTGCGCATCCACGCCAGGTCGCCCTTGCCGTTGTTGGTGCCGGTGTGGTGCAGGATGATGGCGTCGATGTCCGTGCCGTTGCGCGAGTCCGAGTTGGGCGACGGCGTGTTGATGACCTCCGGCTTGGTGAACTTCCCCGGCTGGGTGGGCGTCGTCGGCGTCGTGGGCTTCGCCAGCGCCTTCTTCAGCGCCGCGGCCGTCTGCTCGCCGTAGAAGCCGGTGGTGGGCAGCTTCTGGTCGCCCTGGAACTTCTTCACCGCCGCTTCCGTCTGCGCCCCGAACGTGCCCGGGCCCGACGCCACCTGCGCCTTCGTCAGGTAGCCCAGCTTCTGCAGGCCGTCCTGGAGCTGCTTCACCTTCGGACCGCTGTCTCCCTTGCGCAGCCCGGCGGGCGGCGCCGTGACCGCGGGGGCCGTGGCCGCCGTCCGCGGGGTCGCGGCGGGCGTGAAGCTGGAGGAAGAAGGGCGGATGCTCATGGCGGAAAATCCCAGTAGAAGTGGACAACTGTGACTGTGGCGATTATCGCGAGTCAGGGCCCGGGAGTTGTGTGTCGGCGCCACAAAGAGAACAGCCCCGGGGGCCACGGACGTGCCGGGCACCGGGGCCGCGGAGGAGGGCGTGTCGCGCCGGACGCGTCAGGAGCCGGTGGCGCGGCGCGGCAGCTCGGAGAGGCCCGGCGGGTCGCCGTGCACCAGCGAGTAGGGGTCGAGCGGATCCCCGCCCAGCCCCTCCAGGGTCACCCAGGTGCCCAGCCCCATGCGCCGCGCGTACTCCAGCAGCATGCGCGTGACGACCTGATCCTCCAGCGCGTGGCCGGTGGAGTCGAACACCGTGTTGCGCTCGCGCCAGCCCTGGAACTCCTCTGGCTGCTGCACCACCGTGGCCAGGTCCGGGCCAATCTGATCCGGGTGGAGCTGCTGGCACTCGCCCTCCAGCCGCGCCTGGCCGGGCAGATCCGGGCACACGAGGCTGCGGCGCAGCAGCGCCAGCGGCAGCTCCGTCTTGCCCGGACGATCCGCGCCCACCGCGTTGATGTGCGCATGCGGCTTGAGCGCGTGGCCGGAGATCACCGGCCCGGAGCCCGGGGCCACGGTCGTCGCGGTGCAGAGGATGTCCGAGCGCGACTCCAGATCCGCCAGCAGGGTGGGGCGCACGTCCAGCCCCAGGAACGCCACGCGCCGCACGAAGGAGCGCGCCGCTTCCGGATCCACGTCGTGCACCAGCACCTGCTCCAGCCGGAACACGCGGCTGAGCGCGTGCAGTTGGGTGACGGCCTGCGCGCCACAGCCCACCAGCCCCAGCACCTTGCTGTCCGCAGACGCGAGGCACCGGCTGGCCACGGCCGACGCCGCCCCGGTGCGCAGCGCGGTGGCGAACACCCCGTCCATCACCGCCATCAGGTGGCCCGTGCGCGCGTCGTACAGGCTGTGCGTCGCGATGAGCGTGGGCAGCCCCGCGTCCAGGACGTTGGCGGGGCAGGAGCCCACGACCTTCATCGTCAGGGTCTCGCCCCGCCGCAGGACGGGCATCCACTCGAGCGCTCCCAGGGGACGCGCCTCCGCCGTGAGGGAGAAGCCCTCGCGCTTGTGCACCTGGGTGACGGAGTCGTCCAGCTCCCGCAGCGCCACGGTAAGCGACTGGATGAGCTCATCCATCAAGGCATTCAGGCCCACGCCCGCCACGATGGCGCGCAGGTCGGTGGGACTGATGAGGAGCGTGCGAGGAGCCGGGGCCGTCATGTGTCGAGACTTTACGCCCCTGCCAGGAATTGCAACCTGCCATTGATGAGCAGGAATTCCTGCCTCGCTGTGTCTTTTGAATACAGGTGCAGAGGGTAGGGAACAAGGCGGAGCCCGGGGGCTGTTGGACTTGCGCTCCGCCACCCGAGCACACTTCCCCAACGCCCGAGGGACAACCTCCGTGATGCACCCTGGTCCCAGGACTCCCCTGCTCAGCGCCGTTTCCGACCTGCTCGCGGCCCGCACGTCCTCGCCTTCGAACGAAGTCCGCCGCGCCCGTGTGCTGTTGGTGGACGACGTCCCGGCGAACCTGCTGGCGCTGGAGGGCATCCTGGAACCGTTGGGGCAGCAGCTGGTGTCGGTGCGCTCGGGCGACGAGGCGCTCAAGGCGCTGCTGCTGGACGAGTACGCGTGCGTGCTCATGGACGTGCAGATGCCGGGGCTGGACGGGCTGGAGACGGCGAAGCTGGTGCGCTCGCGGGAGCGCACGAAGCACCTGCCCATCCTCTTCATCACCGCGCTCAGCCGCGAGACGGCCTACATCACCCGGGGCTATGAGACTGGCGCGGTGGACTTCCTGCTCAAGCCCGTGGATCCGGACATCCTGCGCGCGAAGGTGTCGGTGTTCGTGGAGCTGTACCTCCGGGGCGAACAGCTGCGGCAGCAGGCGCTGGAGCTGGCGGAGCGGCGGCGCGTGGAGGACGAGCTGCTGCGCGCGGCGGAGCTGGAGCAGCAGCTGGTGGGCATCGTGGGACACGACATCCGTTCGCCCCTGGCCGCCATCCTCACCACCGCCAGCCTCCAGCTTGCGCGCGAGGCGCTGCCGGAGGGCCAGCGCAAGGCCTTCGAGCGGGTGGTCCGGGGCGGCGAGCGCATCCAGCGCATCGTGGACCAGCTGCTGGACTTCACGCGCGCCCGGCTGGGCGGCGGCATCCCGGTGGTGCCGCGTCCGGGCGACCTGAACGAGCTGTGCTGCAAGGTGGCGGACGAGCTGCGCGCGGCGCGCCCCGACCGCGCCATCGTCTGTGAATTCACCCGCGACAATCTCCCGGGCACGTGGGACCTGGACCGGCTGGCGCAGGTGCTGGCCAACCTCCTGGACAACGCCCTGAAGTACAGCCCCGGCGACAGCCAGGTGCGCATCCGCACGTCCGAACAGGGCGAGCACACCGTCCACGTGGAGGTGCACAACGGCGGGGCGCCCATCCCCACGCACGTGCGCTCCACGCTGTTCCAGCCCTTGCGCCGGGGCGTCGACACGGACGGCCGCGAGAGCCTGGGCCTGGGCCTCTACATCGCGCACAGCATCGTGGAGGCGCATGGAGGGACCCTCCGGGTCGAATCCACCCTGGAGGCGGGCACCACGTTCTTCCTGTGCCTGCCGCGTCAGGCCCTGGGCGACGCGCGCCGCCTCTCCGCCTGCGCTGAAGCCGCGCGGCCGGAATCGCTGACCGCCTGAAAAGACAAGTCCCGTCGCGTCAGGAGGATTTTGCAGTGCTGGCTGATTACTTCAGCCAAAGGCATACAACTATCCGCCCTGATGAAAACCTCTCAAACTCTCAGCGAACGTCTGGGCACTTTGCTACAATGCCAGACGTCCGGGAGGTGAGGTGCCCCCGGGCGTACATGTCCGCTTTGGGGAGGGTGCGAGACAATGACGACCGACAACTCGATGTGGATTCCCGTGGATGGAAGCGACCCGATGAGGGCGTGGATCCGTCGTCCTGCATCCGGGAGTGGTCCGGCGTTGGTGGTGCTGATGGTGGAGGCGTTCGAGGGGAACGACCACCTGAAGCACATGACCGAACACTTCGCGGAAGAGGGTTACGTGGTGGTGGCGCCGGACCTCGCGTCGAGGGGGGAGCCGGAGGAAGCGGATTTGAAGGCGGTGGTGGCCTACGCGCGGGCGCTGCCGGAAGTGACGGGCCTGAAGGGCAAGAAGCAGGTGGGCGCGCTGGGCTTCGGACTGGGCGGCACGCTGGCCGCGCAGCTCGCGGTGCACGGCCAGGTGGACTGCGCGGTGGCCTACTGCGCCCCGGGGATGGAGGACGTGCTCGCGGAGGCCGGGCCTGACGCGTCCCCGGTGGTGCTCAACTTCGCGGAGTGGGACGGCTTCGTGCCCCCGTCCGCGGTGGCGCGCGTGCGCCAGCACGTCACGCCCGACGTGGAGCTGTACGTGTACCCGGGGGTGCGGCACGGCTTCTTCCGCGAGGGGTCGCCGGCGTACCACCGGCCCTCGCAGATGATGGCCCACACCCGCACCATGGCGCTCCTGCGCCGCACCATGGGCCCCCGCTACGATCTGTCCACGCTGTGGGACCGGCACACGGAGCTGGAGTTCGCCGTCCGGGACGCCGACGCGACGATGGCCACCATGGTGGCGCACCCGTACGTCAACAGCGTGCCGGTGATGACGGGCGGTGTGGGTGCCAACTACCTGCACCGCTTCTACGAGAACCACTTCATCCACGCGAACCCGAAGGACACGAAGATGATCCCGCTGTCACGCACCGTGGGTGCGGACCGCGTGGTGGACGAGTTCATCTTCTGCTTCACCCACGACGTGGAGATGGACTGGATGCTCCCGGGCATCGCGCCCACCGGCAAGTACGTGGAGGTGCCCCTGGTCGCGGTGGTGAACTTCCGCGGAGACAAGCTCTACCACGAGCACATCTACTGGGATCAGGCGACGGTGCTGGTGCAGCTGGGCCTGCTCGACCCCCAGGGCCTGCCCGTCTCCGGCGCGGAGTCCGCGCGCAAGCTGCTGGATGAGACCCTGCCCTCCAACACCCTGATGGAGAAGTGGGACGAAAGCGCGCCCACGAAGCGCCAGGCCGGCTGAGGAAGTGGGGTGACGCCCGCGCCCCGGGGTGGTGTCTACCCAGGGCGCGGTGTCTGACTTTCACGCCGGAAGACGCGCGGGGGCATTGCGCGGGCTCTCCAGGGGTGTTCACAATGAGGCACCTCACTGGATAGTCCAGGGGGGCTTCGTTTCCCAGATTCACTCTGGAGTGGCCTCCGCGCGCTGGCGACAGCGTGGAAGGAGGCCGCCACCGACGCCCGGATGCGACTTTCCCTGTCCCAGAAGCTCTCGCTGGCGCCGCTGCTGGTGGCGCTGTTCTTCACGGTCCTCTTCTTCGGGTACCTCCTCCCGCGGATGTCCTCCGCCTTCGAGGCGCAGGGGCGGGAGGTGGGGGTGGCCCTGCCCGCGGCGCTCGCCTCCACGCTGGCGGGGGTGATGGCGGAGGGGCAGACGGAGCGGCTCCAGTCGCTGCTGGACCCGGTGGCCCGCAACGGGAAGGTGGCCTACGTGGCCGTCTTCGACGGGGCGGGACAGCTGCGCGCGGTGTCGGGGGAGTTCGGCCCGGCCATGCGGGAGCTGCGGGACAGGCTGTCCCGGGCCACGGGGGACGCGACGTTCTACGTGCGCGACGCGGAGCTGCTGGACCTGAGCGCGCGCATGGCGAACGGGGCGGGCAGCGTGCACGTGGGCTTCAACCGCACGGCGGCGCGCGCGCAGGTGCGGGCCCTCACCACGGGTGTGAGCGTGGTGGTGGTGCTGGCGCTCGTGGCGTTCGTGGTGGCGGGCGCCGTGCTGGCGCGCCGGGTCGCGGGGCCGCTCGTTCAGCTGACGGAGGCGGCGCGGCGCATCGCGGAGCACGGCGACCTGCGGGAGATGGTCCGCATCGACTCCAATGACGAGGTGGGGCAACTGGCGGGCGCCTTCACGCTGATGGTGACCAAGGTCAAGGATTTGCTCGTGCAGTTGCAGCAGTCGTCGGACCTGCTCAAGGGGTCGGTGGACCACCTGAACGACTCCGCGGGCCGGCAGAACGAGATGGTGTCGCGCCACGCCGCCGCGCTCCAGGAGACGCAGGTGACGGCGCAGGAGATCCGCCAGACGTCCGTGGTGGCGTCGCGCGCGGCGGAGACGGTCATCGACGTGGCCGAGCGCGCGGAGGCCCTGGGCAAGACGGGCGAGAGCGCCATCGGGGAGAGCATCGAGGGCCTGGTGGACCTGCGCTCGCAGGTGGAGCAGATCGCCGAGCGCATCATGGCGCTGGGCGAGCGCACCGAGCAGATCTCCGGCATCACGGAGACGGTGAAGGACCTGGCGGACCAGTCGCACCTGCTGGCGGTGAACGCGGCCATCGAGGCGGCGCGCTCCGGGGAGCACGGCAAGGGCTTCGCGGTGGTGGCCCGGGAGATCCGCGGGTTGGCGGACCAGTCCATCCGCGCCACCAATCAGGTGCGCGGCATCCTGGCGGACATCAGCACCGCCATCTTCGCCACGGTGGAGATCACCGCCGCCGGCACGCAGCGCATGGAGTCCGGGCTCGCGCAGGTGCGCATGTCCGGGGACACGCTGCGCCAGCTGTCCTCCATCGTGCGCGACAGCGTGGTGTCCGCCCGTCAGATCTCCCAGACGGTCAACCAGCAGGCCACCGGCATCGAGCAGATCTTCACCGCCGTGAACGAGCTCAACGCGGTGATGGGCGACACGGTGAAGCGCATCTCCACCACCAGCGAGTCCGCCGTGGCGCTCAAGATGCTGTCCGAGCGCGTGGCCGCGATGGTGAAGGACTACCGGCTGTAGGCCGCGCCCCGGACCTCTGGCCCCGGACGTCTGGCCCGGAAGTTCGGCTGACGCCCGGGAGGCCCCCGGGCCTTCAGGAGCGGACGTCCGGCGAGCGGGCCTCGCGCAGGGTGGGCCGCGGGCGGGGCAGGAGCCGCTCCAGCACCTGGCCCACGGTGCGCGCGGTGGCCGCCCCGGGTTCGTTCACCCGGGCCGCGAGGAACGCCGCGCCCAGGCGGGCCACCGCCGACACGACGAAGAGGACGTGCAGGTTCGCCCAGACGTGGCCGCCCAGCATGAACTGCTGGGGGATGCGCGCGGCCAGGGCGCCGCCCAGGGCCGCCGCCGCCGCGTACGCCAGGCCTCCGGCGGTGGCGAACGCCGCCAGGTAGAAGGGCCGTCCCCGGCGCGGCGCCACCGTGAGGGGCAGCGCGAAGATGGCCAGGCCGTGGCCGCTCCACAGCGCGCCCGCCAGGAGCACGTCGAACAGCAGCGGCCACAGCATGCCCGCGGACGGCATCAGCCACAGCAGCGGGATGACGCTGATGCCCAGCGAGCAGGCCATCAGCACCGGCTGCGCGCCCAGCCTGTCGATGGCGCGGCCCCACATGGACGCGGTGAGCACGCGCACGCCCGCCACCGCCGCCGCGTGCAGGGCCATGATGACGAAGGTCATCTTGAGGTTCTGCAGGGAGTGCAGCGCGAAGAAGGGCGCGGACACGCCCACCGCCGCGTTCCACGCCACCTGGTACACGAGCACGCGCCGGGCCCCGTCGTCCTTCCACGGCAGCAGCGCGTCCTTCAGCTCCAGCCGGGGCGTGGTGCCGGGGGGCGCCGGATCATGCTGCGCGGCCATCATCAGCGTGGTGACGATGCCCATGACGCACGCGGCCAGGGCCAGCAGCGGCAGGGCGTAGCCCACGCCGTCCAGCATCCGCAGCCGGTCCATCAGCAGGCCCGCGGTGAGGGACGCGCCGGTGCCCATCAGCGTGGTGAGCGCGGTGCGCTTGCCGAAGAAGCGGCCCCGCACGGCGCGCGGCACCAGCTCCCCCATCCAGGCCACCCACGCGTTGTTGCCCACCACGGCCAGGAGCGCGGACAGGCCGGCCACCGCCAGCAGCAGGTGCTGCTGGCCCTCCAGCGACAGGTCCAGCCACGGCAGGAGCGCCAGGGGCAGCATCACCAGCCGTGACAGGCACACGGCCGTGAGGGCCACCCGCCGGTGCCCGAAGCAGAGGGTGAGCCACGCGGCGGGGAACTGCACGAACTGGGCGAAGAACGGCAGCGCCGTCATCACGCCCACCAGGAAGGGCCCCAGCTTCAGCGCGATGGCCCACGCGGTGAGCACCGTGGCGCCCGCGCACGCGGTGAACACCTCCGCGAACATCCCCTCCACGATGGACATGCGCAGCGACCCGCGCAGCCGTTGGTGGACGGGCGGACCCTGGGGGCCGTCCGACGGTGGGGGCGCCCCCAGCAGCGGCGCTGACGAGCCGGGCAGTGAAGCGCCAGGGCGGAAGAGCGGAACGCCGGTGGCGAGGGAGGCGAAGCTCTGGACGAGGTGGCGGCGAAAGGCGGCGGGGGACACGCGGCCCCAGATGTCCCACGGCCTTCCCGTCCCCCTCAACCGGACCCCCGGTGTGGCCCGGGCGCACGGCCGGCCACCAACCGGCCTTATCCCTGGCGTTCCTCCCGCTGCGTCCCCTCGCTTGCTGGGCAGGTGGGATTCAGGTGCGGTTCACGCGGTCTTGAACTATATGAACGACCGGAAGGAGACCGCGCACATGGATGTCGCTCACGAGCTGACGGAGTTTCTGGGGCAGGTGGAGCAGCGGCTGAACGCCTTGCTCGCGGATGGCGACGTCGGACCGGACGTGGAAGGTGACACGCTGATGAACGCGGCCCGGCACCTGTGCCTGGGCACGGGTGGCAAGCGCGCGCGGCCCATGCTCGTGCGCCTCTTCGGTGGCGCGGTGGGCGTCCCGGCGGCGCGGCTGGTGGACGTGGGCGTGGCGGCGGAGATGATCCACTCGGCCAGCCTGCTGCACGACGACGTGGTGGACGCGGGCATGTACCGCCGGGGCCGCCCGACGGTGAACGCCCGGTGGGGCAACATCGTCGCGGTGATGAGCGGCGACCTCATCCTGTCCACGGCCCTCACGCAGCTGTCCCTGCTGGACGCGCGCGTGGTGCAGAGCGGCCTGGCCATCGTCACGGAGATGACCCGCGCGGCCATCGCGGAGGTGGAGGCGCGCGGCGACATGAACCTGCCGCTGACGCGGTTGCGCTACATCGCCGAGGGCAAGACGGGCTCCCTGTTCGGCTGGTGCGGCAAGGCGGCCGCGACGCTGGCGGACCAGCCGGACGCGGTGGCCCGCTTCGACGCGTTCGGCCGGCACCTGGGCGTGGCGTTCCAGATCGCCGACGACATCCGCGACATCCTGGGCACGGACGTGGGCAAGCCCCGGTACGCGGACGTCCATTCGCGCACGCCGTCGCTGCCCATCCTGCTGGCGGTGGCGCGGGATGAATCGCTGCGCCGCAAGCTCAAGGACGCGTGGGCGTTCTCCGTCATCACCCCGGAGCGCACGCGGGAGATTGGCAACGCCATCGAGGCCACCGGCGCGGTGGAGGCCTCCATGTCGATGATGAACACCGAGATTGAAGCGGCGCTGGACAAGCTGGGGCCCTATTCCAAGGACGCTGCGGGCGCGGAGCTGGCCAGCTGGGCGCACCGGCTGGCCGAGGGCATCGCCGACCAGGTGAAGGGGCGCGCTGCATGAAGGGCTACCTGTGGACGGGGGGGGATCCCGGGAGCCAGAAGACCACAGCGCCGCCGGAGAATGGCCGGCTGGCGCCGTGGGAGGCCATCGCCGTGGAGGCGGTGGGCAACGTCATCGAGTTCTGGGGCTTCAAGCGCAACCAGGGCCGCGTGTGGGGCCTGCTGTACCTGCGCGGCGAGCCGCTGACGGCGGGCGAGATCGAGCGCGAGCTGGACCTGTCCAAGGGCGGCGTCTCCATGCTGCTGCGCGACCTGGAGCGCTGGGGCGTCATCCAGCGCGTGCGCGTGCCGCAGGACACGGTGTGGCGCTACGCGGCGGAGACGGACCTGGTGCGGATGGTGACGCACGTGGTGGAGGAGCGCGAGGCGGCCTTCGTCACCCGCATCCGGGCGGACCTGTCCGAAGCGCGCCGGCTGGCGGAAGGCGCTGGCGGCATCCCCGTGGAGCGGCTGAGGAGGCTGGAGCGCATGGCCACGCTGGCCGAGCACGTGGAGCGCGCGCTGCGCCTCTTCATCAAGACGTCCCGCCTGGATGTGGCGGGCGTGCTGGGTGCGTTCCGCGACGGCGCCCTTTCGCGCAAGGGCTAGTGGTAGGAGGGCGGTCATGGACTCGCACTACGATCAGGTGATGAAGGCGCGCGCGCAGGCGGATGCGGACGCGCCCCGGCTGTACTTCGCGTACTCGACCATCCTGGACCGGGCCGCCTTCGAGGAGTGGAAGGGCCAGCACAGCTACGGCTTCTTCGAGCTGCCGGAAGGGCGGCTGGCCGAGGCGCTGGACGTGGACCTCGTCTACGACTTCCCCTCGCGCTGGTGGGGCGGCCGGGTGGCGGGCCTCACCGACGTGCCCGGGGCTCGCGTGTACGGCCGGCTCTTCGAGATCGCCGGCAAGGACTGGCCCATCGTCCAGCACAAGGAGGGCTTCGTCACCAGCATGTGCGTGGAGCGCACGGTGCGCGTGCTCGTGGACGGACAGGAGCTGGAGGCCACGGCGTTCGTGACCAACCCGCGCCGAGCGTCGTCGGACGGACCGGTGAGCCCGCGCTTCGTGGAGGCCCTGGTGCGCGGAGCCCGGAGCGCCGGGCTGCCGGCGGACTACGTGGAGAAGCTGGGCCGCGGCGAGACGCGCTGAGCACGGGACGGTTGTCGCGCCCCCTCCGGCTCATGACTGCGCGGAGGGTTCCACGTTGAGTTACGGCGAGGCGCGCTGAACGCTCGGGGCCTCTTGCTGCGAAGCCCCGGCTCATGGCGGTGTGGCGGGTTCCACGTTGGGCTACGGCAAGACGGGCTGAGCACTCAGGGCCGCCTGCCGCGAAGCCCCGAACTCATGGCTGCGCGGCGGCCCGGGCTGCTCGCTGTACGAGCGCCGGCCTCGTCTTCGTTGGTGAAGCAGCCGCCTTCCGGGACAACGCCGTGACCTTGTAGTTGCGGACCCCCTCCGGGAAGGACCTTCCTTGGGCTTTCCTGGCCCGGTCGTTCCCCCTCGCTTCGTATGGATTCGCCGCGAGGAACTCCCTGGTGGATGAGGAGCGCTACTCCTTATTTCGGTCCCGTTGCTGCACGGCGCTCGCCAGGCCATCCTGCTTGCTTGGGCTCTGACGCCTCCGCATGGCATCCGCAGGCTGCTTTCCGGGGGAATGGTGATGAAGCCCTCCCGTTCGCACCCACGAACTCCTGACTGAACGGATGTTTAGCGAGGCCGTCGCGTTGACGGAGCGCGCCCCCGGGCCCGGCTGCGCCCGGCTCCCTCACTTCCTGGGGTGGCAGCCTCGTCGGCACCTCTGCCTTCGGCGCTTCCGTGGGTTCGGGGGAGGGGAGCGCAGTGGACCGGCAGCCAGTCCGCATGGCCCACCAGCCCCAGCAAGGTTTCAGAGAGGCAGCGCGCCATGTGCTCCCTCTTCCTGAGCGCGGCTTGGGACGCGCGGCGCCCTCAGCTGCCTTGATCCGCCAAAGATGCCAGGAGCAGTGTGGCCTGAACGAGTGCTGAACAAACCTTCAGCCATTTTCCTGAAGGTCGCGCGAGGGCTGAATGGACCTGAACAAACCTTCAGGCATTCCAGCCCACCCGAGTGTCACCATGCCTACATGCTCAAACGAGCAGCCCCTTCCAGGAGGGCAACTGCCCCTCTCCTCGCCGTTGCATTGAAACATTTAAATGATTGTCATTGTGATTCAATCACAGTCATTGATTTGTATTTGCATGTCATTTGGTTGGTGTTTCATGTGTGTCTTTGGGTGGTGGGTGGAGGTCAACGGATCCGGAAACGGCGCGAACCGGCTTGACCCCGGAAGGGCGTTGTGGCTTCATGAATTTGATTTCGATAATCAAAATCAACTGGAGGTCGCGATGCGCGGTCAGGGATGCTGCAGGGCGGTGCTGGCGCAGGGCCCGTGCGCTGAAGTGACGCGGTGCAGTTGTGGGCACATCCACCTGGCGGTGGGACCGGTGACGCTCCGCCTGGAGGAGGACGTCCTGCGCGCGCTGGGGCACACCGTGTTGGAGGCCATCCAGCGGCTGGAAGAGGGATCGCACCCGGCCCACCGCGAAGCCGAGGCGTCGGAGCCGCTGGCCGCTCCCGCCACCGCTCACGGGGCGCCCAATGGCGGGTGGAAGCAGTGAGTCCTCAGGGCACGCTGCGGTGGGGTGGCATCCGCTCCGCTCGCGAGCGGCGACTGGGGGATTCGGTGGGCTCGCCTTCCGCCACGCCGGCCCAGCCGTTGTCGGTGCGCCTGGAGGAGGGGACGGGGATTGCCCGGCGACAGGCGGAGCAATCCACGTTCCTGGAGGCGCTCTTCCAGGGCTCGTGGAACGGCGGGGTGTATGGCCAGTTCGTGCGGGCGCGGCACTACGTGAACCACCTGCGTCAGCTGCACGTCCTCTACGAGGCCTTTGAAGCCGTGCTGCCCGGGGTGAAGGATGCGGCGCTCGCGAGGGTGCTGCGGCTGCCGGAGCTGCGGCGGGCCTCGGCGCTGGCGTCGGACCTGGACTGGTTCTGCGGTGATACGCGCACGCAGCCGTTCGCCTGCGCGGAGACGCGGCTGCACGCGGAGCGCATCCACGAGGTGGCCACGGAGGCGCCCCACCTCCTGCTCGCGCATGCCTACGCTCGCTGCGTGCTGGACCTGTTCACGGCCCCCCAGCGCGCGGAGCTCGTCTCACGGGCGTTCGAGCTGGAAGGGGTTCGTGGCGCGGCCTTCTACAACGCCGTGTCCGCCGGCGAATTGCCTGCCTTCGAGCGACGGTTGGCGGCGCGGCTGGATGAAGTCTCCCTCGGTGAGCTGGAGTCCCAGGAGGTGGTCCAGGAAGCGCGGCTGGCGTTCCGCATCCAGGGGCTCATCTGCGACGAGCTGGCGCGCGACGCCCCCGGCATTGATGACGCGCGCGGCCCCTTCAATCCCTGACGCATCCGGACGACCGGGCCCGGGTCGGGGTGATCCAAAACCCATGGCGGGGTGATCCACTCCCAGTGGTCACTTCGTTGCCTGGGAGGGCGATATGCCCTTTTGTGACAGGCACGCTAGGATGGCTGATCGTGACGACCCAGATGACTTCCCACATCGATCGCCGCTCCTTCCCCCGGCTCCACGCCCCCCTCTATTCGCGTCCCGCGCGGATGAAGCTTGGGGAGAAGAAGCAGGTGCTCGATGTCAGCCTCGGCGGCGCGCGCATCTACTCGGATGAGCCTCAGGACGTCGGGTCGCGGTTGGATCTGGAGTTGTTCCTGCCCGACGGCAGCTCCCTGGAATGTACGGCCCGCATCGTCTGGGCCGTCAAGCTACCCAAGGACGCCGTGGCCCGCTTCGAGGTAGGCCTGTCCTTCATCGACGTGCCGGAGGCCACGCTGGAGCGGCTGAAGACGGTGCTCGTCGCGGATGAAACAGAGAGCTGACGTCGTGTCGCATGGGGTGTCGCAGGGCGGCCCTGACTTCCGGGCGCCAGGACCGGTTCCTCCACCGCGCTAGGCCTTCGACGACGCGCCGTCCAGCTCGCGCAGGTCGTCCGCCTCCAGCTTCACGCTGAACGCCCCGAGCAGCTCCTTCACCTGCGGCACCGACGTCGCGCTGGCGATGGGCGCCACCACCGTGGGCCGCGTCGCGAGCCACGCGAGCGCCACCTGCGCCTCGGTGGCACCCCGGCGTCGGGCCACCTGCTTCAGCGCGGCGACGACGGCCCAGCCCTTCGCGTTGCCGTACTTCTTCAACACACCGTCCGCGCGCTGCGACCTGGGCGGCGGCTGTCCCTCCTGGTACTTGCCGGTGAGGAAGCCCGACGCGAGCCCGAAGTAGGGCGCCACCGCGAGCCCCTCCTTCTGGCTCAGCGGCTGGAGCGCGTCCTCGAAGCGGGAGCGCTCCACCAGGTTGTACTCCGGCTGGAGCACCTGGTAGCGCGCGAGCCCCAGGCGCTGCTGCGTGGCCAGGGCCTCCGCCGCCCGCTCCGCGGTGTGGTTGCTCAGGCCCAGCGCCTTCACCTTGCCCGCCTTCACCAGCGCGTCGAAGGCGCGGAGCGTCTCCTCGAGGGGCGTGTTCGGGTCGTCGTAGTGCGCGTAGTACAGGTCGATGCGCTCCACGCCCAGCCGGCGCAGGGACGCCTCCACGCTCTTCTCGATGTGCTCGCGGGTGAGGCCCTTGCCCAGCGCCGTCTCCGCGCCGACCTTCGTGGCCACCACCACGCGGTCCCTCGTTTTGCGCGAGGCCATCCACCGCCCCAGCACCGTCTCCGATTCGCCGCCCTGGTGGCCGGGGATCCACCGCGAATACACGTCCGCGGTGTCGATGAAGTCGCCGCCGCCCTCGATGAACGCGTCGAGCACGGCGAAGGACGTCGCCTCATCGCTCGTCCAGCCGAAGACGTTCCCACCCAGACACAGCGGGAACACCTCCAGCCCTGTCGTCCCCAGCTTCCGCTTCGTCACTGCCTGCGAGGCCATTGGCGCGTCCTTTCCGTGCCGCGTGAAGGCCGGATGGAAGGACGCGCCAGGGCGCCCTTCCTAGCCCGGGGTGAACCACACCACCGACAGCGGGGGCAGGGTGAGGGCCGCGGATGACGGCTGCCCGTCCCAGCCGGTGGGCTCGGTGTGCACCTGGCCCTGGTTGCCCAGGCCGCTGCCGCCGTACTCCCCCGCGTCGCTGTTGAGCAATTCCACATAACGGCCCTGGAGCGGGAAGCCCACGCGATAGTTCTCGCGCGGCACCGGCGACAGGTTGGCCACGCACACCACGTGACGCCCGGGGGTGCGCGAGCGGCGCACGAACGCCAGCACGTTCGCCGCGGAGGCGTCCGCCTGGAGCCACTGGAAGCCCACCGGTTCGCTGTCCGCGTCGTAGAGCGCTGGCAGGTCGCGGTAGACGCGGTTCAGGTCGCTCACCAGCTTCTTGATGCCCTGGTGGCCCGGGTCTCCCAGCAGGTGCCAGTCCAGGCTCTTGTCGTGGTTCCACTCGCCCGGCTGGCCGAACTCGCCGCCCATGAAGAGCAGCTTCTTGCCCGGGTGGGCCCACATCCACGCGAAGAGCGCGCGCAGGTTGGCGCGCTTCTGCCACGGGTCCCCCGGCATGCGGCCGTAGAGGCTGCCCTTGCCGTGCACCACCTCGTCGTGGCTCAGCGGCAGCATGAAGTGCTCGCTGAACGCATACAGCAGGCCGAAGGTGAGCTGGTTGTGGTGGTACTGACGGTGGATGGGGTCCTTGCCGAAGTACGACAACGTGTCGTGCATCCAGCCCATGTTCCACTTGAAGTGGAAGCCCAGGCCGCCCTCGCTGGTGGGCTGGCTCACCTTGGGCCACGCGGTGGACTCCTCCGCGATGACGACGACGCCCGGGTGCTTGCGGCGCACGGTGTCGTTGAGCTCGCGCAGGAACTGGATGGCCTCCTCGTTCTCGCGTCCGCCCCAGCGGTTGGGGATCCACTCGCCGTGCTTGCGGCTGTAGTCCAGGTAGAGCATGGAGGCCACCGCGTCCACGCGCAGCCCGTCGATGTGGTACTCCTCCAGCCAGAACAGCGCGTTGGCGATGAGGAAGTTGCGCACCTCGTTGCGGCCGAAGTTGAAGACGAGCGTGCCCCAGTCCGGCTGCGCTCCCTTGCGCGGATCCGCGTGTTCGTAGAGCGCCGTGCCGTCGAAGTCGCCCAGCGCGTGGCTGTCGCGCGGGAAGTGGCCCGGCACCCAGTCCACGATGATGCCGACGCCCTCCTGGTGCAGGTAGTCAACCAGGTAGCGGAAGTCGTCCGGGTGGCCGAAGCGCGACGTGGGCGCGTAGTAGCCGCCGACCTGGTAGCCCCAGGAGCCGCCGTAGGGGTGCTCCGCCACGGGCAGCAGCTCCACGTGCGTGAAGCCCAGCTCCTTCACGTAGCGCGCCAGCTCCGGCGCCAGCTCGCGGTACGTCATGGGCCGGTCGCCGTCCTCCACCACGCGGCGCCAGCTTCCCAGGTGCACCTCGTAGACGCTCCAGGGCTGGTGCACGGCGTCCGGATGCTTCTCCCGGGCCTCCAGCCACGCGGTGTCGCCCCACGCGTAGCGCGCCAGGTCGTGCACCACCGACGCGGTGGCGGGCGGCGTCTCCGTGCGGAAGGCGAACGGATCCGACTTGAGCAGCCGGCCGCCGCCGTGGCCCGGGCGGATCTCGAACTTGTAGCGGGTGCCCTCGCCGACCTCCGGGACGAACAGCTCCCAGATGCCGGAGGAGCCCATGCGCCGCATGCCGTGCAGGCGCCCGTCCCAGCCGTTGAAGTCACCCACCACGGACACGCCGGACGCCGTGGGCGCCCAGACGGCGAAGGACGTGCCCTTCACCCCGTTGTGGTGGATGAGGTGCGCGCCCATGCGCTCCCAGAGCCGCTCGTGGCGGCCCTCGCCCGCGAAGTAGAGATCCAGCTCCCCCAGCGTGGGCAGGAAGCTGTACGGGTCGCGCAGCGTGAAGACCTTCTTGCCCGGGTACTCCACCTCCAGCAGGTAGCCGAACGGCTCCGTGCGGCCGTTGATGCGCGCCTCGAAGACGCCGCCGGTGCGGTGCACCATGGGCACCTTGCCGCCGAACTCCGGCAGCACGTGGATGGACACGGCTTCGGGCCGGTAGGCCCTCACCACCATGCCGTCCCCGTCCGGGTGGACGCCCAGCACGGAGTGCGGCTCCGGATGGCGCAGCTCCACCACGCGTTGCAGCTCCGCCTCCACCTGTGCTCTGTCCGCCGGCTTCCTCACGGGGCATCCTCCATCCGCAGCAGGGCCTCGACGGGGATTCGCACCCAGTCGGGCCGGTTCGCCAGTTCGTAGCGCACCTCGTACAGCAGCTTCTCCAGCTCGAAGGCGCGCAGCATCACGTCAAAGGCCTCGTCGTTGTCGGGCAGGAAGGGCGCGCCGCGCGTCGCGGACCGGTAGCCCTCCAGGAAGGCGTCGCGGGTGGGGCCCACGCGCCCGCGCGGCTGGCCGCCCTCCAGCGCCACGGTGGCCTCCGCGTAGTCGAAGGAGCGGATCATCCCCGCCACGTCGCGCAGCGCGCTGTACTTCTCCCGCCGCGCGGTGAAGGTCCGCGAGGGCTCTCCCTCGAAGTCGAAGAACAGCCACTGGTTCTCCGCGCGCAGCACCTGGCCCAGGTGCAGGTCGCCGTGGATGCGGATCTTCTGGCCGGAGGGCGCCACCTGCGCCAGCTTCTTCGCGTACGCGATGAGCCCGTCGCGCCGGCCCTCCAGGTCCGCGTGCAGGCGGCCCGCGTCCGCCAGCGTCACGCCCAGCTCGCCCACGATGGACGCGCTCCAGCGCTGCAGGTCCTCCAGCAGCAGCGGCTCCGGGGAGAAGGCCAGGTCGTCCGGCCCCGCGGAGGCGAAGGCCTTGTGCAGGTCGCCCAGGCGCGCGCCCAGCTCCCGCATGTCCGCCAGGAAGCCTTCGCCCAGCGCCTTCTCCTGGCGCAGGCGATCCAGCGTGTACTTCCAGCCGTCCACCGCGTCCGGCACGAAGCGGTGCGCCAGGGCCAGCGTCGCGCCCGCGGGGCCCTCCAGGTTGAGCGCGCCCAGCAGCTGCGGCGTCGCGCGGAAGGACGTCTTCGTCGCGAGGAAGCGGCCCACCTCGTACTCCGGGTTCACGCCTGCTTCGAGCTTGCGGATGACCTTGATGATGACGCGCTCGCCCAGCACGAGCGACGTGTTGCTCTGCTCCACGTTGAGCCGGCGCACCGTCAGCGGATCCGGCAGGGCCACGCCGCTGTCGGTGGAGGAAATCCACTCGCCCACCACGCGGCCGGAGCCGGAGGGCAGCTCGCGGCCCTCACGCGCCAGGCCGAAGAGGGCGCGCACGCAGGCGTCGTCCTCCAGCGCGCTGACCAGGCCTTCGGGCGTCTGGCGCGCCTGGAGCTGATAGCGCTCCGGATGGCCCAGCTCGTACACCACCTCCACGATGGCGAGCGTGAACGAGCACGAGCCCAGCTCCATGTTCACGTGATCCGCCACGCTGACGCTCTTGATGGGCCACGCCTTGCCGGCGAACCATCGCTGGGCCTTGAGGAAGTCGGGCAGCTTTGTCAGGTCCAAGGGTGTCACGCGCGTTTACTCCTTCCCCGGCAGAGGCTTGTCCAACCGGAACCACAGGAACATGTAGGGGCCCATTGAAAGCTGGTAGGGCAGGTCGCTGATGCGGGGGAACGCCGTCTCTCCAATCAGCTCCACGGGGACGGAGCCACTGAGCTCGCGCAGGTCCAGCACGGCCGGCTGCGCGAAGCGCGACAGGTTGCAGATGACCAGCACGGACTGCCCCTGCCATTCGCGCACGAAGGCCAGCACCTTGCGGTTCTCCGTGGCGAGGAACTTCAGCGTGCCCATGGCGAACACGGGGTAGCGCTGGCGGATGCCGATCATCCGCTTCACCCACTGGAGCAGGCTGGACTTCTGCCGCTCCTGGGCCTCCACGTTGATGGACTGGTAGCCGTACACGGGGTCCGCGATGACGGGCGCGAAGAGGCGCGCGTAGTCCGCGCGGCTGAAGCCCGCGTTGCGGTCGCCGGTCCACTGCATGGGCGTGCGCACGCCGTTGCGGTCGCCCAGGTAGATGTTGTCGCCCATGCCGATCTCGTCCCCGTAGTAGAGGACCGGCGTGCCGGGCAGGGTGAACAGCAGGCTGTGCATCAGCTCGATGCGCCGGCGGCCGTTGTCCATCAGCGGCGCCAGCCGGCGGCGGATGCCCAGGTTGATGCGCATGCGCGGGTCGGTGGCGTACTCCCGGTACATGTAGTCCCGGTCCTCGTCCGTCACCATCTCCAGCGTCAGCTCATCGTGGTTGCGCAGGAAGATGGCCCACTGGCAGTTGTCCGGGATGTCCGGCGTCTGCTGCATGATCTCCACGATGGGCGTGCGGTCCTCGCGGCGCACCGCCATGAACAGGCGGGGCATCACGGGGAAGTGGAAGCCCATGTGGAACTCGTCGCCTTCGCCGAAGTACACGCGCACGTCGGCGGGCCACTGGTTGGCCTCCGCGAGGAGCACCTTGCCCTGGTACTCGGAGTCGATCGTCTTGCGCAGGCGCTTCAGGAACGCGTGCGTCTCCGGGAGGTTCTCGCAGTTGGTGCCCTCGCGCTCGAAGAGGTAGGGCACGGCGTCGCAGCGGAACCCGTCCACGCCCATGTTGAGCCAGAAGCGCATGACGTCCAGCATGGCTTCCTGCACTTCAGGGTTGTCGTAGTTGAGGTCCGGCTGGTGGCTGAAGAAGCGGTGCCAGAAGTACTGCTTGGCCACCGGATCCCACGTCCAGTTGGAGCGCTCCGTGTCGGTGAAGATGATGCGCGCGCCCTTGTACTGCTCGTCGGTGTCGCTCCAGACGTACCAGTTGCGCTTGGGGCTCTTCGGGTCGCGGCGCGCCTCCTGGAACCAGGGGTGCTGGTCGCTGGTGTGGTTGACCACCAGCTCCGTGAGGATGCGCAGGCCGCGCTTGTGGGCCTCCTCCACCAGCCGCTGGAAGTCCGCCAGCGTGCCGTAGTCCGGGTGGATGCCGTAGTAGTCCGCGATGTCGTAGCCGTCGTCGCGCAGCGGTGACGGGTAGTGCGGCAGGAGCCACAGGCAGTCCACGCCCAGCTCCTGGAGGTAGGGCAGCTTCTCGATGAGGCCCGGGATGTCCCCGTGGCCGTCCCCGTTCGAGTCGTGGAATGCGCGGATGTGCAGCTCGTAGATGAGCGCCTTTTTGTACCAGAGCGGATCCAGGTCCATACGCCTCTCGGAGGGTGTCACTCGAAGTAGTCGAACGCGTGCTCGGTGCGGCGGAAGCGATACACGGCATACACGGCCGCGGGCTGTTCCGGCGTCAGGCGCACCTGCACGTCCGGTCCCTGCCACAGGGAGCGTTGGTCGGCCATCAATTCATGCACCTGGTACGTCTCTTCCGGCTTCACGCCCAGCCA